>JAXHVR010000169.1:0-9623 GCA_034189005.1 Cyanobacteriota bacterium | reverse complement strand
CGTCTCCCCAGCAGGTTTTCCCGTTCCACCGTTCGCCGCATAAGCAGGAAAACAATCCGCACTTAAACTCAAACGCAAGGCATTACCTTTAGCAACTTTAATACAAGTTGCTTGCAAAGATATTTTTACTGGCAACTCCTTAGAATCTACCCGGCGATAACCTTGAGTAAAATTGTAAACTCTGCCGTCGTTTTTGACCTCGGATAAAATCGCGCATAAGTCGAAACTTGGAGCGTCTGCCGTGCAATAAATCTCTATTTCTACATCTCCTGCAATATGTAAATCTTCCTTTAAAAACGCGGAAGTGTAGGTCAAAATATCGCTGCGATTATCTAATCCAGAACGCTCGAAAGAACCCGCCGGAAATGCTGCGTGACCTCCTAAAGATGGCACCGGCCGCCAAGGGTCGCGGATTAATATATCTTCAGAAGAATTCTCGGATAAATCCTCATTTAAACTACCCGCATCTTCTCTAATACTAGCCAATCCCGTACTTGCTAAAAAATAAGATTTTTCCTCCCCGCTAGGCCAATTATCGAACTCTCGCCAGCGGTCGCTCCCCATTTCAAACAGACAAACTGGAGCTTTATTTAATAACCCGTTATCTATTCCTTTAAGAAAGCGATCGAACCATTCTATTTGTAATTCATCAATAGGACTTAAAGCAGCCAAACCATAATCGATCGCCCCCACCTTTCTGCCCCAAGGTAAATGAGCCCAAGGACCGACAATTAAATGTTGCAAACATTCCCGCCCAGAAGCCATCTCTCGATAAAAATGAATCGTTCCTCGCAAATAAGTATCGAACCAGCCGCCAATATGCAGCATCGGCAGATCGACCAATGCCATATTTGGCGATAACTTTTGCCAGTATTCTCCGGGTAAATAATTATCTAACCACTCCCCATAAAACGAATCGGCCGCCAACTTAGTTATAATCTCCGGGCGGGCGGGAATATTATCGTAAAAAGGCAGATTTCGAGAAGCAGAATATAAGGCTTGGTAAGCTTTTTCATCTCCTCGCAAGCGAGCGGTTTCTGCTGCTAATTGAATCGCCCAACCGAGGTTAGCTTGCAAGCAAAATGCTCCCCCTTCGTAAGCCCAATCTCCATATAAATCGTAGCCTACCATAGCCGGACAAATAGTTTTTAAAGCCTCGGGTTTTGCCGAGGCGGCATAAAGCTGAGTCATGCCTTGATAGGAAAAGCCATACATTCCAACTTTGCCGTTACTTCCAGGTAATTTTGCCGCCCAATTTACCGCGTCCAAACCGTCTTCTATTTCCGCAGCAAATAGTTTAAATTCGCCTTCGGAAGTACCCCTGCCTCGGACATCTTGAACGACGACAATATAACCTCTGGCGGCGTACCATTTAGGATGGGCGTAAACCACGGTGGAGGCGATCGCTCTTCCATAAGGTTGTCGCATTAATAAAACAGGGAATTCACCGTCCCCAGTGGGGCGGTAAATATCTGCATCCAAACGCACTCCATCTCTGGTTAGCATGGAAGCGGTTTCTTTGGGTCGAACTTCTAGCATGGTTTAAGTAATTAATAATTAATAATTAATAATTAATAATTATTTTACTCCACTAATGACAGTGGCGAGCTTACCGTTAGGAAAGCCCGCAGGAGCGAAAAAATTAACGAATTTGCAAAAATGCAATATTCCTATTACCCATTACCGTTTTCCCCATTACCAAAAAGCGTTAAATTCTTGGCTTTCTTCAAAATTGAGATGCACCCGATTTTTCCTCGCTATATCAACCTAAATGACCTGGTTTCCGCCAAGAGACCTTTCTCGTAACAACCAGAAGCAAGATAACCATCAAAAGTTGGACTTCCCAGGGGGCCATAGCTAGGGCCAAAAACACACAAATGGCCACGGTTGTCAAAGTCAATATTTGGGGAAGTTCTTCGGTGGCCTTCAGGTAAAAATAAGCCGCTACTAAAGCAGTTAAAATTAGAAATATCGGGAACATTTTGTTTCTCCTTTTCGTAAACCCTGGGGGCCGATGCTTAGATTTTTATCTACTTTTTATTACAATTTTAACCTTTTTTTATTTAAACTAGAGGTGCGATCTCCCAAGTTCGTAGTAATCGCTTTAGCGATTCATATCTCGGAATCGCTAAAGCGATTACTACGAGCAGTCACTACATCAGCCTACCGTTAAAGATAAATTATTAGCTGAAAAACCTCCATAGTCAATTTTTATGATATAATCGCCAACTAATTATTTTAATTTTGGATAAGTAGAAAAACTCTTAACATAATTACGAAGAAAAAAACTTAGTTTTAAGGTGAAATAATGAGCGACAACCCAGAAAAATTTAACAGCGAAAAAGCTACGGTGCGAGTAGGCATTCTCCACTCCCTAAGCGGCACGATGGCGATCGGCGAAAAATCTCTGAAAGATGCAGAATTGATGGCCATAGCAGAAATTAACGCTCGTGGGGGAGTTCTAGGTAAAACGATCGAAGCGATCGTCGAAGATACCCAGTCTAAACCCGCCCAGTTCGCGTTGAAAGCCAGAAAATTACTCCAAATAGATAAAGCAGCCACAGTTTTTGGTTGTTGGACTTCCGCCAGTAGAAAAGCAGTATTGCCAGTATTTGAAGAGCTAAACTCCCTACTATGGTATCCCCTTCAATACGAAGGATTAGAATCTTCTCCTAATATTTTCTATACAGGTCTTTGCCCGAAACAACAAGTAGAACCAGCCCTTGAGTGGCTTCTGGAAAATAAGGGCAATAAATTTTATTTATTAGGTTCTGATTATGTATTTCCTCGCACCGTAAATAAAATAATTAAATCGCAGCTAAAACAACAAGGCGGTACCTTATTAAACGAAGAGTACGTCCCTTTGGGGGAGACAGATTTTAACTTAACTATTGAAAAAATCAAAGAATGCGGACCCGATGTAGTATTTAGTACCATCAATGGAGATAGCAATCTCGCTTTTTATCGACAGTACAAAGAAGCAGGTATCAGCGCCGCAGAAATTCCTATATTAGCAACCAGCGTAGCAGAAGAAGAATTGCAAAACATAGGAGAAATAGCAGCAGGTCATTATGGAAGTTGGACTTATTTCCAAGAATTAGATACCCCAAAAAATATAATATTTGTCGAACAATTTAAAGCAAGATATGGAAGCGATCGCGTTACCAGCGACCCCATAGAATCAGCTTATTCCCAAGTCTATCTCTGGAAATTAGCAGTAGAAAAAGCAGGCTCCTTTGACACGGATAAAGTTCGCCAAGCGGCTATAAATTTAACTTACGAAGCTCCTGGAGGATTGGTTAAAATAGAAAAAAATCAACATCTATGGAAACACTGTCGGATCGGACAAATTATGCCAAACGGACAATTCCAAGAAGTCTGGACCACAGAAGATTTGATTAAACCTCAACCTTGGTTGGGCATCGAAGATTTAGATTCAGAAGCAGTAGCGCTAGCCATCGATATGCTAGCCGAAATGCCCCAGGCAATTCAACGTAGCTGCGAAGTAGAACAAAAATCGCGGGAATTAGCAGCCACAATGGCACAGCTAAAAGCCGCAAATCAACGACTGCAAATAACCCAAGACTTGTTATTAGAATCGGAATCTCGCATACAAAGACTCACCCAGCGAGGAGAAATGATGAAGCGCCAGCTATCGAGCAAAATTCATAGCTCTTTAGAATTGAATACAATTGTATCTACAGCAGTTGAGGAAATTCGCAACCTCCTAGAGATAGATCGCTGCAAATTTATGTGGTACCAACCAGACATAGAAACCTCCAAGTTTGAACTATTGTACGAAGTAAGCGCTCCTCACTTATCGCCAAAGACGAACGGCAACTCCTGCGAACTCAGCGAAGAAGCGGTGCAAGCGATAAAAATCTTGGAAGAAGCAATACAAGAAATGAACTCCGTCGGCTGGGATGAGAACCTTAAGTCTCTTCATACAGACGAACTGATAGAAGAATATTTGAGTACTCTTGGTTTAACTTCTCTGATGGTAGTTCCAGTGCAGATAAATGGGACTGAAATAGGTGTCATTGTCTGCGAACATTGTACCGATGCCTATGCCTGGAGCAAAGACGAAATGGAAATGCTCCAAGATATTGCCGAACAATTAGCGATCGCCATCGATCGAGCCAAACTTTACCAACGCAGTCGCCTCAATGCTTCCTTTGCTAACTTTTAAAGCAAACAACTCAAAAAAACTGGTAGTGGGTCACAAGTAGTGTTTTAAGGTTACGAGCTTGGTTTGTAGTAATCGCTTTAGCGATTTATCTATATCAATCGCTAAAGCGATTACTACGAACCGTCACTACATCTTTACCACTACCCTTATTCAAAATTTAGCTCCACCCCTTTCCTCCCCCAGAGTCCGCCTGTTGTAATCGGACAATAAGGCCGTAGCCTTTAAGCTATCTACAGGCTTAGAAAATAAAAAACCTTGCCCCAAATCGCAGCCTAACTCTTCCAGTTTATTAAGCTTTTGGGTCGTATCTATTCCCTCTCCCACCGTACTCATCCCCAAACTATTAGCCAAATTGATAATCGTCTGAATAATTTCTTCGCCACCATTTTCTTGTCCTATCCGACGAACAAAAGACATATCGATTTTCAAAGTATCTATGGGGAATTCATAGAGCCGACTTAAAGAAGAATACCCAGTGCCAAAATCATCAATACACAACTGCATTCCCAGGGATTTTAGTTGTTTTAAAACTTGAGCTTCCTCCGAAGAAATGTCTAAAACGCAGCTTTCGGTAATTTCTAACTTCAAGCAATTAGGCGGTAGGGCAGTTTCCTGGATAATTTCCTGGATACCCTCTACGATATCCACCTGCAAAAGCTGCACCGGCGAAAGATTAACATTCATCCTCAAAGGAACATTCCCACCAAGCTTTAGCCAACTCTTCATCTGGCGACAACCCTCTCGCAAAATCCACCATCCCAGTTCGTTGATTAATCCAGTTTCTTCCGCAACGGGGATAAACTGCCCCGGCGACACGCACCCCCGCGAGGGATGATTCCACCGCACCAGGGCCTCAAAACCTAGAATCTCCCCCCCTCTGAGAGAAACAATAGGTTGATAGTGCAAGCAAAATTCCGATTCCAAGTTCGGGTCTAAAGTTGTAGCGATCGCCCTTCGCAAGTCGTTTTCCAAATGCAACCGCGCCATTACAAGTTCTTGCATTTCGGGGTCGAATACTTCATAACGCGCCCTTCCGTTATGTTTGGCACGATACATCGCTACATCCGCATCCCTTAAAACTTCTTCCGGCTTCTCATATTCTATTTTACCCAGAGCTATCCCGATGCTCCCCGCCACGAAGAGTTCGTAATCTTTTAAGTAAAACGGCAATCTTAATTCTCTCTTAATCCTAGAAGCTACCGCCGTAGCATCGCAGACATCTTTAATATCTTCTAGCAAAATCACAAATTCATCCCCGCCAAACCTCGCCACAGTTGCCATTTCATCCAAAGAAGCTTGCAATCTGATACTGACGCTCTTTAGCAGTTCATCTCCTACTAAATGCCCCAGACTATCGTTGACCACTTTGAAGCGATCGAGGTCCAGAAATAAGACCGCATATAGATAGTCTGACTCTCTGGCATTCAACTCAATTAAAAATTTCAACCTATTTATAAACCAAGCTCGGTTTGGTAAATTAGTCAAAGTATCGTGGAAAGCATCGTAGCGTAGTTTTTCTTCCCTTTGCAGCAATTTTACCTGAGCCTGTTGCAAATCTTCTACTGCTTTTGTTAGTTGGGCTGTCCTTTTTTCGACTCTTTCTTCTAACTCATCAGTCAGCCTTTGCAAGGATGATTCTACTGCGGTGCGGCTGGCTATTTCTAGTTTCAATAACTGATTTTGACTTTGCAGAGTTTCAGTTAATCTTTTAAATCTAATATGGAGTTTTATCCGCGCTAAAACCTCTTCTTGATGAAATGGCTTCGTGATGTAATCAACTGCTCCTAACTCTAATCCTTTTAATTTATCTACCGGTTCGCTTAAACCTGTCATAAAAATTACCGGAATATCTTTGGTAGCTTCTTCCGCTTTCAAACGGCTGCAAGTTTCAAAGCCATCTATTCCCGGCATCATCACATCTAATAATATCAGATCTGGCAATGTTTGTTTTACCTTTTCTATGGCGCTTATGGCATTTTTGGCTACTAATACCTTGAAGCCAGATTCGTTTAAAAATTTGAACAGGACTTTTAAGTTAGTAGGGTTATCATCAACTATGGTTATTACACTTTCTTTGGTGGGTTCCATTGTTAGCCTGGAAGTCTCTTGTTTTTGGTCAGAAATTATTCTAGTTTCAATCGTACCAGTTTAGCTAGATATTATAGCCCACCCAGCGTCAAAAATCAAACCACGTCAGAAATTATACTGTTTGTCTCGGGACCATCTCATATTTGCAAAAATAAAATTTTCTTATTACCTATTACCTATTACCCATTACCAAAAAGCGTTAAATTTTTGGTTTTTTTCAAAATTGAGATGCACCCGTTTGTCTCTGAGGAGCGATCGCTTTCCTTACTAAATCTTAACCCTTTCAAAAGTTAATTTTAACCTTTCTGGAATGTTAAGAGTTAGCAGTTAGTTAGGGAGCATCTCATCGAAGTAAAAATACTTTTTTTACTTAAAACCTCTTTTCCCTGTAGCAATAGTGCCTGTTGCCTGTTGCCTAAAAGCATTAAATTCTTGGTTTTCTTCATTCTTGAGATGCTCCCCTGAGTTAACCATCGATCCTTAACAGCCATTACTCATTGCCAACTCCGAAATATATTGTTTTAACAAATTAATTATTGCCGCATCCTCAAACTCTTCAGCCAAATTTAACACCTTATTGACCAAAGGCTCGTATTTCTTATCTAACAGCTTAATTCTCAACGCTTCCGCTTCAATCTCGGAAAAATCTCCAATGCGAGCCGCTTCATATAAAACCATCAATTCTTTAGCTGGAGGCGCAACTATTTCTTCTTTATTAACCGTAATTTGTTCATCCTTATTAGTCGATTCCTCCGAAACATCATAAACCCATTCCAAATCTAAATAAATCTGTAATTTTTCTAACAACTCTGCTACTAATACAGGTTTCGGGATAAAATCGTTACAACCGAATTGCAAACTTTTCCGCCTTTGCGACGCAGAAACGCTCGCCGAAGAAGCAATTATTTTGACCTCCTCAAAACCAGGCAATTGTCGCAATCTTTCTGTCATTTCATAACCATCCATCTCAGGCATTACTATATCAGTCACGATCGAATCCGGCCGAATTGTTTCCGCTTTTTCTAAACCCTCTTTTCCATTGCTAGCCTCGCTCGTTTGAAAGCCTAATGTGTTTAAAAGATTAACTATTAGCCCTCTATTTTCCCCACAGTCATCGACTACTAAAACGCGACGGCGCTTTCCTTTATAACTAATGATATTTGCTTCCACTTTTCCGGGTAGCGACACCCACCCCGAACTTATCGGCAAATTTATATCTATCCAAAAAAGACTTCCTTTTCCTACCTGACTGTCAACCTGAATTTCGCTCCCCATCATCTCCACCAATCTCCTGCTAATAGCAAGCCCCAAACCGGTACCTTCCGCCTGCTTGCTTCCTTCTCCCACCTGCTCGAAAGGTAAAAATATTTTTAATATTTCTTCTGGGGTCATTCCCACCCCAGTATCTTCGATTTGAAACCTAATTTTTTCCCGGAAACCCGTTCCATTTTTTCTCCCATTTACCTTCCCATTTTCACCTTCAAATCCCAAGGAAGCAACTTTAAATTTAACAGCGCCTTTCTCGGTAAATTTAATCGCATTTCCCAAAAGATTTATTAACACCTGCCGCAGTCTTTTTTCGTCTGCATTAACCCCCATTGGTAGCTTTGTTAGCGGTCGATAAATAAAATCAATGCCTTTTTGTTCTGCCCGGATGCGGCATATTTCTACAACCCCTTTTAGGAAGTCTGGAAAATTAAAATCCGTAGGGCATAATTCCAGTTTGTTAGCTTCTATTTTATAAATGTCTAAAAGGTCGTTGATTAACATTAATAAATGAGAGCCGCTTTGATAAATTATTTTGATACCTTCTAGTTGAGCCGGAGTAGCTTCTTTGTCTCTTTCTAATATTTGAGCGTAGCCCAAAACACCGCTTAAAGGTGTCCTCAGTTCGTGACTCATATTAGCCATAAATTCGCTTTTAGCCTTATTAGCAATCTCCGCTGCTTCTTTACCTTCCCTTAGTTCTTTGGTGTAGTCTTCTATCCATTGCACCATATGCTCCATAGAGCTTCTTAACACAGCCACTTCATCCTTAGTTATAACTGGCGCTATTACTTGGACATTTGCCCTTTCCGTAACCTTCCGAACTACCGCACTAACTTCTTGAATGGGACGAGCGATCGCCCTACTGGTAATTACCGCTAGCAGCACCGACATTAGCACCGACATCGCCATACTCGTCGCGATAATTTGCCACCTCAATTTCTCCGCTTCTTCCAACTTAGTTACTGCTATATCTTCTTGTCTTTCCGCAGCATTTCTAATTAAAAATAAACTTTCTAATAGCCCATCGTAATTGACATTTATTTCAGCCGCTTCAGCCCCCAATATAGCCGTCAATACTTGCTCCCTTGCTGCCGGTATCTCTGCCAATTTCAGCGTGGAAGCATCTAATTCTGCCCGCAGCAATTCAATTAACTCCCTGTAAGCTTTCGTATTGGTAGCATAACTCTGTAATAATGTTTTTAATTCTTCGTCATCTACGACTAAATTATCCTGGTTAGTCTCTATAAAATCCTCTATTTCGACAAGCAGTTTTTCGATCCGCTTTACCCCTGTTAAAAACCTCTTACTTTCTAATTCAAACGAAATATAATTTCCCAACACTCCTACCAATCTTTGCTGATGCAACCGAGCTTTAATTACAGCATTTTCTAACTCTATAAAAAGACGGTATTGGTCTTGGGCAATAGAACGCTCTTCCTGGGCCTGTTTTTGGTAGTAATCGCCAGCGCCGAGACCTATGGAAGTTCCTATAACTCCCATTCCGATCGCCAAAGAATAGCCAAAGCCAATCTTTTTCGCTATGCTAAAATTATTAAAAATTTGCATCGCCGAACTATCTGGAAACTTGAATAACCGCCGGATATCTTCGCTTTCTGAATTACAATTATTATCAACTATTTTTTTAAGATTTAACATCTATTATTCGCCCCTAAAAACTGCCCTTGCCCCTGAGCCTTGTCAACTTTTATAATCCTATTGCAATGGGAATCGTCGGCAGGTATCAGCTCCGATCTTTTGAACTTACTTCCCACCCTCCAAGCACGGAAGCTGGCACCGAAGACCCTGGCAACCCTGGGCGATTTTTGGGAAAGCTTCAGGCATAGACCCGCTCCCGTTTGGGCCTTTTAACTTATAACTAGAATCTTTTTCTTTTCATTTATGATGGCCTTTATAGCGATTATTGAATCCATGAGGTACACCCCGACGGCTACCCCGTTGGTCCCCCTGTGGAACCCCCTCCCGTCCCCCTTGATAAGGGGGAGGCCAGAGGAAGAAGGTTTTCATGTACGGGGGACTTTGACTTGCTCTTGCTCCCCCCTTTTTAAGGGGGGCTGGG
>JAXHVR010000168.1:6446-9723 GCA_034189005.1 Cyanobacteriota bacterium | reverse complement strand
CCCAATCTTTGCAATAACCTTTCCAAATAACATCCGGTTATATCGCCTCCAGTAAAGTATTTTCAAATAAAATAAAGATATGGAAAAAGCCAACATGAAAACGGAAGAACTCCTCAGACAATACGCCAAAGGAGAAAGAAATTTTAGCGGAGTTTACCTCCATGAAGTCCACTTATACGAAGCCGAGCTCGTCGGTGCTAATCTCTTGGAGGCGGACTTGATTGGGGCGAATCTCTGTCAAGCCAGATTGAGCAGAGCAAACCTCAGTAAAGCCAATCTCAGCGAAGCTAACCTCAGCGGTGCCGATCTCAGCGGTGCCGATCTGCGCGGGGCAATTTTGGTCGGAGCTAAATTACATCGGGCCAATCTGACCCATGCCAAATTGAGCAGATCGGACCTCAGTCGCGCCAGCCTCAAAGAAGCTAACCTCATAGAAGCCGATCTTTCCAGGGCCATTATTTGCGACACCGACTTGCACGGAGTAAACTTGTATGGAGCAAACCTGCGTCGGGCAGTTCTTAACGAAGCTGACTTGATTGGTGCGAACCTCGCCAGAGTAGATTTAGGTGGGGCCGATTTAATCGACGCCACTTTGATGAGAGCAGATTTAAGGGAAGCTGTTTTAAGCGCTGCGGACCTTACCGGGGTCAACCTCTTTGCTGCGAACTTGTCTGGAGTCAGCTTGAACGGAGTTTCTCTCAAGGGAGCCACTATGCCCGATGGTACTATTTTTGAATAACTTCCCTTTCCCACGGACACTGCCAACGGATGACAAACCCCTAGAACAGGCATTCCCTGCCTGTTAGCCCAAAACATCTGTTAGCCAGATCGTTGGTGGGGGAGGCTAATCGCGAAAAAAGCTTATGAAACTTAGAATTTTAGCAACGGCCTTATTATTTACGACTATTTCTCCTACTTTTCCTGCAACGGCGGAAAATTTGCAACATACCCGAGAGCTACTCTCCACCGGTCAATGTCAGGAGTGCGAATTGAGCGGGGCGGGGTTAGTTTTGGCCAACCTGTCGGGAGCGAATTTAAAGGGCGCTAACCTCGCAGGTGCGAATCTCAGTCGCGCCAACTTGACCGGGGCCGACTTGACTGGGGCGAATTTGGCGGGTACGAGTTTGTTCGGCGCTAACCTCACCGGGGCCGACTTGACTGGGGCAAATTTGGCGGGTACTGATTTGAGGAGTGCTTATTTATCCAATGCCACTTTATTAGGAGTGGATCTGAGTAATGCTATTTTAATAGGGGCGATCGGCTTGCCGACTTATACTGGCAGTGCTGAGGATTTTTACAGGTTGGGCATTGCAGAGGCTCAAGCTGGAAATTATAGAAATGCTATAGATTATTACAATCGAGCTTTGGCTATGAAACCGGATTTAGCTGCGGCTTATTTTGCTCGGAGTATGGCAAAGGGCGATTTGAATAATTATGTCGGAGCTCTGGAGGATGCGGAAATAGCTCGTCAATTATATGCTTCTCTAGGCAGTGCTGAGGGGGAAGAATTATCGGAGCAATTGGGCGAGGTAATTGAGGCTCGTCGCAACCCGGCCCAACCAAAACAAAAAGGTGGAATTATGGCGGCTTTGGGTTCTTTGCTTCCTACTTTATTAAGGTTGGCTTTTTGATTTTTTGTTAATCAATACCTTCGCCATGCAGAAAAAATACCATTCGTAGGTAGCGCGCGTGTGAAACGCAACCCAACAAAATCCTAGCTACAACAAACGATTTTGTTGGGTTGCACTACGTTCCACCCAACCTACAAAAAAATGGCGAAGGTATTGTAATTAAGAAACCCGGTTTTTTGGAAAAACCGGGTTTCTGGGTTATAGGTGAATATCCCTTTTTTTATTTTTGACTACTCGCGAAGGGATTGCTATATAATAAGAAACTGACTTTTGTACTGGAAATCTAAGGTTATGGCTAGAAAAAAGACAGCAAAAAAGGCGGCGAAAAAAACAACGAAAAAGACAACACCAGCACCCCAAGGAAATTCCGAGTTAGCGCTTTCTTCATTTCACCTTCGGTTTGAAGAGCTAGAAAAAGACCATCAGTGGCTTCTCAAGCAGATAAAAAGGAAGCGAACCGAATTGACTAATTTTCTGGAACAAATGCAGTCGATCGCCGTTGAAATTGCCCAAAGAAGTCAGCCTTTACACGAAAAATTTGTCAAACTAGATGCAGAAATTCACTCCCTGTTTGAAGAAATTTTCACCACTCGCAAGTTCGGCAAACAGAGTCGCAAGAAAATTGAGAAAGTCTATCGAATGCTTCAGATGATGGGCGCGATAAGTTCCAAAGATGATGAGGATATGGAAGAAGAATCTACAGAAAATGACTCCGAGAATGACTTTGAAAATGACTCTGACTTTAACGGTAACTTCAATAGCGATCGCTTTGACGAGGAAGATAACCCCCCACCAAACCATAATAACTCTAACGCAAGTTCAGATTTAAAGCAGATGCGTAGCACCTTCCTCCGCCTAGCAGAAATATTCCATCCCGATAAAGTTAGCAATAACGAAGATCGGGAAGATTACGAAGAAGTTATGAAGGAGGTTAACCGCGCTTATGACGAGGGAGACATGGCAAGGTTGCTAGAAATCGAACGGCAGTACCAATTAGATAAATCGGTTAATCTGAAAAATGCTTCCAGCAGCGAGATAGAACGACAGTGCGATCGCCTGGAAATGGATAATGAATTACTCAAGACCCAATATGAAAATATTAAATCAGAACTGCGCTGGATGCGATCGACCCAGGAAGGGGAGATGGTGAAGGAATATCGTTCCCTCGTGCGAGAAGGTTTTGACCCGATTAATGTTATTTTATCGACGGCAGAACATCACATTAAAGAAGTCGAACAGCTTCGCGACTTTGTGGCTGATTTTAGACATAAAAAAATGACTATTAAAGACTTCTTGAAAGGACCGAGTTTTGGCAGAGAAGCAACTGAGGAAGAAATGCAAGAAATGATGGAGGAACTTTTGTCAGAGTTTATAGCGAGCCAAATGGATGATTTTTAACCGGGTAGTTTGTAGCGATCGCTTTAGTAGGCTCGCTTGTAGTAATCGCTTTAGCGATTGATAAAGATAAATCGCTAAAGCGATTACTACGAACTTTTGCGTAGGCTCGCTTGTAGTAATCGCTTTAGCGATTGATAAAGATAAATCGCTAAAGCGATTACTACGAACTTTTGCGTAGGCTCGCTTGTAGTAATCGCTTTAGCGATTGATAAAGATGAATCGCTAAAGCGATTACTACGAACTTTTGC
>JAXHVR010000168.1:0-6346 GCA_034189005.1 Cyanobacteriota bacterium | reverse complement strand
GCGATTGATAAAGATAAATCGCTAAAGCGATTACTACGAACTTTTGCGTAGGCTCGCTTGTAGTAATCGCTTTAGCGATTGATAAAGATGAATCGCTAAAGCGATTACTACGAACTTTTGCATTGGCTCGCTTGTAGTAATCGCTTTAGCGATTGATAAAGATGAATCGCTAAAGCGATTACTACGAACTTTTGCGTTGGCTCGCTTGTAGTAATCGCTTTAGCGATTGATAAAGATAAATCGCTAAAGCGATTACTACGAACAGCGCTTCACAGCACTAATCAGTGACTTATTAACCTCGCCCGGGTAAGAATGTACTGCTCAAACGTTTAATTGCTTTGTTAGCAATCTCTCCGTAACGCATTTCTCCGCATAAGATTTTACTCATCACCAGAGAAGCAGTGGGTCTTTTAACACCCGCTTTATATGCCACTTTAGGAAACCTGTAAAATGCTCCTGCCAAACGTCCCGCCCATACCATATCCGCACCCCATTCCTCGTTGATTGTTTGGGTGTATTTTTTCAGAGCATCTTCACCTGCGCCCCCCAAAGCTGCATCGATCGCTTCGGCCGCCTTAACGCCGCTAAATATAGAAGGACGAATTCCTTCGGCGGATAAAGGGTCTAATATCCCTGCCGTTTCTCCGGCTAAAATGGCGTTTTGAGCGTGTAACTTTCGCTCTCCATCCCACAGGCAAAGGGGGTGTTCTTGAATTTGGTTCTTGCCTGCAGAGCCGAATTGTTTGGCATATTCATTTAATTCTTTATCGAGGTTCCTTGGTTCTCCGCCTCGGAAAGTTGTAGCGCTAATAGAGCAACCAGACTCGCTCGGAAAGCTCCAAATACTGCCGTTTTTAACTAAGCCAAATTCAAACATTACTAAAGGATTTGAATTATCGGCTGCTGGGACTTCTAATAAGTAACTTTGTCGTTTTTTCGCTTCTTTAAAACCCAACCATTTAGCCATCGGACCTTTAGCACCGTCCGCTGCTATTAAATAACGTGCTGTCAGGGGTTCGCCGTTGGTGTTTACTTGCCACCTATCGCTTTTAAATTCTATCCCCTTTACCTCCGTTCGGTCTTTAATTTCTGCCCCTTGGCTTTGGGCTTGTTGGACGATGAAATGGTCGAATACAGATCTATTTACCATCCACATTGGTTCTGGCAATTCCGCTTCTACTGGGTCTCCTAATTTCCAAGTGTAGCGACTTTTTGTGACTTTCAGGGCAATAGCAGGAGTGAAGTCAAAATCAAACCATTGAGCGATCGCTGGCGACACTCCTCCGCTACAAGCTTTTTTTCTAGGAAGAGATTCTTTTTCTATTACTAAAACAGAACGTCCCCTCTTTGCCAAATGATATGCTGCCGCGCCTCCTGCTGGGCCGGCACCTACGATAATGCAATCAAACATTTTCTTTATTTATCTTTTCGATTGATTTTAAATTGGGAATTTGGAAGGATGCATCGTTCCAATTAATACTGTTTAATTGCCGATCGCTAGCTTCTTCTTATTCCTTTTGCCAACATTCGATGCACCCTTCCAAACCTAATTATAACTTTAGCAAAAGTAGAAATAAACTCTGAATTTTATCCACTATTTTTCTGTTATTTATTGTCTGTTGCCTACTTTTGCAAAAAGTCTATCTACCCTGCTTTATAAAGTGGTAATGTCTTTTTCTTTCGCTGCCGACAACTCATCAACTTTCGCCGTGTATTTGTCTGTCAGCTTTTGAATTTTATCTTGCAGATCTCGCGACTCATCTTTGGAGATATCGCTACTTTTCTCCTGCTTGCGCACGGAGTCGATCGCATCCCGACGAACGTTGCGGACGGACACTTTGCCTTCTTCGGCTAACTTGCCTACCTGTTTTACCAGTTCTTGACGGCGATCGCTTGTCAGTACGGGAATATTTAGCCGCACTGCCGAACCGTCGTTATTAGGAGTCAGGCCCACATCTGACAGAGAAATTGCTTTCTCTATTAGAGTTAGGCTAGTGGGATCGAAGGGTTGAATGACGATCGTACTGGCATCTGGCGTATTGATACTGGCCAGAGACTTCAGGGGAGTAGGACTTCCGTAATACTCCACCATCACCCGGTCTAATAGGGATGCGTTGGCCCGTCCCGTGCGCACGGTGTTGAAAGACTGTTGAGCTGCCTCAACGGCCTTTTTCATTTTACTTTCAGTTTCTGATAGGTTCACAAAGACCTCCGACAAAGGTTCCAATAGATTCTCCCATCACGGCCCGGCGAATATTTCCCCGTACCGAGAGGTCAAATACAATAATAGGTATATTGTTTTCCTTGCAAAGAGCGATCGCCGTACTATCCATTACCCTTAAATCTTGGGCCAAGACATCCGCATAAGTAAGGTTTTCGTAACGCTTGGCCTCTGGATTTAGCTTGGGATCGGAATCGTACACTCCATCTACTTTGGTGGCCTTAAATATTACTTCGGCATCTATCTCTGCGGCCCGTAAGGCTGCAGTGGTGTCCGTAGTAAAAAAGGGATTCCCCGAACCCGCCCCAAAAACTACCACCCGCTTTTTTTCCAAGTGGCGGATAGCTCGACGGCGGATGTAGGGTTCGGCCACTTCCTGCATGGCGATCGCTGTTTGTACTCTGGTGGGTACTCCTGCTCGTTCGAGGGCATCCTGCAAGGTAATGGCATTCATTACCGTAGCGATCATGCCCACATAATCTGCTGTTGCCCGATCCATTCCTTTAGAGGCTGCTTTAACCCCTCTAAAGATATTACCCCCGCCGACTACAATAGCCAGATCGATTCCATTGGCCACTACTTCGGCTACTTCTTGGGCGATGTCTTGAACTACTGCCGGATCGATGCCATAGCCCAAACTTCCCATTAAGGCTTCGCCGCTGAGTTTTAGCAAAACCCGTTGATAAACTTTCCCCATGCCTTGTTGGTTTTCTCAACTCAAGTTTCCAACATAAGATACCAGGAATGAGGGCGCGACTGAAATATATTTTGGGTAATGGGGAATCGCTAATGGATAATTTCCCAAAATAATAATAAAAATCATACCATTAATGCTTGAATATTTTCAGACAATATGGTAATACATAATATGAAAGTTAATTCTGTTTGGATCGAAACAACGGAAGGGTTCGATCTCGCTTATTTGCTATTTCCATAAGCAGCGGATAGGATCGACTAAATGAACTATTGCTTAAAAAAATAAGAAAAATAAGAAATGACAGCGATCGCTTGTACCTCAGTATTGCCGTTCCTTGGAACTGAAATGGTACCGGAGTACCCCCAAGCCCGAGTAGCTATTTTGCCAATTCCCTACGAAGCCACTACCACCTATCGACGAGGTTGTAAAAACGGCCCGGCTGCCTTTTTGGAAGCTTCCCAGCAACTCGAAGACTACGACGAAGAACTAGACCGGGAAATTGGGTCGGAAGTGGGCATCTATACCGTCGAACCTATTGCCGACACGGCCAATGGCCAAAAGGTCTCTGCCGAAGAAATGCTGGATGTTACTCAAAAAACCGTAGAAGAGCTAGCAGGGGACGGCAAATTCGTCATTGCCGTCGGTGGAGAACACAGCATCACCACTGGCATCGTCGAGGCCTATCGAAAGCTTTACCCCGGAGAACCCTTCACGGTGGTTCAAATAGACGCCCACGGGGACTTGCGACACGAATATGAGGGCTCTATTTACAATCATGCTTGCGTGATGCGGCGCATAGTCGATATGGGCCTGCCAACTGTCCAAATCGGCATACGGGCTATTTGTAAGGAAGAAGCGGACTTAATTAAAGAAAAGCAGCTTACTGTATTTCGGTCTCGGGAAATAGCGACTCAACCAGACTGGGTGGAAAGGGCTATTTCTAGCATCAAAACTAAACGGGTTTTCTTAACCATAGACCTCGACGGCATCGATCCTACTCTCATCCCGGGAGTGGGGACTCCCGAACCCGGGGGACTAAATTGGTTCTCTCTAACGGAATTTTTACGGAGGGCGTTCGAGTCCTACGAGGTTGTTGGCTGCGACATTATGGAATTAGCGCCTATTGTAGATTCAGTAGTTTCCGAGTTTACAGCAGCCAAATTAGCTTATAAACTAATAGGATATCAAGCCTTGGCTAGAGGCTGGTAAGAACTCAACCGATGCCATTTTTATTTTTGGGTGGAACGTAAATTTACTTCATCAATTCTTGAATTGCTATAGCATTTATCGCGCTCGGTGAAGTACATTGAACGCTAGGGTGCATCTCAATTTTGAATAAAGCCAAAAATTAAACGCTTTCTGTTAGTGGTCAGTTGTTAGTTGTTAGTTGGGCAACTGACTACTAACAACTAACAACTAACAAAAATTATTAATCTTTTGGTATTTTTACTTCGATGAGATGCTCCCGAACGCTACCCCCCTGCCCCCCTTAAAAAGGGGGGAGCCGGAACAATTAAAAGTCCCCCTTTTTAAGGGAGACCAACGGGGTAGCCGTCGGGGTGTACTTCACCGATTCAATAATCGCTATATGCCGATTTAAGAGAGTTTATTACTAATTGGAATTAACTGTTTCGCGCGGGAAAATAAATGGTATCGGCGCGAGTCAAAATAAGGGTGCATTTCATTTGAGCAAAATACTTTAATTAAACTTATATCGTTCTTCTAAAATATTTTGAATTGAAGAAGATTGCGATCGCGTTTTGGGTAAATTGCAAGATCTGAAATGCACCCTTGGTAACTGCCCTGTTAGAAAGATGAGATTACAAGAAATGAGTGGAACTGAAATTAACAGCTATGCGCCGGATTTTGAATTGCCTGGAGTTGATGATGAGGTTCACCATTTAGCTCGATATCTGGACAATTATCGGGCTGTTGGTGTCATATTTATGTGCAATCATTGCCCTTATGTGGGGTTATATTTAGACCGCCTGAAGCAATTGCAAGGTGAACTGGAACCGCAAGGCGTTACTTTAATAGGCATTAACGCTAACGATGCGGAGAAATATCCCGAGGATAGTTTCGAGAGTATGAAGGCTTTCGCTGCGGAAAAGGAACTGAATTTTCCTTATATTCGGGATGTGACCCAGGATGTGGCTCATAGTTTTGGCGCTGGAACTACTCCAGAAGCTTTTTTGTTAGACCGTGAGGGTAAGTTGCGCTATCGAGGTTTAATAGATGATAATGCTGACGACCCAGATGGGGTGAAGGAGTCTTATTTACGTCGGGCGATCGCTCAGTTGCAGTCCGGGGAAACGGTAAACCCGACTGCTACGGAGGCGATCGGTTGTTCTGTTAAGTGGCGCGATTAAAATTAACCCCCGGGTTTTCCTACGCCCGGGGGTTTTTCGTATTTTAGTCCTGCATGACAGGCGCTTTGAGCGATCCTACCGGTTGGCGACCCAACGGCGCAAAAGTTCGACGGCAATTTGCCAGCGGTTATGGTTTTCTTTAACTACGTCGTGGCGATCGAGGGTTTCCAGGGCGGTTTGCATTTCTGGAGTATCTATGCCAGTTGCATCGCCGAGGGCGGCGAGGGTTAAACCTTTGGGGTGAGGTGCCAGGGCGGTTAATATTTGTTGCTGCCCTTTGGCACCTTGTGCCGCTTGGTCCCAGACGCCGGTAAAGTAGTAGCGACCGTGCCCGTAAAAGTTGGGGTTTTGGATGACTGCTTCTACATCTTCTTTGGTAAATATGGGTTTCTGGGGGCGTCCGGTCTCGAAGGTTAGTTCGTTGTAGCGGCGGACTAGGAGAAATCCTACGAGTTGAACCAGATAGGGTTGACCGTGGGTGAGTTGGTAAATGCGATCGAGTGCGTCGTTTTCGTAGTCGAGGAGGAAGTCTTCGTCGCCGGGGTTGGCTAAAATTTGCCTGGTTGCGCCGGGGGTGAGAAAACCGACGCGGATGGGGATGATGCTGGCGAAGAAGGGGTGGAAGTAATCTTCGGTCATTTCGTCTAGGGTATGCAAACCTGCCAGGGCGAAGGCTAGTTTGGGACTCATCTGCACCATCCCTCGGAGAAATCCCATGAAGTCTGAGGGGATTTTTCCGTTGGCGATGAGTTCTTCGATTTTCTCGAATTCGTCTAGGGCGACGATTAAACTGCCGTCGAGGTTGCTGATGACGCGGTTGAGGTAGCGCTCAAAGTTGCGGTAGGGGAGGTGGAGGAGGTCGCGATCGGCGGGGGGTTCGAGGTTGACTTCTTTGGCAATGGCATCGGTTATGGCGATGAGGACTTCGCCGACGCCTTGGGGGTTGCTGCCGATGCGGAGGAGGTTGATGTAGGCGAGTTTAACTTTTGGGCCTAAGAGGTTGGCGATGTTGAGGAGGATGGAGGTTTTGCCCATGCGGCGATGGCCGTAGAGGACGAT
>JAXHVR010000167.1:0-9821 GCA_034189005.1 Cyanobacteriota bacterium | reverse complement strand
CTTTCCAATGCAGCAAATAAAGAAAAAGCCGCCGCGCCGCTAGCTTTTTCATAAGGAAAATAATCGTCGCAAGAACCGTCTTTATGAGCGCTCTTAGCGGCGTATAAAATCCCCGCTTTTACCCATTCTTTAATTGTCTCTTTTTGGTAAAAAGGATTATCGGGAATATCCAGTTGGTAAGCTAGGGCTAGGGGTAAGACGAATTCTTGAGCCATGCCGCTCGGAAAGTCGAGGATTTTGTAATGCCAAAAGTTGCGATCGAAACAACCGTAAGTGGGGCTGTGGGGATTGCGATCTAATAGAGTTAATATTTGGGGGATTTGGGCTAGGGCTTCGCGGGCAAATAGGTCTTTCATTCGATAATTGTTAATTGTTAATTGTTAATTGTTAATTGTTAATTGTTAATGCTATCTTGATGCCTTAACCTTAATTGAACTTCTTCCATTAATTTGCGGTTTACTGCCATTAAATCTGCGACTAAACCTAAGATCCATAACTGAAATCCCATCAGAATTAATATAGTTGCTAAAATCAAGGTGGGAACTCGGGGTTTGTCGTAACCGCCAAAGAATAATAACAGCCAGCGAACTCCCGAGATTACTCCTAAAGTAAAAGGTACGCTGCCTAATATTAGGAAAAACCGCAGGGGTTTATAGACCATGAAGATCCGCAGAATGGTAAAGAGCGATCGCAATACATAAGTATGGGTGCTTTTCATCAAACGGGAAGGTCGCAAAACGGGATTTGTTCTAATCGGCACTGAGGTTATTGCCATGCCTTTTTGCCCCGCTTGGATAATCGTTTCTAGGGTGTAAGTATAGGAATTAAATACGTTTAATTGCATCGCTGCTTCCCGACTAAATGCTCTAAAACCGCTTGGCGCGTCGGGGATATTGGTATTGCTAGCCATTCGCACTACCCAACTTCCTAATTTTTGCAGCATTTTTTTAGTGGGAGAAAAGTGTTTGATTTGAGAAATAGGTCGCGCCCCCACTACAATTTCCGCTTGATGCAAGAGAATTGGTTGAATTAAATAAGGGATATCTTCGGCACAATATTGATTGTCGGCATCGGTATTAACAATGATATCGGCGCCTGCTTTCAAACTGGCTTCTAAACCTGCCATAAATGATGAAGCTAAACCTCGATTCCTAGAAAAGCGAACTATGCGATCGACTCCACAAGCTTTGGCAACTTCGACGGTCTTATCCACCGAACCATCGTCTATAACTAGCCATTCAATAATATCGATACCGGGCAACTCTCTGGGCAAAGCCGCTAGAGTTACCCCAAGAGTTTCTTCTTCGTTATAACAAGGTATTTGGATAATCAGTTTTGTCATAAATCAATCGCTCTATCTAACTTTCAGCCGACCTCAAGGACAACCTTCCTCCAATTCTAAACCGTCGGGCATAACAGTCTCGCAGAGGTTCGCACCAGTGAGGTTGGCTTCCAACAGGTTAGCACCGCTTAGGTTCGCTTGGTACAGGTTAGCATTTGTGAGGTCAGCCTCCAGTAGGATAGCATCCCTGAGATTGGCACCGCTGAGGTTGGCATCGCGCAGGGTCGCATTGCTGAGGTTGGCGCTACCTAAGTCGGCGTTTAGTAGGTCGGCACGGATTAAGTTGGCCTCGCTTAGGTCGAGATCCTGGAGGTCCGCATTATTGAGGTTGACCTCCCTGAGATTTACACCTCTTAGATTGGCCCCCTTAAAGGTGACATTGCCTACGCTTGCTCGGTGGAGGTTAGCTCCAGTCAGGGTCGCATCGGTTAAATTCGCTTCTATTAAGTTGGCACTGCTTAAGTCGGCAGCGGTTAGATTGGCCTCTGTTAAGTTGGCCCCGTAAAGTTCCGCACCCCGCAACCGGGCTCCAGAGAGGTCGGCTAGGCTGAGGTTGGCCATATAGAGGTTGGCTTTAGCTAAAATGGCGTTTCTCAAATCCGCATCTTGGAGGTTGGCACGGCTTAAGTCGGTTTGATAGAGGTTGGCTTTTTCTAGGTCGCAGGCAAGACATTCTTTAGTTGTTAATAACTGCTCGGTTTCTTGGGGGTTGAGGGCGAAAATTGGGGTTGTTTTTGTGAGGATTGTTAGCGAAATTGTTAGTAAAAAAGCGATCGCCACTATGGCTATGGTTCGATATTTCATTTTAGTAATGGGTCATGGGTCATGGGTCTTGAGTCATGGGTAATGGGTCATGGGTCACGATCCATTTCCAATTAACCATTCTCCCTTTCCCAATTCCCTATCTTTCAAGCATACATAAAGGCATTATCCCAGATGTAATCTATTACTTGTTTGGCATCTTCTAAGGGTAAAACGTGACAGGAACCATCTTCGTCATAACTGAGTAAAGGTACTTCTGGGGCTGTTGCTTCATCGGCACCATCTTTAATTAATTTGCTGCTAATTTCTGCCAAATTCTTTAGGGGGCCGCTAATATCAAAATCAATTTTGGTATTGAATTTCTTTTCCATCCAGCCTTCGATGCGATCGTCTAACTGTTCCTGCCTTAAGGGAGTATTGCTAGTCAGCAAGTGGTAATAAACCAGAATAATTTCTTTGCATTCTTCTTCTTCCGCCGCATCTATTAATGACTGAAAGACACCGACGTTAGTGGATAGATTTTTGAAAAACAGCGTTTCAGTAACATCTTTTTGAAACTTAAGCTGCTTGTTTTTGTAATTAGTGTACTGCCTGAAACCAAACCCACCCAGAGCAATTCCCATGGATAAGACACCCACTAAAATTCTCGTCATATTGTTGACATCTTCTTCGCTGGGAATCAAGCCCAAGTCTTGGGCAAAAGAAGGGCCAAAAACTAGAAATGCAATTACCCCAAATATTAGTAAAAGTTCGGGGATTACTTTCAGGAGAATCGGTATTGCCGCTCCAACGGCAGGAACTCCTAAAATTAAACGGTCTTTTAAGGTCATGCTGACTTTGACGTTGGGAAAGATAAATTCTAAATCGTATTTAGGAATATTTTTGTAAAGGTAAACGTACATTTTACCGGGAGTGAAATTTAGTTTTTCTATGTCAACCTTTTTGGCTTCAAAGTATTGGCGAGGTTTGCACTTAATTAATAAAGCTACTCGCTCGTAAGTATCTATTTCTAGATCGACCTTTTTTAAAAGTTTTTTAACTTGAATCGTCTTTTTCGAGTCGCCACGGGTAAAGCATACCATCTGGTCGAAGTCATCAAAATCAACATCTGTTTTGAGATCTATTAATGAGTTCTCGTCAAAAGCATCTTTTAAGGTTGATTTAGACATGGGACGGTAATTGGCTCGTTCTAGAATAGCTTGAAACCGAGATGAAACTTCGGTTTCCATGTTAAATTGTTCCGATTTCGTGTATTTTACCCTAGATTTAGTATCTGCATCGGGGTTAAAGGGAGCATAATTATCCTTAAATACTTCCAAGTCGTGATGCAATTTAAAATGGTAGTAAGCAGACAAAATTGTACAAAAATCGCGGAATTTTTGCTCTTGTTGCGGCGATAATTTGCCGTCTTCGATACACAGTTCGATGATGTCGGTGCGCCGATAGGGAATAAAGGCTTCCCGGTCTTCATGGTTAGCCATAATTAGAAATGGTCCTTCTTAATGGTACGGGTGTATTTTACCACTTTTGGCGCTAGAAATTTTCGCTAATAAACCACGCTCAAAAATACCGTTAACCCTTTTGCTAATCTCTGGTTGCTCTTCTTCGAGGGAAGAGCAACCAGAGATTAGCTAGTTTTTTGGGGTAAAACTTTCTCTCGGACTGTTGACAAAATTACTAAACTATGCGTATTACTAGAGAAATGGCGATCGCCTGGCAAAAATAGGCTTTTTTCAGCTATAATACTATTTTTTATAGTAATCTCTCTTTAAAATGAATCCAGAATCTACTCTCAACCAACTTAAAGCATCGAGTCCCGACGGACAGCTACCCTCCAGCTATGGCGTTTATTTCAAAAATACTTTAGTGGCTCTTTGTCACGCCCTCGAAGACCATATTTTACAAACTTCCCTAAAGGATTCCGAAGCCAAACCTTTAGTCTTAGTAACCTTCCAAAAGGGCAAATGGTATCTCCAAGAAGCCGATCGCTACCACGAAATAGCCGAGCGTTGCCGTCACGTTGTTATTGGTGCCGTAGCAGAAAGCGGTATGGCAACTCACAAAACTAATGAATTAGAAAATGTCTCGTTTATAGAACTAGAGCCAGACGATAGTTTGGTGGAAGAATGGAATTTAATTATTTTAGCTCCTAGCTATCGGGCGATGGTACTTTGTCACGAACTCTCGGAGGAGGAATATTTGCCAGAAGGCCAACCAAGTGCAGATATAGAACGTAAATTTTACGGTCTCTGGAACTTTGACCAAAATTTGGTGGCTAAGTCGGCGGAGATTTTAATTGAAAGAATGCGGCCTTATAACCCAACTCTTGCAGATAGTCTCCAAAAACAACACCGAGAAATTTTGAACGCTACAGAGATACAGCAAGTGGATATGAGTGGAGTAGTTTCGAGAATAGTCACTTATCTACAAACTTCCCAGCAGCAATTAATCGCCCTCAACCGCCAAACTCGCGAACTTTGGGAATTAGAAGGTCAGGCCTTGCGAGTAAGTCGCAACCTCAATGCTAATAAGTTGCAGGCTTTTCTGCGGATGGCGCAAAAGGTGGACGAACGGGATAAGGCTAATCCCTTGGCGTCTCTACAGGTGGCGGCTTTATCGGAGACTTTGGGGCAGTTGTTGGATTTGCCGACTTTGAAGTTGCGGCGCTTGCGCTTGGCGGGGTTGTTGTTTCGGGTGGGATTAGTTTCGGCACCTTCGGAGGTTTTTGCGAAAACGGAGGATGAGTTTGATGATTCGACTTTGAGCTTTTGGCGCGATCGCTCGGTCATCGGTTCCCAACTGTTGGCGGCTATGTCGGAGTTGGCGCCGATTACTGATATTGTCGCCCACCACTTAGAATATTGGGACGGTGCCGGCAAACCCGACGGCCTTAAAGGGGAGGAAATTCCTATAGAGTCTCGCATTCTGGGGTTAGTGGCGGCTTTCCAAGAATTGACTCAAACCCGAGGTTCCCGAGAAGGTCTTAGTTTGCCAGATGCTCTGGAGAAGTGTCGCGATCGCTCTGGCAGTCGCTTCGACCCTACTTTGGTGGAGACTCTTTCTAATGTGGTCCGCTTAACTCAAATGGGTTTGATGGAATTGCCCAGCCGCCCCAGTCAATTGCCTAACGTTTGGTTGGAGGAACCGGCTTTGCAAAAAGCGTCTGTTTCCTAAGCTGTCAGTTTCTAGCTTGTTTGTAGTAATCCCTGTCTTCGATTGATATAAGACTTGTTCGAAATCGAAGACAGCAATTACTACGAACGACACCCAAAATCCCAGCCCCAACGAACAACAAACCCTATATTTAATAGGAGATCGAAGTTATGTTTCGCGGAACGATCGAAGATGTAGAAAAAATGCAAACGGCAATGAATGAAGCCGGTTTGGACTATCAGTTAGAACTTGAAGGCGGGAAAATTTCAGTGATTGGACCATCAGATATTGTATCGAGCGAAGTCACGGCAGAATTACTGAGACTGTTGGGTAACTGGGTAAAACCTCGCCGTCTGGGGCGGTTATTCGACTCCGCCGGCGGTTTTATCTTACCCGATCGCAACCTCAACGCACCAGATGTTTCTTTTGTCAAGGCAGAACGCTTGCGGCAAAGCGTCCGTTATTTTGCGGAAATGGTACCGGACTTGGTGGTAGAAATTAAGTCTCAAAGCGACCGCATCCCTATCCTGAAAAAGAAGCTCGATAAATACATAGAACAAGGTGCCCTAGTCGGAATTTTAATCGACCCCGATGAGGAAGCAGTAACAGTTTATCGTCCCAGTGGCGAACCGATAGAACTGGCAGGGGACGATCTCTTGACTGTTCCCGAACTTTTTCCCGGTTGGGAAATCTCGATTTCCGAGCTTTGGCCGCCAGTCTTTGATTAGGAAGAATAAGTAATATAGCAATTCTTGAATCGGTGAAGTACACCCCGATCGATCCCCCTAAATCCCCCTTAAAAAGGGGGACTTTGAATTGTTCCGGCTCCCCCCTTTTTAAGGGGGGCAGGGGGGGATCGAAAATGTACTTCACCGATTCGATAAACGCTATAATATCATTTTCCCAATTAATAATTAATAATTAATAATTGGATATTTGAGCTAGAATCATTGCTATGACAGGTTTTGCTTTTTTCCCTCTCTAATTTTTTTCCTGGTTGTTTATTGTGACTTGATATAAGTAGGTAGGCAAAAATATTTACATAAAATTATTTCTTATTCCCTCGTAGAACAGGCAGGGACTGCCTGTTCCGTATGTAAGTAGGTAGGCAATTCGATCGCTCTCCATCAAATTTCCACGGTCTCCTCTGGAGTATCGGGAGTTAAATTCCCATCCTGGGTAGGCGCCGCTGAAGGATCGATAAAGTCATCTGGGGAAAGCGCCGTTGCCGGTATGTTTATCAACACGGCCAACAGTTTCCCGCTATCAACAGTAATGGCAGTATCGCGGAAATTGATACCAGTACCCTGCTCGAAAGTCAAGTCCTCGAAAGTTAAACCTCCACTTAAACCCAAAAAATCCTCCAAAGGATTAAAATCAAGAATCACGTCGATGCTACCGATCGCCCCTGGCAACACGAAAGTATCGGCACCATCCCCACCACTCAAAGTATCGTCCCCGGCATCTCCAAACAAAAGATCGTTACCCCGATCCCCCATCACCGAGTCGTTGCCGTCACCGCCGCTGACAGTATCGCTGTCTTTCCCGCCAAAAATGGTATCGTTGCCAAAGTCCCCGGTGACGAAATCGTTATTTAAGTCGCCAAAAACAAAATCGTTGCCCTCGTCTCCAAAAACCGAGTCGTTCCCTTTGCCCCCTCTAATATTATCCGAGTTCTCCCCCCCTCTAACTAGATCGTTATTTTGGTTGCCGTTGATAAAGTCGCTGCCAAAGTCCCCCAGGAGAGTATCCACGCCGTCTTGCCCGAAAATAGTATCGCCACCGCTACCCCCGTCGATGGTGTCGTCCCCGTCCCCGCCCAGCATTTCGTCGTTACCGATACTGCCTAAAAGCGTATCTTCTCCCGGACCTCCGAACATGGAGTCGTCGTTGAGGTTGCCGAAGAGACTGTCGTTGCCCTCGGAACCTTCCATGGTGTCGTTGCCATCGCCGCCGATGAGGACATCGACTCCGCTACCGCCTATGAGAAAGTCGTCGTCGTCCTCCCCGAAGAGGGTATCGTTGCCTTCGTTCCCATCCAGGAAGTCGTTGCCCTCGCTACCGATGAGGCGATCGCCCCCTGACTCGCCAAAAATCGAATCTCGCCCCTCGTTGCCGGTTATGGTGTCGTTGTCCGAACCTCCTAAGATGATGTCGGAACCCGCAGCGCCGGAGATTTCGTCTCCTCCTTGACCGCCATCTATGGTATCGTCTCCTAGTTCGCCGTTGATGGTGTCGGTTCCTCCCAACCCGAACATAATATCCCCTTCTGAGGAACCTACTAATAGGTTATTGTTTCCGTCCCCTGTGATGTTTGCCATAATTTTTAGCAATTAGCAATTAGCAATTAACAATTAACATTTTCCCAATTTCTCAAATAGTAGAGCTACTTTCTCTAAATCTTTATCTCCTGGAGCTATTTCTACGCCGCTAGATAGGTCTATGCCGCGGAAATTGTTTGACATCTTACCATCGGCAACCGAGCTAAATTGCCCGATCGCCTCTATAACGTTATCTGGATTTAAACCCCCTGCCAGCAACCAAGGTAAGGTAGGCATAAACTCTTTTAGCATCTGCCAATCTAAAGTCTGACCGGTACCTCCTAATTGACCTGGATGGTAGGCATCTAATAATAAAGTATGGACGCTTTCTCCATAAATTTTAGCTTTTTCTAAAGCTTCCTTGCTTTTAATTCTTAAAGCTTTAATAATTTCTCTATCTGGGAGCAATTCACCGAGGCGATCGCAATATTCCGGGGTTTCATCTCCGTGTAATTGCACCCCGGTTAATTTAGCTGCCGCCACTGTTTGACATATTGCCTCTATTGTGGTATCCGCAAACACGCCGATGCGATCGACATTGGGGGGCAAACGGTCAGTCACGGCCTTAATTGCTTCTGGGCCAACATATCGAGGGGAGGAGGGCACGCAGATAAACCCGAGGGCCGTTGCTCCCAATCGGGCGATCGCTCGGCCTTGTTCCGGTTTGGTAATGCCACAAATTTTTATGCGGGAGAACATCTAAAATCTAAAAAATAAAGTAATCGAAGAAGGGATCGTTTTTTGGTACTTTACTATTAATTGCTTTAAAAATATCTTGTTGTAACGCGAGGAAAAAAATGTTATCAATTCTGTTTCAATTTGTATTAGCCGCTCTGGTGATCCTGTCCTTTGTCTTGGTAGTAGGAGTACCCGTCGCTTACGCCACTCCCCAGAACTGGGACCAGTCGAAATCTTTGATTTTCGTCGGCTCCGGTCTATGGGCCGTGTTAGTAATTTTGGTCGGAGTTTTAAACTTCCTAGTAGTTTAAACCTAGTCTTTAAAAGCAACAAAGTGCAGCCAGAAGAGACAAAAGACGACTCAATCCAGTTTGCTTTTGTCTCGTGCCAGCAGGCTGCTAATCTAGCCAGATAAAATCTAAAATCTAAAATTAGAAGATGACAACTTTTGAGGGGACTTTTACAAAAACAGAATCGTTACGATTTGCCATAGTCATCGGTCGATTCAACGATCTAATTACGGTCAAACTATTAGAGGGTTGTCAAGATTGTTTGAAACGTCACGGCATAGACCCAGATCCCGAGGGCAGTCAAGTCGATTACGTTTGGGTGCCGGGGAGTTTTGAAATACCTATGGTTGCCAACGAAATGGCCCTCAGCCATCGCTACGATGCGGTAATTTGCCTCGGGGCCGTGATAAAAGGCCAAACCCCTCATTTCGATTATGTGGCGGCGGAGGTGTCCAAAGGTATCGCGGCGGCAGCTTTCCAGACGAGAGTGCCGGTAGTGTTTGGAGTTTTAACCGCAGATACCATGCAGCAAGCTTTAGAAAGGGCAGGTATCAAAAGCAATAAGGGCTGGGAATATGCCATGAATGCTATAGAAATGGCCAGCTTGATGCAAGATATTAGGGGCGGCGGCCCTTCGACTTATAAGAATGGCGGTAACGAAGGGATGACCCAAGCCCTGCCAGTAGCATCCAGTAGGGCGATCGCCCCCGAGAAGTCCGCCGAAAAGGAAGAACTATCTTAAAGGCCGCTAAAAGCCCATTTACAGGCCCTAAAAAAAAATAAAAAATTGTGGCAAAAAGGGTTGACAAACCAGATTTATTTTGGCAAGATAGTATTTAACAACAAAACAACAGTTGTTGCGGGTATAGCTCAGTGGTAGAGCGCAACCTTGCCAAGGTTGATGTCGCGTGTTCGAATCACGTTACCCGCTTTTTTAAATAAAAGTCTTATGGGATATTTGAGAAACCCGGTTTCTTTCTGGCAGCCGAGATATCTGAGAAACCGGGTTTCTTTGACAATACCTTCGCCAAAATAAAAAATACCATTTGTAGGTTGGGTGTAGCGGAGCGAAACCCAACAAAATCGTTGGATTGTGCTACGAAGATGTTGGGTTGCGCTATCGCTCCACCCAACCTACAAGAAAATGGCGAAGGTATTGTTTGAGAAACCGGGTTTCTGGCCCCCGAGATATCTGAGAAACCCGGTTTATTTGACAATACCTTCGCCACTTTCTAGTAGGTTGGGTGTAGCGTAGCGAAACCCAACAAAGATGTT
>JAXHVR010000166.1:0-9983 GCA_034189005.1 Cyanobacteriota bacterium | reverse complement strand
CGGAGAATTAATTCCTACCTAGCCGCTCGTAGCGATCGCTTTAGCGATTTAATCTCATTTAAAATCGCTCTTAGCCGTTTGTAGTAATCGCTTTAGCGATTTAATCTTATTTAAAATCGCTTTAGCCGTTTGTAGTAATCGCTTTAGCGATTTAATCTTATTTAAAATCGCTAAAGCGATTACTACGAACTATCGTTTTCTATTCCCCATTTCCCTATTAGTAAAATGAGTTATTGTTTTAATCCAGCCTGTCACGAACCGCAGAATCAAAGGGATGCTAATTATTGCGAAAATTGCGGTTCCCAGTTGTTGCTAACTCCTAATTCAACCCTCGGCATAAAGTCGCGCTACCGGGCTATTAAACCTATTGGTGAAGGAGGTTTTGGCAGAACTTTTTTAGCTGTAGATGAAGAAAATTCTCTCAAACAAGAGTGCGTAATTAAGCAATTTTTCCCGCAAGGTTCCACCTATTCTGCCGTCATGCCTTTAGCCACAAATTCTATTTCTGGTGGTAGGGAGATAGAGGAGAGCGAAAGTAAAGGTCGGGCGATAGCTCGCAAAGCAGCGGAATTATTTGAAGCAGAAGCGATGCAATTGGAAATGTTGGGAAGTCACCCTCAAATCCCTAAATTTATCGGGCATTTTCAACAAGAAGGAGACCGTTATTTAGTCCAAGAATATATCGAAGGTAAAAACCTCGACCGAGAGTTAGCAGAAAAAGGCCCTTTTAACGAAACCCAAATTTGGGAACTGTTAAACGATTTATTGCCCGTTTTAGAATTCATCCACAAATCTAAAATTATTCACAGGGATATAAAGCCAGAAAATATTATTCGTCGCCAGCTTCCTCCAGGAAGCACGGACTTAGAAAATCCGGCAGAAATGAAAAACGCTCAGTTAGTTCTAGTAGATTTTGGAGCGGCTAAAGTAGTTGAAAATACAGGTTTACCGAAAAAAGGTACGGTAATAGGAAGTGCCGCCTACACCGCCCCAGAGCAACTAATGGGTAAGGCCGTTTTTGCCAGCGATATTTACAGTTTGGGAGTTACTTGCATTCATCTTTTAACTGAAGTTCCCCCCTTCGATCTCTTCGACAGCAGAGAAAATAAGTGGGTTTGGCGGCATTATTTAAAAGTTCCAGTAAGCGATAAATTAGGTCTAATTCTCGATAAAATGCTCGCCGGTGCGACCGGTCGTCGTTTCCATTCCGCCGGGGCAATTCTCAGACTGCTAAATCCTCAAAAATCCCAATACGAGAGCAGCCTCCATTTTTCGGAAAAAACAGTTTCTAATAGTATCAAAAAAACTCAATCTCTTGTTTTGGCTAATACCGGGATAATTTCTGGGAAGCCAGAGGTCAATATTTATGCAAAAATTCGCGCCGAACTTCAGAAAGCTTTAGATTGTTATGGAGTTAATGTTCGAGTTTCCAAGGGTAAGAAGCAGTTAACTATTATTATTAGTCGAAAACAAAAAGAGTCTATCCCTCGGGCGGAATTATGTCAGATTGTCGGTAGGAAGCTAACTGAGTTACAACTTAAGAATGTCGAAAAGGTTAAGCTGGTAGTAAAGGTTAAAGGTAAAAAGATTCCAGAGTGGCAGCAGGTATTAAAAATAGATAAAAAAACGAGGTTAAAAAACCAAATTAATCGACTTAAAAAACACGAAAAAGCTGCGAAGCTGTCGAAGCTAACGACTAAATATTTTTGGTTAGCAAAGTCTAAGGAGATAGATTTTTGGCGAGATTCGTTAATGTTTGCTTTAGTCTGGTTTATCTTTGCTTATCAAGCGGTCGTTTGGCATCCAGTATTGTCCGTCCCGATCGCCTCCGCTTTTATTTGGGTAAAACATCAGGTCTCCAGAGATAAAATTTTTGCTAGTAATAAGTTGTTAGCCAACTTGGCAGTTCTGTTTTTCATACTGGGCATTTTAGATGCTAGGATTTTGACATCTGGTTTATTTGGTTTGCTTTGTGCCTGCGTATTCGTAGCTTTGCCCATGTTTTACGTTCGCGAAAGTAGCGATGATTTAGAGTAAAATGAAACAATTTAGTATCCCAAAATTAAAGTGTCTTTACCAAATAATAAATACAGTTTAGCTATTCATACCAGCAGTTCCGATTTAGGTTTTGCTATTAGTAATTTTGACGAAGATACTCGCTGTCAAAAGTGGAACTTGGGGCGAGATTTATCTATTTATTTGCATCAATATTTGCGAGAATTTATCCAACCGCAAACCTGGGAAGATTTGGCGTTTATTGCAGTGGCAAAAGGTCCGGGCGGTTTCACCGGTACTCGCATGGGAGTAGTTACGGCGCGGACTTTAGCCCAACAATTGAATATTCCTTTATTTGGTATTTCCAGTTTGGCGGCTGTAGCTTGGGATACTGCGAAAAAAACGGCAGAAATACAAGAGAAACCTACAACTATTGCGGTGCAAATGCGCGCGAGGAGGGAGCAGTTATTCGGAGCAATTTATGAGATAGAAAAAGTAACAGGCAATAGCGGCGTTCTACCAGGGAATATGCCAGTTTTAGACCCTCCCCCCCAAACTACAAATTTTAGTTTAAAAGAGTTATTACCAGAGACATTAACCATGGCTGAAGATTGGGAAAAAACTGTTTCTAATTGGCATACTTCTGTGGAGGCGATCCAGGCAGAAGGTGGGTTGGGAGGAAGTGTTTTAAGCGTTTTAGAACTAGCTTATAAAGATTGGGAAGAAGGGAAGCGATCGTCTTGGTCTGAGGTAGTGCCGTTTTACGGGCAACATCCAGTGGAGCAGAAAAGGTAATAATTAGTGACTGTTTTTAGCGATCGCCAAGAGCAATTGTCAAAAGTTCGTAGTAATCGCTTTAGCGATGTTTATGTTCGTAGTAATCGCTTTAGCGATGTTTATGTTCGTAGCAATCGCTTTAGCGATTTAAAAGAGTTGTTAGTAGCCATCGCCAAAAGCCATTGCTACAAACAGAAAAGTCAAATAACCTTTAACAAAGCCAGCTTAAACTCAGCAGCAGTTTTGAAATAAATTTCAGGAGTATCGCGCAGAGCTAAATCGATAACCTCAGCAATCTCTTTAGGAATAGAAGGTTCTCGCTCTCTAATAGGCACAGTATTAGTTTGTAAAACCACCAAAAACGGGTCTTTATTAGCAAAATCTCGCGGGTAAGTTCCAGTAAGCATATTGTAAGCAGTAGCCGCCATAGCCCAAACATCTATCTCTGGTTTAGAATAATTAAAACTAATCACCTGCTGGCGAGGAACAAAAATAGGAACGCCCGCCGTATCGCCGCTCATAGTTTGACCGCTCAAACCGGCTAAATCAAATGCCTTAGCTAAACCATAATCTGCGATTTTCACCTGTGGAGAACCGCTTACATTAGCCAGAAAAATATTATCTGGTTTGATGTGTCCGTGAACCAAACCACGGCTTTTTACCAAAGTGCCATCCTCATTTTTAAAGTAAGGAATTTCAGCATTATGAGCGTATTCTAAACCGTCCAAAGCTTGTAAAATTATAGGCACTGCTTCATCGCAAGACAATTTACCGCCACGCTGTTTCATTAAATCCAAAACGCTGCCGCCGTGGCAATATTCCAGAGTAAAAAAGAAAGTGCCATTAAAATAGCCTTCATCTTTGAGCTTAACTATATTGGGATGGTTTAAAGTTTTAGTATTTTCGGCCTCCCGCATAAACTCTTCTCTAGCGCGCGGGCTGACAATTACTTGGGGCAACATCATCTTAATTGCTACTAATTCGCCGCTGCGATCGTCTAGGGCTAAATAAACCTCGCTAGATTTTCCTTGACCGAGAACTTTAAGAATAGTGTAATCCCGGAGGGAAAGTAGATTTAGTTCTCCTCTTTTCGCTTGTTGTATTAAGTTTTTAATAACTTCTTGAAAATCTGGTTTTTTAAAATTAGTCGGCGATCGATCGACCTCTGTTTCTCCAGTATTTGAGCTTCGAGTCGGGAAAATAGTAAAATCGCTTTTATCCCCTTCCCTAACTCCTTCAATGCTAACTTCAAACACAGTTTGACCGATTTTTATTTCATCCCCTTCCTTAAGATCGTGTTCGGTAAAAGTCATTTTTGCTGCTTCTTTAGCCGTTCGATCTATCGGACGCTGTCCGATTTTTTTGTCATTAATATAAGTCCCATTTTTACTGCCAAAATCGCGCACCCGAATATCGGGGGGGTTAATATCTAAAAGACAGTGATAGCGAGATATGGTACGATGAAGTTCGTCGTTAGGCAGTTTTAGCTGGCAGTCGCTAGAACGGCCTATGAGGCAGGTGGTACGGTCTTCAAAAATAAATTGATGACCTTTGAGGCTGCCTTGAGTAACAGTGAGAGTGACTTTAGCTGACATTTATTTTGGGTTTGAGAATTTGACTCTTCGTCCCTTACACCAGAAAGGGTTAAAAAAAGCTTTAATTTTTTTTGATAATACTTCAACCGAGCTTGTACAATAGCCGCAGAGTATCATCGCCACTGAAGGTCGAAATATTAGTAGTTCTAGAAGAGCGCTTGCGTTCGCGAAGAACCGAGCGCCAAACAACTCCCATCTTAATCTTCGAGGCTAATATCGATCTAACCGGATCGGATTATCGATCGCAAAGCGCTTAATAAACCATAGCAACTGTAGAAAAATAGGAGATTAAAAAAAATATAACCATGAGTCTAACTCCCGAAAAACTGACAGAAATTGACAATAAACTTTCCCAACGTCACATAGACTTAGACCCAGGCGGCTACTTTATTATTTATCTCGATCGCGAGAATGGATTAATTTGTGCCAAACACTTCACCAATGCTATTAATGAAAAAGGTTTGGCTGTGGACCCAGAAACAGGCAAACCTATCCCGGCTAAAGGTAAAGTTGGGCGTACCCATACAACCATATTTTCTGGCAGAACTGCTAAAGAACTGTGCGTCAAAATTCTTGAAGAAACCCACCCCAGTCCTATTACGATGTTAGATCATGCTGCTTATTTGGGACGGGAATTTTTACGCGCTGAAAATTCTTTATTAAATGGCCGCGAATACGTTCAAGATTAAAATGGAAAATCCCCGCCCTCTGACTTTGCCAAAGTCAGAAAAAAGCGGGGAATTAAAGTTAAGAACTCAATTCCTAATACTTCGGCAACAGCAAGCATCAACCAGAGAAACTTTGATACCAGAAATAAGTAGCCATCGGCACGACGGTTGCGACAACTAACATCACTATGACAATAGTCGTGGCACTTTTGTCGTCTGTTTCTTCTGCTGTTTTAAAGGTTCGTGCCACTTGAATGTCCTCCCCAACTTCTACGGATGGGGGGCCAGGATCTGGTTGACCGGATAGAACGGCGCTTAGGCGATCGCTCGCTGCTACCAACGCTTCGTTGTATTTGTTCCCTTGTCGCAATGGGACTTGGACGGTTTCATTGGCCACGCTATCGGCGATTTCGTCGGACATAATACTTTTAACTCCTTCACCAGTAGTAATACCATCGTTGTTGGTGAGGGTATCTAATACCAGTAAGGTTTGATTGGCCCCATCCTCTGGGGTCGGAAACCATTTGTCAAATAATTTCTCGGTAAAGCTGGCCGCTGTTTCGCCGTAGTCGAGGCGGCGGATGGTGACTAACCTGACTTCGTTTCCCGTCTCTTCTGCGAGACTTTCCAGAGTTTTCTTAATCTTGTTTTTGGTAACTAGACTGAGGACTTCAGCATCATCGACGACCCAGGTAGGGGAGCCGACTGATAAATTGGGCATTTGATAGATCCCAGTGGCCTCTGCTGGTGCGACGAAGAGTCCTGCGGCCAAAACTAGCACCCCGATTGACAAAATTACGTTATTGATGTATTTTGAATTAAAAATGCGTTTGAGGAGTTGTATCATCAGAAAATCGATGTTAATAAACTGGCTTCGATCTTATAATACCGATGCATCTAAATTTTGTAAATTCCTCTACTCATACTCAAGACTGGTAGGGTTTACGTCAGCAACGAACGCTTTCCCAAAAATTTTACTGATGCGTGTTAGTGGGAACGTTGTCAGTTGTTATTTGGCAGAAAAAGTCGATTATGGCTCGCTGAGTTGCTCCCAATGCTATCAAAAGTAGTGGGGACATCTCAACTATAAAATGGGTCTATTTTGGCGCGTTCGTTGTTAATTATTCCTCTAAAAATTAACAAAAAAAAGATAAATTACTAAAAGAATGAACCTTACTTAAAAAATTATGAGCAAAGCTGTAGTCATCTTAGGGGAATTGAGCGATCGCGACGTAGAATGGATGCTGACCAACGGTAGCAAGCAAGAACTGCCGAAAGACAACGTATTAATTACCGAAGGTCAGCCTCTAAATGCGCTTTATATCGTGATTGATGGAACTTTAAAAGTCTATGTCGCCTCTCTGGGGAACCGGGAAATTGGAATCATCACCAGCGGCGAGGTATTAGGAGAAATGTCTTTCGTTGACGGACGCCTTCCTTCGGCTACTGTTAAAGCTGTAGAAGATAGCTTAATCTTGTCAATTTCGAGGCAAAAATTAACAGAAAAATTAGAACAAGACGTGCTTTTTTCCCTGCGATTTTATCGAGCAATTACTAAATTTCTCTCCACCCGTTTGCGCGGTACGGTCTCTCGCCTCGGCAGCGAAACAGACCTGCTTTATGAAGAAGTGGAAAATCCTAATTTACAATCGGAAAAGGATGGTAATTCTCAAGCTAATTCAAGATTTGAACTGCTTATAGAACGGCTGAAAAAAGCTTAAGAAAAACTGGTTCATCTCAATGGGGAATAAAACCAAAAGTTTAACGCTTTTTATTAGCGGTTAGTAGTTAGTGGTTAGTTGGGCGACTAACCACTAACCACTAACCACTAACCACTAACTACCGATCGATATGTCTAATGCCCAATATCCCACAGACAATTCCCAAAATAGAGAATTTGACATAGCAATGATGGGCCGCTGTCTGGAACTGGCAGGCCGCGCTGCCGGACGGACTGCCCCCAATCCTCTGGTAGGTTGCGTAATAGTCAGGGACGGCCAAATAGTCGGCAGCGGTTTTCATCCGGCAGCCGGCCAGCCCCATGCAGAAGTTTTTGCTCTGGGGGAAGCAGGAGAACTAGCTAAAGGAGCTACGGTTTACGTCAGCCTAGAACCCTGCAACCACTACGGACGAACGCCCCCTTGTAGCGAGGCTTTAATTGCGGCGGGGGTAGCTAAAGTAGTGGTAGGAATGGTTGATCCTAACCCCCTAGTCGCCGGCAGTGGCATTGCCAAATTGCGCCAGGCTGGCATTGAGGTAGCGGTAGGGGTGGAGGAAGAGGCCTGTCGGAGGCTCAACGAGGGCTTTATACATCGAATGCTTCACCGCAAACCGTTCGGCATCCTCAAATATGCTATGACGTTAGACGGTAAAATCGCTACTAACACGGGCCATAGCGCTTGGGTGACTTCCACCGAAGCCCGGGCAGAAGTACATAAGTTGCGGAAAGCTTGCGATGCTGTAATTATAGGAGCAAATACTGCCCGCAAAGATAACCCGCGCCTTACCAGTCGCAGTAGCGATCGGGCGGATAATCCTCTGCGGGTGGTGATGAGTCGCAATTTGGATTTACCTCGCAAGGCCCATTTATGGGATACGACTCAAGCCGATACTTTGGTTTTGACGGAGGCGGGAGCTAATCTGGACTTTCAGAGGTTTTTGACGGAAAAAGGGGTCGAAGTAGTCGAAATATCTTCTTTAAGTCCCGCTGCTGCCATGGCTTATTTGTACGATCGCTCTTTCTTATCGGTGCTGTGGGAGTGTGGAGGTATTTTAGCTGCAAAGGCGATCGCTGAGGGTGCGGTGCAGAAAATTCTGGCCTTTATCGCTCCTAAAATTATTGGCGGGCAAACTGCTCCTTCCCCAGTGGGAGATTTGGGATTAACCGAGATGACGGAAGCTTTGAGTTTGGAAAAAGTAACGGTGCGCCCTATAGGTTCCGATTATTTAATCGAAGGGTATTTACCCCCAAATTCTTAACCCTCAAAACCTAATTAAACAACGAATGTTTGACATTTTACTTTGGAGTTTATTAGTAGGCAGTCTTGGTACCGAAGCTATAGCTTTGGGAGGCTGGCTGCGTTTTAGGCAAGTAGTAGTAGAAAAGCAAAAATGTGAGGAGGAAGAAACTTTGACTCGTTTGAAATTTGAAGATAATAATAGTATGGCGGGTGGAGAAAATTTCCAACGCAATAATAATTCTAAATCTGCAACTAAAGACGCAAAAAATATGGGTTTAGAATATAAGATCGTTCGGGCAAATAGCGATTTATTTCGCAACCCGGCTATTTTTAACCAACTTTGTCAGGAAGAGGCAGAAGCGGGTTGGATCTTGTTAGAAAAATTAGACGATCGCCGCGTTAGATTTAAACGCCCCCTCGCTATACGAGAAAAGATTAATTTACAGTCTCTTAATTTCGATCCCTATCGATGCCACTACGGGGGTTCGTCGAATTGGATAACTTGGGTGGGGGCGATCGCTTTTCTTTTCGCTATTACTCTGCCTAGTTATTTAGGTTATGCTTTAGTTTTAAATACTATAGAAAAAAAGTCAGAAGTTACTTTACCGGCAACAGTTTTTGATTCTCCTTCTCCTTCTCCAGTAGTTCCAGAACAGCAAACATACCCCGATGAAGGAACGGAAGAAAATTATGGCGATACTCAAGAAAGTTATCCGACTAACGAGTATGACTATAGCTACCCCGGAGAACCAAATTACAACCAACCGGAAGAGCCAAGAAATAGCCAATATGACTATAGATATTAGGGCGCATCTCGATCTTAAAGCAAACCCCAAAATTGTTAGTTGTTAGTTGTTAGTTGTTAGTTGTTAATTGGAACGTTGTTAGCCAAAATCAAAAATACCATTCGTAGGTTGGGTGGAGCGACAGCGCAACCCAACAAAATCGTAGGTTGTAGCTACGAAGATGTTGGGTTCAACGGAGGTTCCACCCAACCTACAAAAAAATGGCGACGTTTAATGTCAAAGAAACCGGGTTTCTCAAATATCGCAGAAGATTTACGATCGCTATATTTTTTGTTTGATTGTTAACAAATAATTAGACCTCTTGCAAAAGTAAAAAGAAAATAGTTTTTCGTTCCTTTTTCCTAAAAAACTCTTCCACTATGAGCCTGTTCCCTGTTCCCTGTTGCCTGTTCCCTGTAGCAATAGTGCCTGTTGCCTGTTGCCTACTTCTGCAAGAAGTCTATTTAAAAACCCTATAATTGTTAATTGTTAATTAACTAGAAGGGGATCCTAGGACAGATAAATTGTAATTGGTATCTCCTTCAAACTGAGAAACTCGAACAAAATAATTACCAGGCGGCAAAAGATCGGTATTAATTTGTTCGTCCTGAGTACCCAATTGTTTTGAAGTAGCAAAAATTTCTAGAGAATCGATAACATTATTACCGTTAAAATCTTCAATCAATTCCAGATCGGCATCCGCCGTCAAACCCCCGAGAACTACTTGCAAATTACTGGGGGTATCGAGCAGAAAACTGTAAATATCCACCGGGTCTTCGTTACCTACAAAATCGCTGACTTCGGAATTCCCCAACGAGCCAAAATCTCCATCTATAGCAAACAAACTGTCGGTTAATTCTGGTGGAGTGCTGAGGCTATTTTCCTGCAAACCAACTTCGATAAAATGCTGAATGGCACTTTCAAAAAGCCCGTCATTAATTAACCCCTCCACCTCGGGATTTTGTTGTAAATAAAAATTAGTATCGAATAAAACGCTTGGGTCGCGACCTTCAAATTGACCGAAGTTAATAAAGTGTTCTATTGCAGTAAGCCCCGCTGCTTCTAATGCTGCTGCTAACTCCGAGTCCGATAGGTAAAAATTCGTATCGAATAAAGGATGGGGATCGCGGTCTTCAAATTGACCGACATCCAGAAAATGACCTACTGCTGTAGTTTCGCTAGCTTGCACCAACCCAGCTACAT
>JAXHVR010000165.1:2754-10087 GCA_034189005.1 Cyanobacteriota bacterium | reverse complement strand
TCAATGGGGTTCAGTATCCAGGCTTCCGACGCTATAACTATGACGGCTACGGGGAACAAACCAACGATGGTAGCAATTTTCGCGATGGCGGTCAAAAAGAGCTTCGACGAGGACGGGTTTGGCCCTTCTTCACTGGCGAACGAGGTCACTACGAGCTGGCAAAAGTTAAGGCGAAGAGTGGCGGTACGATTAGCAATAGTCAGGTCAAACAGCTTCGCGATACTTACGTTCGAGGGATGGAGTATTTTGCCAACGATAGTTTCGTGCTTCCCGAACAGGTTTGGGATGGTGTGGGAGACAATAGCACTCATCAGTACAACCTCGGGGAAGCAACTAACGGTGCAACTCCTTTAGCTTGGACTCATGCCGAATATGTCAAGTTGGTCAAGTCTTTGACCGATAAGAATGTTTGGGATTCTTACGATGTTGCTAAAGGGAGGTATTAAGGGGCTTTGCCTTTGAAGGCAGAGGGAAGAGGGCAACTGCTTTTCTTCCCCTGCTTCCTCTGAAGAACAATTTCGCGAGGACGTTGTTACTTATTAACAACAGGGCAATTCTCGCGATACAAATACCAGAAAAAATGAAACAAAAGGAACTAAAATCTATGTTGAAACAAATCAGGCGTTTGGCGATCGCTCTAGCGCTCTCAGTCTTAATTGGGATAACTAACGCGCTTCCCGCCCATGCTGATATTACGCCGATAGACCCAACTTTCCAGCAGGGAAAGGTTCGCTTAGGCATTACTCCCACCGGTTGGAGTAACAGCGACGATCTAACTATCGATCTGGATCCTCCGATTTCCGCCAAACAGATTATGAGCGAAATCGCACTCTCAGGGTTTAAAGGTACCCAAGGAGCGCCTAAATTTCCAGGGGATCTCGAAACGTTGAAAAAAGACCTAGAGACGCGGGGCATAACGATTTCCGAGCCTTGGGTAGGTACTTTCTTCACTATTGGAGCTACACAAGAAAGCTACGACATCTTAGACCAACAAATCGCGTTCATGGACAACTTTGATAGCGATATCATTGTCGTCGCCGAACTCGGAGCGGCCGTTCATCAACAACCCATCGATCCTTTAACTAATCGACCCATATTGACCGAGTTCCAATGGACACAATTGACTGATGGATTGAATGAGTTAGGAAAAAGGGCCGATGCAGCAGGAAAGGTGTTGTGTTACCATCCCCATGTCGGAACGGGAGTAGCAACCGTCGCCGATATCGATCGCCTAATGGCAAATACCGATCCCTCCGTTCATTTGCTGCTGGATACCGGTCATATTAGCTATGCAATGGCACTAGAGGATTCCGCAGTGGGTATCTTCCTCGACCCCCTCGAAGTTGCTAAAAAGTATAAAGATCGCATCAAGCACGTTCACATGAAAAACATTCGTGAGGATAAACTCACTGAAGCTGTAAATAGTGGAAGCAGCTTTTTAAATGCTATTCGCAGTGGAGTGTTTACGGTTCCTGGCGATACTGCAGGGGCTATTGATTTTGAGCCAATCTTGCAGGAACTTGCTAATGTTAACTATGAAGGATGGTTAATGGTAGAAGCAGAGCAAGACCCCAATACTACTATGAAAGAATTTGGGATGGAGCCTTTAGAGTATGCTCTCATGGCGCGAGAGTATCTCAAGGAAGTAACTGGTTTGTAACTTCTTGCGAACAGGCGCTTTGGCCTGTTCTACGGGCACATTCTTGTTGTATTGCTCTAAGGTGCGACAGACTTTTGCAAACAGGAAACGACATTCGTTGGAGCAGCTATCAATTAGTTGATGTTCGTTTCCTCCCCGACTTTACGTCGGGGTTTACTCTCACACATTTTTTATGAAAAAACTACAGACAATTGCAGCCAGTATTCGCTGGTCTTTCTTGTTAGGTGCATTGGTGTTTTTTGGAGTTTCCAGCTTTTGGCTATCTCCTAGTACCGCTCTTGCAGCTACTCCCAATTTCGAGGAAATTTTGGTTGCAGACAACCTCGACGATGGTTACTGGGTAGAAGCTTTTGATGTCAACAACGATTCTCGACCCGATTTAGTCACTTCTGGTTTAGCAGTTGGGGAAGTTGATTGGTACGAAAACCCCGGCGATCTGACACCGAGCTCGGTATGGACTAAGCACCCGATAATTACTTTGCCAAAACCTGTAGCGATCGCTCATACCGATATCGATGAAGATGGTTGGATCGATATTGCCATCAGCCACGATTATGGCAATTGTATGTTTACCTGCGGACCGGATGACGGGAAGATTTCTTGGCTGAGAAACCCCGGTGCCGAGGACGTGGAATGGACTCAGTATCACATTGCAAACTTGGTCGCGACCCACAGGCTGGTATTTGGACAGTTTACTCCTATTCCTGCTTGTGAAGATTTAAGTAATTGTGAAACAAAGAAACTGGACCTTTTAGCGCTTCCGGTTGTGGGTGGCGGGAGTTGGACAGATCCCGTATCCGTAGTTCTCTACACGAGACCAAAGCTTGATGAATTATACGATGCTGCTTCTTGGGAGAGCGGCGCGGAAGTTGTAGATGATTCGTATTATCATGTAATCCACGGCGTTACATTGGGTAAGTTTGATGCCAATACTAACTCGAATCTTGACTCGGTACTTTTAGCCAGTCAAGAAGGAGTTTCTTGGCTTTACTACGGTCAAGACAATGACTGGCATATTGTTCCTTTAGGTTTTGGAGACCTCGACCAAACTGTCGATCCTGAAACGGCAAACAACGAACATCACTTCACGGGAAGTGGAAATGTAGATATTGGCAAAATTGGAACTGATGCTTATGCTTACATCGCTACTATCGAACCGTTCCATGGGAATAAGATTGGTGTCTATAGCAAGAACGTAGAAGCAGATCTCTCAAAAATGCGATGGAACAGGACGGCAATAGATGTTTTGGGCTATCCTAATAAGAATGGTGAAGGTGCGGGACATCATTTGAAAGCTGTTGATTTTGATAATGATGGTAACGATGAATTCATCATCGCCGAACGGGGTCCGAAACCTTTTCAAGGAGTCTTTTACTATAAATTACTCGACCAAATAGAAGGTAAGAGACCTTCTATGACGTTTGAGAGAACCCAAATATCTACTTCTTCTGCAGCTCGAATTGCGATCGAAGACTTTGATGGTGATGGTTTGCTAGACTTTGCTACTACTGGATATTACACCCCGGGATATTTCTTGGCGGACCATCCTCAAGTTCTCGTTTTTCTTAACCGGATAGGGAAGTAGGGGAAAAGGGTGAATATCCTCTTTAGACTTCTGTCAAAATACCTATAGCAATCCTAAATGGATTATGAAAAATTTGGGGGCCAGAAACCCGGTTTCTCAAAGAAACCGGGTTTCTAAAATATCACGAATGATTTAGGCTTGCTATACCAGTTTGAGAAATAATTAGCGTTGAGTCTGTTGAGGAATTTGAGGGCTTGGTTAGAGAGAATTATTCTCCTGAAAATTAGTTTAATTTATTGGTATATAAATCGCCTTGAATTTATTTCGAGGCGTTTTTCTTTTCTCTAAAAATTTGTCTGCCAAATGATTAATCATTTATCAAAGATAAAATAAACTCTTTTAAACCGTCAAAAGCCGCACTTTCCCAATCCCAGTAACCTGCTTCTGCTGCTTCTCCCAATCTTTTATCCGGTTTTTCTTTCGATGCCAACCAAGCATGAAGTTTTGCCTTAGCTAAATTGTCTGGTTCGCGGTTAGCATTATTTTTAACGCACTCCAAATATTGCTCGACGCACGACATTGCCCCATCATCTTTTACCGACTCCAGGCAAAGGTCTTCTAACATTCCTGAATCCCGGTTATTGGGAAATATGAAAATATTTACCGAGGGCGTTACGAAAGTTTTTTCGCCAATTTTATTCGGAACGGGTAGCCCTACTTTAAGGAGGCGGGAGCAAATGCTGTCGAAAGCACTTTTAGGAGGTAAATTATCCGCATCCCTGGTAATGCCAATGCTAGTTAATTCTGAAAAATCATAAGTTCTGTCTTTTAAAGTATTTAGATAATTTCCTAAATTATCTTTTCCTTGATAACTTTCAACTAGAACATCGCTAATCTCTAAATTTTTAAGCAGACTTTTAAAGAATCTAACTTCATCTAAACCTTCTCCAATTAAGAGAATTTTTCGATCTAACTTTTGGTGTTTCATTAGCGCATTTCAAAATTCATATCTACAGAAGTTCCGATAGTTTCGCGGTCGTAAGTAGCCGTTTTAATTGTACCGCCCACTCTTCCCAGTCGATGATATCTGAAATCGTAACTGTTTTCCGTTAAAAATGCTTCGTGGGCGGCTTGAATGCATTCCCAACTATGAGTTGTGGCAAATATTTGAACCTTCGATTTTTTAGCAACATTAATAATCGCTTTCCAGACTTTAACTAATACTGAATGATGCAGTCCGTTTTCGATTTCGTCAATTAATACGGTACCGTTTTCTGTATTGGCAATTGTTAAGGCGATCGCTGCCAATCTTACCACCCCTTCCCCCATCATTTGCAAGGGAACCAAATGACCGATATCTATATCCCCATAAATCATCGGTATTCCTCCCGTTACTAAAACTGCCAAACGTTTTAATCTTGGTTCTAAAATTTGTAAAGTTTCTAAAATTTCTCCTTGACGGTTTACCTCCTCCAAACGACTAAAATTTTCCACAGTCTCCGTAGTTGATGTCCGTGCCTTCGTGGTGCTAATTAACTCAGTTGGCGGATGGGGTTCTATTTCTCCTCGTTCCATTTTTAGAGCCGTTCCAACCTCTTCGGAATCTTCGCGATCGCCTACTACCGCAACCCTCCAAATAGCAGTTTCTCTACCGTTTTTTTGATATTCTATTTGTAAATTTTTCAACCGATTACCTTTACTTAAATAATTCGGAAGCAGAGGTAAAATTGCGGCATCAGATTCAACAAGTTTAATTTTCATGCTGCGAAATTCTTTCCCTGATTCCCCGGCAGCAATTTCTATAGTTTTCGCAATATCTTTATTAAAAAACATCCACTGGCATAAGTCTTCAATATCTAATTTTTTTTGCTCGATGCCTCGAAAAAGATTTAGCCGTAAGGGCTTTTCTATATCGCTAACTCCAGCGAGCAAAAAAATAGCTTCCAGTAAAGCGGTTTTTCCAACATTATTGCCGCCGCCAATCAAATTAACTAACTCCAAAGGTTCCAGAGTTAGATTTTCAAAACAACGGAAATTTTTTATGGTTAAGGATTTCAGCATATTCTCTCGATTAGTTCCGATAGTTTGCTAATTTATTAATTATAAAATAACAACCCAGGACTATTTATGAAAAGTTTGTGGAACGATGAAGAAGCCGGACGATATCAAGGAGAACTAGCCCAAAGAGTCTATACCTCCAGACTTTTAGGCCGCGATGCCTCTCTGGTACTCCACGGCGGCGGCAATACTTCGGTAAAAATCAAAGAAGAGAATATTCTCGGCGAAGAAGAGGAACTCCTCTACGTCAAGGGTAGCGGCTGGGACTTGGCCACCATTGAAGAAGCCGGTTTTTCTCCGGTGCGGATGGCCCACCTGCTGAAACTGGCAAAGTTGCGATCGCTCTCGGACCCCCAAATGGTCAACGAACTGAAAACCAATACAACCAAGGCCAGCGCCCCATCGCCATCTGTGGAAACCATCCTCCACGCCACCCTGCCCTATAAATACGTCGATCACACCCACGCGGACGCCGTAGTTGCCATCACCAACACCGCCGACGGTTTAGAAAGAGTCCAAGAAATCTACGGGGACAGCATCGTCATCGTCCCCTACATCATGCCCGGTTTCGACTTGGCCCGCCTCTGTGCGGAAAAATTTGCCGCCGAGGCTACGGAAAAAACTGTTGGTATGTTGCTGATGAACCACGGCATCTTCTCCTTTGGGGAAACCGCCCGGGAATCTTACGAACGAATGATTCAATTAGTCAGCTTGGCAGAAGACTATTTAAAACAGCATGGGGCCTGGGAAAATCCCGTCCCCCCCGTAGAACGGACGTCTCGTCTGTTAGGCAAAACCTTAGCTGCCTTGCGGCGGGAAGTTTCCGATGTCGCAGGTTTTCCAGTAATAATGACTCTCCACGACGACGATCGCACCCTAGCATTCGTCCGACGAGAGGACTTGGGGGAAATCTCCCAACAAGGACCGGCAACTCCCGACCATGTAATTCGCACCAAACAAAAACCCTTGCTGGGAACCGACGCGAAAGCTTATGCAGAGACCTACAAAGCTTACTTTGCCGAACATTCCCCCGCTGCCCGGGAACCGAAAACGATCCTCGACCCCGCGCCGAGGGTAATTCTCCATCCAGAGTTGGGGATGTGCGCCGTCGGGAAAAATGCGAAGGCAGCAGGGATAGTAGCGGATATCTACAAACACACCATGGATGTCATCGAGGGGGCGACCGTTCTCGGCGGCTATCGGGCCCTTCCCAATAAAGACATTTTTGATATAGAATATTGGGAATTAGAACAGGCGAAACTGCGCAAGGGTGGCGCACCGCCGATGTTTGCCGGAGAGGTAGCCTTAGTTACGGGGGCAGCTTCTGGTATCGGTAAAGCTTGCGCGGAAGCTTTGTTGCGCAGGGGCGCTGCCGTGGTTGGGTTGGATATTAATGAAGCGACCGCCGAACTCTACAAGCACCAGGATTTTTACGGCATCACCTGCGATGTCAGGGACGAGGAGGCTTTGACGGCTGCGCTGGAACGGGCGGCGCGAACTTTTGGCGGCGTCGATATGTTAATCCTCAATGCGGGCATCTTTCCTGCCAGTTGTCGCATCGACTCCCTGTCAACGGCAGACTGGCGGCGGGTGATGGCGATTAATCTGGATGCGAATCTCGCTTTGATGCGCGAGTGCCATCCTTTCCTCAAGCTGGCACCCAAGGGAGGGCGCGTAGGGATAATTGGTTCTAAAAATGTCGATGCGCCGGGGCCGGGGGCGGCGGCCTATTCAGCTTCTAAGGCGGCGTTGAACCAGTTGGCGCGGGTGGCTGCCCTGGAGTGGGGGAGCGATAATATTCGGATTAATTCGGTTCATCCCAACGCGGTATTCGATACGGGTATCTGGACTGAGGAGGTTTTGAAAGCCCGGGCCGCTAATTATGGTTTGAGCGTGGAGGAGTATAAGACTAATAATGTTTTGAAGGTTGAGGTTACCAGTTACAATGTGGCGGAGTTGGTTGCCGAGATGTGCGGACCGCTGTTTGCTAAGACTACTGGGGCGCAGGTGCCGATAGATGGCGGTAACGATCGCGTAATTTAGCGATCGTTCGTAGTAATCGCTTTAGCGATTCTTAAGATGGTTAGCAA
>JAXHVR010000165.1:0-2654 GCA_034189005.1 Cyanobacteriota bacterium | reverse complement strand
CCGTGTCGAAGGCCGATGTAACGTCGGGGGTTATTGAAGTGCGACCTGTTCGTAGTAATCGCTTTAGCGATTCTTAAGATAGTTAGCAACCGTGTCGAAGGCCGATGTAACGTCGGGGGTTATTGAAGTGCGACCTGTTCGTAGTAATCGCTTTAGCGATTCTTAAGATAGTTAGCAACCGTGTCGAAGGCCGATGTAACGTCGGGGGTTGTTGAAGTGCGACCTGTTCGTAGTAATCGCTTTAGCGATTCTTAAGATGGTTAGCAACGGTGTCGAAGGCCGATGTAACGTCGGGGGTTGTTGAAGTGCGACCTAATTTAGTTGCTATTGGTTGCTAGTCTCGGTGACTGGCGATCGCTCCATTGGCGATCGCCCATTCTTTGGATAAAAATTAGTAGTGACAAAATGAAACAACACTTAAAAGGATTTTGTGCTGCTTTATGCGATCGCTATTTAATGCCAACAGCAATAAAAGTTGCCCTTATAGTTGGCTCGATTTTATTTGTTATCGATCGTGGTTCCGTATTAGTTCGAGGAGAAATGACAAAGCAACGCTGGGGGAGCATCTCATCGAAGTAAAAATACCAAAAGATTAATAATTGTTGTTATAGCAATTATTGAATCTATGAGCTACTAATGGAGCGATCCCCCCCAGCCCCCCTTTATAAGGGGGGAGCCGGAGCCACTCAAAGTCCCCCAATTCATCGGGGGATTTAGGGGGATCGAAAATGTACTTCACCGATTCAATAATTGCTATAGTTGTTAGTTGTTAGTAGTCAGTTGCCCAACTAACCACTAACAACTAACCACTAACAGAAAGCGTCTAATTCTTGGCTTTCCTCAAAATTGAGATGCTCCCAAGCACTTGCAATCCAGCAATTATTAATTATTACTTATTAATTGTTTCGCCAATTCCAGCCCTTCTGCTTTAGTAGAAATTTTCCCCTCAATTCTCGCTAATTGAATCTCCTTTAATAACTCGCCAATTAAACGACCGGAAGGCAAATTTAACGCTCCCATTAAATCCTTACCGCTTAACAAAGGTTGGGGATGAGCGACTAAATCTTCTGGGTCGAGATAGCGATTTATTAGAGGAGCGATCGCCTCCATCGACATACCAGACGCCACCGCGATCGCCGCCAAAGGAGGAAACATTTCCCCCAGATTTCCAAACAAAAAATATTGCTCCCTTACAGATAAATCCAACCCTTCATTTTGGAGTTTAGCCAAACCTTTAACAACAGCGATCGCCCCCTTAATCTCAACATTACTGTACTTCAACTCCAGCAATTCTGCCTCGGCCCGCGCCGGTTCTGGAGAGACTAAAATCGCCAATTTCCCAATACTTAAAAAAGTTGTTTTAATAGTATCCCGCACCGACGCCGAGAGCATAGCCCCTAACTCCGCCCAATTTTCTGCCAGCAGCGCCGCCGTTGTCTCGATCTTTCTCGCTACCGTCAAGCGATCGCCTCCAGCGGGAAACCAACTAGAGAGCAAACCATCCACCAACCCCCGCTCTATCCAAGACATCCCGCCTGGATGATGCAACAGATAACCCAACTCCGAGCGCACCCTCTCCACCGCCACTCCAGTTAATAAAGGAGCCAGTTGGCGAATAGTCGAGAGAGTTTCTGGAGATATCCTCAAACCCAATTGGGCGCCTTGGCGATAAGCTCGTAACAGTCGCAAAGGATCGTCTTCGAGATTGGCAGCTTTTACCATCCTAATAATACCCCGTCGCAAATCTCCTCCACCGTCCAGGGGGTCGATGAATTCCTCAGTGAAAGGATTATAGGCGATCGCGTTAATAGTAAAATCCCGCCGCCGGAGGTCATCCTCTAAAGTTTCCCCCTCCATTTGCGCGATATCCACCGTCGCCCCCTCGAATACTACTCGCGCAATTTGGCGATCGGCATCCAACAGCACGAACCCCGCCTTATAGCGATCGGCAATTTGGCGAGCAGTCTTCACCGCCTCCTGGGAGATGACAAAATCTAAATCTAAATTCTCAGCCCTACGTCCGAGCAAAGCATCTCGCACCGCCCCTCCCACTAAATAACTCGGCCGGGGCAGCAACTCCAGAGCAAGTGGCCAGCGTTCCGAATCAAAGGTCTCAGAATAATTTTTGGACATTTTAACAAAAATCAAAGAAGTTTCTTAGCGATCGCCCTGTTGGCTACGTTAGATTAAAAGTATCTGGCAATCTATTTTATTGAAGCGTACCGAGGTTAAAAAAATGTGTATTTGCATTAACTGCCATTATGTAGATCGCTGTATTACTTACCACGCCGTCGAAACCCAGCACGAACAACCTAATTTAACCGAATACCCCACTTTCGAGCCCGTCGAACCTACTATCAACGTTAATATCCGCCCCCAACAGGAGGAAATAGAAATGGAATGGGATGTAGTAGGCTGCGAAAGCTTTAAAGAAGAAGCCGGCAAATGGGCCAAATTGCGCCCCGGAGAATTAATTCCTACCTAGCCGCTCGTAGCGATCGCTTTAGCGATTTAATCTCATTTAAAATCGCTCTTAGCCGTTTGTAGTAATCGCTTTAGCGATTTAATCTTATTTAAAATCGCTAAAGCGATTACTACGAACTATCGTTTTCTATTCCCCATTTCCCTATTAGTAAAATGAGTTATTGTTTTAA
>JAXHVR010000164.1:0-10145 GCA_034189005.1 Cyanobacteriota bacterium | reverse complement strand
CGATTGAATGTTCGTAGTAATCGCTTCAGCGATTGAATGTTCGTAGTAATCGCTTCAGCGATTGAATGTTCGTAGTAATCGCTTCAGCGATTGAATGTTCGTAGTAATCGCTTCAGCGATTGAATGTTCGTAGTAATCGCTTCAGCGATTTATCGATATAAATCGCTAAAGCGATTACTACAAACTTAAGATGAATCGCTAAAGCGATCGCTACAAACTTAAGATGAATCGCTAAAGCGATTACTACAAACTTAAGATGAATCGCTAAAGCGATTACTACAAACTTAAGATGAATCGCTAAAGCGATTACTACAAACTCAAGATGAATCGCTAAAGCGATTACTACAAACAAGTTGGCTGTTAATTTTCTTTCCGAGTTATTTACTATTAGAGACTATAATAGAAAAAGAGTAAAACAAACGCTCTTCAGTAGTTATGAATATCTTGCTTGTAGAAGACGACACTCGGATCGCCCATGCCTTAGCAGAAGCATAGAGCGATGGATTGGGAAAATCTTCGCTGTGAATTGATATTCGGGCGATCGCTCCCTCTGGTAAAGTTCCAGGGCGAGCTTCATAAGGAGAAATAGATCGACGAGCTTCTTCAAAAGCTGATAAGATGAGGAAGGAGAAGTTAGTCAACGAGCTTCCTCATCCAATCTAATGAATTTCAGAGGTTAATTGTCAGACTTTATCTGGTCCATCCAGGAGTTTCACCAGAGTCATCGTTGACCTTCATCTACCCGTAATTCTACCTAAAAGCTCGAACAGGAGTCCCTTGCAATACGACCCGATCGCCCTTTCCAACCACTACCGCCAACGTCCCCAGCAAGTCTGGAGGCGACGGCTGACTATTACCAACGAATTTAGTAGCTTCGGCATGAGCCTGACGCGCGACTGGGTCGGGCGTCGAGTTGGTCCCAATCAACGCCAAAGGGCTCGCAAATTCTGCGAAAAGCTCACCGGTCTGGGAGCAACATTTATTAAACTCGGACAGATACTTTCCTGTCGCCCAGATCTAATGCCACCACTTTATATAGAAGAGCTAGCCAACCTACAAGACCAACTACCGCCTTTCGACAACGCGATCGCCCATTCAATTATCAACTCCGAGCTCGGACGTCACTACAGCGAAGTCTTCGCCGAGCTCTCGCCCCACCCAGTCGCCGCCGCATCCCTCGGACAAGTCTATAAAGGCAAACTCCAAAGCGGCGAAACCGTAGCAGTGAAAGTGCAGCGACCCGGTTTAGTCGAGACCATTTCCCTCGATATCTATATCCTGCGCAGGTTAGCAGCTAGAGCCCAGAGAGCCTTTTCTGTTATTCGCAGCGACCTAGTAGCTCTCATCGACGAACTGGCAGCCGGCTTGTTTGAGGAAATGGATTACACTCAAGAAGCGAGGAATGCGGAACGCTTTGCCAACCTCTACGGGGATATGGAGAATATTACCGCCCCAGGCATCTACTGGCAATACACCAAAGGGCGGGTGCTGACCATGGAATGGATCGACGGCATAAAGTTGACCGACCTGGAAACTATGCGATCGCTAGGTTTAGATCCGTCGGAGTTCATCGAACTCGCATTCCAATGCTCCCTGCGGCAACTGCTGGAGGAGGGATTTTTCCACGCGGACCCCCATCCAGGAAACTTATTAGCAACGGCAGATGGCAAGCTCGCTTATCTGGATTTTGGCATGATGAGTCAAGTTTCCTCGGATTATCGCGATCGCTTGTTGATATCCATAGTTCATATTGTAGTTGGCGATTTTGAAGGGTTGACGGGAGACTATGTGAAGCTCGGCTTTTTGCCTGCGGAAGCAGACTTTAGCGGTCTTGCTGTCGAACTGGCGGATGTCTTCGGTGGAGTGATGGGTTCGACGGTGGCTGAATACGGTATCAAGCGAGTTATCGAGAAGCTATCGCCGTTAATTTTTAAGTATCCTTTCGAACTGCCTACTTACTACTTATTGATTTTCCGGTCTTTGGCGACTTTAGAAGGTTTGACGCTGAGGATAGAACCAGATTTATTGGCATTCAATCGCGCCTATTCTTATGTCGCCGATCGCCTGTTAGCGGCCCCATCAGCAGAGTTAAAAAGTTGCCTGCAAGACCTGTTATTAAAGGGCGATCGCCTAAACTGGGAATTTTTAGCAGACTTATGGCATCAGGCCCAGATGGAACAGCAGGGGAGCAACGAGGAGATTTACGCTCTGCTCGATCGCTTTTTGGAGTTTTTGTATTCCCCAGAGGGCGATCGAATCCGAATTGTATTAATTCGCGAAATAGTAACAAATTTAGAAATGCCCTTGGATAGAGGTTTAGAAAGAATTGCCCTCGCAATGGGGCTGACACCTGCAACTCACCCGGTTAATATAAATTCATCTAGCGAAAAAGTCATGGGAGAGATTTGGGATACCGTAGTTAAGTCGGCCGCCGACGATTTAGAGTTAACCTCAAAAATCTTCTGGTCGTTACTATGGAAACCTAAAACCCAAAGTTTAATGGGGGAAATAACAGGGGAAATAGGCAATCGCGCTTCGAGCGTATGGGAGCGTTGGTGGGAGGCGATCGCTCCTAGTTCGTAGTAATCGCTTTAGCGATTTATCTATATGAATCGCTAAAGCGATTACTACGAACATCTTTCTATTAATTCCCAAATACTTTACCCCGAAAAACCCCACACCCATCTTTTCCTAACCAAAAACCAAAGTCAAAGCACTACCATCATCGGTAAAACGCTCCTCCCCCACCCCGACAACTTCCACAACTATAGATCGCTGCCCCGGGTTCCAATTGCCCCGACGCCCCTCAATTTCCACCGTAACATTATCGGCATCCTGACGCACCCGATAAGTAGTTTTTGCCCATAGATCCAGAGTTTGATAATCCCTACTAATGCCATCATCTTCATAAAGAGTAAACTCCCCGCTTCCGGGCCAAACCTTCAGCCGCAACTCATCCGCCCGACTCTCTCCTACATATTGCACTACAGGCACCATGGGAATAATAGCGCCCCCCCGAACGTAAATCGGCATTTCCTCCAAAGGTGCCGGAGCCAAAATATGAGTGGGGCCTTCGTAGCGATCGCCCGTCCGCCAATCGTACCAAACCCCCTCCGGCAAATAAACCGCCCGATATTCCACCCCCGGGCGACAAACAGGCGCCGCCATCAGCCATTCTCCCAACATTACCTGGTCGTGAAGTAGATAAGTTTTCATATCATTGGGATAGTAGTACATCAAAGGAGCCATCACCGGCGCGCCAGTTGTCGCCGCCCCATAAAAAAGACTATAAATGTACGGCAGCAGTCGATAGCGCAGCTCGATATATTCCCGACAAATAGCCTCCACGCGATCGCCAAACCGCCACGGTTCTTGATTGGCGCTTCCCTGCATAGTATGATTGCGCATAAACGGATAAAACGCCCCTATCTGGGTCCAACGGGCCAACAACTCCCCATTACAATCCCCAAAAAAACCGCCGATATCGCTTCCCACAAAAGCAACCCCCGACAGTCCCAAATTGCACAACATCGGCAAAGACATCTCCAAATGCTCCCAGGAAGACTGATTGTCCCCCGTCCAACCCGCCGACCAACGCTGCATCCCCGCAAAGCCCGATCGCGTCAGCACGAAAAATCGCTCCTGGGGCAGCAATTTCTCCAACCCCTCATAAGACGCCCGCGCCATCATCGAACCGTAGAGGTTATGCACTTCTGCATGAGTCGCCCTTTCTTCTGGCGGTCCTTGGGGAGAGTCGAGGGGGAAAGACATTTTTACCCCTTCGCCAAAAGGGCGATCGTCCAGGGCCGGTTCGTTCATATCGTTCCAAATGCCGCGAACCCCAAAATCAATTAAATCTTGATGTTTGCTGCCCCACCAGCGCCGCACTTGCGGGTCTTGAAAATCGGGAAAAACGGCCTTATCCGGCCAGACATAACCCGCAACCAAGTTACCACCGGCATCCCGGACGAAACAATCCTTCGCCATGCCTTCGGAAAAAATCGGATTTGGCAGGGAGTTTTCGTATTTGTAGCGACCTTGGGACTCGAATTCTGGCTCGTATTTGACCCCCGGATCTATAATAGTGACGGCTTTAAATCCTTGTTGCTGGAGGTCTCCTAAGAGCTTTTTAGGGTTGGGGAAACGTTGCGGGCTCCAAGTAAAAACGCGATAGCCCCGCATATAGTCGATATCCAGATGAATCGCATCGCAAGGAATTCGGCGATCGCGCATTTCCTCAGCTATCCCCCGCACCCAATCTTCATTTTCATAGCTCCAGCGACTCTGGTGGTAGCCAAGAGCCCACTTCGGCGGCATCGGCATCCGGCCGGTTAGTTTGGTATAAGTTTCGAGGATAGTTGCCGGCTCTGGTCCGTAAATAATATAATAGTCTAACTCGCTGTCCCGGCTTTCCATTCGCAAAATATTAGCCTCGTCAGCACCCACATCGAACTTGCTAAGGAAAGTGGTATTGAGGAAAATGCCGTAAGCCAAACCAGGACGAAGGGAAATATAGAAAGGAATAGCTTTATAGAGATTGTCCGTCGAGGACTGATAGTGGTAAGCATCCACAGTCCAGTTAGTCGATCGCTTGCCCCGTCGTTCTAACAAACTGGTGCGCTCTCCGAAACCGTAAAAATGCTCCCGCGCTTCGATCTGCTTCCAGCAGACAGGACCGTTGTAGGTAGTTTTGCCGCTTTTAGGTTCCCCGTCCCCTGCAAAGGGGTTGCCATCTAGGTCGAAACATTGGAGTCTGGAAGCTTTGCGCCCCACCGCAGCCCGCATCCGTTCCGTTGAAATTTCTATACTCTCTGGAGTTTCTTCTATTTGGAACGATACCTGCGACCATTCGCTATCGTCTCGCGCCACCGCCCAAGAGCGACGGGGTTGAAATTTTCCCGCGAGGGAATGTCGAACTCGGAGGAGGTTGGGGGCTAGGATGCTCAGGGCGATCGCTCCTTCTTCGAGTTGGAGGTGGATGGAGCGATCGTTCCCCGCGACTGATTGTACCGCACCCCGGATTAAATAATCGTTCATTGGCTATTCTTAATTTCTGCATTACCGAGAATAGCATACAGTTTAACGTCAGTTTTTGGCAATGTTCCCGCTTTACTTTACCAATCTTTTATTACCCACCTAACTTTTATTAGCTTTAACTTAGCTGACGCCATCCTTATAATTAGTAGTTTTTTTTATGTCAGCTTGACGGAGTTTATCTTTACCATCTTACTCCTTCAGGGCACTTTTGCTTTTTTTTTTATGTATATAACTGACAAATCGATGGCGTCAACTTCTAATCGTCGTCTTAAGCGTGGAAATTGGTTTGATGCACCGACTTTTCCAAGTCCATCCTTTGCTTGGCCTTGTTCAAAAAATAACCGCTCATCATCGCCGATCCCAACATTTGGCCCAAAGCTTCCCGACTGGTAGTAATTTTTACATCAAAATGGTCTGGAGGTAGGTTTCCCAACATTGCCGCAAGGTTATGTTCCATTAACTGAGCCACTTCCGGCGTTGGTTGGGACAGCTTCTCAATTATCTCTGGGTTCATAGATTGGACATATTCCCACAGCAAGTTGTCCCCGGAGGACTCGCTCTCGAACTCAAATTGACTGGGATTTTGTCTCTGATTCATTAGAAATCTCCTGCACTTGCTAGAGTGGTTTAGCATCTATTTTAATATCTTAGCAAAAGACTTCTTCGATTTCAGGAAAGCGCGAATATACGGAGAGCAGCTTTTGTCAATTAGTCTGGTTTTGTTGCGGTGGTTTGACGACGGAAAAGATAGTTCGCGCTCTTTTTGTTATCGATCGCCCATTATTTCCAGCCAGAAGTCTAATATACTTTCCGCAATACCCTTAGCCGCAAAATAAGGAACCCCATTCCCAATAGTTTTAAACATATTGCTCAAAGTCATATTCTCTGGAAGAGCAAATTCCCTCGGCAAAGACTGAATTGCTAATGCTTCCGCAGCCGACAGGCGACGAATTTTATAAGGATGCAGGTGAACCTCATTATTACCATAGCAGGCGGTGGGAGAATATCGCCACCGATGCAGTCGTTTATAAGATTTTTTAGAATCATCTCCCTCCGCCACCGTCTCCATTTTTATTTTACCCGCTCTCGGTTGGAAATAGTGGCGGGCATTGGGATGATTGTCAACCATGTTTTTTCTAAACCAATATTCCACCGTTAATTCTTCCGGGATATTATTAGGACAGTTTATTTCGGAGTTTTCTTGAAAAGGATTTGTAGTCGGCCAGGGGTAAGAGAAAACTTCTTTTTCCCGATAATATGTATGTTTTCCCCAAGGAAATATTCCTTCGGGTATGGTGCTAGAATACCTGTCAAGAAACCCGGTTTTTTCAAAAAACCGGGTTTCTGAAATACCGAAAAACCCAGTTTCTAATCCTTTATCTGTTAATAAATCAGTTCTAAAACCAATTAAAATAATCCTCTCTCTATCCTGGGGAACTTTATAGGCGATCGCATTTATCAACTTCTCTGTCATCAAATAACCGCCCTCATAAAGTTTAGCCTTCATTTCCTCATAAAACCGTCTATGTTTTTTAGTCCGCCACAAACCCTTAACATTTTCAAACACAAAAAAATCCGGTTGTTGCTGACAAATTAATTCTATATAAGCACCGGATAATTTCCCTTTCTCTCCGGCTTTTCCCCGATTCTTTCCCCCTACAGAAAAATCGGGGCAAGGCGGTCCCCCGATAAATCCGATTAAGTCATAACTTTGACGAGCATTGGCGATTAAATCTTGTAAATAGGTTTTTTTCTCTGCGGTGAAATTAACTATATTTTCTTCATAGTAACCGTATTCTGGTTCGGGTAGCTTTAAAACTTCTCTGGAGTAACGATAAGCTCTCAAGAAAGGTGCAAAAAATTCGTTGACAAAAGCGATATTAAAGCCGCTATTTTCAAAACCTAAATCCAGAAACCCAGAACCGGAGAAAAAAGAAAATATTTTGATTTTTTTAGTCATTGTCATAAAGTATTCTGGCGGTAAATCTGTGCTATCTCAGAAACCGGCTCTCTAGGCCATCGCAACTTCGTATTGCAAAACCAAAATGTCATCGGCATTTAAAATCGCCATTGCATATTGGCAACTTTTATTATCGGAAATTTGGGCGCGATCGCAAGGATGCTAACTTCATCTTCCGACAACTCAAATAGTTTAGAGTTCATATTATCCTATCCTTATTATCTAGCGATCTTCTGTCGCTGTTTCTGCTGCAAAAATTCTGCAAAATCTCGAACTTCTGCCAACAAATCCTCAGATAAATTATCCAAAACAACCCCCAAATGCTCCCGAACTCCCATCGTTTCCCGCGCCGAAACAGCCAAGATTAACTGATGGGTATAGAGAGTTTCCACCCCAATAGTTTCTCTAAATGCCTCTGGATCGTCTGGCGTGGCGGGCATAAAATTATCTTCGTCATCATATTTAACCCAGCCTCCAAATAACTCAACAATATAAGCCTCCCCATTATTGAGAACTTCGACAATAGCACCAACAGTTCCCACCGACGCAACTCCCCCATCTGTTAAAGGAATTTCTTCTATTAGTTTTACTCCATCGAATAATTCAAACATTTTTACTCCCCGCCTCTCAATCTATCTGGTACCGCTGTGACAAATCTTGCAACATCTTCATTATAGAGAACAATCCAAACCGTGCGTATCCGTCGCGATAAACCAGAAGGCCCTGTAAGTTGGATGTAAGCTCGATAAAGCTCGCCCTGAGCGTTTTGACTTTGAGGTTGTAGCATATCTGCGGATACTACAGCAAGAACTGCCTCTCGAATTGCTTCGGGAGATTCAAATCCCATTAACTCTCGCCAAAACTTCCGCTTGTCGCCTCCTAGTCCCGACCCTGCCGTATAGTTAAGCAGATATTGCGCTTTTGGGAGTGGAAATTCTAGCCGCGATGCTAAAGTCATACCAGCAACTTTTTTAACACTATAAAGTTAGACAAAGGAGGATACAATGACTGTTGAACTTTGGACAAAATGTAGAGAAACTACGCTTGGAGTCAAGCGTAGTTTCTCTACATTGACCTAAAAACAATTAAACCTTCGCCTCTTCCTTAACCAACTTATCCCAACCCAAATCCTTCAGATTATTATTGCGGCGCAGGGGACGAGTCACCAACTCCAGAATATCCCGGGCATTAGTAAACCCGTGAGTCTGAGCAAAAGTAAACTCAACCGACCACTTAGTATTAATACCCCGCGCCTCCAAAGGATTAGCATGAGCCATACCAGTAATCACCAAATCCGGTTTCAACTCATAAATCCGTTGAATCTGATTGTAATTATCAGGCTTCTCAATAATCCTCGGCAGGGGCACTCCCATCTCGTGGCAAGTCTTCTCCAACAACTCCAACTCCGCCTTTTGGTAGCGCTTATCCATATAAGGAATGCCAATCTCGGGACAAGTCATCCCGCAACGAATCAAGAAACGCCCCAGAGAAACCTCCAGCAAATTATCTCCCATAAAGAAAACCGACTTGCCGCGAATTAACTGGATGTAATCTTCTAAATTCTGCCAAATTTGCGTCTCCCGCTCTTCCAAACCTTGGGGCTCGATACCGAACACCGAGCAAATTTTCTCGATCCAAGCGCGAGTGCCATCCGGTCCGATGGGGAACGGCGCGCCGATTAACTTGCACTTGCGGCGGCGCATTAAAGTAGTAGCAGTGCGACTTAAAAATGGATTTACCCCCGCTACATAATATCCCTCCTCAATTACAGGCAATTCCGTGTAACGCTTCGCCGGCAACCAACCGGAAACCTTAATCCCCTGCTTCTTCAATTCCAGACTTAATTGAGTCACCACCGGATCCGGCAGAGAACCAAACAGTACCAGCGGAGGATGGTCTTTATATTCGGACTCTTCGGCAGCAACATCTTCTTTTTTGCGACCAAAAGTTAATAGTTTTTGGATGCCGCTGCGCTCTTCCTTCTCTTCTTCTGGAGCTTGTTTCGGGCAACGGGCCGCCATTGCTGCCAATACCGTATCTTCCCCTTGAGTGAAGGCGTAGTCTAAACCGTTAGCGCGGGCGACAACAATCGGAATGCCGATCTCAGCTTCCAGTTGCGGTGCCAACCCTTCCAAATCCATCTTAATAATTTCCGTCGTGCAAGTACCGATCCAAACAATAACGCTCGGGTTGCGATCGCGCTTAATCTGGTCGCACAGTCGCTTCAACTCGTTATAATCATTTAACTGAGCCGAAATATCCCCCTCTTCCAACTCCGCCATCGCATAACGAGGTTCCGCAAAAATCATAACCCCCATCGCGTTTTGCAGAAAATAGCCGCAAGTCTTAGTACCAATTACCAAGAAAAAGCTATCCTCAATTTTTTGATAAAGCCACGCAACGCAGCTTATGGGGCAAAAAGTGTGATAATTACCGGTTTCGCATTCAAAATTTAAAGCTTCTGGTTGTGATTGAGTTGCAGCAGTCATAGATTTAATTTTCTCCTTTTTATTTAATTATTACTCTTGAAAGTCAAAAACCTTTATTTTGGCTGTTCGCTTTCCCTTGACAAATTTCTCCTTTTGTGCGTAGAGAAATTTTGACACGAACGAACCCATACTCGCTCCAACTACCCCCTTTCAGCGGCAGAAGTACCTAAGCAAGTTCGGTTATTTTTTTATTGTGAGATTAGACTTAAAATCCTCTCTAACGACCAAGAGATTATCCTGGAAGTTCTTTAAATCCCAAGTCCGAGATCGTCATCATCCAGGGAATTATCTTTCGACAAATCCAAATCCAAATCGTCGAATCCATCCTCTCCCAGGTCATCGAGGTCTAAATCTCCAAGTTCTCCTACAGACAAATCATCATCATTGTCTCCTTCGAGACCGCCCAAATCCATGTCGCCTAAGTCATCTGAGGATAAATCTCCCAATCCATCGTCTTCAGCATCATCCCCGAGATCGAGATCGCCCAATCCATTGGAGGTATCTTCCCCAAAAGGATCTGGTATGTCATCCGGGACGAAATCAGAAGAGCTTTTCCCTGACTTCTTCTTATCCGTAGTGGGTTCTTCCATATCCCCGAGATCGAGATCGTCGAATCCTTCCGAATCCAAACCCAAATCCAGATCGTCTCCAGTTGAATC
>JAXHVR010000163.1:0-10210 GCA_034189005.1 Cyanobacteriota bacterium | reverse complement strand
TGATAAATCGCTAAAGCGATTACTACGAACTCGGCGATTCATATTGATAAATCGCTAAAGCGATTACTACGAACTCGGCGATTCATATTGATAAATCGCTAAAGCGATTACTACGAACTCGGCGATTCATATTGATAAATCGCTAAAGCGATTACTACGAACTCGATCTTGCGATCGATCTTGATAAATCGCTAAAGCGATTACTACGAACTCGATTTTGACGCTATAACTACCTCTTACCTATTTTGAAGCCAGAAACCGGGTTTCTCAAAAATCGCATAAGATTTAGGATCGATCTATTATGTTAAATGATTATTGGTATATTGCTTGCGAAAGCCGAGAATTAGCTCATAAACCTTTGGCGGCAATTATAATGCAAAAGCAGATAGTTTTATTTCGGACTGCCAATGGCAAAATAGGGGCAATTGAAGATAGATGCGCCCATAGAAATGCTCCTTTATCTCGGGGTAGAATAGTTAGCAATTGTGTAGAATGCCCCTACCACGGCTGGCAGTATGGAATAGATGGTAAAGTTAGAGATATTCCCGCTTTCCCCGAAACCGATCCTATTCCATCCAATCTTTTTATTAAAAGTTATCGCGCTTTAGAAATGGATGGTTATATTTGGGTTTGCTTGTCGGAAAAACCGACGACGGAAAAACCTTTACCATTTCCTTATTTGGGGGAAGCGGGTTGGACGAGTTTTAAGATGAAAACTAGGTTTGATGGGGGAGTTGAAACCTGTTTGGAAAACTTTTTAGATTGTCCCCATGCGACATTCGTACATCGGTTGTGGTTTAGAACTCCTACCAGGAAAAAAATTACAGCTATAGTTAGCGCTTTAACGGACGGTGCCGTTGCGGAATATATCGAAGAACCGCGAGATAATGCTTTAGTTTGGTGGTTGTTAAGCAAGGAAAAAAGCCAGATGAAACATACGGATAGATTTATCGCGCCGGCGACGAGTCGAGTGGATTATATTTTTAGCGACAGTCGCCATTATATCATTACTTCTTCTTGCACGCCTATTGATGACACTACCACGGAAGTTTACACGGTTATTAGTTTTAAATATCCGGTTTTTGGTTGGTTTATTCGGTTATTTTTTGCACCTTTGTCTCGCTGGATAATTACTCAAGACGTGAAGATGGTTAAGCTGCAACAAACTAATATTAATTGCTTTGGTAAAGCTGTTTATAAATTCATTCCCCAAGATTTGTTAATGCCTTATATTATGAAGTGGCGGCAGGCAATTAAAACCGGCACCGAACCTCCAGAAGCGGGGGAAAAACAGGAAGTAGAAATGCGTCTTTAGCCCTCACGGTAGGACAGGCACTCTTAGATAATTTGCCTGTCCGGGAATCAACTACCAACGGCAATGGAGTAAACGCGATTACTACGAACTTTGGAAATAGCTCAAGGGATTACTACAAACAATCTCAAAGCAACAATGTTTTTTCAAAAAACCGGGTTTCTTAATATAGGTCGATTGGCGATTTAAACAAGCTTTTTATGATACAATCAAACAAAGCTAGTGGAGGTAACTCATGTCAGAAACATCAACAATTCTGGCCCACGAATATCCAGACACCAGTAACATGATACTGGAGGACGACGAACCATTGGATAGTTTCATCAACGAAAAACAACAGCGACTATTAACTACAGTCTTTTACAGCGGTGCCGAATTACCAATACAAAAACCCTTCGTCGCCGCCGCCAACGTCGGTTTATTCGCAACTCCCGCCAAAGCAGGTATCGCCCCCGACGCCTTTTTAAGTTTAGGCATCCACGCCGGCGAAGACTGGTGGCAGCGAAAAGTACGTTCTTATTTATTCTGGGAATTTGGCAAACCCCCAGACATAGTAATAGAAGTAATTTCTCCCACTCCAGGCAACGAATTGGGCAGCAAATTAACGGATTACGCGGACCTACGAATTCCTTATTATGTAGTTTGCGACCCCTTGAAAAAAGTAGGAGAAAATACCCTGCGAGTTTTTGAATTAAGAGGCCGTTCTTACGTTCCTAAAAGCAACTCCAAATTTCCCGATTGTAACATCGGTTTAACCTTGTGGACGGGTACTTTTGAGGACATAAATGCCACTTGGTTGAGATGGTGTTATCCCGATGGCAAAGTCATCCCCACAGGAGACGAATTAGCAGCAATCAAAGATGTTGAGTTATCCCAAAAAGATGTTGAAATTCGTGAAACATTGTTATTAGCAATAAAACTAGGATTAAACCTGAAATTCCCCGAAGAAAGCGAAGCATTGCTGTCGGAACTTGAAGCGATAAACGAGGTTGGTTTGTTAAAAGCGATCGCCTCCAACATCGCCACCATTAATTCAGTGGAACAGTTGCGAGAGATTTATAATCGATAGAAAGTGTTTTGATAACGCTAGAAACCAGGTTTTTTGAAAAAACATGGTTTCTTAATAAGTAGTCGGGAAAAGCGGAATTTCAACAAAAATTTGGTCGCGGACGGGTCGGGTATTAACGGTAATTCAGCACCCAGAGGATGAATGTCAAACAATTATTAATTATTAATTATTAATTATTAATTACTTATAGGTCGATTGGCGATTTAAACAAGCTTTTTATGATACAATCAAACAAAGCTAGTGGAGGTAACTGATGTCAGAAACATTAACAATTCTGGCCCACGAATATCCAGACACCAGTAACATGATACTGGAGGACGACGAACCATTGGATAGTTTCATCAACGAAAAACAACAGCGACTATTAACTACAGTCTTTTACAGCGGTGCCGAATTACCAATACAAAAACCCTTCGTCGCCGCCGCCAACGTCGGTTTATTCGCAACTCCCGCCAAAGCAGGTATCGCCCCCGACGCCTTTTTAAGTTTAGGCATCCACGCCGGCGAAGACTGGTGGCAGCGAAAAGTACGTTCTTATTTATTCTGGGAATTTGGCAAACCCCCAGACATAGTAATAGAAGTAATTTCTCCCACTCCAGGCAACGAATTGGGCAGCAAATTAACGGATTACGCCGACCTACGAATTCCTTATTATGTAGTTTACGACCCCTTGAAAAAAGTAGGAGAAAATACCCTGCGAGTTTTTGAATTAAGAGGCCGTTCTTACGTTCCTAAAAGCAACTACCAATTTCCCGATTGTAACATCGGTTTAACCTTGTGGACGGGTACTTTTGAGGACATAAATGGGACTTGGTTGAGATGGTGTTATCCCGATGGCAAAGTCATCCCCACTGGAGACGAATTAGCAGCAATCAAAGATGTTGAGTTATCTCAAAAGGATACTCAGCTATCCCAAAAGGATGTTGAGTTATCCCAAAAGGATGCCGAGTTGTCTCAAAAGGATGTTGAAATTCGGGAAACATTGTTATTAGCAATAGAAGTCGGATTAAACCTTAAATTCCCCGAAGAAAGCGAAGTATTGCTGTCGGAACTTGAAGCGATAAACGAGGTTGGTTTGTTAAAAGCGATCGCCTCCAACATCGCCTCCATTAATTCAGTGGAACAGTTGCGAGAGATTTATAACAATCCTCCGATTTAAGCAAAAATAACAAATTTTGATAGTGCTAAAAATTTAGTGACTGTTTGTAGTAATCGCTTTAGCGATTTATATGGATATGAATCGCTAAAGCGATTACTACGAACTTGCTCAAAATGCTTCGCCCCACCACCGATAGAACCGCAAAAACAAATGCAAAATAACTCTTTTTTCCTCTCAAATCGCACCAACTTAATTAAACTACTTTATTGGGCGATCGCCTCCCTTCTCTTCCTCGCTGGAGTCATCTTTTTCTCTTGGCAAAATTCTGACAGCGGCATCGGCGGCAAAATTGCTTTGCCCAAATTAATCTGGTTGGCAGATGCTTTATGGTTTTGGTATTTTCTGCCAATATTAATAGGAATAGATTCCCGAATAAGTCAGAGTTTAAGACAGGCTTATTGGATATTGTCGGGGAATATGGTGTTGAGGGCGATCGCCGAACTGTGGATGATGTACGTCACTCACAATTGGCATCCCTACTGGGGCATTTCCCACGATGTTTTTAGCGTTATTTTAATCTTAGGATTGTTGTTTAAAGCGAACCAAAAGACAGAATTAGATAAAAACATCGACTTAAATTTGAAAATAACCGGCTTAATGTTTATGATAGAAATCTATTTTGCCTGGTATATGCTGAACAACGTTAAATCTAACAGCGGTCCGGTTTATTTCGTCCCCGGCGACGGTCAATATTTGGGGATATTAGCCATAACTTGGCTGGTTGTTATTGCTTTAACAGTCCAGCAGTTTTTTCTTTATAAAAAATGGTTGGATGAATTTTAAGGCAACAGGCAAGATGCCTGTTCTACGGTTGTACGAATAATTGGATGAATTTTAAGGCAACAGGCAAGATGCCTGTTCTACGGTTGTACGAATCATTGGATGAATTTTAAGGCAACAGGCAAGATGCCTGTTCTACGGTTGTATGAAACATTGGCAACATCTTCAAGATAAACTAACTCCTTGTCTGGAACAATTTTTAACAAAATTGCAACATCCAGAAGCCGTGCAACAACAATTACTAAAAACAATTTTAGCCAAAAATAAAGAAACCATCTTCGGTCAGAAATACAACTTCTCCAGCATAGACAACTATAGACAGTTTTCAACTGCTATTCCCATCCAAACTTACGAAGATTTAAGCCCCTATATTGAGAGGATGGCGGCGGGGGAAACTAACATTTTATCCGCAGAAGAATTAATAGCATTTGAAACCACCGGCGGCAGTACCACAGGGGCTAAATTAATCCCTTTTACAACAGCAGGTTTAACCGCAATTCAAAAGGCAATTTTTCCCTGGTTGGGAGATTTATTAAAAAGCCGTCCGGGGATTAAAAAAGGTCGCACTTATTGGGCAATTAGTCCGGTGACTCGCAGGCAAACTAAAACGGCGGGCGGGATTAATATTGGAATGTCTGACGATGCGGCTTATTTTGGGGAAGAGTTGGCAATTTATATCGGTCAATTATTGGCAATTCCGCCGGAGTTTGCATTAATTACCGACATGGATGAATGGCGATATTTAACAGCGTTATTTTTGTTAGCGGCGGAGGATTTAACTTTAATTTCTGTATGGAGTCCGACCTTTTTATTAGAGTTAATAGAAGAGATGAAAAATAAAAGCGATCGCCTCCTGAAAGACATCGCCACTGGCAAAGACAATTTACCTGCTAATCCCGGGAGGGCAAAATTACTCGAAACTGCTCTATCTAAGGAAACAATAAACGCTCAAAAAATCTGGCAACAATTAGATACCATTAGCTGTTGGACGGATGCCAGCGCTAAGGCATTTATTCCCGAAATGCAAGAGATATTTCCCGATGTTTTTATTCAAGGAAAAGGACTGCTTGCCACGGAGGGAGTTGTCAGTTTGCCGCTAGCAGACTGTAGCCATCCGGTATTAGCAATTAATAGCGGTTTTTATGAATTTATCGACGCTGAAAATAAACCCCATTTATGCCATGAATTAATCGAAGGGGAAGTTTATCGAATCCTCATTACCACCGAAGCCGGTTTGTATCGCTATGAGTTGGGCGATCGCCTCAAAGTTCGCGGTTGGAAAGGGCGAACTCCGTTATTAGAATTTATGGGGCGATCGGGAATAGTTAGCGACTTATGCGGCGAGAAATTAACCGAGGAATTCGTATTAGATAAATTGGCAAATATTCGAGGTTTTAGAATGCTCGCCCCTTCTGCGGAAGGCAAACCACATTACGCATTATTCTTAGATAGCAGAGAATACGGCGAAAAGGAGGCAGTTGCAATCTGCAAAGAATTAGACAAAAGCTTGGAGGCAAACCCTCAATATCAATATGCCAGGCAGTTAAAACAATTAGGAGAAATCCAACCATATCTAATCGAAAATCCCATGAATATTTATCTAGATCGTGCTTTAGGGCGAGGGCAAAGACTGGGAGATATTAAGCCCCCAGTATTGAGTAGAGAAACCGGTTGGGAAAGTAGATTTATGTTAGCTTGTTTGTAGTAATCGCTTTAGCGATATAGGTGCGCCGCAGCGCACCTTAAGTAGGTAGGCAAAAATATTTACATAAAATTATTTCTTATTCCCCCGTAGAACAGGCGTCTCGCCTGTTCCAGATGTCCAATTAATTGTGTACTGGTACTTACTAGAGCATCTAGGCTAAAAAGTGGGTAAACTTCGTAGGCTAGCTTGTAGTAATCGCTTTAGCGATTTATCTATCTAAATCGCTAAAGCGATTACTACGAACTTTTGCTTTACTACGAATTTACTTTAGCTTTAAGACTTTAAGAATCGCTAAAGCGATTACTACGAACTTTTGCTTTACTACGAATTTACTTTAGCTTTAAGACTTTAAGAATCGCTAAAGCGATTACTACGAACAATCCTATTATTAATTGCCATGACTAACTTTCAATTCAGCCTAGCAACCCCAGAAGACGACAAACAACTGCGAGTGCGGATGGCAGAAGATGCCATGAAAGGCAACATTTCTGTCAGCTTCCGCCGCGAACCCAATTATTTTGCCGGCTGCCAAGTGCAAGGAGAATCATTTCAAATCCTTAAATGTAGCGAGAAAACTACGGGGAAAATTATCGCTTTGGGGAGTCGGTTAATAACCACAAAATTTATTAACGGCAAACCAGAAAAAATTGGTTATCTAGCAGATTTGCGAGTTAATCCAGATTATCGAAAAACCACTTTATTAGCCAGAGGTTATCGATTTTTGCGACAGTTACACGAAGCCGATCCAGTACCTCTTTATTATTCAGTAATTCTCGACGGCAATACCGCAGCTTTAAATAACCTTTTAGGCGGCAGGGCCGGTTTGCCGCAATATAGCGATTTAGGATTAATTCTCACCCCAGCAATACATCTGGATTTTCCCAAACCAGAAATTAAAATTCCCGGGGTGACTTTTCGACGGGCAAGGCGGGAACAACTGCCGGAAATTATTGCTTTTGTTAATAACTGGTACTCGCAAAAACAATTTGCGCCTTATTATCGCTTAGAAGATTTTGATAGGCCTCGGTTGCTGGGGTTGAAGGCGGAGGATATCTATGTAGCGATCGCCTCCGACAACCGCATCGTCGCCACCGCCGCCGCCTGGAATCAAGCAGATTTTCGTCAAACTCACGTCGAAGGGTACAGCGGCCCCTTAGCAACTATCCGCCCTTTCTACAATTTGCTGGCAAAACTCGCTCCACTCAAACCGCTGCCCGCCCCGGGTGCAAAGGTTCCTTATTTTTATCTGGCCTTTGTGGCGGTGGAGAATAACGATGAGGAATTGTTTCGGGGGTTGTTGCGGTGGTTGTATCGCGATCGCCTCCCCAGAGATAGCAGCCATTATTTCATCGCCGGCCTGCACGAAGACGATCCCTTGTCGGCAATTCTCAAGGAATACCGAAGAATTGAAGCGGCGGGGCGATTGTTTGGCGTTCGTTATCCAGACGGAGAAGAGTTTTTCGACAAACTCGACGGACGCATTCCTTATATCGAGATGGCTGCTGTATAAGTAATTATTAATTGATACAACTTACCCTCCAGCGCCGATCGCCCACAACACCAGAGGCAAAGTGACAAAGCACAACAAAGTCGAAGTCACTACAACCCTAGCCGTGCGGGCAGCATCGCCGCCAAACTCCTGTACGATGACAAAAGAAATCACTGCAGTTGGCATGGAACTCTGCAAAACTACTACTTGCAAGTCAACTCCAGAGAGACCGAGGATTTTAGCTACTAAATAACCGGCGATCGCTCCTCCCACCAGTCGCATCAAACTAGCACCAACTTCATACAAACCAAATCGAAAGGGACTTGTCGCAATTTGCATTCCCAGAAGCAACAAAGCAACTGGGATGGCCGATTGTCCTAAAATATGCAAGCTATCATCTAGGTTGAAAGGCAACTCTACTGCAAAAAAACGCAAACTCAACCCCGCAAGCACTCCCCAAATTAGCGGAAGCTTGAGAACCAAACGCACCTGGGAGAGCAAACCGCCCCCTTTGAGAAAAGCCGGTCCCGTGGTCAGGATTAAAATGCTCGAAGCAATAAAATAGACTACCGCGCGATCGAGTCCCGCTTCTCCCAGGGCAAAGAGAGTAACAGATAATCCCATATTGCCCGTGTTGGGGAAAGACGTCGAAGCCATTAAACTTTTCTGCACTGGTACGGACCAGCGCAACCGTCGCGCCAACAGCCAAGCTACCAGACATAATAAGAAATAAGTAAGAGCAAAACCCAAAAACATACCAGCAGCATTTTCCGCGCTGAGAGTAGTGCGGTAGAGACTGTCGGCCACGATCGCCGGAGTTAGAACGTAGAGTGCGAGACGCGACAGGGTGGGCAGGTCTAATTGCATAGTTTTGCCGACAATGAAGCCGACTAAAACGATGCACGCCACTGGGATAACAGTAGATAAAATGACAGTCATGGAACCTTTTTCTTGGCTGGAGTCAATTTATATTAGCAGAAAAAAAATTTGGCTGCAATTTGACAAACCAACGCAAAGGCGGGGCAAAGCATTCGGAAATCTAGTTTTCTGCTTTTTCCCAAAATTTACCGCCCGTTCTGTTTGCCCCTACAAGTCCATTTTTTTCAGATCGAGCGAATGCGAACTGTTGTTGGCGTAATAACCGCGAACGCACCAGGCAATTCATCGGAATGTCGGGCGATCGCCTCTGCAATAATAGTAGCCTTACTCGGCTCTGGTAATCCAGGTAATCTAACCAAGATTACACCGGATGCAACGCGACCCAAACGAAACACTAACTCTCCAAAATCCTTATCCGCTGTTAACAACAACGCGCTTACCCTGTTAGCTAAATCTAGCACCACATCATCAGAAACTCCTGGTTCCATTTCCACAACGTACCAAACTACATGACCGTCTAACCGCAAGCGATCGACTATTGCCTGCCTAATATTTTCGTCTGCCAATAAATTCACGAAACAGCCTCCGCAACGGGATAAATTACATCAGCCTTTAACGCTTCGGCAGCAAAGGCTAAGGCAGCTTGAATATCCTCCCGCTTCAGTCGCGGATGCCCCTCCAGCAGTTGTTCTGGAGTCTCTCCCGCCGCCAGACTTTCGAGGATAAATTCCACCGTAATGCGAGTGCCGGCGATCGTTGGTTTGCCCATCATTACTTTAGGATCGGAAACTATAATTTGTCGATATTGCTCCATCATTTTTCCCTACAAAAAGCGATCTTCCGTTATTGTAGCATAAGCGATCGCTCCCAAAGCGCAAAAAGAGCGATCGCCATACATCAAGGAAGGGGCAACCCCAATATTGTCGCTAAAGCTGTTGCAAGTTCTTCCATATAGACATCATCCAAATGACCGATCGCTTTAACAATTCGAGATTTGTCAATTACTCTAACCTGTTCGCACAGAATCACAGAGTCCAGACTTAAGCCACCCACAGCAGCAGGCACAAATACATGAGAAGGCAAAAGTACCTGTCGAATCTTGCTGGTAAACGGCGCAATAATTGTGTGAGGGCTAGCCTTATTAGCTCTATCTATTTGTACGATTACCGCAGGTCGTGTTCCAGCTTGTTCCGTACCAATTGCCGGACTGAGATCGCATAATACCACATCTCCTCTGATAACATTTACCATTGAATTTCTCCACGAGCTAAACGTTCTTCATAATCTTCCAAATTGGATAAATAATCATAAAAATCGGATTCGGCTAACTCTATTCCCTCGGCAAATAGCAACCAAGACTGCCAGCGATCGCCTTTTGCCAACAAAAAACTAACAAGATTGTTAACTTCCCCAACAAGCTCTTCGGGGAGTTGATTAATCTTAGCAATGGTTTCTTCGCGGACGTTCATTTGTTCTCCTAATTTTAGCTTCACTTTCAGACATAATAGCAGCTCTGATAGTAAAGAGCGAAAGAACAGGCGCTTTGGCCCGTTCTACGCTTGACAGGCGAGATGCCTTACGGGTAACAGGCGCTTTGGCCTGTTCTACGGTTCCTCGTACTCGCCGCCCAAAGCTTCAACAATAGTCCGAGTATTAGAAATCAACATCTTAATATAACTATCCCCCTCGCTGCCGGTCGCCCCAATGGAATCGGAATATAACTCTCGCGGCGCCAACTCAACCCCCGCCTCCTCAGCTACAGTCCTAATCAACTGGGGGTTAATCGTCGTCTCCGCAAAAATCGCCGGCACCCCCGT
>JAXHVR010000162.1:1781-10262 GCA_034189005.1 Cyanobacteriota bacterium | reverse complement strand
TTTGACAAAGGCTGGTTTTGAGATAGGAATATTTAGCTTCAGGGGTAGTTAAGGTTGCGCTCATGGCAGGGTTGGTGTTAGTTTCAATGGGTTTAAGTGGAATTTTTCTGCCCGATTAGGAATTTCTACATAAGCCACCCGTTCCAGTTCTTCTTTATTTTGTTGTCCTAATAGGCGTTTGGGGTATTTTAGCAGATGGGGGGTCTGGTTTTTTACTCGTTTTTTCATCGATAACCCAGAAACCCGGTTTTTTCATCGATAACCCAGAAACCCGGTTTTTGGGAAAAACCGGGTTTCTTAATTTTGTGGAGGAGCGCGATAAAATTATTAATGTTAAGTCGAGTTAATTGGGAGTAATTTAGAATGCAAAGTCTCAAGTTGCAATCTCGCGTCGATGCCGAGGGAATTTTGCATTTGCAACTGCCCCCAGAGTTAGCAAATAGAGAACTAGAACTGATAGTTGTTTATCAATCTATAGAGTTAGCAAATCAAAGAAAAACCGCTGAAGAGTTAGGCTATCCTCCAGATTTTTTGGAGAAAACTGCTGGAGGTTGGCAGGGAGAAATGCTGACTAGAGGCGATCGAGGTACTTGCGATGAAAGGCAGTGGGATTTATTATGATTTATTTATTAGACACCAATACTTGCATTCAATATCTGACTGGTAGAAGTTCCTTGGTTATTGCAAAGTTCCAAACTGTTTTGTAAGTTTGAAGTAAAAAAAAACCTGTAGGGGCAAAGCATTCGGGGGATAAGTTTTGCAACAATGCATTAATTTACCTGGACGAATGCTTTGCCCCCGCCTAGGGTTTAACCCTCCGACTTTCGCTCGATTTATGGGTCTTTCAGTATGTCAAATACTGGATTAGTAGCAGCGGCATGAAGCCATTCTTCTCCTATTTCCTCTACATCTTCCCACTTTAGTTCGTCTTCTAATTACTCTGATTCTTCAGAGTAATTGAACATAAATACAAATTTATGTTTTGGTAGAATCAAGGTAGGAAGATAAAGCGCTTGATTATCCCAAATCTTTTTCTTTTCGCCTTTTTCATACATGACAATAAGAGTCGGAATGTCTAGATATTGTTGCTTGGGTTTAGTCATCCATTTACTATTAGCAAATCCTGAACTTGGCCAAGGTCTAGGTCGGTTTTTCAAGTCAAGCCCCTCACCTTTTTTGCCGCGACGAACGTTGAGCATTCCTTTCTCAATACCTGCTGATTTCATCGCCTTTAAAGCTTGTCGAACCCGTTCATCTTCCCAAGTATATCCTTCACAACTATGGCTTGGCATATAATCAAGAATTTTGACTAAAAAATCGATGTCTTCCTCATAATATTTTTCATCACCCTGATATTTTGCTAACAACTCATCTAAAGCTTCTGTATGGGACTTGATTTCTGAAGCTTTCCAGAGGGGATCCCGTGGAAAAATAGCCCTACCTGGGGTGAAAGCATTAATTTCTGCTGGGTTTAAAACAGAAGAACGAGTTGGTTTAATTTTTTTACCTACCCAAACCGGCTTAATTTTGATATGATTTGGATCGTCTCCAATGGCTTGACGCATTCCCTCGTCGGCCTCGTGGATGCTACGAAAATCTTCTAAGATATGCTCGGGTAAAAACAGTCGAGTAACATCTTTGAGATGTTGGCGATAACCATACATTCGTGCGTGTTGATGCACGGTATCCATAACTTTTTGCTTGGCATCCCGTCCGTAGTAAGTAACCATTAATCCTTCAATCGTCACGCCTCGCCCCAGTCTATTACCACCAATCAAGATATTCATCCCGGGATTATAGTTTGGTTCTTTCTCTGGGTTATTAGCATTAATAACTTTCGGTAAAGCACTCCGCAGCTCGTATTTTAGCTCCTCAATCAGGTCTTCTATTGCTGGAAGGTTAGCTGTTTTAGTTAATTCTTTATAAGCTTCCTCCAACCACTTCCTTGCCTGCTTTTCCTTCGTTGAAGATGACTGCCCTGTAATTGCTAGATCGAGTTCTATCACAAAGTTACTAATCACCTTTTCTAATGTTTCATGAATGTCTTGCTTGTGACAAATATGAGCCAGAAAAGAGTATATGGCATCCTCATCATCTGCCGATTCCATCTTATAAATAGAACCCAAGAAGAAACAGCATAAAGCTAATCTCAGACCCGCAGGAATATCTGTCTTATTACCGGGATTTATTTTTCCCGTTTGTTTTTTTAAATCGTTAATTTCTTCGGCTTTAACAGTGCGACAGTAGGGGCTATTTTCTTCAAAGAATAAATCTCCTCCCATGTAGCCATCGCCAGGTTTGGGAAGAGCGGCACAGAAGACTGGTTTACAGGGATGATCGAGATTTTGTAGTAGCAGACTTTGAGGCGTGGCTGTAATTTGTAAATAGATATGATTCGCTACTTCTTTGCGAATTTTGCCAATTTTCTCAAAAGTTGGGCTATCTGAAACTGCATTTTTACCATTCTTTGCTTGTCTGGCTTCGTTAGTATTTAAACTAGCGTTATCTGCTTCGTCGTCAAATATTAAAGTCGGTACCTTACTGGCTTGAGAATATTTGAGAACTTTCAAGAGTCTATCTAAATGATCTTTTTGTTTCGTAGATACTAAAACTACACCAGTGTTTTTAATATAGGGGAGGAGTTTACTTTTAGCAAAATCTTGCGGATCGTCTTTCCACTGTTTCCAATCAAAAACAACTGGTCCTGCTTTTATGCGATTGTTAAAACGACTGCCAGTTTGCGTGCCCAGCCAAGTATTGTCAGAAGTTAAGGCGATAAAGCACCGGAAACCGTTGGCTTGAGCGATCGCTAAAGTAGCAATAGTAGTAATTGTCTTGCCACTTTGAACTCTGCCATAAATTAACCCCGTAGTTCCCAGAGGAATTTTATCATCTTTAGTTTTAGCTTTGTAAGGCCGACTAACAATGCCAGTACCAGTGGCACCCACATCGCCGCAACCAAATTTTTCTGAGTAGGTGTCAACGCAGTTTTGAACTATTTCTAGAGCAGTTTGCTTTAATTGTTCTGCTGTTTTATCGCCTAAATTTTTTTTGACTCTTGTAATCAGTTTCTTGATGCACTTATCTTCGGTTTTAATTGGAATGTTGCTCATAACTATTATCTCCACTTAACAACACTAAACCAGGCCAACTATTTTGTGGTATGGTCTCAGCTATTTTTTGCCTGCCAGGACCGCTTACACGATAACTTCCCGACCCTTTTCGTGACACGGATATATTCTGATTGTTAATTTTAGCCTCTCGATCTATTATACTCCAAAGCTGCTCTTCTGTCAAACAGCAAATGCCGTCTTTGTGACAAACCAGGCCTAGAAACACTGAAAAATCAGAATACTCTCGATGGATATTATCTAGGGCAGACTGTTCGCTATCGCTTAAAGTAAAAGACCATGCAGACCTCGGTTTTTTGGAAATTTTAAAAAGAATAGCAGACCTGGTTTCATTTGTTTCCACTAGGTAAACTGAAGAATGTATCTGGTACGCATAAGCTATGGTGACTTTCTCCCCAAAGTTAATTAATTTCACAAAAGCGGCTCCATAAAGAAATTCTTTGTCGTTAATCATTAATCAGGACAAAAAAATTATATTTTCCGATTACAATCTCCCGCGCAGCAACAGCGATCGCATCTTAGCATTTTTACGCAACTTCGCTAAATCCGGGTCCGTCTTCGCCACTGGTAAATACTTCTTAGGATTTAACTTAATCGCCTTCGCAATAAACTCGATCGCCAACTTCTCCCTCCCCATCAACGCATAACAATAACCCTTGTTATAAATCCCATTAACATGAGTTGGTTTAACCTTCAATGACTTCTCAATACTCGCCATCGCCTCCTTTAATTTCCCTACTTTAGTAAAAGCATAGCCCCGATTATCCCAGGATTCAAAATTATTAGGGTCGCATTCTAAAGATTTATCGTAACTAGCGATCGCCTCCTCTATTCTCCCCAATCTCCTCAACACTAAACCTCGATTGTTCCAAGCATGAGTATCCTTGGGATATAATTCTATTACCTTTTCGTAACAAGCGAGGGCCCTTTCATTATCCCCTTGTTTGGAAATTGCTATTCCCCGATTTGACAGCGCCCCCAAATGCTTCGGTTGAATTTCCAAAGCTTTCTCGTAATCAACTAAAGCTTCTTCGTATCGTTCTAAAGCCAGAAACACGCAACCTTTATTAAACCAAACTTCCGGGTCGTCTGGTTGAAGTTCAATTGCTTTCTCGTAACTAGAAATTGCCGCCTTAGTTCGCCCCACATTAGCCAAAGCCATGCCGCGATTCCCCCAACCTTTATAATAATTGGGATTAATTTTCAAAGCTTTATCGTAGCAGCCGATCGCCTCTGGATTTCTGCCTAAAGCCACCAGAGAATTACCTCGATTCCCCCATGCTTCGTAATTATTAGGGTTAATTTCTATAACCTTTTTCAAACTAGCGATCGCCTTATCGTGCAACCCCCAGTCCCCCAAAACAATACCTCGATTTAACCACATTTGTTCGTCATCCGGGCTAAATTCTATAGCGCGATCGAAGCTATTCAAAGACTCTTCATAACGCTTTAAATGCCCCAAAGCAATAGCTCTACAAGCCCAAACATCGGGATGGTGTGGCGCAAGTTCCACCAGGCGATCGAACTTTTCCAACGCCGCTTCAAACTCCTGCGCCTCTAAATAACTCGCTCCTTCTTTATATAATAATTCTAGTTGTAAATCTCCATTATTTGTCATTTTTTTATTTCCTCTATTATTGCTAATTTTTAATTTCAATTAACTGAAGTAAAACCGTGCTTTTCTTGGCAACTAACTTTTACCCTCGTTATATAGCAATGCGATCGAGAGTTACGATAAGATGGTAAGCCAGAAACCGGGTTTTTTCAAAAAACCCGGTTTCTAAAATCAAGACCTTCGCCATTTTCTTGTAGGTTGGGTGGAGCGCCCCGCGCAACCCAACATCTTCGTAGCACAATCGATTTTGTTGGGTTTCGCTTCGCGAGCGCGCTACCTACGAATGGTATTTTTCCGCCATCAGGCGAAGGTATTGTTCAAAAAACCCGGTTTCTAAAATCAATACCTTCGCCTGCGCCCGATCGTAGGTAGCGCGCACGCGAGCGCAAAACCAAACTCTCGATGTTGGGTTGCGCTGTCGCAGAGCCCAACCTACTAATGGTATTTTTCCGCCATCAGGCGAAGGTATTGTCAAATATCCCTTGGGACCAAAGGATCGATCGCTCTAATCTTTACGAGCTAAATTTTTGGATATGTTCCAAGCGATCGCTAAAGATTGTAATTTCCATATTCTCGTCATCTCGTGTAGCCAGAGAGCGCTTTACTTCCCCCAAATAAACCGGTTCCGAAACCCCCGTTTCTGGATGAATAACAGTCCTGACTTTAATAGTCAATTCATTATCTCCCGATCCAAAACGACCTGGAGAAAATAAATCCGCTGCCACTTGTTGGATAGTAGCTTCTAACTCCGACTTTGTAACTTCTGGCTGTATTGCAACGACACTTTTATTCCCGCCATTATCATAAACTACAGAATAAGGAAGGGCTCCTGGAATTGCAGTGCGAGTATAAAGTCCTAAACCAAGACCCAACAGACCCCCCGTTAAAACTCCCATAAAAGCAGTTATTCCCACTAAGCGGAATTTAATTCCCCAGTTAAAAATAAAAGCTAAAGTAGCGATCGCTCCACAAATTACCGTTAAAATTGCTCCCACTTGAGAGGCTGTTAGTATTCCTGCGTTTGTTATCATTGTTCCTCTGTTTTTTTGACTTGTAACTCAATTAATTTTTTACCATAAAAGCTAACCATCTTCAGACAATAGTCCCTCGACTAATTCATCTTTGAAAACTATAATAACGCCGTCATGTTTTGATTTGGTAACTTCTACTTCTCCTTCAGTAAAACAGAGAATTGGAGTTATAGCATTTATCGAATTGGTGAGGTACATCGAACGCTACCCCCCAGCCCCCCTTAAAAACTATGCCTTACTCACATATTTCGGGAGCATTTGAGACGCGGAGACGCGGGGACGCGGAGACGCGGGGATCGACGGGGGAGCAATCTAGTCTGCTTCACCGATTCAATATCCCAAGTAGGCGATCGCATCAAATTATACTCTATCTGTCATCCTTTAACCTGGAGAACTTCGAGAATGGAAGCCACCTCATCGATCGATTCTTAATTTTTTCTGCCTGCTAGTAAATATGTTCTCATCGGACCCTTACCTTTCACATCTACTATGCCCCGTTCCTTCCATATATATTTATCATACAAACGCTCGTAAGTTGTTTTTGTCACCTGAATTGCACCCGGAATGCCATGAGATTCCATCCGGTTAGCAGTATTGACCGTATCTCCCCACAGATCGTAAGCAAACTTTTTCGTGCCGATCACCCCCGCTTCCACAGCACCAGTATGAATACCGATGCGGACTTTTAGAGCTTGTTCTTGTTGAGCGGGAATTCCATTGATTTTATCCAATATATCCAAAGCCATTTCAGCGATCGCCTCTGCATGGTCTTTCCTCGGAGTTGGCAAGCCACCGACCACCATATAAGCGTCGCCAATAGTTTTAATTTTCTCCAGCCCGTACTTGTCAGCTAAATCGTCAAAAGCAGAAAATATCTCATTAAGTAATTCTACTAACTCAGCCGGCGACAAATTAGCCGATAGCTTAGTAAAGCCAACCAAATCTGCAAACATAACAGTTACATCGGCGAAGCTATCGGCAATAGTGCTTTCCCCCTGTTTTAACCTCTGAGCAATTGCCGCCGGCAAAATATTTAACAGCAGGCGTTCGGACTTTTCCTGTTCGTCAGCGAGCCTTTTTAAATAAGCTTGTTCTTGGTCTCGCAGTCGTTTTTTCTCAAGACAAGCGTTAATTCTTGCTTTTAGCAAAACCGGATTAAAAGGCTTCGATAAATAATCTTCCGCCCCCAATTCGATGCAACGAACAGTACTCTCGATGTCCTCCACTGCCGAAACCATAACCACTGGGATATGACGCAGTTTTTTATCAGCTTTAAGAGTTTCTAGCAACTGATAGCCGTTCATTTCCGGCATCATAATATCTAACAACACCAAATCGAACGGCTGCTCCCGCATCATGTCCAGAGCTTCAAAGCCATTAGAAGCACCAGTAACCTTATGGCCCTGCCTTTGGACGCGGCGAGCCAACAGATCTCGGTTTACTTCATTATCATCTACAACCAGCACGCTGCTCTGGCCTACTTTCATGTCGTCGCCTTATTGCTTAGAAGCTTTTGGATTTTATCTAAAAGTCGGGGAAACTCTACAGGTTTTGTATCGTATTCGTCACAGCCGGCAGCCAAACATTTTTCCCTATCTCCTGCCATAGCATGAGCCGTCATGGCTATAACTGGGATATTTTCGGTTTCTGAATTGGCCTTAATCTGGGTTGTTGCCTGCCAACCATCAAGGACTGGCAAACTCATATCCATTAGAATTAAGTCTGGTTCTTTTGAGATAGACATCTCTACCCCTTCGGCACCGTCAACAGCTATGAAAACCTCATATCCTTTGCGTACCAAGCGCCTAGAGAGCATATCCCGATTCATTTCATTGTCTTCTACTAATAGAATCTTCGGCATTGGTTTTCTTTGAAAATTTGTGCTGGCATTCTTGCTTATTAATTGCTTATTAATTTTAAAATAGGAATTTACGAGCCGTTAACCTGGGAGCATCTCAATTTTGAAGAAAACCAAGAATTTAATGCTTTTAGGCAACAGGCAACAGGCAACAGGCAACAGGGAAAAGAGGTTTGGCTGTAAAAAAAGTCTTTTTACAAATATGAGATGCTCCCCGTTAACTTTTACTAAAGTCGCTTTTTTTTCGGCGACCCGGTTAGTTAGCAAATGCTTCTTTCTGTATTATAAATTAGGCCTCGTTCTCCTCGCCACCTAATAAGATTTCTTGCTAAATACCCACTTTTGTTTTAAGGATAAATAACGGGAGCATCTCAGAGAAAGCAAAAACATTTTTTGGCGCTGAAAACCTCTTTTCCCTGTTGCCTGTTGCCTGTTGCCTGTTGCCTAAAAGCGTCAAATTATTGGTTTTATTCAAAATTGAGATGCACCCATAAATAACTTTACTAGACATTCTTTTTATCGAGGTTGAATATAACTCTCAAGTTAGCAGTCAGGAAGAATATAGCTATTGAGACTCCACAAATTCTGCATCATCCCGCGATTCTATCCTTAAAAAGGCAGGCAAGCTAATTGTAAAGCTCGAACCTTTTCCTGACTGGCTCGCTACAGTCAGCGAGCCCCCCATCATCCGACAGAACTTCCGAGAAATGGTCAACCCCAACCCGGTGCCTCCGTATTGGCGGCTCGTACCAGCATCAGCTTGAGTGAAAGGCTCAAAAACCTTTGCTAACTGCTCTTCGCTCATGCCAATACCAGTATCCCTTACTTGGAAAACAATCCAATCTC
>JAXHVR010000162.1:0-1681 GCA_034189005.1 Cyanobacteriota bacterium | reverse complement strand
GTGCCTCCGTATTGGCGGCTCGTACCAGCATCAGCTTGAGTGAAAGGCTCAAAAACCTTTGCTAACTGCTCTTCGCTCATGCCAATACCAGTATCCCTTACTTGGAAAACAATCCAATCTCCATTTTCTGAATTGGTAATTGCTAAAGGGTCAATGGCCTCCCTCATCATACCATCAGGGGTGGAGATCGAACTAGGAGATTTCTTGCCATCTAAATCAATAGCTGCCATGGGCGATCGCTCCTCTTGCACTAATGGGGCCTTTTGTTTTATTTCTCTGCTTACCTCCAGAGTAATTACACCATGTTCGCTAAACTTAGCAGCATTGCTGAGTAGATTTAGCAGACACTGGCGCAGCTTGAGCGAGTCTGAGTGCATATTACCAATATCGGACGGGACATTGACCTCTAAAATATTAGAATTTTTATTAACCATCGGTTCGATGGTAGTTACCACCTCCCAAATAAGCGTAGAAATCGTAAAGCTTTCGAGATTAAGACTTACTTTACCCGCTTCGATTTTAGAGAAATCTAGAATATCGTTAATAAGAGCTAGTAAATGTTGCCCGGCAGTATTAATTTTCTGCACGTCCCCTGTCAAATCTTGCAGACCATTCTCTGTAAGCTCTTCGAGCATTAGCTCGCTGTAGCCAATAATAGCGTTTAGTGGCGTGCGCAATTCGTGGCTCATGCTGGCTAGAAAAGCACTTTTGGCCCGGTTTGCATCTTCAGCGGCTTCTTTTGCCCTCTGGAGTTCTTCCCCTCGCTTGCGTTCGGTAATATCAATGGCCATGGTCAGGGCGCAGGCTTGTTTGCCAATATCGATGGCCTCTACAGATAATAGCCAATCGCGAACCTCACCCCCATTAGTTTTTATTTTTACTTCCCAATTACTAACAGCATCTCCTCTGGCAAGCTTCTCCCTGATGTAAGTAAAGTCCGATGGATTAAGCCACATTTCTAATTCCTGGCTAGTTTTGCCAATAACTTCTTCCCGTTGCCCCCCTAACTGGCGTAGAAAACTATCGTTGACATCTAAAAAATATCCATTGCTAAGAGTGGTAATGCTGATACCAACGGGACTGGTGTAGAACGCTTTGGCAAATCTCTCTTCGCTGGCCTGTAGGGCAGCTTGCTGCAACTTTCGCTCCGTGATGTCCTGGACTATGCCTGTGATGCGATCTTTGTTTATGGCCACTTGTTCGCAGACAAAACGTTCGTTGCCGTTGGCTAAAATTATCCGATAGTCCATGCTGTAAGCTTTGCCCTCGTACAAAGCCTTATCTCTGGCCAATTGAACTAATTTTCGCTTTTCTGGATGAATGAATTCTAAAAAGTTCTCTTGGTTAAGCTTTGCGGACCCTGGCACTAAACCCAGAATGCGATACATTTCATCGGAACCGTGGAAGCGACCTGTTGGGATGTCTAAATCCCAATTGCCTAAATGGGCGATGCTTTGAGCGTTGGCGAGACTGGCTTGATTTTCGAGCGCAGATGCTTGGGCGTATTTACGTTCTGCCACTGTGGCTGCTAAAACAAGGGCGGTTACAGCCAGCACCACGCAAAAGCTTTGTAGGGAAAAAACTGCCTGGGAAATATTATTTCCGTGTTTGAGAAAAGGACCGCTTTCTCTAGCTATGCCCCAGAGTGCAAACCCGGCTACGATGGAGTTTGCTAGGGTTG
>JAXHVR010000161.1:0-10453 GCA_034189005.1 Cyanobacteriota bacterium | reverse complement strand
ATAAAAAACCAACAATTGTTCTTGGCGGTCCTCCCTGCCAGGGATATTCTGTTTGTCTGAAAAATAGCGGCGATCCAAAGGATCCGAGAAATAATCTTTTTCGAGAGTTAATTAGAGTCGCTTCAATTTTTGAGCCGGAACTGTTGATAATGGAGAACGTCCCTAATATGATAAAAGCCCGGACTAACTCCAAGGAAAGAGCGATCGCTATCTTGGAAAAAGAGTTAATAAATCTGGGTTATTGCGTCTATATCAAAATCTTGCAAGCTACAGATTACGGCATTCCTCAAATTAGAAAACGCTTGTTTGTTATTGCTTCTAAAAAAGAGCTTAAAAACCCTATTCCCAGTCCAACTCATTCAGCGGTCGATAATAACAATCCTTCTCTATTTAATTATTTACAACCTTGCCCGACGTTATGGGATGCAATTTCAGACTTACCCTCATTAGAAGCAGGCGAGGGCGCGGAAGAATCTAATTATACTAAAGAACCATTAAATGAATATCAACAACTTTTGAGAAATCCAAATAAAACTCTGTTTAATCATAAGGCAATGAAGCACAGCAAACGGATAGTAGAAAGATTTGCAGCCATGAGTTTAGGAGATTCTTGTAAGGATGCACCAGAACATTTATGGCCGCGCCAACGAAATTCTACTGCAATAGCGAAGAGAGTTTACGACCAAAATAATCGAAGAATGTATCCAGATAAACCATGTCATACATTGCCGGCATCTTTTTATGCTAATTTCGTTCATCCCTATCAACATAGAAATTTTACTGCCAGAGAAGGGGCGAGAATACAATCATTTCCAGACAGTTTTAGATTTATGGGCAAACCAACGGTAGTCAGTCATAAACTGTTAGCGAGGGAAGGTCGTTTGGACGAAAAATATTTATGTCAATACAATCAAATTGGCAATGCGGTACCTCCTTTATTAGCTAAGGCTATTGCCAGTAATTTGTTAAAAGAATGTCAATTTGAGGGTTAAGTATGTACGTTCACGGTCGCAATTTAAAACAAAAGGAAAATCATAAAACTAAGTATCGAGATGAAGTGTCTCGACGATATTTGAGAGAAATTAGAGAGAAATACGATAATTGGAAGTTAGCTAACGAACACTTTATTGGTCCGAAAATTGCTAAAAACGAAGGAGATAGCGCAGTAATTAAAAAAAGAGTTGAATTGTTAAACGAGTACAAAAATTTTATAGACCAGCAACATTACGCTGAAAAATTCGATTCGCGCTCAAATCTTCATTCATCTGTGTTAGAAGAGTTTATGTATTACCTCTTCAGGGATTTAGTATCTGAATTTTCCAAAAATGCTTTAATTGGTAAATCTCATACCTTCAAAGATATCTTCTTTCGTTCCGATAATTACCGCGATATGCTTGCTCGTCCAAATGCATTAATTGAAAAAAAAGACCATGATTTTGCGATTGGAGTTAGAATTAATTCAACAATGAATTGTGAAGGTTCTCAAGAATCGGAAAGCCATGCTTGGGACATACCAGCAGTGGCGATAGAATGCAAAACTTATCTGGATAAAACTATGCTTCAGGATGCAGCTACAGCAGCAGAACAACTTAGGTATAGAAATCCAAATGCAATTTATATTGTTGTGGCCGAGTGGCTTAAATTAACGGATGCGGTCAATTTAAGAAAATTTAAAATAGATAAAATATATGTATTAAGAAAGCAAAAGAATACCGATCGCGAATTTCGCTACAAAGAGGGATATGTTAAAAATCCGATATACGAAGATGTGGTAGAGCATTTATTTGAAAAAGTGCGCGATTATTTAATCTTTGACTGGGAAGGAGGTATTAATTTTGGTTTGAACCGAGGCTATTTAATATAAGCCTTAGTAAGGCGATCGCCCCTACTTCATAAATTTTGATATTAATAATGCAAATTTGATGCTAAACTTGGGTTGGCCGGAACCACTGGGGCTGGTATTGGGAACCAAAATTGAAAAAAGCGATCGCTAATCTAATAGAGAAAAACAATCGATAAATTATGAACGAATCGGAAAAAGAATATAGCAGCCATAAAGAACAGATTGCTGAATGTCAGCCACCCCAAGAACGGATTCAAAAGCTTGAAGAATGCTTGATAGAAGCTTACGAGAAAGTAATAATTTACAAAGAAGCGCCCTTTATTGTTTTTGGCGACTTAAACGCTGAAGAATTAGCGGCGGCATTTATAAAATATCCAATTATCATCAAACCAACCCTTTGCTGTGTCAATGTAGCCCAACGTGCAATTAAACGGGATTTGGGATTTGACCTCAATACATATTCAGAAAAAATTTCTGATACTCATGCTACTTTGCTAGCAGGGTATATTAAACCTTTACTTCCACCAGCGATCGCCGTTCCTGCTTTGATGGAACTGGATAGGTTTTTTTGGACCGATAAAGAAATGCGGGCGAAAAAAGGAAACTGGGAAAAAACGGTGACTTTATCAATTAATAAGGCATCGTCTAAAACATTTCGGAAAAGAAAGTTTGAGTCTGGTGGGGAACAATTTGAGATAGATGCTGCTTATCCTGCTAAAGGCGAAACAATTGAAATTGCTATAGATGTAAAAAGAATAGAATCTCAACGAGATATTCATAAAAGAGCAGATGAGATCGTCAACAAAGCGCAAAAGTTTAAACAAATTTATCCCCAAAGCACATTTATTGCGATCGTCTATTATCCTTTTCCAAACCAACATATCAATTTACAAAATCGATTGCAAAGTCAATATATCGATCGCGTTTTTTTCGCAGGTGAAACAGAGTCATCTATTGCTAATGCTGCCGATATGCTCGTAGGAACTATTCGATTTTTGAAAAAGTAATGACCAAGCAATTAACTCTTAATTTAGAACCATATAATCCTCGTTTCTCTCTGTGCAGTGCCAAACGAACCGCTGTTGAAAAAACTGGATTGCATGGATGGCATCCCTATTATGCCGGCTATTCCGAAGCCTTTGTAGAAAGCGCAATTCGATATTTAGGATGCGATCGCAATACGCTTTTATTAGACCCTTGGGCGGGCAGCGGAACTACAGGTATCGTAGCAGCAAAAACCGGTATTCCTTCTATTTGCTTAGATATTAACCCAGTTATGGCAACTTTTGCTGCGGCTAAGTCTTATCAAGTCCTTTCCAGAGAGGAGGAAATTGTTAATTTTTTTGAAACCATAGAAAAATTTAGTTTCCCAGAATCTAATTTAACTAATAACGATTCTTTAACCAAGATATTTACCTCGAAAACCGTTCGATTAATTCGTTCTGTTGTTAATACTGTAGCTGTTAATTTTTCTGAAAAATCAACTAATATATCGCCATTTACAAAAAAAATAATCGACCCTTTTTATGGATTCTATATCTCTGTTATTTTTGTGTCTTTGAGAAAAATGTCAGGACTCAAACCTCGTTCCAATCCCACTTGGATTAGTAAAAACGAGAACCAAATAACGCTTTCTCCACAAGTTTTATTTCAGGAACTTCGCAATAATGCAGTTAAAATGTTAAGAGAAATTAAATATTTTTATGCTCTTGAGGGTGAAATTATTCCCCATATTTCTCTGAAAGGCGATATTAGAAATATGCCGCTTCCTGGGGAATCTATAGATGTTTCGATCGCCTCTCCTCCATATTTAACTCGCATCGATTATGCCATCTCTACAATGCCAGAAATCTATTTATTGGGCGGCGAAGAGTTGCTATCTTGTATCAGGCATAATACAATGGGTGCGCCCGTGATTACTAAAGGAGAAAAAGAGCCAAAAGAAAGCTGGGGGCCTACTTGCAATTTTATTCTTGATTCTATTAAACAACATCCCACTAAAGCAGCTAAATCTTATTATTGGAAAAATATCGTTCAATATTTTATGGATTTAGATAATGCTTTGGATGAAATTAAAAGAGTTCTTAAACCAGGCGGTAAAGGATTACTTGTGGTTCAAAGTTCCTATTTTAAAGAGTTGGAGATACCCTTGGCAAAAATATACTGTGAATTTGCTGTCAATAAAGGTTTCCAAGCTGAAATAGTTAGAAGCGAGACAGTGAAAAACCATTTCGCTCATGTTAATACCAAGTCTAACTCTTACAAAAAAGGAAAGGTTTATTATGAAAGTTTTGTTTATTTGGAAAAATAGAACTGACATTACTACTCGATCGTGCAAATTTGATGCTAAACTTGGGTTAGCCGGAACCACTGGCGCTGGTATTGTCAGCGAAAGTTCAATAAGGCAACCACTTAAAAATAACAACTATGACAGACGAACAATTGTTAGAAAGAATAGTAATTAATCCTAAATTAATGGCAGGAAAACCTGTTATAAAAGGCACTCGTTTGAGCGTTGAATATATTATGAACCTTTTAGCTCACGGTACGACGGCCATAGAAATCCTCCAAGAATATCAAAATTTAACACTGGAAGATATTCAAGCCTGCTTATTGTTTGCCAGCAAATCCCTGTCAAACACAACCTTCATGCCGCTCAATATTTAAAACTGTAAAAAATGAAATTTATCGTAGATGAATGCACCGGCACAGCGGTCGGCACTTGGTTGCGCGAACTGGGTTATAAAGTTTTTTCTGTTTATGAAGAAGCGCGAGGGGCGATGGACGAACAGTTGCTCGAAAAAGCTGTTGCCGAAGATTGGATTATTATTACCAACGATCGAGACTTTGCTAATAAGATATATCGAGAAAATCTCCCCCACCGAGGCGTTATTTTCTTGCATCTTGAAAACCAACTCGCTGCGAATAAAATAGAAACTCTGGCGCGTTTGCTCGAAACCTATCCAGATAAATTAAGCGATCGCTTTGTTGTCATCGCGGAAAGCCAAGTTAAATTTACAACAACATGACTTTTAGACGCCATAATGCTATCTTTTAGAATCGCTAAAGCGATTACTACGAACGATGTCATCGCGGAAAGCCAAGTTAAATTTACAACAACATGACTTTTATACGCTAATGCTATCTTTTAGAATCGCTATAAGCGATTACTACGAACGATGTCATCGCTGAAAGCCAAGTTAAATTTACAACCAGATGACTTTTCTACCCTGATGCTATCTTTTAGAATCGCTAAAGCGATGACTACGAACGATTATAACAACATCGCTTCTAACTTCTGCTGGTTCCACAAGGACTGATACAACCCTTTCTCGTTTACCAACTCCTCGTGGGTGCCGGTTTGGACGATGCAACCGGACTCCATGACTAAAATTCGATCCGCCATCGCCGCCGCCGACATCTGGTGAGTAATAAATATGACAGTTTTCTTCTGAGTACCAGTGGATAAGTTGCGCAAAATATCCGTGGCGGTTTGATTGTCAACGCTCGATAGGGCATCGTCTAAAATCAATACCGGCCCATCCATCAATAAGGCCCGCGCTAATGCAGTTCGCTGTCGCTGCCCTCCAGATAAGGTGATGCCCCGTTCGCCAACTATAGTTTCGTATTTTTGGGGAAAGTTGAGAATTTCTGGGTGAATTTGCGCTAGTTTGGCGGCGTTGACGATTTCTTCTTCCGTTTTGGTGGGGTCGCCGTAGGAGATGTTCTCTTTAATGGTAGCGCTGAAGAGAAAACTTTCTTGGGGAACGTAGGCGATCGCTCTTCGCAACTCGGCCAGTTTTACCTGAGTAATATCGTAACCATCTATAAAAATTTGGTCGATATCTATTTCTAATAACCTCGGTAGGGCATTTGCTAAAGTTGATTTACCCGAACCAATTGCTCCGACTATTGAGACTGTTTCCCCCGGTTTTATCGTAAAATTGACCTTATTTAATGCTGGTACTTTTGCTCCCTGATATTTATAAGTTAAATTCCTAGCTACCACCCAACCTTTTAAAGGCGATCGCATGGGAATAGGGTCGATATGGTCTTGAATTTTCGCCTCGGCGCCGAGAATAGATTCCACGCGATCGATGCTTACTTCACCCCTTTGATAAGTAGTTATGGTAAAGCCTAATAACGCTGTCGGAAATACTAAACGCTGGACGTAAATAATTAGAGACACGAAATCCCCGACGCTTAATTCCCCATTTTCCATCGGTCCAGAAGCGCTTATTAACAATATTAAGAAGCTCAAACTTGCCAAGCCTCCTAGTAAAGGAAAGAGGAAATTCCTAGTTTTAGCCAGCGCTAAATTAGCTGATAATAAATGCTTGTTAGTTTCCCGGAAAGCGCGTTTTTCATTTTCTTCCTGAGCGTAAATTTTAATTAAAGAGATGCCGCTTAGATCTTCTTGAATTAAATCGCTCATGGTCGATAATTCTTCCTGCACTCCTAACTGTTGGCCGCGCAGTTTATCGCTAAATAGCTGTACTATTATTAACATCAAAGGATAAACAGAAATTGCCAATAAGCTCAGTCTTGTATTGATATATAGCATTACTGGCAGGGTTAAACCGTAGGCAAAGATTGTATTTGCCAGACTCAACACCGCAAAGCCCAAAAGTCGCCGGATATTATCAACGTCGCTCGTAGCGCGGTTGATTAAATCGCCAACAGTGTTGTTACTATAATAAGATGGCTCTAATGTCAAGAGGTGGTTAAATATTTTTTGTTTGAGGTCAAACTCCACCTGTCGTCCCACCCCAAAAATCCAAATCCGAGATGCCATGCGCATAACCCACATCAAGGAGGCCAGGAGAGCGATCGCTACCACATCGTAGAGGAAGGCATAAAATTGCGTGGCTACCTCCAGATCGTCAATGGCTTGACTGACCAATAGGGGAATATAGACTCCCAAACCATTAACCAGAAACAAAGCGACAATTCCTAAAAATGCCGGTCGCCAGTGGGGGCGCAAGTAACCTGCGAGTTTTCGCAATCTTTGTTGAGAAGAATCAGTCATATTAGGTTTTAGATTTTAGATGTTTTGGGGGGATTTTCCGGCAACCAATTTAATTATTCTTCCCGAAATTATAACCGAGCCCTGGAATAACCGCTTAATAGTGTCTGCCAATAAATTATTAATAACTATGTCTTCATCCAGGGGCGAACAACAAATAAAATTTCGGGGAATTTGCTTAACCGAACCTTTTAGAAACCAGGAAATCGAAGGAACGATAGATCTTTCTCAAGGTAATTCTGTCAGATTCACTGAAAAATACAACTCCAATTACCTTGAAAGTAAATCGGATTACAATCGTCGATCCAGCAAGCAAAATTATAACGACCGAGACAACCGAGGTAGTTATAACGATCGCTCCAGTTCCTACTCTCGCCGCGACTCATCAAGGAACCGAGGCAGAACCCGAGAGGAAGAATCCGGCGAGGTAATGCCATTACTAATCCTGTTGTTTGGTTTGATATTTTTTGTTAATTTAGTAGCCGGACAGTTAATGACTTCCAGTAGCTATTCTTCCTACGAAAGAGTTTCACCTAGTTACCAATTCAATACGGACTATTAATTTTTTTCATTTCCGGTCAATAATAGAAAGAAAAAAAGCCAGTTTAGCTAACTAAACTGGCTTTTTTTATGGATTTACCATTAATAAAAATTTGACCCTACTTACATATTTGCACCAGACCAACCTCTGACAAAATAGTAAAACAATCCCCAATATTCTTCAAGAACTCGGGTAGTAAGTAACAATGCTTCTGCATTAGGAAAAAAGTCACGACCCGTAATTCGCTGCCTAAAGGTGTCGTCGGATTCAAAAGTATTAAAATCCGTTGGGGCGTTAATTACATTAATGCCAAAATTAGCAAAAGCCAACTTAGCTCTAGGCATTTGCAAAGCAGAAGTAACAAGAAAAACAGTACGTTCTAGTCCGTAACTTTCTATAATCTTGTTAGTAGCCAAAGCGCTTTGACGTAAGTTGACTGAAGAGCGATCGAGAATAATATCTTCTCGATTGACACCCAGATAAACCAAAAGTTTTTTAACTTCGTCAGCTTCGACAATTTGACCTTCTATGTCCGGTCGAGGCCCCGCGCTAACAATCACAGCGCTAGCTAAACCTTCCTTATAAATTTCGGCAGCGTGGGGAATGCGATCGCTGCGATCGGTTAGTTGAACTGAAACTTGTTCGGGTACTTTCGCCTTAGTCGTTCCCTGGCCTAATAAAACAATTGCTCCTACTCCTGGAGAACAACAAACCTGCAAATTTACATCCTCAATTGCAGTTCTTTCTACCCCTCTAGCAAGCCAAAAGGCCATTATTGGGGTGCTAGAAATAATAAAAACCAGTAAGGCAGTAAAAATTAGCTGAGGTGCAGGCTTTTTCAAACCATTTTCCGTTGTCAAAGATATAGCCCAAATCAAAAGAATTATCGAAAATCCCAAGGGCCGAAAAAAGAAAGAAAAAGCATTAAAAATTGCCGCACCTACTGGGGAATCTGGGGACAAAAATGCCAGAAGTAGGAAAAAGGTAGTTAAAATTAAAACTAACCTCCCTATTAGATTTTTTTTATCCCCTCCTGTTTTTTTCCAGAGTAAGTAAATACCGTAAACTACTAGGGTCCAAAAAATTAACCTAGTTAACCATATTGTCATATTTTTATCCCAATCATTACCTTAGTATTTGTCAGAAGCACCCCGCGCGAGTTATAACCGACTTTTTCTGCTAACTAACAACTTACAGCTAACAAAAAGCAGTTTTTTGGTTCGGTTCAAAATTGATATGCACCCATATTTGTCTTTATTTTTTGCGTTTGAGGATATTTTGAATTGCATCGGTCGCAGTTTGAATAACCATCACCCGGGCATAATGTTTATCATTCCCAGGAACCACAGTCCAAGGAGAACTAGGAGTGCTAGTCCGTTGAATCATCTGATTAACTGCCACCTCATACAAATTCCATTTTTCGCGATTTCGCCAATCTTCATCGGTTAGTTTGTATTGCTTAAAAGGATTATTTTTCCTTTCGGTAAATCTGTTTAACTGCTCCTCTGGACTGATATGCAACCAAAACTTTAGCAACACATAACCTGAAGTAGTTAATTGCTCCTCAAACTCATTAATTTCCCGATAAGCTCGACGCCATTCTGGTTCTGTAGCAAATCCTTCGACTCGTTCGACCAAGATTCGACCGTACCAGCTACGGTCAAAAATACCAATTTTACCCGCTTCTGGCAAGCGCCGCCAGAAGCGCCATAAATAATGACGAGCCTTTTCTTCATCGTTGGGGGCTGCAAAACCATGAACCACATAACTGCGAGGGTCCAAATTATCTGTTAAGCGTTTAATGGCCCCTCCTTTACCAGCGGCGTCCCAACCCTCGAATATTGCTAGGACGGGTATTTGATGCTCGTGGATATCCAATTGCAGTTTGGCTAAAAGAGTCTGTTGTTCCCGTAATTGCTGTTTGTACTCTTTGGAAGATAGGGACAATTCCAGATCGACTTGAGACAAAAAATTTGCTTCTGTGGGTTCTAAACTTTCCTGGGGAGGAATTATGGGCGGTGGCGTTTGGATATCTTGCCTATCGAGGGCATTGGTTAGCGTCGAAACCATTTCTGTAAGAACTTTCACCCGGGCCCATCTCTTAGAATTTCCTTCGACTAAGGTCCAAGGTGCGGCCCCCGTGCTGGTGCGAACGACCATTTCTTCCGCAAAGGCTAAATATTGCTTGTAGTTTTTCACCTGCTGCCAGTCTTCGGGCCGGACTCGCCAGGCCTTAAGTTCGTCGTCGGCCGATTTTTTCAGGCGACTTTTGATTTCTTTGCGACTTAGATGTATCCAAAATTTGGCGATCGCCGCCCCATCATCCACTAGATTCCGTTCAAAGGCATTAATTTGTCGCATGACCATTGGTATTTCTGCCTCTGAGACCCTTTCCAACAGTCGTTCTTCTAATACTTGCGCGTACCAACTGTGGTAGAAGAAGCTTATTTGACCTTTGGCCGGAAGTTTCTGCCAAAACCTCCATAAGAAAGGATATTGACGTTCTTCTTCTGTAGCGGGCCAAATAGGATGGACTTGAAAACCCCGAGGGTCCATATATCCTACTATCTTCTTTACTAAGGCCCCTTTACCCGCCGCCGTCCAACCTTCTAGGACAACTATTACGGGCAATTTTTTTTCTTTACAAGCGCGCTGGAGAGACCTTAATTTCTGCATTAAGGTTTCGACCTTGCCTTTATAGGTTTCTTTATCCAGGGACAGTTCTAAATCTAAGGTTTCTAACATTTATAGTTTTTTTTACTAGATGGAGATGGCCGAAAAACTAATGGCCAATATCCTAGTTTGAGCCACCATCTTATTTATATAGAAAAACATCTAATGGCGATCGCCCTGTTTTAGCTCTCAGGCCCCCGCACCCTAATAAGCAAAACTTATCAATCTCATTGAAAACTCTATGACTCGAACCCCTTTACAAAACGAAACAATTTAGCTAAAGTAGTAACAACGGTAAAGGAAATAAAAAACCCGCACCGATTCGTACCTTGAAAAATAAATAACGCAATCATATGACCACTACTTTACA
>JAXHVR010000160.1:0-10516 GCA_034189005.1 Cyanobacteriota bacterium | reverse complement strand
GCCCCTGGCACACCTCCAACTCCGCCAACGCCTCGGGGTGATTGACAAAATAACCCTGCAACCACTCGCACCCCCGCCCCAACAACTCCTCCAAATTCTCCACCCGCCACAACCGGGCGGTTGTGTCATAACTTGCAGTTGCCAGCATCTTGCCGTCGGGGCTAAAACTGACGCTCAATACCGAGTTGGTATGCCCTACAAACTTGGCTATTTGGTTCCCCGAGAGGTCCCACAACCGGGCACTATTGTCAGAACTTCCAGTTGCCAGCATTTTGCCCTCGGGGCTAAAACTGACGCTATATACTGCGCCCCTATGCCCCACAAACTCGGCTATTTGGTTCCCCGAAAGGTCCCACAACCGGACAGTTTTGTCAGAACTTGCTGTTGCCAGGATTTGGCCGTCGGGGCTAAAACTGACGCTCAATACAGAGTCGGTATGCCCTAGAAACTCGGCTCGACAGTTCCCCGAGATATCCCACAACCTGGCGGTTTCGTCATCGCTGGCTGTTGCGAGCATTTTGCCGTCGGGGCTAAAACTGACGCTATATACCCAGTAAGTATGCCCCACCAACTCAGCTATTTGGTTCCCCGAGAGGTCCCATAACCGGGCGGTTTCGTCATCGCTTGCTGTTGCGAGCATTTTGCCGTCGGGGCTAAAACTGACGCTCAATAAGGATTCCGTATGTCCTACCAACTCGGCTATTTGGTTTCCCGAGATATCCCACAACCGAGCGGTGTTGTCATCGCTTGCTGTTGCCAGGATTTTGCCGTCGGGGCTAAAACTGACGCTCCATACGGAGTCGGTATGCCCCACAAACTCAGCTATTTGGTTTCCCGAGAGGTCCCACAACCGGACGGTGTCGTCTCGACTTGCCGTTGCCAGGATTTTGCCGTCGGGGCTAAAACTTACGCTTGTTACCCAGTAGGTATGCCCTACAAACTCGGCTATATGGTTCTCTGAGAGGTTCCACAACCGGGTGGTGCTGTCTCGACTTGCTGTCGCCAGGATTTTGCCGTCGGGGCTAAAACTGACGCTTCCTACCAAGTCCGTATGCCCGACAAACTCGGCTATTTGGTTCCCCGAGAGGTCCCACAACCTGGCACTATTGTCAGAACTTGCTGTTGCCAGCATTTTGCCGTCGGGGCTAAAACTTACGCTCAATACTGCGCCCCTATGCCCGACAAACTCGGCTATTTGGTTCCCCGAGAGGTCCCACAACCTGGCACTATTGTCAGAACTTGCTGTTGCCAGCATTTGGCCGTCGGGGCTAAAATTGACGCTAAATACCGGGGCATCGTGAGGATATGCATTTCGTTCTTTAATTGTAGCCAAGATTTGCTGGAGGGCAAACAGGGGGCTAGTGGCGGGATACTCTTCTAAGGGGCGGTTGTCTCTAACCATTGCCCGCAGTTTTTGCCCGGTTTTCATGGCAGATATGAGGGCTTGTAGCTGATAACGATCGAACTCCCGTAATGCCAAGTTCCCCGCCCGTTCTAGTTTGCTTCCTTCTTTGATTTCGAGGATGAGGCTGTGGGCTTTGGCTTTTGCTTCTTCTAAGATTTGGTTGGCTTGCTTCTGTTCTACCAGTTCGAGTTGGTGACTAGCGGTAATAAAGTCATTATCGTCTTTGCTCAAATTTTTCTCTCTCCTCCACTCTACGACCTCCTCTAACGCTTCCCCCCGCAAAAGACGGGATTTATCCTTGCGCCCAGATTTCAACCAAGCATTAATAGACTCGGAATAGGGACGGAGTTTATTCAATTCTGCCTCGATCCAACTTTCGTTAAATATCGTCCGATAAATGGGGTTATCGACTAGCAAACAACCGTTTCTGTTCGCCACCAAACCCGACAGTTGCAGTTCCATTTGCTCTGGGGAGGCATCCGCTAGAACCTCCGAACTTAAAACCTGGCGATACAACCCCAGTAACTGACTGGTATTTTGTTCGTTTCTGAGGAGGCGATCGCGAATAGTTCGCAAATGTTCTGGGTCGTCTTGCCCCTCCCAATTGTCAATAATATAAGTTTGCACCAACTGGGAAATATTGGGATTAGAACTCTCGGCATTGTTAATAATAAGAGCGCACAATTTTTGAGTTAAAAACGGCTGTCCTCCAGTCCAATTTATTACTTCTTTTAAAACCGCTTCTGGGCGATCTACTTTTTCTGCCAAACCCGGAATTAAAGCATCCTTAGCCTCCGCAAAAGTAAAACCGTTCAACTCAATAGCGGTACCGATATTAAAAGGAGTGCGAGTTTTATCCGCTATTAAATCCGAGGGCGTGGCAACTCCCAAGAGGCAGAAAGTCAGGTTATTGTAGGGGAGGAATTCCGCCCGTTTGTTATGGCAAGCGCGAATAAAAGCAAAAAAATCATCAGTGCCGAAATCTAAATCAATAATACGTTCTATTTCATCCACGAAAATAACAGCATTACCGTAACTACTAGCCACTTCTGGCAACAAAGCCTTGCGAATAAATTTCCCAAACATATGCACCGGAGAAATTCCTTTATTCTGGTTTTTATTCCACCATTTTTCCCAACTTATTTCTAACTCCATAGCGTCAACAATTTGTTCGATTAAACCCCGATACCACTGAGAAACAGTAATATTTTGACTGCCAATATCCGTCAAATTAATAATGGCGCAACCAACTCCATTTTTTTCTAACTTTTGCTTGGTTCTAAGCATCAAGCTAGACTTACCCATTTGGCTGCCGTTCAACACATAAGAAAAGTTAGCATTTTGCAAGTTCTGAAACAGCAAATCATCGGCTTGTCGCGTAACGTAAGTACCAGACTCCACGGGCAGGCTGCCACGGAAATAATAGTTGTAGTTTTTAGGGTTGTTTTGAGTCATATTTTGCAAGATGGGTTTGGTTTATTGTAGCGGCAAAGCATTTTGGCGTTAACCTTTGTTGGAAGGGGTATTAATATTGACCCTGCTAAAATAGGCTACTCCACTGGGGGAAAAGTCCGCCGATCTTACTGCTTTGACTAAAAGTCCAGAATTGGAGTTCCTAATGGCGGTTATTACTAACTGGGGCGATCGCCAAACCGAAATTCAACTTTTCTCCTACTCGATTAAATTAATAAGTGTTGGGAGGAAAGGAGAAAAACTTCAATCTAACCGAAGACGGTTATCGCGAAAAAAAAGCGATCGCCAAACCGAAATTCAACTCTTCTCCTACTCGATTAAATTAATAAGTGTTGGGAGGAAAAAGCGAAATCGATGGTCCCACCCAGTACGGGAGTAGCGATCGCCCGAAGGCAATAAACCGAACCCCTCGCCTATCGACTTTAACTACTATTAAAAATAGGTTTAATTCAGTCGAGCGACATTCTCAATAACCGAGTGCGGTCATTGCCAGAAAAAAAGTTCGCTAAACCGAATTTCCCAAAACAACCAACCAGATTAACCTAAGAAATAGGTTAATAAAAAACAACTACTAAATAAAACTTAGGAGGCAAACATGGCAGTCATTCGCTGGCAACCAATGGGAGAAATGTACGACCTACAAAAAGAAATGAACCGTTTGTTTGAGAGCTTTGCGAAGCCCTCTCGCCCTAACGGCAACGGACAGAATAGTTTGGCATTCGTACCCGCTGCGGAATTGCACGAAAACCCCGAAGCAATTCATGTTAAATTTGAAGTTCCGGGTCTGGAAGCGAAAGATTTAGACGTAGAAGTAACCGCCGAAGCTGTTGCTATTAGCGGCGAACGTCGGGAGGAAACCAAGACTGAAGAAAAAGGCGTAACTCGTTCCGAATTCCGTTACGGTTCTTTCCAACGAGTAATTCCTCTACCAACCCGAGTTCAAAACAACAAAGTGGAAGCGGAATATAAGAACGGCATTCTCCATCTAAACCTTCCCAAAGCGGAAGAAGAAAAGAACAAAGTGGTTAAGGTAAATATCGGCTAATTCTAATAGCTGAAATGAGACAAAACAACGGTTAATTTTATTAGGTGCGCGACGCGCGCCTTTTTTTTGAAGTTTGTTCGTAGTAATCGCTAAAGCGATTTAGATATGACTTATTTGAAATCGCTAAAGCGATTACTACGAACAATTAATCGCTAAAGCGATTACTACGAACAATTAATCGCTGAAGCGATTACTACGAACAATTAATCGCTAAAGCGATTACTACGAACAATTAATCGCTAAAGCGATTACTACGAACAATTAATCGCTGAAGCGATTACTACGAACAATTAATCGCTGAAGCGATTGCTACGAACAATTAATCGCTGAAGCGATTACTACGAACAATTAATCGCTGAAGCGATTACTACGAACAATTAATCGCTGAAGCGATTACTACGAACAATTAATCGCTGAAGCGATTACTACGAACAATTAATCGCCCAAACGTGATATGATAGCCAAAACTAAATTTAATGGAGAGCGATCGCCATGAAACTAAAACCCCGGAGACTATTTCTCCCCCTCATCCTCATCTCCCTATTTTGCACCTTATTCTTTGGTTCTTGTTCCACCCCGCAGACGGGCGATGGAGAACCAATTCTCAAATTACTCTACTGGCAAGCGCCGACAATTCTTAACCCTCACCTCGCCACCGGTTTTAAAGACTTCGACGCCTCGCGAATAGTTTACGAACCCCTCGCTAGTTACGATAAAAACGACCGATTAATTCCTTTTTTAGCGGCAGAAATTCCTACTATTGAAAATGGCAATCTTGCTGCCGATGGTAAGTCGGTTATTTGGAAATTAAAACAAAACGTTCTCTGGTCCGACGGCGAACCTTTTACCAGCGAAGATGTGGTTTTTACTTATCAATTTATTACCAACCCCGACGTCGCCGCTGCCAGTACGGAATATTACTCGGGAATAGAAACAGTAGAAGCTTTGGACGATTATACGGTTAAAATTACTTTTAAAGAAGTTACTCCCGGTTGGGCGGTGCCTTTTACCGGTCAAAATGGGGCGATTTTACCCAAACATATTTTCGAGGAATATAACGGGGCAAATATCCGAGAAGCGCGGGCAAATCAGATGCCTGTGGGTACCGGTCCTTATCAAGTTGTAGAGTTTAAACCGGGGGATATGATTATTTATCAAGCAAATCCTAATTATTGGGAAGAAGGCAAACCTTTTATCGAAAAAGTTGAATTAAAAGGAGGCGGGGATGCGACTTCCGCAGCGCGGGCAGTTTTGCAAACTGGGGATGCGGATTTTGCTTTTAATTTGCAGGTGGAAGCTAATATTTTAAAAGAGTTGGAAGGGGCGGGAAAAGGTAAAGTTTTAGCTAATTTTGGTCCGTATATTGAGAGGATTTTATTTAACTTTACCGACCCCAATAAAACGGCGGATACGGGAGAGCGATCGCACGTTGATTTTCCCCATCCATTTTTTAGCGATCGCCGAGTCCGGCAGGCGTTTAATCTAGCAATAGACCGGGACACTATCGCGGAACAATTATACGGCCCCACTGGTCGCCCCATCGCTCAATTAATCGTCTCTCCAACTATTTATAAATCCGACAAAATTACCCACGAATTTAATTTAGAAAAAGCGGCTGTTTTATTAGAGGAAGCAGGTTGGAAAGATACCAACGGCAACGGCATCCGAGATAAGGATGGGGTGGAAATGAAAGTAGTGTTTCAAACTTCAGTTAATCCAGTGCGACAGAAGACCCAAGAAATAGTGAAACAAGCGTTAAAAAGTCTGGGAGTGGAGGTGGAATTAAAGAGTATCGATGCCAGCGTCTTCTTCTCTGGAGACCCGGCAAATACGGATACTTTAAATCATTTTTATGCGGACTTAGAGGAGTTTTTTACTGGGAACGACAGCCCGGATCCGGGTCCCCATTTAAAGTGGTGGACTTGCGGGGAAATCGCGCAGAAAGCTAACGATTGGCAAAAACCGAATTACGCCCGTTATTGCAACCCAGAATACGATAAATTATGGCAGGAGTCGGTTAAAGAATTGGACCCAGAAAAACGGGCGGAGTTGTTTAAGAAAATGGATGAGTTGTTGTATGAAGATGTGGCGGTGATGCCGATAGTTCATCGCGCTAATGCTTTGGGGGTTAGCGATCGCTTGACGGGAATAGAACCTTCTCCCTGGGATGCTAATACTTGGGATATTAAGAATTGGCAATTAATAATTAATAATTAATAATTAATAATTAATAATTGGGTTAGAAGGGTAGAACCCTTAACCTGACTTGCATTGCCATCGGGGCCCTCTTTTTTTTATTGCGGTCATTTAATGCAACTTGAGATCGGGTTATTTTTGTGTTGTTTCTCTTGGCGATCGCCTCCATCCCATCTTTGCAGTAGGAATATTCGCACGCCAGAAACCGGGTTTTTCGCAAAAACCCGGTTTCTTAAGTCTCTAGGGTAAGCGATCGATCGCTTTTTGGGGTTTTTATCAACAAGCAAAAATATTTTTTTTCCTAAAATAGAGATGGAGAAATATGGAAAAAATCCGCCAACTCTTGAATTCGCTCTTCTCCTAGTTTCCTATGGCCGTTTAATACTTCTAAAACCGCAGATTCGCTGCCAAAAATAGGAACTAAATCTTGGGCTTGAAGTTGAGATTCTTCTAATAAAGCTTCGAGCAATTCGACACCTTTCATCTCTGGCATTGGTTGGTGTTTTTCTTCATAGTCATAAACCAACATTCCTAACACCTTTAAATAGTCGCGATCGTCTTTGGTTAGCGGTCCTTTATCCAAAATAAAATTAATCCGATTTTGAGTGGCGATTAATTCTGCTTCGTTAGCGATCGGGCGGGGTGGAAGTTTCCTCCGACTAATAATACGCATCTTTCTGTCCCGATTTGATGGACTTTTTATTAGAATAACATACTACCAGTTGGTTTTGTCAAGGGAGAAAAGCGATCGCCTCCCATCTTTGCAGTAGGAATATTCCCACTCCAGAAACCGGGTTTTTTGCAAAAACCCGGTTTCTTAAGTCTCTAGGGTAAGCGATCGCTTTTAGCAGGGATAAATTACAAGGGCAGGTAAGTAACGCGATCGGCAAATTCTTCAGGAAAACAAGCTTTAGCAATTATTTCCAAATCTTGTACGCATTTGCCGATGGAAAGGCGCTTTTGGTGAGCATAGATAACTCCATAAAAACTCACACCTTCAACTTGACGACTGTTGCCTTCAGCTAGAAAATCATCATCTTGAGTAAACAAGACGCGCTGGAGTTCGGTGGCGCGATCGAATACTATCGGATCGGGTTCTCCAGATAGACCGTCTTCTTGAACTGTAAGAACATCTACATCCCGTCGGCGCAAACCTTCTGTAATTTGTCCTGCTACATTTTCATCCATGTACAAAGCTATAGTCATTTTATCAATCCCTCCGCCCTCAATCTTGCTGCTACCGACGAAGACCCTGCTTCCTGCCGCAATTTTTCCGCATACTGGTAACGTCGTTCCATATCTGCATCTATTTCTTCTCGATTATCCCAGTAATAAGCTAGGGCAGAATGAATTTGACTCATGGTCAAATGGGGGTAGTTTTCGTGCAACTCTTCTGGAGTCCAACCGTAAGCTTTGACTGAAGTTATGAGTTCGACTACTTTCATGGTACTCCCACTAATAATGGGGACGTTTTTTTCGTCTAAGCGGATGTATTTATATTCGGTTTTGGTTGCTGTCATAGTTGGACCTTTGGGTAGGAAGCGATCGCCTCCATCCTATCTTTGCAGTAGGAATATTCGCACTCCAGGGTCAGCGATCGCTGTTTTTACTATTATTTATGGTAATCGATTTTTGCGGTTTTTGTCAAGCGAGAAAAGCGATCGCTTTTGTTCGTTCTGCCCTCTTAGCTGTTGGATTTTAGATGGAAATAAATGCTGATGTAGCTGCTTTTGGTAAGTCTATCGCTACGAAATAAGAGGCGGGGTAGAGATAATCTTCCCCAGATTCATCTATTACTCGAATTAAGTTATGTTTGGCAGAAGGGCGATCGCTTAATATTTGATAAATTTTTCTTACCTCTAACGAAGCGGGGTAATTTTCGTTATCGATGCAGATTGCAAATTGGGTTTTTAATTCGGTTAGAGACATGGTTACTCTCCTAAAATGTATTTAATTTTTACTTCTTTTTTACCAATTCCATGCGCTTCGTACCAATGAACTTCCGCTTGGCAAATATATTGGTGATGTCGCTGATAATTTCAAAGTCCATATTTAGAAGCGATCGCTGTTTTTACTATTATTTATAGTAATCGATTTTTGCGGTTTTTGTCAAGCGAGAAAAGCGATCGCTCTTTGCAACAAAAATATTCCCACGCCAGAAACCGGGTTTTTCGCAAAAACCCGCTTTCTTAAGTCTCTAGGGTAAGCGATCGCCTCTCACCCATCCTCTAACTCTTGCAACCAAGAGGCGATCGCCCTTGACGGGGATAGCTATGGGATGCTATGGTAGAAAAAAGGAAAATTTGGAGGAAAAAATGTCCCAACAAACAAGTTACAGCATTTCTGTTGAGGAGCGAGATATTGTTGTTAGGTTTAATCGTTCTTGCATCGATATGGATGCGTTGGGGAGGTTTTTGGATTATGTGGAGTTGGAGGCGATGTTGCATCCGCAAGGCTTCGCCAACGCCAAAAGAAGCAAGCTGACGGAAGAGCAGGCTGCGGCATTTGCTGAGGAAATAGACTGGGATGTTTGGAAGGAGATAAAGCAGAATTTTTTGGGGGAGTAGGCGGTAAGAATGCAACAAGCTATTGTTATAGCTGAGGAGCGATCGCTCTTCACCCATCCCCTAACTCTTGCAACCAAGAGGCGATCGCTCCCGCTACATTTTTGGGGGATAGTCGCCGTTTGCGATTAGGTTGGTGATGCCACGCTTGATGGAAATCTGGGTAGGGTAGAGTTTGGGCGTAGTTCCAGATGATTTTATAGCAGTCATCGAATAGATCGCGATCTTTTTTGTAAGTTTCATCCGAGAGGTAATTTTTTAAGGCGCTAACGACCTTTAGCATTTGGGGTTCTCTTGTAATGTCCTCTAAACTCAATGCTGCCAGCCAACCATTATCATCTGAATTGCCGATTAACTCAAGTAAAGCAGCAATTGCTTTGTCGTTGCCTGGGTCAATTTCCCTTAAACCCCATGCTGCCTGCAAACGAATATCCTCATCTTGAGAATTGCCGATTAACCCAAGTAAAGCAGCAATGGCTGTGTTGTTGCCTGGGTCTATTTTCCCTAAACTCTCTGCTGCCTGCAAACGAATATCCTCATCTTGAAAATTGCCGATTAACCCAAGTAAAGCAGCAATGGCTGTGTTGTTGCCTGGGTCTATTTTCCCTAAACTCTCTGCTGCCTGACAACGAGTTTCATTAGACTGAGAATTGCCGATTAACTCAACGAAAGCAGCAATAGCAATGTCGTTGCCTGGGTCTATTTTCCATAAACTCTCTGCTGCCTGACAACGAGTTTCATCAGACTGGGAGTTGCCGATTAACTCAACGAAAGCAGCAATAGCAATGTCGTTACCTTGAGCTATGTCTTTTAAATCCCATGCTGCCCACCTACGAATATCATCAGATTGAGAATTGCGGATTAACTCAACTAAAGCAGTAATGACAGTGGCGTTGCCTGGGTCTATTCTCCATAAACTCCTTGTTGCCTGCCTACGAATATCATCAGACTGAGAATTGCGGATTAACTCAACTAAAGCAGCAATGGCAGTGTCGTTGCCTTGACCTATTTTCTCTAAATTCTCTGCTGCGTCCCAACGAGTCGGCGCAGATTGAGAATTGCGGATTAACTCAACTAAAGTAGTAATGGCTGTGTCATTGCCTTGACCTATTTTCCCTAAACTCCATGCTGCTTTCCTATGAGTTATAGAAAACCGAGAATTGCGGATTAACTCAACTACAGCAGCAGTTGCAGTGTCGTTGCCTGGGTCGATTTTCCCTAAACTCTCTGCTGCTTGCCTACGAATAAGATGAGAATTCCCCATTAACTCAACCAGAGCAGCAGTTGCAGTGTCGTTGCCTGGGTCGATTTTTCCTAAACTCTCTGCTGCCTGCAAACGAATAAGATCGGACTGAGAATTGCCGATTAACTCAACTAAAGCAACAATGGCTGTGTCGTTGCCTTGACCTATTTTCTCTAAACTCTCTCCCACTTCCCTACGAATCTCACCAGACTGAGAATTGCCGATTAACTCAACTAAAGCATCAACAGCCCTTCCTGGTTCTGTCTCTCTCAACGCTAACCTTGCTGTCTTTTCAGTTTCACCAGGCCACGTCAACCACTCCTGTTGCTCCTCACTAAAAAAACCAAACCCCACTTTAACCACCTGAGTGACAATTTCCTCCGCCCGCGAACAACCCTTAAACTCAGCTATCCCCGCAGCCGCCAGAAACAACGCGCGAAAACCATAAAAATCCCTACCAGTCTCATCATCAAAATCCACCAACTCCCCAATAAACTCCTCCTTGCGAACCTCATCCACATCCTTACGTCCCAACCACAACAAAATAACCTGCTTCCACTGGGACTCAAAAACCCGATAAGTGCCACTCG
>JAXHVR010000016.1:46693-85223 GCA_034189005.1 Cyanobacteriota bacterium | reverse complement strand
AACCCGGTTTCTCAAAGAAACCGGGTTTGTCTTCAATATCGCGAACGATCTAGCCATTTTCTTGTAGGTTGGGTGTAGCGAGCGCGAAACCCAACATCTTCGAGCGCGAAAACCCACGACTAAAATATCGCGAATGATTGCCATTTTCTTGTAGGTTGGGTGTAGCGAGCGCGAAACCCAACATCTTCGAGCGCGAAAACCCACGACTTTGTTGGGTTACGCTGTCGCTCCACCCAACCTACGAATGGTATTTTTCTGGCCTCCCCCTTTTTAAGGGGGACGGGATTCAGGATCGAGCGGGGTCTGCTTCACCACTATGAGATACATCCCTCGCCCATTAAATATCAAGTCAAATCAGCCCCTCTTAAATTAGCACCAGCCAACTTAGCCCCGGTTAAATTAGTATGTTGTAATTTAGCATTACTTAGATTAGCTTTGCGCAGATCTGCCAACTCTAAATTAGCCTCGCTCAAGTTAGCAAAACTCAAATTAGCCTCCCTTAAATCCGCCCCCCTCAAATCCGCCCCAGTTAAATCTATACCCGACAAATTACCGCCAATTAATTTACCATCTTTAAAAGCTTTAATTACTAAATCTAAACCTTCTTTTCCATATTTCAACGCCTCAGAAACAGCAGCAAATCTGGTCTCATCCCAGGGAGAATCCAAGCGCATTTTTACCCCTTCGATACCTCCTAAAACAGCAGAGTTTAAAGACTTTTGAGAAGTACCGCCTAAAATAGCATCAAATTCTCTTGGTTGTTGGTTATTTTGTATCATTTTATCGCCTTAATTTTTCTAGTAATTGTTGTTGTTTTTGACAGAGTTTTGCGCTGAAAAAATACCAGAGCCCGGCCCGCCCTCGAATCAAAATTGGAGGGCGGGGTAATTGGGCCATCCTTTAGCCCAAAATGGCTGGATGGCTCCAGAGGAGGCGATCGCTCGCCAGTTATTAACAGTTTTTCAGCTTTCTACCCGCAAAAACCGGGTTTTTTAGCAATTAACCAGAGAAGCTCGCAGGAGTGCAGTTTTTAATCAAAACCGGATTTATTAATTTCTCTAGGAGGCGATCGCTACGAGTCGAAATTTAATGCTCTGACGGTCATTCTGCCATAGAGAGCGATCGCCACTTCTTTAACAGTTTGATTTTCCTGAGATAGCTCCTCCTTCAGTTGGGACAACATCGCCTCCCCAACCATTTCTGGGTCCAAACAACCGGCTCCAGTCCCCAGTAAAGGAAAAGCGATCGTTTGCAAATTATACTCGTTCGCCCCAGCCATGCAGTTGCGAACCGCCTGCTTAATTACCTGGGGCGAACTTCGCGAAGATGGATTAGACCAATCGATAACTGCTGGATGAAATACTGTCCGCGCCCTAAGCTTACCAGCAGTAGTTACGGCAACCTGCCCCAAACCGATAGGACCAATTTTTCTAACTTGGTTGTAAATTTCTTCTCCACCAACCCTTCTAACCCTCTCGGAAATAGAACCGGTCATTTTTAACCTCTTGTCGCTGGAAGTAACGATAACATCAACTACGAGATTTGTAATGTCGCCGCGATAAATTCTGATTAATTTATTGCTTGCGAACATCTCGCCCAAAAACTTGTCTCCTTCACATGTGCTAGTAATAGTACGTTGAAAAAAAGCTTTATAATTCGATGCGATCGCCGCTTTAACTTTCGGTTCGCTTCGTCTTTGTTCGAGCAAATCGCGAGCCTTTTGTCGCACTCGCGGGGATTTATCTTTTAGAGCAGCGATCGCCACTTCCAACCCGGCATCCCCATATTTCATCGCATCTTCAACTGCGGCCACCCGAATTAATTCCTCCTCGGCGGCAAAGCGCTGTTTCACAGATTCAATGCCTCCCAAGACAGGGGCATTTTTAGCTATATTTTGGTTTCCCAAGACGGCATCGTATTCTCTGGGTCGGTCTGGATTTTTTGTCATTGACTATCTCTCTTTAAACAACAAAATGTAAATCAGCGTTTGCCGTACAAACGCTTAAGTAATTAATAATTAATAATTAATAATTAATAATTATTGGACTTAATTCCTCTGAGTGGTTTGGGAGCGTTAATGCAGGCCCCGGACGCGAAAAAAATTTTGTTTAAATTCCGCATGCACGACTAATTATTTTCCTAAATTACTCCAAATTTTACTTCCAGTCAAGAGCCGCAACAAAAGTAAATTGATGCCGATATACCTTGCTGCAAGGTTCTTCAGCCCCCCGCCTCCATTGACAGAAAAAAGGATCGAGTCTATAATCTCCTGAGCGCGATCGCGCTGAGTCAACACAAACAACAAGAAGTAAACCATGACAAAAGCAAATAATACTATTAACGATAACGATCCGTTTGACCTCAATCGCTTTCTCAAGGCTCAAGAAATAACCTACAGTAAAGCGATCGCAGAACTAAAAAGCGGTCGCAAGCGAAGCCACTGGATGTGGTATATATTCCCGCAAATTGACGGCCTGGCAAAAAGCACGACCTCAAAACGCTATGCCATCAAAAGCAGAGAAGAAGCGAAAGAATATCTCAAGCATCCCGTCTTGGGAGCTAGACTAACTGAATGTGCCGAAGCGGTAGTTGCCGTTGAAGGGCGATCGATTTCACAAATCTTTGGTTATCCAGACGACCTGAAACTCAAATCTTCCATGACCTTGTTTGCTTCTTTGGTAGAAACTCCCAGCGTGTTTGAGCGCATCCTCGATAAATATTTCCAAGGAGAGCGAGATGCTAAAACCCTCCATTTATTAGAAGAGCTAGAAAAATAGCGGTCTGTGCGGAATTGGCGACAACCTAGAATTAAGAAACCCGGTTTTTATTACAATACCAACGCCTGCGCATCTTGTAGGTTGGGTCAAGGGTAGCGCAACCCAACATCAACGGGAGCATAATCCAACGATTTTGTTGGGTTTCGCTTCGCTGCACCCAACCTACAAATGGTATTTTTTCTTGAGGGCGTTGGTATTGTATTAAATACCTGGTTTCTGGGCTAATTGCAAAAGTTCGTAGTAATCGCTTTAGCGATTGATATAGATAAATCGCTGAAGCGATTACTACAAGCGAGCGGGCGAAGTATCCCGGAGGTTGCGATCGCTCAAAAGTTCGTAGTAATCGCTTTAGCGATTTATAAATATCAATCGCTGAAGCGATTACTACCAGCTAGCGGGCGAAGTCTGCCTACACTTTTAGCCTTTGGGAGCTACTACAATTGACTCATTGCTGTTGGGTTGCGCTGCGCTCCACTACAATTGACTACTAATTGCAAAAGTTCGTAGTAATCGCTTTAGCGATTGATATAGATAAATCGCTGAAGCGATTACTACAAGCTAGCCTGCGAAGTATCCCGGAGGTTGCGATCGCTCAAAAGTTCGTAGTAATCGCTTTAGCGATTGATATTTATAAATCGCTGAAGCGATTACTACCAGCTAGCGGGCGAAGTCTGCCCACACTTTTAGCCTTTGGGAGCTACTACAATTGACTCATTGCTGTTGGGTTGCGCTGCGCTCCACCCAACCTACAATTGACTACTAATTGCAAAAGTTCGTAGTAATCGCTTTAGCGATTGATATAGATAAATCGCTGAAGCGATTACTACAAGCGAGCCTGCGAAGTCTGCCCACACTTTTAGCCTTTGGGAGCTACTACAATTGACTACAATTGACTACAATTGACTGCTACAATGGACTTTTGTCCAGAGAGCGATACTGGTAAGGTTGAGTTTCAACTCTGGCCTTTAAAAGTCATTGCGAAATATTTAATTATTAAACTCCCCGGGCAGGATTCGAACCTGCGACCAATCGGTTAACAGCCGACCGCTCTACCACTGAGCTACCGAGGAACGCCTCGCTGTTTGTTCAGCAACAGTTATTAATCATAACCCTAACTATGGAAATTTTGCAACCCTTTTGAGAAAATTTTTTGAAATTTTTTTGAGTTGCCCCTGATGGCCAAATTATTGTAATTATTGGACATAAAGTCAATCTTAAGATCGCCCTTATTTATTTCAACCCCATTCTAAGTCTGGCCAACTTTTTTTGAGATTCCGGGTCGAGGGAACTTGCCAAAAAACGACCTTTAGATTTTTGGCGGGGTTTATATTTTCGCCTGCAACGATTTACAGCAGCTTCTACATCGTGGGCCAACTGTTCCGAAGAAATAGACTCAGCCCCATAGCCGATCGCTATTTGTTGAACCGCTCTATCCGATGTAGCCACTATCAGCCTTTGTTTGGTAAGGCGCAACTCTTGGCGAAGGTCGGAGCAGCTTTTTTCTATATAAGCATCTGCCGTTTGACCGAAGTCCGTGTAATAGACCGACAAAAGATTCGTGACAACCTCTTTAAGTTTCGGACTGTACTCGTATTGAGAATCAAAAACTATACGAGCTTCGAGTGCCTCGCTGGCACTGTAGTTTACTAAAGCCTCGATTAAATCGCGGCGGGCCGTTTCCAACCCTTTTAAGGCGTGGCTATCTCGAAGGCGAGGCCACAGACCGATGCTATTGTAACCGTCTACTAGCAAAATTGCTCGGTTTGAGGAGCGTGACATGATGCAATAGTTTGATTCTCCAGTGATTTTACTTTATTTCTATCCCTAACTGGGACTTCTATAGTTTCGGATTTTGGTCCTTAACCTCTAACGCTAAACGGTAATAGATGCTCCCTACATTATAGCATCAAACATCTTGATTTAATAACGAAGTGCAGCGAATCTCCCTTGAGGCATAGATTCTTGAGACGAATTGCAGAAGTTTTTGACTAAAATTTCATTTTTTAAGGGGCCCGATAGCATCGAGCCCCTTAAACTTTTAATTTGATATTAGCCGTTGCTTTAGTGCCGATGGGTCTCCTCGGGCGGCGACTTGCCCCTCCTCCAAGAGGAAGGCGCCATCGCTGTAATCCAACTCATTTAACCGATGAGTTACCCAGAGGGCAGTAAGTCCTCGGTTTTTGACCAAACCTCTTACCTGCTCTACCAAATCCAACTGACTATCTGGGTCCAGTAAAGCAGTGGGCTCGTCCAACAGCAAAATTTGAGAATTGCGGGCCAAAGCTCCGGCGATCGCTATTCGTTGCTTTTGCCCCCCACTCAGAGCATAGATAGGCCTACGCTGCAATTCTAATAAATTTACAGCGGCCAAGGCTGCCTCTACTCGCTGGCGGATTGCCGGCCGCGATAGCTTTTCCTCAACCAGTCCAAAGGCCACATCCGCCCCCACAGTAGGCATCACCAATTGGCGATCGGGATTTTGGAAAACAAAACCCGTTTTGCCGGAGATACTAATTTCCCCTGACTGAGGCAGCAAAATTCCTGCGAGCAAGCGCAATAAAGTCGATTTGCCGCTGCCGTTAGTACCCAAGAGCATCCAAAATTCTCCTACTGGGACTTCTAAAGAACAGCAACGCAAGACTTCCTTGCCGCTGGGCCAACTAAAGCTAAGTTTTTTGACAGCGATCGCCCCATCGGCGTCATCGATGTTTTTACCTGAAAGGCTCATTCTATTTATTCTGCCAATGTAACAAAACCTGGAGGTCTTCCCATGGCTGCTGCCCCTGACTTCTGGGAAATTTGAACCGCAGAAATCTCGCTTGTTTTCACCACGAGCTTCTTCTCTGGCATTTTCTCGCAAGTAAGCTCCAGCAGTTCGGGGCTGCCCGTTTTCATGGCATCCAAAACTTCCTGGTAAACTTTCTGCGCGTCCTCATCGGATTTCCGTTGCACCGACAATGGCATTGGGACGTACTTTACTATGATGTCAATTGTAAACATTAAGTCTCTAATTTAATTAATCTTCCCAGTCCCATCATAATATAGGACTACAGCCATCCTCATTTTCCTTCTTTCCTACTTGCATTACTACTCGCATTCATACTCATTTTTAATTCTAATAAAGTAGAAAAAAGCCTATTCATCGGAGTCCCTAGCTCCCAGCAGCAATGGTTAAAATCTAAAATCCAAACCGGGAATCTCCAAAAAAAAATTGATTCTAAGTTGCAATTATTAAGAAATGTGTCTATAATGAGAGGCAAGGTAAAGAAAATTAAACATAAGTATTCAATCCCACCCATTATCTGCTAAGGCAGAGCCCCAAAGAGGGCACGAAAGGGATAAATACAACCTTTGTAATCATTCATTTGGAGAATCCCGTAATGACAGTAGCAGTAGGACGCGCCCAGACAGAGCGCGGAATATTTGACGCTCTAGATGACTGGCTAAAACGCGACCGCTTCGTGTTTATCGGCTGGTCAGGTCTATTGTTGTTCCCCTGCGCCTTCTTGTCCATAGGTGCTTGGCTGACCGGCACGACCTTCGTAACATCTTGGTACACCCACGGGTTAGCCAGTTCTTACTTAGAAGGCTGCAACTTCCTGACCGTAGCAGTAAGCACCCCTCCGAATAGCTTGGGTCACTCCCTGCTGTTCCTGTGGGGTCCCGAGGCTCAAGGAAACTTCGCCCGCTGGTGTCAGCTTGGCGGTTTGTGGGCATTCACCGCCCTGCACGGTGCATTCGCTCTGATCGGCTTCTGCCTGCGTCAGATTGAAATTGCCCGCTTGGTCGGTATCCGTCCTTACAACGCGATCGCCTTCACCGGACCCATTGCGGTATTCGTAAGCGTATTCTTAATGTACCCCTTGGGCCAGTCTGGCTGGTTCTTTGCTCCCAGCTTCGGCGTAGCAGGTATCTTCCGTTTCATCCTCTTCTTACAAGGATTCCACAACTGGACCCTAAACCCCTTCCACATGATGGGCGTTGCAGGTATCCTCGGTGGCGCGCTGTTGTGTGCCATTCACGGTGCAACAGTTGAAAACACCCTGTTTGAAGATGGCGACGGTGCAAACACCTTCCGCGCTTTCAACCCTACCCAAGCAGAAGAAACCTACTCAATGGTTACTGCCAACCGTTTCTGGTCTCAAATCTTCGGTATTGCTTTCTCCAACAAGCGTTGGTTGCACTTCTTCATGCTGTTTGTCCCAGTGACCGGCTTGTGGATGAGTTCCATCGGAATTGTTGGTTTGGCTCTAAACCTTCGCGCTTATGACTTCGTGTCTCAAGAATTGCGCGCTGCAGAAGATCCAGAATTTGAAACCTTCTACACCAAGAACATTCTCTTGAACGAAGGTATCCGCGCTTGGATGGCACCTGCAGACCAGGCTTATCAAAACTTTGAGTTCCCAGAGGAAGTACTACCTCGCGGTAACGCTCTGTAAGATGATGCTCCAGTCTTAGCAGTTAGTTTGAAGCAGCGTTAGACAATAAGCCCCCGTCCTAGGACGGGGGCTTGTTTTATGGCCATAGAATTATGAGGATAAAATCGTATCTCGGAGCAGAAAAATAAAAAAGCGATCGCCCTTGACACTTTGAAAATTTGTGTTAGACTAAAAATTAGTACGAGATAAATAAAAACCGTTCAGGGAGAAAAGGAGGTGATGCCCATGCAAGATAGTAGTATAACCATGGGTCATCAAATTGGAGAATGCCGGCTGCGCGCCGGGGCTGCTCTCTAGCAGTACGCTTAGGCTCCCACCGGAACCTTTAGCTTTAGTTATTAGCTTTGGTTAAAGGAAAAAGGAGCGAATATTCGCTAGCCAAGCTGACTCAGGGATCCACCCGGCAGTCAGGTTCCAATTTTGTTGACCCGCTAGACCGCTCTCATCTAAAATAGCGTTGAAGCTTATTAAGCCGAAACTCTATTAAAGATGAGAGCGGATAGTTTTTTTGAAGTAAATTTAAGTTAATTATTGAAAAATTAAAATGGCAGAACTACTAGGAGAACAAGAAATCCAACAAAAGGCAGAAGAACTATCGGAGTGGACGGTAGAAGGAAAGCAACTGCGGTGCGTTAAAGAATTTAAAGATTTTATAGAAGCGATCGATTTTGTTAATAAATTAGTCGAACCAGCCGAAGCAGCAGGTCATCACCCCGACTTAGAGATATCTTATAATAAAGTAACCATTAACATGACTACCCACGATGCGGGTGGCTTAACAGAAAAAGACTTTGCCCTAGCTAAAGAGATTTCTGGGTTAAATTAAACCGCTCTAATAGCCTCTAAAAAGTTAGGGGTTTGGTGCGGGAATATTTTGATTATTTACAATAAGGTTATAACGAAAAACAGCATTGTAAATAAGCAGAATAAAGACAAGAAAAAGGCTAAAAAAAAGAGCCAAGATTATGACGATTGGATTAAATCTGCCCGAAATTCTGCAAGATGCTCCCGAAAAAACAGCGTTAATAGAGCAACTTTTGGATATTGGCGTAGCTCTATCAGATACTAACGACTTAGGGCAATTATTAAATTTAATTTTATCGAAAAGTCTGGAAATAACTTTAAGCGATGCGGGTAGCCTTTATTTGGTAGATAGTAGGGACGAACGCGGTAAATTGTTATTTAAAGCGGCTCAAAATGCTTCGCTACCAATGCTTTCCTTTAATGAGTTTGCAATGCCGATAACGCCCCAAAGTTTGGCGGGGTATGTGGCGATAACAGGGGAAAGTTTGAATTTGCCTGATGCTTATAATTTGCCTGATTCTGTTCCTTACCGACTGGCTAAGGGTTTCGACCTCGATATTGGTTATCGAACTTGCTCGGTATTGGTGCTGCCGATGCAAAACAGACAAAGAGAAGTAATAGGGGTTATTCAGCTAATAAATCGCAAGGTAAAGGCAGGGGTAAAAATAACAGGAGAAAATGCCAAAGAATTAACTCAACCTTACTCAGAATGGGAAGAAAGAATAGTGCGATCGCTAGCTTCTCAGGCGGCAATTTCTATAGAAAGAAATCAACTGCAAGAAAATATAGAAAACTTGTTCGAGGGCTTTGTAAAAGCATCAGTTCAAGCTATAGAAGCTAGAGATATTTGTACTTCAGGTCATTCAGAGCGAGTAGCAGAACTAACAGTAAGACTGGCGCGAGAAGCAAATCTAGTAGAAAGAGGTAGTTTGGCTTTCGTCCGTTTTGATAATTGCCAAATAAAAGAAATTCGTTATGCCGCCTTGCTGCATGACTTTGGCAAAATAGGAGTACCAGAAGCGATATTAAACAAAGGAAAAAAACTCTATAAAGAACAATTAGAAACGATCCGTCAGAGATTTGCCGTAGCCAGGCGGACCCTGGAATTAGAAAGCGCTAGAGCTAAATATGACTATTTATTAAAAAACTCAAGCTATCCACACCAACACGAAAAACAAAAAGAGTGTCCCTACTGCCAGCTAATAGAAAATGAAGAGAGCATCTTAAGAGAAAAAACATCCCAATTAGATGCTTACTGGGAAGTATTATTAAAAGCCAACGAACCGAATATTTTAGCAGAAGAACCGCTACAACAACTGCGCGAATTATCTCAGTACGCTTATGAAGATATTGATGGTTCCCTCAAACCCTTAGTCACTGCAGAGGAAATAATGCAACTGACAGTGCCAAGGGGCAACCTAACCCCAGAGGAAAGATTGGCAATGGAAGCTCATGTGACTTATTCTTACGAATTTCTCAAGCGCATTCCCTGGACCAATAAACTAAAACAGATTCCAGAGATAGCCTACGGACACCACGAAAAACTGGATGGCAGCGGTTATCCTAGAGGACTAAAACAAGAAAAAATTCCGGTTCAGACGCAAATGATGGTAATAGCAGACATATATGATGCTTTAACCGCAGGCGATCGGCCCTACAAGCGGGGCTTACCAACCGAAAATGCTTTAAGAATTCTTAGGGAAGAAGCGGCCCGCAACAAAATCAACGGCGAGCTATTGGAACTATTCCAACAGCGAGAAGTCTTTGCGGTGTTGGGACATAGCTTAGAATCGGGAAAAGAATAGCGATCGCTCCTGGGTGCGAGGAAGGGCCAATAGTTGAGCAAAATCGGAAAATAGATAAAAGAGATTGGTAAAAATTGTTGACAAAAAAGGTTATGTGGTTGCATCATATCACCAGGTTCTTTAAAATTAGAAGGGCCAATAATTAGCCCATAAACCCCAAGGAAGTTAATTTATTAAAAAGTAACTACCTGCCAGGTAAAAATGGGATGTTTTGAAAATCCTAAATACGTAAACCTATCAAAAAACCTGAAAATATAGAAGACAATAAAAGTCACTCTATAATCGGTGTGAGGATGAGAGGCCAAAAAAATGTCTAAATTATTGTTGAAATCTTTAGTATTGAGCAGCGGCGTCTTGGCAACAACCCTAGTTGCTAACTCAGCTTTAGCTAGCGATGGGGCGATCGCTGCCGAATCGGCAGAATCCATAGACCAACAGTCTATGCAAATATTAGCCCAACTTCCCGCAGGGGGAGATAATTCCCCTGGAACGACCATACGACAAATCAACCGCTACGGTCGCGAAGGCACCAATCTGCGGCAGCTAAACCGCAATCGAATTCCGAACAACAGCAGAAGTACGAAAAAGAAAGGTCAAGTTACTTCTGTATCTCAGCTTTCAGACGTCCAACCCACAGACTGGGCTTTCCAAGCACTGCAATCTTTGGTTGAGAGGTACGGTTGTATTGCAGGATATCCAGACGGGACTTTTCGCGGCAACCGGGCTCTGACTCGATTTGAATTTGCTGCTGGTCTTAATGCTTGTTTGGACAGAGTGACGGAACTGCTACAAGCGGCCCTCTCCGATGCGGTCAGCCGAGATGACTTGGCCCTCCTGCAAAGGTTACAGGAAGAATTTGCCGGAGAACTTGCCATCCTTCGCGGGCGGGTTGACGGTCTCGAAGCTCGCACAGCAGAATTAGAAGTTAACCAATTCTCCACAACCACGAAACTAACTGGTGAAGCAATTTTTGCCATCTCCGATGACTTTACCGGTGAAATTAGCGACATTTTAGATAGCGATGACGATACCCAGACGGTGTTCCAAAACAGGGTGCGTCTGAACTTCAACACTACTTTTAACGGTCGAGATTTGTTACTGACAAGGCTGCAGGTGGGTAACGCCCAACGCTTCCGACCCAATCAAGCGGGGGGACAAGGCCTGCAAACCTTTAATGTCTTTGGCGATACTGGTGGCGTGTTCGAGCTAGACAAACTTCTATACAGATTCCCTGCTAGCGAACGCTTAATGGTAACTGTGTCAGCTAATCGCGGTAGTTGGGATGACATTGCGCCTACTGTGAACCCTTATATGGAAGACTTTGATGGGGGTAGCGGTTCTCTGAGTGCCTTCGGTCAAAGAAGCCCTATTTACCGTATTGGCGGTGGAGCGGGGATGGGCATTGAGTACGATTTTGGTTGTAGAGCTTCTTACGCTTGCACCTACAGTCCGACTACCTTGTCCTTGGGTTATTTGGCATCAAATCCTGCAAATCCTAGCGAAGGATCGGGTTTGTTTGATGGGGATTATGCTGCCCTGGCACAATTAACTTTAACTCCTTCAAGCAATTTTCAATTTGCTCTGACCTATAACAAGGGTTATTTTAACGAGGGCAATTTTGGCTTTGATAATGGTGCTGCTACTGGACTCGGCAACCCTCAAAGCTTCCAGAGCGGCTTTACCGGTACTGGTGCAGCGAATACGATCTACGGTCTTAATGCTGGACTCAACCACCGCACTCCTGGTTCTATCAACCGAGTTAAACCAGTTTCTACTAATTCTTACGGCGCGCAGCTTTCCTTCCGATTGAGCCCGAAATTTGTGGTCAGCGGTTGGGGTGGATTGACTGATGCCCGTTTAATTGGTCTGGGTGACGCTACGATTTGGTACTACGGCATGACTTTGGCTTTGCCAGATTTGGGACGGCCTGGTAATTTGGCGGGTTTTGTTGTCGGTCGGGAACCCTATCTGGCAGATTTGGACGTTCCTAACGGTTTGGGGACGGGGTTGAATTCAGATGAGTCCTGGCATTTTGAGGCTTTCTATAAGTTACAGGTGACAGACAATATTTCGGTGACTCCTGGGGTGATTTGGATTACTAATCCGAATCAAAATAAGGATAATGACGATCTGATTATCGGGACTCTCAGAACTACTTTTAAGTTCTAAGGTCAAAATCTGGGAAGTTTATAAACTAGGTTTCAAAAATAAAACGAGCCCCGCTAAAAACGGGGCTTTTTTTGTTTTGGGGCGGGAATCTAAAAAAAATTTTATTCGGGACTTGCAATAAATCGCGATACTGCTGTTGGGTTGCGTTGCACTCCACCCAACCTACTAGCACCACTAGGCTAAAAGTATGGGTAAAATCCGCAGGCTAGCTTGTAGTAATCGCTTTAGCGATTTCTCCATAAGAATCGCTAAAGCGATTACTACGAACTTTTGCTTAAGTATGGATAAAATTCGTAGGCTAGCTTGTAGTAATCGCTTTAGCGATTGATATCTATGAATCGCTAAAGCGATTACTACGAACTTTTGCTTAAGAGTCAATGTCTTTACCTGACGCTTTATTAATAAGCGATCGCTTCAATTAATCTTTTTTTCCATCGAGAAAAAGATGGCGCGAAAGTATCTCTAATAAAATTGCATAATAAAAGAACTGCTTAAAATCAGTAACAATTGTCTCTATTACTCATTACGAAGTTATGCGCATTGCTAATAACATCACAGAATTAGTGGGTCGGACGCCCCTGGTAAGGCTAAATCGCATTCCTCAAGGGGAAGGCTGCGTTGCGGATATTGCAGTCAAACTCGAAGGCATGAACCCGGCCTCGTCGGTTAAGGACCGCATCGGGGTAAATATGATTAACGTCGCGGAAAAGGAGGGCCTGATAACTCCGGGAAAAACGGTTTTAGTGGAGCCCACTTCGGGCAATACGGGTATTGCTCTAGCCATGGTCGCGGCGGCCAGGGGGTATCGGTTGATTTTGACTATGCCGGAAAGTATGAGCTTGGAAAGGCGATCGATGTTGCGGGCTTTTGGGGCAGAACTGGAACTGACGCCCGGACCCGAGGGTATGAAGGGTTGTATTACTAGAGCCAGGGAAATCGTGGACTCCATGCCGGATGCTTATATGTTACAGCAATTTCAGAATCCAGCTAATCCCCAAATTCATCGCCAGACAACTGCTTTGGAGATTTGGGAAGATACGGACGGTCGGGTAGATATAGTGGTGGCAGGTGTTGGGACTGGCGGTACTATTACTGGGGTGGCTGAGGTTCTCAAAGAACGAAAAGCAACTTTTCGGGCGATCGCTGTGGAACCGATTAATAGTCCGGTATTGTCGGGGGGTTCTCCGGGGCCTCATAAAATTCAGGGTATTGGGGCGGGTTTTGTGCCTCCAGTGTTGAACGTGGAGGCGATCGACGAGGTGGTGAAGGTTAGCGATGAAGAGGCGATCGCTTACGGTCGTCGCCTGGCTAAAGAGGAAGGTATTTTGTCTGGGATTTCTAGCGGGGCGGCCTTGTGCGCGGCGATTAAAGTGGGTCAGCGTCCAGAAAATAAAGGCAAGTTAATTGTAATGATTCAGCCTAGTTTTGGGGAACGTTATTTGAGTACCCCACTTTTCCAATCGCCGGAGTTGGAAGTGCCGGCAAAGGTTGGTTAATTGGGGGTTTTTTTGAGATGAGAAACTGGAAGGGTTTGCTGCCTTTCCAGTTTTTTATTATAAGGGCGAAAGATTGCTAAGTAATTAATAATTAATAATTAATAATTAATAATTGTTGGACATTCATCCTCTGGGTGGCTCAGAAGGGTTAATACCCGACCCGTCTGCGAGCAAATTTTTGTTGGAATTATTTTGCGCGACTACTTAGAGAAAAGATATTTTGGGGCTGTGGAGTGCTTACCATTTATATTATTAAATGTCAAATAGATTGGGGTTTTTGCTTAATAAAAGTTTGTGGAAGCGATCGCCACATTCTCAGCGATAATCGGTAAAATTAAGAATGAATAATCACCAACAATTTTCTTTATAAAAATTCAAGAAATATGGTAAAGACTAAAGCAACATCTAACCACTATCAAACTCTAGAAGTCAGCCCCAAAGCAACTCAAGAACAAATCAAACAAGCCTATCGTCGTTTAGCGAAAATCTTCCATCCAGATAGCAATCAAGCGATAGACAATGAAGAAAGGATTGTCCGCATTAATGCGGCTTATGAAATTTTAGGAGACGCTCAAAAAAGAAAAACTTACGATCGCCATAATTTACCGCCTTTCCAGCAGCAAAAAGCTACTACCTATAAGGGCTGTTACAAAAGAGGAAAAAGTCGAGGAAGTGCTGCGGACGCAGATTTGGAAACATGGTTAACTAATGTTTATCAACCCATAGATAAAACGCTAAAAACAATTCTTTATGCTCTCAAAGGAGAAATAAATGAATTGTCGGCAGACCCTTTTGACGACGAACTTTTGGAAGTGTTTCAGACTTATTTAGAAAACAGTCGAGACTCCCTCAAAGAAGCTCAGAATTTGTTTCGTTCTCAGCGAAATCCATCTAACGCTGCAGGAGTAGCGGCTAATTTGTATTATTGCCTGGACCGAGTGGGAGATGGTATTGAGGAGTTAGAATTTTTTACTTACAATTATGACGATAGCCACTTGCATACGGGTCAAGAATTGTTCAGAATTGCTGAGGTATTGCGTCTGGAAGCGGAGGGAGCTATTAGATATACTTTTTAGATGTTTTAACAATTAATAATTAATAATTAACAATTAACAATTAACAATTGAGATTAAATTCCAAAGAGAGTTTGAATGCGGGTTCTAATGCGATCGAAAGGGGTATTATCTGTCGAAGTTTCGTTTAATAATCCCAAATCTTTAAGAGCTTGCTGGCGTTCGTATAATTTGTGACTAATTTGAACTGCTAGATCTGGTTGTTCTTCTAGTAATTTTTTGAGGTCGTGCTGTTCTACAATAAACAAAATTGAATCTTGTACGGTTCTGACTGTAGCGGTGCGAGTTGCGCCTAATAATAAAGACATTTCGCCAAAAAATTCACCTTCGTGAAGAGTGGCAATATATTGACCTGTTTTTTGAGAAATAACCTCAACTTGACCGGAAAGAATAACATAGAAAGAATTTCCGGGATCGTTTTCTTCAAAAATTACTTGTCCTTCAGGAAATAATTGTCGATAGCCATATTCTATTAACTGTCGCAATTCTAAATCGGTAAAATTCTCGAAGTATGTTACTCGTCGCAACAAGTCGCGCAAGTTCCAGTTGTTGGGGGATTTTGGTACGGATTTTTTAGGTTTGTGAGTGCCATTTTTTTCGCGAGCAGAAATAATACCAGACTGCTGTGAAATTTTACCGTTGGTAGAGTCAAGAGAAGTATTATTAGGAACGAGTCTTTGTAAATCTTCGGGGTTTTTTATCCAGAGATCTCTTTGGGGGAAAGGAATTACGATGTCTCGATTGCGGATTTCGTGTTCTACGAGAAAGTTTAAAGCACTGGTGACTGCTTCGCTATCGGGGGGATGGTGGATCCAGACTAATAGTTGAAAATCTAAGGCACTATCGCCAAAACCTTTAAACCAAACTTTAGGAGAGGGGTAAGATAAAACATTTGGTTCTCCTCTTGCTGCGGCTAATAATGCTTCGGTTACTAATACTGGGTCGCTGCCGTAAGCAACTCCTATGGGGATACGAATCCGGCATTTTGGGTCTTTATAACTCCAGTTAATAATATTATTTTCGACGAAGCGAATATTAGGGACGATGACAAAAATGTTATCTAGGGTGCGGACTATGGTAGAACGAATGGAGATTCTTTCGACGGTTCCTAATAATCCTTCTACTTCGATAAAATCTCCTACTTTAATGGGTTGCTCGAAGAGCATGGTTATGCCGCTGATAAAGTTACTGGCAAGGTTTTGCAGAGCAAATCCCAGACCGATACCTAATACGCCGGCTAAAACTGTGAAAGAACTAATAGGAATGCCGTTGTTGTAGAGAACGATTAAGATGCCTAAAGTTGCTAAGATATAACTGAGAACGGAGGCGATCGCTTCTCTGCTACCCCTATCTAGTCCCATGCGAGAAAGCACTAATCTTTTAATCCACTCGCTAATAGTTTTAGAACCAATAAAGACTGCTATGCTTAAGAGGATTAGTCTGATAATAGAGATTAAGGAAAGAGGATTATCTCCGATATAAAAAAGGGTAGTTGTTAGGGATCTGGATAAACTTTCCAGAAGTTCCCGAGCTTGGAAAAGAATCCAGTTCATATTTTTTAAACGTAGAAGGTTGAATGAAAGTTGAATCGTTTATAAGTTAACAAATTTAGCGTTTAACTGCTAAAATATGGGATGCATTTAATTTGTGTAAAAATACAGGCAAAATAAGGCGGGACTAACTATTAGCGATCGCCCATTACCTGTAATTGTTAATTACACTCGGTTAATATGCACCGGACGGATTAAAATTTTATGAGAAACGATCTACATTTATTTACAGAAGTTAAAAAAGAAATTCCCTGTGGATTGATGAAATGCACGATCGCTGGTTGGGGGCAATTTTCAGGGAGCGATGTTGCATCCGCAACGCGGGGCGCGTTCGCTACTGGTTGCTAGAGTTTAGCGAAGGATAAAACTTTTGTCGTTTCGGCCCCACTTTTAGATATTCCGGAGAGTGAAAGGAGAAATCCACCCCGCGTACTGCTATGATATAGCAATCCTAAGTTGTTGCGGCAATCTATTAGGGCGCTGGGTGCTAAATTGCAGGAAGATCGCGTCGATTGAAAGTTGGAATAATTATTGCGAGGTTTGTCGCTCTGACGGTGAAGATAGTCAGGGAAAAATTGAGGGAAGAGGAGTTGTTTTAGGGACGGTAATGAAGTTTTTTAGTTGCAATAAAAACCCGGTTTTTTTGTTTGAAAAAACCGGGTTTTTAAAATTTCGGGTTGTGGGGGAGGGCTGTTTGATTCACCGCGAATAAACAAAGAAGTTATTTGCTTTAGGCAGGGCCTAATAGGGCGAAAGGATACTTTTTCATCTTTCTCTTGGGCAAACTTCAAAGGCTAACTCGTGTCGGTAAAAACAGACGTTAAACTCTGCGAAAAAGTTCATCTGTCCAAGAATTAGAGGTACATCTCTCGATTGAGTCCAGGCAAATGCAAGCAAAATAGGCTCGAAGGGAGCAACTCTTCCAGATAGCACCAAGCCTCGTGCTTCACTACGAGTTAAATTCCCGCTCAACTGCATAGGAACAGTCTGTTCTTCCCAGACCGATCCTAGCTGCAAACCAATCTCGTAAGGCAGAACATTGACACTTGCACCTGTATCTAACAATGCCATAACTTCTACAGAACGACTTTTGTTGGTGAGAATTAGGGGCAGGTATGGCATGACGCTCGATCTGCCAAGGCTATCGATGCGCTCGGTGAATTGATAACGCTGACCGTTAAGCATTGGCTTCTCCTCGGGCTGCGGCTAGAAGATCTGACAAACTTTGAACTGCCTCGGGATCGGCTTGAGGAGACCATACGACGGTTTCGGTTAATGAGAGTCGCTCCAAAAGTACGTTTTCTGACTCGCGATTTTCCATAGGTTCTAAGTTGCATCCTTCTTCCTTGGCAACTGCTAGAAGAAGAAAATGAATGAGTCGAAGTTTGTCCTGATGAGAAAGTCGATCGACAGTGGGTAAGAGTTCGCTCAGAGACATAAAACAAAATTAGAGGGAAGACGAAATTTCAATTTTAACACCAAACAATAGGGGGCTGCTCCATACCAGGAGATAATACTTAGCCCTCCGATGTCCAAGTTCAATGTCCCGGCTTTAGGAATTGCCCAGATAAAATCTGTTGGGGCGATCGCTATCTTCTCGGCAGGGCGATCGCCAAACCATCCCGGCATCAATGGCAGTTTGCCCTGAAAAGCTCCACCTGCTGCTTTAATACGACTGGTAGGGTATAAAGATTTTTTTCTTTTTTAATGAAAGAACGCCGACATAGAGATTGTAGGGCGTTGACTGCATCGGAGGGGGGTATTTGTGCGGTTTCTAAGAGTTTCGCTAGGTTAATAGGTTGGTTTTTTGTTGCTAGGAGAGAGAGGATTTGTTGTTCGGTTTCTGATAGGCGATCGAACTGCTGCTGTAGAATATTTTTCAAATTTTCTGGTAACAAGATGGTGTTATTTGGCAATAACTCAGTCAAGTTTCCTCCCAATTCTTGAATCTGAGCAGCGACGCTTTTTAACCATAATGGGTTCCCTTCATAATGCTGAATTAATGTTTCCCCGGCGTCGATTTCTGCTAACCCGCAATCTGTGAGTATTTGCTTTGCTGCTGGGATATCTAAACCTGTAAGTTGTAAGGTGCGACTGCGAGTATTTGGGCTTGTTACTTGAGGAAAGTCTTCCGGCTGTTCCCAACCAATTAACAGAAAGCAACTTTGATGGGATAAGTTTTGTATGTGTTTGAATAAGGAGCGATATTCTCGGTCTTTCGGCTTATATTTGCCAGCAAATTCGCCGCTAAGAAAAAGGTTTTGGATGTCATCCAATACGACTAAACAGCGATGTTTTTGGAAATATTTAATTGGCGGTAAATTTTGCTGTTGAGATTGGGAAAAAAACTGTTTTAGTTTGTCTTCTAATTCGGCTAAAGTGGGGGAGGTTTCGAGACTGCACCAGATTACATATTCAAACTCATTTTTTATTTGTCGAACCAGTTGCACTGCTAATCTGGTTTTGCCGATACCGCCGATGCCGGTGAGGGTTATTAGGGGGCGGCGTTGTTCTAAAATCCAGGTTTTGAGGGTGTCGAGTTCGGTAGTGCGACTGTAGAAGGCACCCAATTTGGGCATTTCGCTTAAGTCTTGGGTGGGAGGTTGTGTGGTGTTGGCTGTTTGTTGGTTGGGTGAGGGTGAGTTTGGCGGTGTATCTGGTGGGTGTCTTCCTTCCGGGCAGATGTTGAAACTATCGCTGACTGTTACCTCTTTAACTTTTGTAAACTTTAAGGTATTAGAGTTGTGCAACCTCTTCATTGCGGAACCAAAGTTAGATTTATTAACACTTTCCCCCAACTCCTCTGAGAGTATCTGCCATAATTCTGCCCCTGCTTTTCTGGCGTTGCTTTCGGAACAGTCGAAGTCCTGGGCGATTTGCTTGTATGCTTGGTGTTCTACAGTTCCTCGCAGTACGGCTTCTTGCAAGTCGTTGAGGTGTTGGCCGGTTTGCTCGAAGACTATTTTATCGACAAGTGCTAAGGCTTCTTTGAGGTTCATGGGGTCAGGGTTTGTTAGATTTTCTGTATTGTAGTTTACATTTGGGAACATTTTAATACAATTTTGAACATTTTTCTACAAAAGTAGATGAAATGGGGAGAAAGTTGGTAACAAATTGGAACGTTTTAGGGGTTGGCAAGGGTTGGGTTTATGGGGGAGAATAGTAGAAAGACCAAAAAATAGGGATTGAAGGCTTCGCGTTTTATTCCCTGTAATGGTCTGTTATACCACTCTTGAAGGTAAGATTATGAGTAGTAATTTCGGTAAAGAACTTGCAAAAGATGCTCTAAGAATAGGTACGCATCAGGCTGCGAAGGCTATAGGATGGAGTGTGGGATCCTTAATTGTTATGGTTGTAGTTAGCCGCTTCGTTTCTCCAGAAGTAGGGATAGGTGCTGGTGGTGTTACTGGTCTGCTTGCATTTATAAACTCTTGGAGAGGTTTAAGTTAGTAGTAATGCGCACCTGACGAACCATGAAAAAACCACTCTGGCCAGGGTGCGCAATTTAACTAATTATAAAAATTTAACCATAAAAATAACAACACGAGAACATCAACGATGCTTAACTCAATAATATTAATTCAACCCTATTTGGCTGGGGCAATTTGCCAAAATCCAAATCCCTTAGAATGGGTTCTTATAGTTGCTTTGGTGGGAGGCTGTGTAGTTTTTTCTGGGGCAGGTGCAGTGGCTATTGCATCTGTAGCCGGAACAATGGTAAGCCTAATTATAGCAGGATCCTCTCTTGCTACTATAGCAGCCGCTGTAACTGGCGATGCTGCCTTAGCGGGCGGCGCCCTCGAAATCATAGCGGGCATGGTTATTGCCATTAAAGGCATTTTAGGATGCTAGCAATGGGCATCTTAAAACTGTCGAAAAAGCAATTTTGGCAGTAGCTCGTCTAACTAATTTTAAGGGCGATTTATTTTAATCTGCTAAGGTGCGCGGTGCGCACCCTACTAGCTTCAAATAAACCTAATTTATGATAAACTTCTTCAGCAGGAATCCCCCGTTTTCCTGCTTTTATGCCTTGGCGCATCTCTAACAATTGCTGTTTAATTTCTGCTTGAATTTCTAAACCGGCATCTGGATCGTACTCCCCTAAAAAGTCTTCGAGAGTTTCCTCCACAGTATCTCGGATTAAAGCTTTTAATTCTTCGACAGTCATATCTTTTACTTGCATTGTTACCTCAACGGTTTTTTAAACTACTAAATTTACTGGCAAACTCTAAGCAAATATTCGCGCCACCTGACAAGTAAAACCGGGCAATAAAGGACTGGTTAAGACATCGTTATTAAATAGAGTTGCGGTTAATTTAAGAACTGCATTTTTGCGACGATAAATTTCTATTGTTTGTAGGAAGCGATCGCATATCCAATATTCCCTAACTCCCCTATTTGAATATAGCTTTAATTTAGTTTGTTTATCTCTTCTTTCATTTTCTTTACCCGGAGATAATACCTCTACAGCTAACTCGGGCGCTCCGGTTAAATGCCCCGCTTCATCTAATAATGCAGATAAGCAATCGTTGCTTGCCCACACAACATCTGGAATCACATTATCTCCATTTGAAAAAATGATGCCTAGAGCGAGAGATGCTTCTCCTAAATTAGTAGTAATTGACCAATCATCTAGGGCTGCAAAAATTCTACCGCTAACGTTTTGATGTCCCCAATGTGGTGTTTTAGTCACGAATAATTCTCCGTCAATAATTTCATAAATATTACCATTATCTGGCAACAATTCTAAATCTCCTGTCGTCCAACGCAATTTTTCTGATGTTGTCTGAGTCATCTTAAAAACTCCTATGATGGTAATGCTAATATTATATAGCAATCCTAAATGGTTTACGATAAATTTGGGACCAGAAACCCGGTTTCTTGAACAATACCTTCGCCATTTTCTTGTAGGTTGGGTGGAGTGAAACGCAACCCAACATCTTCGTAGCTAAAACCAACGATTTTGTTGGGTTTCGCTTCGCTACACCCAACCTACAAATGGTATTTTTTATTTTGGCGAAGGTATTCTTCAAGAAACCAGGTTTCTTAGATATCTTCAACGATCTACGGATTGCTATAACAATTTTCAAGGATTTGTAAAATAGATAAAAAGCCTTTATCTTAAACGTGCGGTGCGGGCAAACGAAACGGACATAAAATTTAATGCTTTTTTTCATAATTTATCGCCCGAATGCTGTTGCCCCTACAGATATTTATATTTTTAAATCTGTCAAAGTCCCCCCGCATCATCGGGGGGATTTAGGGGGGATCGACTACTTCAAAACTGTTTTAGAAACAATACGAGTTTTCTTCCGTTCCACTTCCGAAAGTTCTTCCCCACCCTGCAGGCGAGTGGCGCTAGTTTGCAACACCGTTGCCGCACCTTTATCTCCCATTTGCAAAGCAGTTTTCGCCGCCGTTTGTAACATCGTCGCCGCCCCAGAGCGATCGCCTTGTTGCAGTTTAGTTTCTGCTATCTGAGTTTGACGATATTTTGCTAAAGCTAAAACGTGTTTTTGTATTTCTGGGTTCGGTGCCGGTTGATAGGGTTTGACAACATTTGTCTCTACTAAAAATGGCTCTGAAAGTAAATAATTTTCACCGGTTGATGGGTTGTCGTAACGAACTTGTAAATCGGCGATCGCCTGTTTTCCTTCTGGCAATTGTCCGATATAAATATTAACCAAAACTACCCGGGGAACATCGGTCATCAAATCTCCCAAACGCACTACCAATTTATCCCCTTCTTTTTGCACTGGTAACTCAATAGTATCCGGTGCCACTTGAGCGATGGGTTTTAATTCTGCCAGGCGCACTTTTGGCATTAAAGAAAATAACAAATAAGCATTAGTCAATCCTACGGACTGGATGCGATTTAAAATCTTGCCAAATTCTTCCAATGCGCTTTCCGGACGTTCGATATAAGCGAGGGTACCGCCGCCAGCATCGGCAATTTCTTCGAGTACGTCTTGATTCCAATCTTCCCCAAATCCCAAGGAATTTACCGTTATCTTATACTCTACTGCCAGCCTGGCTAATTTCAAACAACGGATATTATCGCCATGTTCGTTTTCGCCGTCGGTCAGCATAAAGACGTGAGAAATACTCTCTTTTGGAGCCTTGCTCAACTGTTCCATTCCCAATTTCAAACCTTCATCGATGGCAGTGCCTCCAGAAGCTCGTAACTTCTTGATTTTACGCTTGACATCGGTGGGGTCGTCGATGGCCTGGTTGGAGACGATGGTCTTGGCCCGATGGTCGAAGGCAACTACGGAGAGGCGATCGCCTGCTTTCAAATTGTCCACCAGTTGGCAAGCGGCCTCCTTCACCGTTTCCAGGGGCCGTCCTTCCATGGACCCGCTGCGGTCCAGAATCAGACAGAGATTTAAAGGGACAGTTCTTTCCATTTCTGCTGCCATAGCCGAGAGAGAAACGGCCAATTGTCTTTGATTCGAGGATTGACCTCCGTCGAGATTGCGATCGTTTAGAGTGGGTTGTAAATTAACTTTCATAGAATTTTCTGGTGTTTGGCTATTACAATTTTAAAGATACTTACATCAATTCAGGGAAAAATTTCGATTAGGTCCGCTGACATAAACCCAGTTTCTCAATAGGGCGGTAATTAGGGTACAATTCCCACCTAGACAAAAAGTTTTTTTTCTGCTACAAGGAAAAGCAACAGTAAAAGCAACAGAAATTAACTTTTTTTGTCTGTTACTACCCAAATTATAATGCTTCGCGCTATTATGATTTTAAGAGGGCTAAAAGAGCTAAGTACCCGTGCAAAATTAATTAGACATATCGAACGGGCGAGACGCCTGTTCGGAAGGGTAAATCCTGGGTCTAAACATTTTTGCCTGCCTACTTAAGACTGCTAAAATAGCGATCGAGATAGATATTTAGAATGCCATGAAACAACCAATAAGAGCAGCCCAAACTGCTTCCTACGGAGACGCCTACTATCGAACTCCACCTCCAGACATACAATCTTTGCTTTTAAAAGAGCGGATTGTTTATTTGGGACTGCCTTTATATTCCTCTGATGAAATTAAAAGGAATGTTGGCATTGACGTTACGGAATTAATCATAGCTCAATTGCTTTATTTGCAATTTGACGATCGCGAAAAACCAATCTATTTCTACATCAATTCTACGGGTACTTCTTGGTACACTGGAGATGCAATTGGTTTTGAAACAGAGGCTTTTGCTATCTGCGATACCATGAGTTATGTCAAGCCGCCAATTCATACAATATGCATCGGTCAAGCTATGGGGACGGCGGCGATGATTCTCTCGGCAGGTACTAAAGGATTCCGAGCTAGTTTGCCCAATGCTACCATAGTTTTAAACCAAGCAAAAACGGGGGCGAGGGGTCAAGCAACGGATATTCAAATAAGAGCAAAAGAAGTCATTGCCAATAAGACAACTTTCTTGGATATTCTCTCCAGAAATACCGGTCAGTCTCAAGATAAAATTTCCAAAGATACGGATAGAACTTTCTATTTGACTCCCGCTGAAGCTAAAGAATACGGTCTCATAGATCGAGTTTTAGAAAGTAGGAAAGAATTACCAAAACCGGTTCCGGCTTTGACTTAGTTTGCGGACAGGCAAGATGCCTGTCCTACGGGAAATTTACGTCTGCGTAGAACAGGCATCTTGCCTGTTTCCGTAGAACAGGCAATTTCCCCCCGTAGAACAGGCATCTTGCCTGTTTCCGTAGAGAAGAGAAAGAGAGCCTGTTATCCAGCCCAAAAATCAACAACCAATTAGTAACAAAAAGAGTTTTATTATGCCTATTGGAGTTCCGAGAGTTCCTTACCGCTACCCCGGCAGTCAATACACCGAGTGGATTAGTATTTACAGCCGCCTTAACCTGGAAAGAATTTTATTTTTAGGTCAAGAAGTAACTGACAGTTTGGCAAATTCAATCGTTGCCGCGATGCTTTATCTCGATTCCGAAGACCCGGGCAAACCAATCTATCTTTATATCAATTCCCCTGGTGGTTCGGTGACTGCTGGTATGGCAATTTACGATACCATGCAGTACATTAAATCAGAAGTAGTAACCATTTGCGTCGGTCTGGCGGCTTCTATGGGTTCCTTCCTCTTATCATCTGGAACTAAGGGCAAGCGACTGGCTTTACCCAACTCCCGAATTATGATTCACCAGCCGATGGGCGGCGCGCGGGGTCAAGCGACAGATATTGAGATTGAAGCAAGGGAAATATTGCGAATTCGTGCCTTGCTCAATAACATTTTAGCCGAACAAACAGGCCAGCCTTTAGAAAGGATCGAAAAGGATAGCGATCGCGATTATTTCCTGTCTGCTGAAGAAGCAAAAGAATACGGTTTAATCGACCAAGTAATCGAAGAACGTCCTACTTAATTAACTGGGGGGTGCGCGATCGCGCGCCCCCTAACCTAATTAATAAAACTAAATGAATATTGCATATTGCTATAAACAATTAGGGCTGAACTCGGGGGCAAGTTTGGCTGAGGTGAAAGCGAATTATAGAAAATTAGCGCGACGGTATCATCCCGATGTTAATCCCGAGGACGGACAAGCTAGAGAAAAGTTTATTGCAGTTACGGAAGCTTATAAGTTATTAGTGGCAGTTGCGCCGCGAGAAACCGAACCAGCGCGGCAACCGACACCGCCGCCGAAAAAACCGGCCCGCGAACCTCCCTCCCAAACGAAACAAACTAGGGTTAAGGTCACGACGAAACAAAAACCTATAGAAAGGAACGCCCCCTCCGAAGCGAAACAAACTAGGGTTAAGGTCGCAACCAGGCAGAGACCTATTGAAAATAATGCTGCTTTGCCCGAGTTGGAATTGCAGCTAAAGCAAAATTCTTATTTACAGTTACAGCGGTTATTAAAATATCAAAGGTTTCCCAGGGCTATTGCTCTGGTAGAAGGTTTGGCCCAGCGGATGCCTCAAGATCGAGAAGTGCGGCAGTGGCAGGCGATCGCTTATCAACGTTGGGGGCGTAAGTTAATCGCAGAGGGAAAATTGGATAAGGCCAGAAGTTATCTGAAAAAAGCTCTGAAAACTGACCCCCATAACCGGGCTCTGTGGATGGAGGTGGAACGAGATTTTCGCCAGTTGGAGAGAGTTTATTGAGCCTTAGGCCAGTGGAACAACTGGCACAAGGCAGCCGTCCTTTTCCCAGAATAGGCACTGTCTGAGGGTCTTAACTCGGTCTCCCTTTATCTGATATAGTATTTTCGTGCTAAGGAAAGAAAGCGGTTGCTTTGGTCTTAATTAAATAAAAACACCCAGAAAAAATCTAGGAAAAATGCCAGATATCAATCAAGAATTTCAGAAAGCTATCAACTTCCAAAAAGAAGGTAAATTTAACGAAGCTGAATCTATTTACATCAATATCCTTAAGTCTGATGGTGGTAATGTCGGTGCCTTGGTTAATCTGGGATTGCTGGAACAACAAAGAGGTAGGTTAGATGAGGCTCTTCAATTTTATAAGTCTGCTTATTCTAAACAGCCAAAAAACTTTCACGTTCTTTATCTTTTGGCAAAGCTGACTCAAGAATTGAGTTTGTTGGATGAAGCTGTTTCTTATTGGCAGAGTTTGTTAGATGTTAAACCGGGTTCTGCTGTGGAATATTACGGGAATATTGGTAATTGTTGGGTGCAGCAGGGTAAATTTGACGAGGCTCTTAGCTATTTCCGCAAGGCTTTACAAGTTTCTCCAAACAGCCATCAAGCTCATCAGGCGATCGGTAATTTATTCGTGCGGCAAAATAGGCTTGCGGAGGCTAAAGAAGAGTTTGCTAATGCTATTAAAATTAATCCAAATTATACCATAGCCAAAATATGGTTTACTTTGGTACATAAGTTATTAAACGGCGAAAATCGAGTTTCTTTTACCCATCGCGGCGTTCCAGTAGAATTCGATCTTACGGGTAAAAATTTGGCAGTGGAGGTTGCTAATGCTGCGGGTTCTTTTTATGAGTTGCCTGAGTTGGAGTTTATTTATGAAAATTTGCGGGATAAAAATATAACGGTCTTGGATGTGGGGACGAATGTTGGGAATCATTTGGTCTATTTTTCTAAGATTATGAATGTTGCTAAGGTGATTCCTACTGAGTTTCATCCAACTGTTATCGAGCATTTGAAGAAGCATATTGCGATTAATCAGATAAATAATGTGGATTTGTCTAAGTTGGGTTATGCGGTGGGTAAGAGTCGTGGCAAGGCGGTTATCGACGAGCATCCAGCACAGGATTGGTGTTTGACAGAGGTGAATTTTGATTCTCCATCAGTGGCGATCGCTCCTTCTATTGAAGTGGTTCCTTTGGATGAGTTAATTACAGAAAAGGTTGGTTTTATTAAAGTAGATATCCAGGGTTCGGAAATGGATGCTTTAGAAGGTGGTAGAAATTTATTTTTCACTTCTCAACCCGAGGCTTTGGTGGAAGTTACTAAAGCTCATGTTAAAGATTTTCTCAATTTTGTGGAGTCGATCCAATATCAAACCATTAAGACTTTTGACCACGGGAGATATGTTAATTTTTATATCAAACCTGTTAAGTAATTAATAATTAATAATTAATAATTAATAATTATTGATTGAGGGTGCTATAATATTTTTCAACGGTCTTTCAACAATTTTCCCGTGGTTTGGTATCCGACCGCACCCCCGCACCGGTCGGGTGCGAGTACCAAAGCACGGGTCTATTTTAGGCAAGCGATCGTGGAATTGCTATAACATATTTGTGACAATTCGCGAACGAATTGTTATAGTAAAAGAATAGCTTTAGGGAAAACAAGAGGAAGCATCTCATATTTGCAAAAATAAAATTTTCCTATTACCTATTACCTATTACCCATTACCAAAAAGCGTTAAATTTTGGGTTTTTTTCAAAATTGAGATGCTCCCAAACAAGAGTTTAGTTTGAGCAAAAAAATGAACTATGAGCCAAACATTAACAGTTGTATTTGACGGGAATGTTTTCCGGCCGGAAAATCCCGTAAATTTAGAGCCAGACAGAAAATATGTAATTACAATTGAGACGGAAACTGCGAGAGTAAAAAAGGAAAAAGGAATTGTTGATGAAATAGAAGGAGAAGCGATTTATTTAGACCCTAATTCTGCTGAGGGTAAAGCTTTAGAAAGGATTCCCAATTTAGATTTCGATGATGCCAGCCAGTGGATAGAAGATGCTAATGAAGGGGAAATTGATGTAGATAAAAAACATGAAGGTTAAACGCGAGGCGAGGGCAAAGCATTCGGAGATTAATATTTATGGGTTGTTAAAACATTTGCCGCCCGAATGCTATTGCCCCTACATATCTGAATTAAGAAACCCGGTTTTTTCAAAAAACCGGGTTTCTGGTTTGCCCAAACTATTTATTGAAAATTATTTCATTTCGTTCCGGCGCTCCCAAACCCAATCTATTACCATCAATATGATAACTAAGAGAAGGTGGAACTGGTGCGACGCCTAATTGCTTAATAATCTGTTGTAAAAAAATATCCTGTTCCCTTCGCAATCTTTCCCAATTCGTACCCCGATTAATTAAGGTAAACCACACCAAACCATACTCTTTTGTCGGCAATACTCCAGATAAAGCGATGGTGTCGTAAAGAGTACCGGTTTTGACTACCGCCCCTTGAGGAATATTGCGATCTTCTAAAGTTCCTTTATCCCTCCCTGAGACGGGAAATAAATCTGCTATATTCCATTTAGAAGTTTGTAAATGGCGTTGAATTGCTCTCAACATTGCCGACGCCGCCCTGGGAGAAACTCGGTTTTCTTCCCCTAATCCCGAACCGTTAATTAATTGAATTTCTGCTTGGGGAACTCCGGCACTCCAAGCTGCAATTTGTTGTACTTTTTTCGCCCCTCCTACTCGCTGGGCTAAAATTTCTGCTAGGTCGTTATCGCTTTCTACGTTAAGCTGTTTGAGAATATAAATTAAGGGTAAAGATTGATGGCGAATTAAGGGTTTAGTATTAGCAACTGACTTATCTGAAATGACAAAACCGCCGATCGCTACTTGAGGTTCGGCCGTTCCTGGGGGCATTCGATAATAAAGATTTTTAACTCCCGAAGACCATAACTGAGAATTCAAACCTTGCCTCAATAACTCTCCTGCAACATAAGGATTTAATTGATAATTCATCCAGAAATCGTCGGTAATTATTAGATTGCCCGTTACTCGCTTAATTCCTAATTTATTTAACGCGGCCCCAAGAGCGATCGCCTCCTGCCAAACAAAAAACGGATCTCCGCCCCCGCTAACAACCAAATCTCCCCGCAACACCCCATTTTCAACGGGGCCCGTCGCGCTAATTAAGGTCTCAAATTGATGAGCGGGCCCCCATTTGTCCAAAGATGCCAAAGAGGTAGCGATTTTAGTAAGAGAGGCCCCGGGCATAGCTACAGTCCCGGCCTCGCTTACTAATGGGGCAGATTCGGACTGCATCCAGATGCCCTGAGTCGGCAAGTTCAAAAGTCTCTTGGCCCTCAAACCTGCTAAATATTCCTCGGCAGTGAATGTTAATGCCGCCTCTGAAGCGTTTGGTACGACTAACTCTGGCAGTCCTGCTTGCCATTTGAGAATAGCAAGCGCATTTCGTCCTGGAAGCTCGACGGATGCCGCCTCCAACCACAAAGAGACCGCTCCAGAACCCAATAATTCCCACATTTCTAATAGTTAAATTGAGAGACAAACATCTAAATTACCTGTTTCTGAAGATAGGATATTATGGCAGGGTGCCAGGAAAATATAAAATCTAAAAGATAAAGCAAGATTACTAATTGGTAGAATCTTGAAGGTTTCTCTAACTTTGGTCAATGGGAACGACAGCTAAACGAATTGCAATAGACGCTATGGGCGGGGACCATGCCCCCGCCGAAATTGTTAAGGGAGCGCTCAAAGCTCAAGAAACATTGGGTGTAGAAGTTTTGCTAGTGGGAGACCCCGAGCAAATCAAAGCCTGTATTAAAGAAGATACAAACTCTCCTCTCCCAGAGATAGTTCCCGCTGAGGGAATTATAGAGATGCACGAAGAAGCTTTGAGCGCGTTAAAACGCAAGCCTAAAGCTTCTATTAACGTGGCAATGGACTTGGTGAAGAAAAAACGGGCCGATGCCGTGGTATCAGCCGGCCATTCGGGGGCGGCAATGGCAGCGGCCTTGCTGCGCTTGGGACGGCTGAAAGGGATAGACCGCCCTGCTATTGGGGCAGTTTTACCGACGGTAAGAGCTGAAAAGCAGGTTTTAATCCTCGATGTTGGTGCCAACGTGGACTGCCGTCCGAAGTTTTTGGAACAGTTTGCGGTGATGGGGGGGATCTACAGCGAGTATGTTTTGGGAGTATCCGAGCCTAAGATAGGATTGCTTAATATTGGCGAAGAACCTTCTAAAGGCGACGATCTGGCAGTACGCACCCACGAAATGCTGCAAAAAAATTCTCAAATTAATTTTGTCGGCAATGCTGAAGGGCGGGACGTGCTTTCGGCTGAATTTGATGTGATTGTCTGCGATGGTTTTGCGGGTAATGTTTTATTGAAGTTCGCCGAGGCCGTTGGGGATGTGGTGCTTCAAGTCCTTAAGGAGGAGTTAGTTAAAGGACCGAGGGGTAAAATCGGTACGGCTATGCTAAAACCTAATCTCCTGCGTATTAAGCAACGGATAGATCGGGTGGAGCATGGCGGAGGTTTGCTTTTGGGAGTGGCGGGAATTTGCATTATCGGTCACGGTTCGTCCCAGGCGGCGACGATCTGTAATGCGGTTCGTCTGGCGAAGGAGGCCATCGATAATGAAGTGCTAGAACGCATTAGCTCTAAATATGTTAAGGGAAAGCCAAAGCCTTCCACCCCAGTTAGTGGCAGCAGCAGTTAAGTAGGTAGGCAAAAATATTTACATACAATTATTTTTTATTCCCCCGTAGAACAGGCATCCTGCCTGTTCCGTATGTAATTAATTTTGCGCAGCAGTCAGTAGCTCTCGCGTTTGAAAGCTTCACTAATCTTAACAATAGTTAAATATTGACAGATGACAAATATCGGCATTGCCATGACGGGAAGCGGTTCGGCCGTCCCCGCAGTTTCTTTGGATAATGAGAGACTATCTCAAATAGTTGATACGAACGATGAGTGGATTAGTTCTCGCACGGGAATTCGCGATCGCCACTTGGCGGATGGGACGGAATCTCTCAGCGCGATCGCTACTTTGGCTTCCCAGAGGGCGATCGCTATGGCAAATATTTCTCCCGCAGATATCGACTTGATTATTTTGGCCACTTCTACCGCCGACGACCTCTTCGGCAGTGCCGGTCAGATACAAGGACAGTTAGGAGCGGCTCAAGCGGTGGCCTTTGACCTGACAGCCGCTTGTTCTGGCTTTGTTTTTGGCCTGGTGACGGCCTCTCAATTTATTAAAACTGGCCTTTATAAAAATGTTCTTCTCATCGGGGGGGATATTTTGTCGCGCTGGGTGGACTGGTCCGATCGCCGCACTTGCGTTTTGTTTGGAGATGGGGCGGGGGCTGTGGTGTTGCAAGCTTCCGTTCGCGATCGCCTCTTGGGCTTTGAACTGCGCAGCGACGGGAGTAAAAATTCTTCTCTCAATCTGTCTTTTCAAGCTCAACCGACGGAATTAATGGAAGGAATTAATATCGGTAAGGGGACTTATCAACCTATTACTATGAACGGGAAAGAAATTTATCGCTTCGCCGTGAAGAAGGTTCCAGAGGCGATCGAAAAATCTCTTTTTCGAGCTAATATGACCGTCGAACAAATCGACTGGCTGCTACTACATCAAGCCAACCAAAGAATAATGGATGCAGTGGCAGAACGCTTGAATATCCCCCCAGAAAAAGTTATTAGCAATCTCGCTAAATATGGCAATACTTCAGCCGCTTCTATTCCCATCGCCCTAGATGAAGTGGTTCGGGAAGGAAAAGTTAAACCCGGTGACGTTATCGCAGCCTCCGGTTTCGGCGCGGGATTAACCTGGGGCGCGGCAATTTTTCAATGGGGAACTGACAATTAATAATTAATAATTAATAATTAATAATTAATAATTAATTGTTGGCTCCAGTACATGATGTCGCTAACATTTTAAATATAAACAAAATAAGAATGACAAAAACAGCGTGGGTGTTTCCAGGACAAGGTTCTCAAGAAGTAGGGATGGGTTTAGATTTATTAAACCTGCCAACTGCGAAAACAAAATTTGAACTAGCAGAAAAAATATTAGATTGGTCGGTAACAGAAATCTGCGATAGCGATAAAGAGAAATTATCTCGCACCCTTTACACTCAACCCTCTCTTTTCGTAATAGAAAGCATTTTAGCAGCAGAAATGCTAAAGCGTTCCGAGGAACCTCAACTCCTGGCAGGTCACAGTTTGGGAGAATATGTCGCCCTCCACGTTGCCGGAGTTTTTGACTTTGAAACTGGATTAAAATTAGTCAAACGTCGCGCGGAATTAATGAGCGATGCTTCTGGGGGGGAGATGAGAGCTTTAATCGGATTTAAACGGGAAGAATTGGAAGCGGTCCTGGAACAAACACCAAATGTAGTTTTAGCCAACGATAACAGTCCGGTTCAAGTAGTAATTTCGGGAACGCCGGAAGCGGTAGAAACTGTTGTTAGCCAAATTAAAGTCAAAAAAGCAGTGAAATTGAAGGTTTCTGGTGCTTTTCATTCTCATTTAATGAATTCTGCTTCTGTTGAATTTAACGAAGTATTAGAAAAAGTGGATTTTAGCGATGCTAAAATTCCTGTATTGTCGAATTTTGAACCCACGGCAACTACGGATGCGGCGAGTTTAAAAGAGCGTCTTGCCAAACAGATGACCGGTGGAGTGCGCTGGCGAGAAATATCTTTGCAGTTGCCGGAATTGGGAATAGAAAAAGTTGTTGAAATAGGACCAGGGAAGGTTTTAACTGGTTTGATAAAAAGAACTTGTTCCGGTTTGGAGTTGGAAAATATTAGCAGTATGGAACAAGTTTATAATTAAAAAGAAAAAGGATTTGTAGGGGCAAAGTATTCGGGCGTTACAGTATGAAACAAAGCTTCTGCAAAAGTTCGTAGTAATCGCTTTAGCGATTGAGTTTTATAAATCGCTAAAGCGATTACTACAAGCTAGCCTACGAAGTTTACCCACAATTTGAGCCGTTCTGGTGCTACTACACCCAACCTACGAATAGTATTTTTTGATTTTTGGGAAGGTATTGTTGGAAAAAGCCGGTTTCTGGGCGATCGCCGCACGATCTAATCTTAATTAAGAGCCATTCGTAGGTTGGGTCAAGGGCAGCGCAACCCAACATCTTTATTAGATTTCGCTCGTGGATGTTGGGTGGAGGTTCGCGTGCGCCCAACCTACACCGTTAATTATTAATTATTAATTATTAATTACTTATGGACATATAGCAATCCGTGCAGGATTTGTGACATCAAAGAAACCCGGTTTCTCAAAGAAACCGGGTTTCTGGGCCCCGAATTTTTCACAACCTCCGTACGGATTGCTATATCGTTAATTGCATCAAAACAATTCCATAACTGCATCGCATCAAATTATTGGTAAAAAATAATACAGACTTATCAATCCAGTTTCTCTACTCTTCTCAACATGGTTAGCAACAAATCTCAATTTTCTGCTAACCAGAGCAACTTCCAAAAAGAGAAGGAGACACCGAACACATGTCATTACAAGTCGAATTATTAGAAGAAAGCTTCGATCGAGTCAAGCCCAAAGCCGATGACTTTGTTTCTAGCTTCTACGAAAACCTCTTCACCGACTACCCCGCAGCCAAGCCGCTTTTTGGAAGCACTGAGATGGCTGCCCAGAAGAAAAAATTACTGGGTTCTTTAGTCTTAGTAGTAGAAAATCTCCGCAAACCAGAAGCTTTGACTGGTGCCCTCAAAGGACTCGGAGCCAGGCACGTCCAATATGGGGCCTTGCCGGAACATTATCCCTTAGTAGGCAATTCTCTGCTGAAAACCTTCGAGCAATACTTAGCAGAAGCTTGGACGCCAGAAACTAAGCAAGCGTGGGTGGACGCTTACGGAGTAATTACGGAATTAATGTTGGAAGGGGCAGAAGACGCCGATAAAGCCGCTCTTTAATAATTTAAAAATTGCCCAAAAATGACAGGTCGTTCGGACAGCGTTAAAAAAACCAATCTTTTCGAGCTCAGAACATTAATAATTGGCGTCATCGTACTTTTAGTAATTTGGTTTGCTGGAGCATTTATTCTCGACGAGCGCCAAGCTTTCCTACCAGGAGAAACTTCCCAAGGACATTTATTGTTTGAAGCTTCCTGCAGTTCCTGTCACGAAGGCTTTAAACCTGTCACCAACGAAACCTGTATGCGCTGTCACCAGCCAGAAATGGCCGAGGACGCTCACGGCGAGAAGAAGTTTCGCGACCCCCGTTGGGCAGAATTACTAAGCAATCTGGACGTTCTCACCTGTACCGCTTGCCATGAAGAACACGTTTATATGTTCGGGCGTGGGGTTCACCTCAAACCGGACTTGTGTATGAACTGTCACGAAGGGGTAATTGCAGGGGACATTCCCAGTCATAAAGGTTTCGACCCCGATGGCTGTTGGACTGCAGGATGCCACAATTTCCACGACCATCGCTCTATTTCTACGGCATTTTTGGGGCGAAACCTCAACCAACCACGATTGTTGCCTAAGCCAGAATTACCTGTTATAGAAGTAACGACTACCGTGGAAAAAGCACCCCCACCAGACTTAACTAAAGAGTTTTTGGAATGAAGGCAATTAAAAATTTGCGCGGGTTTCAACTCAAAATTAACTTCTTGCCTTTGGTGTGTTTGCTGTTAGTTTTTTGGGGGTTATTTTTTCTTGCTTTTCCTGCCAGTGCGGACTCAATTTCTCAACAACAACTTGAGGAAATAAATCAACTGTGGCTGGGAAGCGCTCATGGTTTAGCTGAGATAAATTGTTCTAGCTGTCACCTAGAAGAGAAAACCCAAAAATTGATAGCTAAACCTACTTACGAAAGCTGCCGAAGCTGTCATGAATTACAGGTAGAAACGTTTTTGTATGGCAAGCATGGTGTTCGTTTGGGGGAAGGCTTATCTCCTTTGACTCCGAAGATGGCAAAGTTGCCGATGAAAGAGTCAGCTTTGACAAAACAAATGAATTGTAATACTTGCCATGAGGTTCATTCAGTTAATACTTATGAAGCTGCGGTAGATTCTTGTTTGACTTGTCACAATGACTCCCATTCGTTGAATTACGAAAACTCAAAACACGGTCAACAATTTTTCGCGAAAGCTAAGTTGCCGAGACCTTCTGTGGAGTCAGTAACTTGTGCTAGCTGTCACTTACCGCGCCAGCATCAAGAGATAACTAAAAGGGTGTTTGTAAATCATAATAATACTTACAATTTCTTACCTCGCGATCGCATGGTTGCCGATGTTTGTATGAACTGTCATGGCATGGAATATTCCTACAAAAGTATCTTCGATAATGAGTTAGTCGAAGCCAATTTTAATCGCCCGCCAGAAGAAGATTTAGAAACTTTACAACTGGTGCGGGAATTCGAGAAAAAGCGGTTGAGTCCTCAAACCCAACCGTAGCAAATCCGGGAGCATCTCAAGAATGTAGAAACCCAAAAACTGAACTATTTTTGGTAATGGGTAATAGGTAATAGGTAATAGAAATATTTGATTTTTACAAATATGAGATGCTTCCGCAAATCCTCTCTATTAATCAATAAATCGGAGTATTAACTTATGAACTTTCTCAAGGGTTTAAAAACAAAGACTTTGGTCTTATTTGCTCTAGCAGTCACTATTTGTTTCACGGCAATTTCTTGCAGTGGAGGTGCTACTAATCAAGCTAGCGGCGGTATTTCTCCATCTCTGGTAGTTGACTACATCCACTCCGTCGCTGAAGCCGATCGCACGGCTTACACAAAACACGTTGTTAACCGCCTTCAAACCCTCGAAGGACAAGAGAAACCTAATGGAGTTGTTCCGGCAGAAGCAACGGAAGGTTGGCAGCAAGCAAATGGCATTCCTTTACCCGCCCAAATGTTCCGTTTGGGAGCAGAATTAGCTTCAGAAAAAGGACAGTTTACTTACGGGTTAATTTCTCCTTGGAATATTAACGATAGCCAAGCGCCAAAAGGTGAATTTGAAGCATCGGGAATGCAACAAGTAATAGATTCCGGTCAACCTTATAAAGCAGAGCGAGAAATTGCGGGTCAAAAATATTATTCTGCAATTTATCCCGACGCTGCTATTGCTGAAGCTTGCGTTACTTGCCACAACAACCACCCAATTCATAAAGAACGATACCCCGACAAAATATTTAAGTTAGGCGATGTCATGGGGGGAGTTGTTATTAATTTACCGTTAAGTTAAGCAGAAAAAATGGTGCGCGGCGCGCACCCTACTAGCTTGTTCGTAGTAATCGCTTTAGCGATTGATATCTATGAATCGCTAAAGCGATTACTACGAACTTTTGCGCGCGCCGCGCACCTTTTAAATATATCTGGCTAAACCATGAAACCCAAATTTACGACGCTAATTATCCTTACCATTATAACAATCGAACTGTTAATTCCCTTCGTTTTCAGTCCGGTTTACATACCAATGATTAGAGAGTCATATTTTGACTTTTTGCAAGTATTACAAGGGGATATTTACAAGCAAATCACGGGATATTTATCCCTAATATTTGTCATACTAGAAATGGTTTTAACTGCCAGGAAACGAGGCAAAACCTGGAAAATTAAAATGAAAATTCCAGGGTCGATTCAATTCTGGCGCGTCCTGCATATTTTTCTCGGAGTAGGACTTTTAGCTAACGTTGGAATTCATACAATAGGAGCTCGGGGGCTGAATTTTAATGCAGTTTTTCTCTGGGTCTTTTTCGGGGTTACTTTATCGGCGCTTGTGGGGGCGATCGCCGAAACTGCCTTTTTAGAATCTCCTCAAAGGTATTTTAATTTTGGTTGGCAAAGCGCTAATTCTACAAGTCAGTCACCAGGAATCCCTAAAGGATTGCTAATTAGAAATCTGCGCCAAATTTGGCTGAATACCCATATATTTCTGGTTGGCATATTTTGCGTTATGCTGATTTTTCATATAATCCTTGCCTACTATTATCAGTAAAAACGTAGAACGGGCATCCAGCCTGTTGTCAGCAATTATGAAAAACCTTAAAACTTATTTAGGAATATTAATCCTTCCTTTATTTTTCTTAGGAACTATATTCCTAACTCATGCCGATGTTTCGGCTAATATGGGGATTCCCTTAAGTGGATTGGCTGCGATGAGGTCTATGGCGAAACAATCTATTCCTTATGAAGTTGCGGCGACTAACGGTAAGCCCAGTTTAATTGAGTTTTATGCCGACTGGTGCAGCACTTGTCAATCTTTAGCTCCAAGTTTAAATAATTTACATCAACAATACGGCGAAAATGTTAATTTTGTCATGCTAAATGTTGACGACCCTATCTGGAGCGAACAAATTAAAAATTATGGAGCCAGTAGCATTCCTTATTTGGTATTTGTAACTGCAGAACTAGAAGTTAAAGAAGTATTGGTAGGTAAGCCTCCAGAAAAAGTTATTGAGCCTATTCTTATTTCTTTAAGCAATAGAGATTTAGGGGGAGCGTAAGTACCTCGTTAAAACGAGAAATCCTATATAGCAATCCGTGCAGGATTTGTGGCATCAAAGAAACCCGGTTTCTTTGAGAAACCGGGTTTCTGGGGCCCTAATTTTTCTGGGCCTCCGCACGGATTGCTATATTTGTTTAAACAATTACAATTAATAATTATGACCTCAAAAAAAATCATTAAATTTATCGGCTCTATTAAAATGGCAATTCCTTTATTAACTATTATTGCCATTATCTTAATCGGAGCGACATTTTATGAATCTCAAGTCGGTTCGACTACCGTGCAACAAGAAATTTATAAAAGCTTCTGGTTTGGGGCGCTAATGTTTTTGCTGGCCGTAAATTTGGGAGTATCTGCCATGTCTCGCTACCCCTGGCGCGGGGCGCGGAAAATTGGTTTTGCCCTGACTCATTTGGGCTTAATTATTATTATCGCCGGTTCCGCTGCGGTAATTCATTTGGGCGTTGAAGGAATGTTGCTGGTGAGGACGGATTCTCCTGGTAACAATCTAATTCGAGTTGAAGGGGATTTATTAGAAGTTATCGCCCCAAACCAAGATTTGGAACGGGCGAATATTTGGGTGAATTCTAATGGTTCGGCGAGTCCTGATTCTGTGGCGGGAGTTTCTGTTTTAGGATACACCGAAAATGCCGTTAAAACTGTTAGTTTTACTGAAACTACGAAGGCAGATAATCCAGCGGTTCTTCTTAGTTTAAATAGCAACCGGATGGGACAAAGATTAGAGCGTTGGTTGGCGATCGCCCCCGTCGCTTACAATGAAATTTCCTTGGGTCCGGCGGAATTAGAAATTGTCTCAGTCTCCAGTCAATCGGAATTAGAATCCCTACTCAATTCTTCCCCAGAAACAACCATAGAACCAGATTATTTTAAAGTCATCGTCGCCCCAGAAGGAAAGCTTTATTACGCCGCTAATTCTTCCCGAGGTTTTAAATCTGGAAAGCTGAACAAAGGTCAATCTATTACTCCCGGTTGGGCTGATTTTCAAATAACTTTAGAAGAGTTTATCCCCCACGGCAAAATAAAACAAGAAGTCGCCCCCATATCCAATCTTATTGCCGGGGGAAATCCAGCTTTATTAGTGGCAACTCCTGGGGGAGCAAAATCGTGGTTGCCTTGGGGAGAACCGACGGTTATCGAAGACGAAATGGGGGAATGGTTGGCAGCTTTTAGCCCTAAATTCTTGGAATTACCTTTTACGATTAAATTAGAAGATTTTATCGTAGATCGCAACGAAGGATCTGATAGCGTAGCGATGTGGACTAGCAAGATTCATTTGGAAGATTTCCATGGAGGGTTTGCGGGCGATCGCGATGTTTGGATGAACCATCCCACCTGGTATCGAGGTTGGAAAATTGCTCAAGCTTCTTGGAATCCCGGAGATTTAAAACAATCCACTTTACAAGTTAAGCGAGAACCTGCCTGGGTAACTGCTTTAACTTGGACTGGATCTGCCTTAGTGGTATTAGGAATTGGAACCATGTTTTACGGTCCTTTAATTGCTAAAAAATTGGAATTTTTATCAACAAAAAATGGTAGCGGATCGGAAGTAGCGTTCTAAGCCATAAATCTAGTTTGTAGTAATCGCTTTAGCGATTTATAGATACGAATCGCTTTAGCGATTACTACGAACTGCGGATCGGAAGTAGCGTTCTAAGCCATAAATCTAGTTTGTAGTAATCGCTTTAGCGATTTATAGATACGAATCGCTTTAGCGATTACTACGAACTGCGGATCGGAAGTAGCGTTCTAAGC
>JAXHVR010000016.1:0-46593 GCA_034189005.1 Cyanobacteriota bacterium | reverse complement strand
GCGGATCGGAAGTAGCGTTCTAAGCCATAAATCTAGTTTGTAGTAATCGCTTTAGCGATTTATAGATACGAATCGCTTTAGCGATTACTACGAACTGCGGATCGGAAGTAGCGTTCTAAGCCATAAATCCAGTTTGTAGTAATCGCTTTAGCGATTTATAGATACGAATCGCTAAAGCGATCGCTACGAACTCTCGCTACATATTTACCACTACCAAAACAATTTAACTTAATTATCTAATGAAACTCATTAATTTTATCGTCGGAATTTTCCTCGGAATCTTAGTTATAGCAATTCCCTTTAACCAATTTCAATCTTCTCCCCTCGAACCGCTACAAACTCTTGCCGTTCAATTGGACGGGAGAAAAAAACCGTTAGATACCGTAGCAAGAGAAACCGTGGCTCAAATTCACGGTCGCCTCAATTATCAAACCGCCAATGGAGACAATTTAGATTACCTCCAAACCTATCTTTCTCTGTGGTTTAATAACCGCGACTGGAACGAAGAACCATTTATTCTTTTTAGCTATCGGCCTCTGAAAGAAAAAGTAGGACTAGACCCCGAAAAAAAATACTTCACTTTTGCGGAATTGATGGAATCAAATTTAGGTTCTTTCGTTCTCGCTACCAGAGAAAAACAAGGAAATAATGAAGACTTAAACCGGGACGATCGCGAAGCTTTAGCTATAGAAGAAAGGTTAGCTTTAACCATCGATACCGTGGGACAAAATACTTTGCCTCTGGTTCCTCACCCGACGGATATTAAAGGAACTTGGGCGGGAATTTATAGCGCTTCTGAGTATTATCAACCAAGCCAAGTCGAACCTTTATTAGCTACTTACCTCTCCCTCAAACAAACTTATAAAATTCATCCCCAACAATTATCAATATTGGGAGAAATTGCCGGAAAGTTACAGGCTAAACTCAAAAGTTTGAGTCCCAGTATTTATCCAGAATTTGCTACATTAAAGCGAGAGGTTAACTTTTATAAATTGCATCCTTTTGGTAAAGCGTGGATGTTGTACGCGATCGCCTTTTCTGTAATGTTAATAGTTCTGCTATTTCCCGCTGTTAACTTCTATTGGGGCAGCGTTGGAATCTTTATTGTGGGTTTATTAATTCAAGGTTATGGCTTTTGGGAGAGGATGCAAATAGCAGGGCGACCGCCAGTTACTAATATGTACGAGTCAGTGATTTGGGTGGGATTTGGCATAGGGGCGATCGCTCTTTTATTTGAGCTAATTTATCGCGCCAAATATTACCTCCTCGCCGCCGCCCCACTCTCAGTTTTTTGTCTTCTTTTAGCAGACAACTTGCCCGCAGTTCTAGACTCAAGTATTAAACCCTTAGTTCCAGTGTTGCGAGATAATTTCTGGTTAAGCATTCACGTTCCTACTATTACCCTCAGTTACGCCAGTTTTGCCCTAGCATTTGCCTTGGGGCATATTATTTTAGGACATTATTTATTTACTCCCCAAGCAAAAGACAGAATTAATCGCCTGGCAAAATGGAATTATGGAGTATTGCAAGTTGGAGTATTATTATTAACGACCGGCATAATTTTAGGAGGAATTTGGGCGCACTTTTCCTGGGGTCGTTTCTGGGGTTGGGACCCAAAAGAAACCTGGGCTTTAATAGCCCTAATGTGTTACGTCGTTCCCCTACACGGACGGTTAGCGGGTTGGTTAAAAGATTTTGGCTTGACCGTTACCAGCGTCCTGAGTTTTAATGCCGTATTAATGGCTTGGTATGGTGTAAACTTTGTTCTGGGGACGGGGTTGCACAGTTACGGTTTTAGTACCGGAGGTTCCGAACTTATTGTCGGTAGTTTTGTCGGTTTCGATTTATTATTAGTTTTGGTAGTTACTATTCGCCATTTAGGTTTGTTTGCTGGCAAACAGACTCTAGCAAAAGAAGAAAAAACTGCTATTGTGGAAACATCAACGCAAATTTAGGTAAGGATAAATATGGAACGTCGCACTTTTCTAAACTGGGTAGGAGTCGGAACGCTAGCTAGTTTTTTTCCTGTAGCGATCGCCGCTTGTCAGTCCGATGGCGGCAATGCTTCGAGGGCGGAAACAGAGACTCCAGAAATGGATAGTTCTATCCGAGAAGATGGATTTCAGGCTTTAGGAACTATCGAAGAATTAGATGAAAAAGGTGTAATTGTAGATAAAAGAAATGCGCCCAAACCGGTGATGATATTTCGAGACCCAGATACTAATGAGTTAGTTGCAATTAATTCAATGTGTACTCATCAAGGTTGTACCGTTCAATTGAATGCTGAAGCTAAGGAATTAGCCTGTCCCTGTCACGGTTCTAAATTCGCTCTTGATGGTAAAGTTGTCAATCCTCCCGCTACTGAAAATTTAGATATTTTTGAAGTTAAGCAAGAAGATAATTTGCTGTTAGTAAAAGTGGGATGATTGACTAATTTAGCGGGTTAGTAGCGATCGCTTTAGCGATTTATTGTTAGTAGTAATCGCTTTAGCGATTGATTGTTAGTATAGCAATCCTCTAACCGTTGTGTGAAAAATATTCTGCCAAAAATGGATATGTAGGGGCAACAGCATTCGGGCGGCAAATGTTGATAACAAGCATAAGATGTCGTTTCCGAATGCTTTGCCCTCGACCGCGTCTAATTTTATGATGGTCAATTAATTTTAAATTTGTCACAAATCGTTTAGGATTGCTATAGTAATCGCTAAAGCGATCGATCGTTAGTAGTAATCGCTTTAGCGATTTATTGTTCGTAGTAATCGCTTTAGCGATTTAACACAAGTTTTATATGAATCGCTAAAGCGATTGCTACGAACGATCGCCCATTAACGCAAAAATAACAAAGAACCAATGACCTTATTTAGTCGCGAAGAAATTATTGCCCAATTAAAACAAGGTAAATCTTTTAATAAAGCCGAATTAAGCGGCATTAATTTAGAAGGAGTTAATTTAGATAAAGGAAATTTTGCCGAAGCTTATCTAAGGCGCGCCAATCTATCGAAAGCTTCCTGCCAAGGCACGGATTTTTCCGGGGCATTTTTAATTTTAGCTAATTTGAGTAACGCTAATTTATCCCAAGCTAAATTGCGTTGGGCAGAACTCAATACGGCTTATTTGGATAGCGTAAATATAGAAGAAGCAGATGCTACAGGAGTTAATCTTTTTGGTGCAAAACTAGATCGATTTAAAGGGCGATCGGCTATTTTAAAAAAAGCAGATTTAAGACAAGCTAGCGGTTCGTTTTTGAACTTGAGCGGAGCTAATTTTGCTGCTGCCATGTTAGATAGAGTGAATTTATCAGAAGTAAATTTTAGCGATGCTAATTTCCGTAAAGCAACTGGAGTTGCTGCTAAATTTGCTAAAGTTGTGGGAACAAAAGCTAATTTAGAACAAGTTAATTTTAGTCAATCTAATTTAATTGATGCCGATTTCAGTGGAGCGAGTTTATTAGCTGCCGATTTTACAGGTTGCTATTTAAGTTCGGCAATTTTGCGGGAAGCAGAATTATTAGAAGTAACTTTAAAACAAGCCAAATTAGAAAATGTAAATTTAACAAATGCCAGTTTATTTGCTGCTAATTTGGAAGGGGCGAGTTTATCTCAAGTTAATTTAACCGGAGCCAATTTACAGGATGCAAATTTAGAAAACACGATTTGGGATGGAGTTAATTTCTCTGATTGTAATGTCATCGGTGCCGTTTTTACCAATGCTGCCGGCTTAAGGGAAGAAGAAATACAATGGTTGCAAAATAATGGGGCATTAAACGTTCCTGTTTCATAAAGTAGAAGAAACATCAAGTAGCGATCGCCCCGGAAAAAGTTACTGCAAGATTAGTTCAAACTATCCGCATAGATTTGCCGCAGTTCGGCAACAGAGGCGATATTGGCAAGCTGGGAAGCGATCGCCCTCAACACATCCAAATCATTAATCCTCGAAATTTCAGAAAAAATTTCCCCGCTCTCTTCTGGAAACTTCAGTTTTAATCCCATTTCAATTGCAAGCATTGACATCTGTTTTAATTGAGCGCTTTGTTCGGAAATCTCCGCATTTTTTTGTGCCGTCAATTCATCTCCCGTAGGAACCACGCTGCCATCGGCATAACACCACCGCAACCAAGTATAATTAGCATTTTCAAAAGAGCCCGTCCACAAAGTTAATCCTAAATTAATTGAAGGAAACCAAGCATCTTTTTTGGCAACATAATTACCTACTTCAAGCTGAAATACTCGCAAAACAGTTTCTCCTAATTTGTGCAACGGGTCGAAGACAACGTAATAAGGAATTCCCAGTTTCGCATAATCTCTCAGCTTACTGCCTAACTCGTTACCAGGAGTGGGAGAAACTATTTCAATTACCACATCTGGGGCTTTACCAAACTCCCAGAATAAATAGGAACGCACGTTTCGTTCTAACCATTGGTCGCCCGCTTCAATATTCAAACTCAAAAAAGCATCTGGCACGATACCTTTATGTCGAACGTGGGGAAATAAACCGACGTTAGCAGCGGCGACAAAAGGAACTTTGATGCCCGTATCCGCACCGCTATAAAATACAGTTGCCAGCAGGCGTTGTTGTTTTTCATTAATAAAGCTATCCACAGGAGCGTCGTCCTCTAAAATCATTTGGCTGGTATCTGGATATTCGTGGGAAGCAAGAGTTAAAGCTTCAGTCATAATTGCTTTTAATATGGTTTTTCCGAATTATAGCAATCCGATACTTAAGAAACCGCGCCTTCTGGCGAGGGAGTTAGCCTTTTTTCATAAAACAAACAAAAAACCCCGATTACCTAGTAACGGGTTAACTAAAGGTTAAGCACAAACCATAACCCTATTGGATAAAAATGTGTTAGCTTGAGCATAAACCTTTTAGTAAAAACAGCAGGAAAGGTATGAAAAAAGCTCTTTACTGGCTCGTGGGCGAAAAAGCGGGCAGAACCATCGTTGGAGGCTGGAACTGGCTATTAGGAGTCCCAGTAGAATCAGGGGGTCGAGTTTCCGTGGAAGTGGCCGAAGAATCCTTGCGCTCCATGCAGGAATCGGTGCAAAAGCTGGCCGCCGGCGTTGCGACCCAAGTTGCTGCTTACGAACGGGCCAAGCAAAAGTACGAGACCAAGGTAAAAGAAATGCAGACCTTCGAGAGCCAAGCAATGACGGCTCAAAGCAACGGCAACGAAGACGCGGCCCGTCTGGCCATGTCTAAAGTAATTCAAAGCGAGCAAATCTTGCCCCAGTTAGAAGCACAGGTTTTGCAAGCCGAAAAGTTTGTTAATGCTTCTAAAGACAAGCTCAAGCGAGAGCGACAAAAGCTCGAAGAATATAAGACCGACCTCAGCAATATGAAAGATCTGCAGGAGATAAATCAAGCCTTGGGAGCGATAACGAAAGTTAACGACAGCTTGAGTATAGATTCCGCCCGCTCTCAATTCGAGCAAGCCAAAGGTGCTGTAGAGCGTCGAAATCTCAAAGAAAACGCCCTGGCAGAGCTTTCCGAAGACCCCACAGAAAAGCTCCAAGCGGATCTCGAAAATATGGCAGTGGATGACGAAGTGAGCCGTCGCCTTCAAAGGCTCGAAAATTCCAAGCAATTACCATCTGATTGAGGAGAAAAAAACTATGGCAAAACGCAGCGGACCTCCACCAATTGTATTTATCCTGGCATTTTTGTTGCTAGCTGCAGGTGGTTATTGGTTCTTTATTCTCAGGAACAAGGAGCCGGGACCAACCGTTACTAATACTCAGCCAGCAGGAGCTCCCGGGGCCGTACCTCAAGCAGCGGCACCAGTCACGAGCGCTTTTCCTGCGCCCGCTACCGTTGCTAGCGGGACGGTCGTTCGCCTTGACGGTTCTACGAGCATGGTGGCGATTAACCAAAATTTGAAAAATGGCTTCGAGACACAGTTCCCAGGTACTAGCGTCGCCACCAGCGCCCGAGGTTCGAGTCAAGGTATCCAAGGTTTACAGGCGGGTAACGTGGATGTTGCCGCTTCATCCCGTCCTCTTAATTCCCAAGAACAAGCCCAAGGTTTGGAGGCAATACCAGTTGCTCTGGATAAAATCGCTATTGTGGTAGGGGTTAACAATCCTTTTAACCAAGCCTTGACTTCGGACCAGGTAAAGGCTATTTTCCAAGGTGAAATTACTAATTGGTCTGAGGTGGGAGGTTCTAATTCTCTGATTCGGGTCATTAACCGACCCCCAGTAAGCGGTACCCATCAGGCTTTTAAGGAAATGGTGCTGGATGGGGGAAACTTTGGTAATACTTCTAATATTACGACCATGGAGAGAGATGCGACGACTCCGATGTTGAGGGCTTTAGGAAACGATGGAATTGGTTATGCAACTTACGCTCAAGTGGAAAACCAAGAAACGGTGCGATCGCTCTCCATCGACGGTTCCACGCCCAATTCTGCCACTTATCCCTTGAGCCGACAGCTTTTTTATGTTTATAAAAGTCCTCCGAGTCAAGCGGTTCGAGATTTCTTGGGTTATGCAACTTCCCCTCAAGGACAGCAAGTTATTTTTGCCGATTGAATTTTGGCTTAACTACAGCGATCGAGGATATCTATAGCCAAGATTACAAGATTTATGCAAGGCAGTGCGGGAGTGAGAACTCTGGCACTGCCTTTTGAGACGGAGTTGCCAGCAGCCTCCATTCGCTTTAAAATAGCAATTCCGAGTAATTGTTAGATATCAAGCAGTAAAAATAAAATTATGGCTCGACGCAGCGGACCTCCACCAATTGTATTTATCCTGGCATTTTTGTTACTCGCTGGTGCTGCTTATTGGTTCTTCGTTCTCAGAGACAAGCAGCCGGCACCAACTGTTACTAATATTGAGTCGAACGGGACTCCCGCCCCATCACCTCCTCCAGTACCAGTCACCAGCGCCTTTCCAGCGCCGACTAATGTTGCGGGTGGGACGATAATTCGCATCGACGGTTCTACGAGCATGGTGGCGATTAACCAAAGTTTGAAAAATAGCTTCGAGACACAGTTCCCCAATACTAGCGTCGCCACCAGCGCCCGAGGTTCGAGTCAAGGAATCCAAGGTTTGCTCGCGGGTAATGTGGATGTTGCCGCTTCATCCCGTCCTCTTACTAACCAAGAACAAGCCCAAGGTTTGGAGGCCATACCAGTTGCTCTGGATAAAATTGCTATTGTGGTGGGGGTTAACAATCCTTTTAATCAAGGCTTGACTTCGGACCAGGTAAAGGCTATTTTCCAAGGACAAATTACTAATTGGTCTGAGGTGGGAGGTTCTAATTCTCTGATTCGGGTCATTAATCGACCCCCAGTAAGCGGCACTCATCAAATGTTTAAGAAAATGATTTTGGATGGGGAGGATTTTGGCAGTAGTTTTAATATTTCTACGATGGAAAGGGATGCGACAACTCCGATGTTGAGAGCTTTAGGAAACGATGGAATTGGTTATGCAACTTACGCTCAAGTGGAAAAACAACAAACTGTGCGATCGCTCCCCATCGACGGTTTGATGCCAAATTCTGCCACTTATCCCTTTAGCCGCCAGCTTTTTTATGTTTATAAAAACCCTCCGAGTCAAGCAGTTAAAGATTTCTTAGGTTATGCAACCTCACCTCAAGGACAGCAAGTAATTTTTGCCGAATAAGAAGGGAACCAAGTAGAACAAGCATTCTGCCTGTTATCCGATTTTTGGGAATGGGGAATTTCGCAAAAGATGCTCCCAGAAATCTGGGCTTAGGAACTTGCCGACTAATTGGGAAATAGTGTCATAATTGGAATTATGACACTGTTTTTTCCGAGATAAATTTTCCCATTTGCAATTCCCTATTTCCCGTTCCCTTGTAACAACACTGAACTAAGCTCGTAAATGTAAAGTTTTGGTAAAGTTGGCTAAAATGCGATCGAAATCACAGAGTTAACCGCTTCAACAGAGATATTCTAGTTAATGAAAAGGAGAAAAACGTTGAGAGCGGAGTTTCTTCTGGATTTGCCCCAATTATGGGATAAACCAGAAAAATAAAAAACTCAACATTCTTATAAACATTAAATCAAAGTCCAACAAAAAAAACTATGAAAAATCAAATTCTAACTGCCGCAGCAACAACAGCGATCGTCGGTCTAGCTTCTGTAGCTCCAGCCCTAGCAGCTTCTTTCGGCACCAGCGGCATAAGTTTTGATGAAGATACTACCGTAGAATTTGAAGTGCTCCAAACCTACGGAGCTTATATGTCAGATTTAAAAGTTTATGAAGTAATAGATGGCCAAATAGCTGGTGATTTGGGATTACTGTTTGGAGAAGTCCAAGCTGCTGATGTTGTAGATGCAAACGGACGTCCATCTTCAGATCCTCTGGGTACTGCGGGAAATGCTGTAATAGGTTCTCCAACTTATTTTACCTTTGAAGCTGATAAGGAATATACTTTAGGAGTCGTTAATTATGGGTGGTGGCAGAACAAAGAAACAGATGCTCCCCGCTACCAAACAGTTTATTCCACAAGTATTTTAAATGATAATGGAACGCAACGGGCAGTATTTGATTCAACGGGTGGCTCTGAACTGAATGGATTTGATGCTTCTATGTACACAGAGGGAGACGTATTTGGTGATTGGCTAAATATGAGCTTCGATGATGGTGGCAATCAGAGCGACTTAGACTATCAAGATTTCACCTTCAGGGCCAAAGTAAAAACACCCGAGCCGGCTGTATTACTAGGTCTCGGAGTTGCAGTAGGTGGAATGTTCCTGACTCGTCGCAACAAAAACAAAGTTTCCTAGTATTGTCTCGCCAAGCTACAACAGATTCCTTGCCTCTCCCACTCAAGCAAGGAGTTCTGTAAAATTTAGGATAAAACTTTAAGAATGTCGCTGACCAGAAGCAGCGACATTCTTTTTTGTGGCATCTTGGGAAGGATAATTCAGCAAACCTTATTTGTTAATTACCGTGACTAAAAGCCGCGAACCCCTAGAAAGTTGGCTCCTCTACCATTTATTTAAGTGGTCTGTGGTAGCTCCGATGCTTAATGTTTATTTTCGAGGCCGCATCGTCGGGGCTGAAAAAGTGCCCCAGTTAGGGCCCTTTGTCGCTGTCAGCAACCATGCCAGCGACTTCGATCCGCCACTGTTATCTTGCTGCATGAGACGACCGGTGGCTTTTATGGCAAAGGAAGAGTTATTTGGAGTCCCTGTCTTAAAGCAGGCGATCGCTCTATATGGTGCTTATCCCGTCAACCGCAAGGCCCCAGACCGCAGTGCCATTAAATCGTCCTTGAGTTACCTTGAAGCGGGGTGGGCTACTGGTGTATTCTTACAGGGGACTAGAACTGTCGATGGCCGGATTACAGAACCCAAATTAGGCGCGGCCCTTATCGCGGCTAAAGCGGGAGTACCTCTATTGCCTGTCTGTCTCTGGGGCACTAATGCAATTGCGAAAAAGGGTTCGGCCATGCCTAAATCGGTTCCAGTTACGGTCCGCATTGGGGATTTAATCGAGGCACCTAGTTCTACTAATAGGAAAGATTTGGAAGCTTTGACCCAAAGATGTGCCGAGATTATTAATCAAATGCACGATTTGGGACGTTAATAGCGAATTGCTAGCGATCGATTTATGCACCTAATTTCAATCCGCAATCTCCGCGCAGATTTAGTACCATACCAGCATGATGTTGAAACCCAAATTAATGCTTGGTATGCTACTGTTAAAAATGCTAACTGGAAAAATTTAGAGGATGTCCGTAGAATTTATCGGGATGCTGAAGCAGTTGGCAATTTTACTGTTTTTAATATTAAAGGAAATAGTTACCGTTTGATTGTTGGTATTAATTACGAAAATCAAACAATTTACTATAAATACTTTTTCACTCATGCTGAATATGACAAAAATAAGTGGAAAAATGACCCTTACTTTTAACCAAACAGCTTATGAAGATTTACTTTTAAGGTTTACGCCAAAAGTCATAGAAACAGAAGGAGAATATGAATACTATTTGAAAATTGTAGAAAGAATGACTTTTGCTAATAATTTAACTCCAGAGGAAAAGGCTCTTTATAGGTTGTTGGTTTTGCTAACAGAAAATTATGAAACTGAAAAATATCCAATGCCATCGGTAGAACCTCACGAGATTTTACAGCATTTAATGGAATCCTGCGGCATTAGTCAAAATGATTTAGTTGGGATAATTGGTTCTGACGAGGTTGTTTCGGAACTTGCCAACGGTCAACGTTCTTTGAATAACTGGCAGGCAAAAGCTTTAGGAGATTATTTTCAAGTTTCCCCCAGTCTTTTTAAATAGCATAAACGGATAGTTTGTAAATTGTAAATTGTTAATTGTTAAATGGAAGATATTAAAGCTAGATTAGCAGAAAATTTAGATATAGCTGAATGGGATTGGTTAGTTCCCCATGTCAAGCGCGATGCTTTAGTGGTAGTAAATCCAGATTTAGATTTATTAGATGTAGGAGTGGCGATCGCCTCCGATAACGTCTCCTCAGTTCAACGTTGGATAAGCGAAGCGCTGATTGCTAAACCTTCTCCAGAGCAACTCTCCGACTGGAACCAAAATCGTACGAAAAAATTTGATACGATTATCGTCGATCCTTTCGTTTTGGTACAGGAATCATCCAGTTAAGATTAAAGGCGCGAGCCAAAATCCGCCCCGGTATAACCGGTAGTCAGCCAAATAACCGCCCGAGCCCCATCCCGAAGAGTTTTTTCGATAGGTTCGGGCGATCGCCCCGATGGAACTTCCAGAGGTTTAAAATCGATACCCTTACTGCCAAAAACAATCTCGCCAATTAACCGCGCCCGCCTCATGTGGTCGTCAGAAGTTACGAGATAGACGCTATCTATCCCTCGCTCTTGTAGTTTATCGACCATCGTCGTGAAATTGGTGACCGTATCTACAGCTTCGTAGTCTAAGTGGAGGCGAGTTAAGGAAATTCCCGCCTCGGAAAATACCCATTCTACATACTCCGGGTTGCTGCCAGAAGATACCCAAACATCCAAGTTTGGATGTTCCATCGCAAATTTGGCAGCAAACATTTCTCTTTCTGGAGCCCCACCAAGCACGAATAAAGCTTGGGGTTGTTTTGTCGTAACTTCGACTTGCTCCTTGCCAAACTTTAATCCCATCAGCATTCCCGCCAACAACCAAAAAATAACTGCAAATTTTAAGCCTTGGCGGCGCGATCGCCCTGCCGACATTCTTAACACCATCTCTCAAAAACCATCTGTTATTGTACGCGAGCTTTTTTGCCTTAATAAAGCTTTCAGTGGGTAATTGCTATTTTTCCGGATGGCCAATAAAAAAAGGCCGATTAAGCCTTTGGATTTTGGATGGGGGCTTGTTGGGTGGAGGTCCGCGCGCGCGCAACCTACTTTTTTCTAAAGCCTTTTCCCTATTGTTAATTGTAGTGTTCGTAGTAATCGCTTTAGCGATTGATATAGATAAATCGCTAAAGCGATTACTACAAGCAAGCCTACGAAGTTTGCCCAAACTTTTCGCCTTTGGGTGCTGCTACTTTTTGCTAAAGCCTTTTCCCCATTGTTAATTGTTAATTATTAATTGTTAATTGCTTAACGGGACTGGCCGGATTTGAACCGGCGACCTAGCGCTTCAGATTTGTGTGAGTTTCCCCACTCTCTGGACTATCCCTTCACCATAGACTTTATGGTTAAAAGTCTTTAGGCGGCGGCCGTATGTTTAAAAAGAAAAACAATTTTCTTCTTAAAGCCAGTCTCTGCACCTTCTCTGCTCCCAAATAAATAGAAGTAGAGCTTGGCTCAAGATTACCGTATCCGTTGCCAGACTTAGGCTTCCTTGAGTTTGACCGCATTCACTCGCAGAGTTTCCTACCGCGGTGCCCGAACTTCAGGAGGCGCTTGCTCTATCCATCTGAGCCACAGCCCCAATAGTCGTTTTTTACTGGCTCCGATAGAAGACCAATAAAAATCAACCGTTTTTAATTCTAGCAGGCGATCGCTCTTTTGCAACCCCCAATTCTTAAATTTTTCTTAAATTTTAAGATTACAGGTTGCTCTCATACCAAAAGGAGTTACGCAAAAAACCCTAAAAATCAATCCAAGGCTCGTCCCAAGGCCCCCCACCAACTTCTAACCCGCACAGATCGCTTTGTGCCTTGACAATCGTTTCGTAATTATCGCCCTTTCGTTTAAATAATTGCAAGCTAAGTTGTCCCTGCATGGTATCTCGGCAAACAAATCTCAACCCCTCATTGGTGGGAGCTCGCAGAGGAGTACCCTGGCCATCGCCGCAGGTGCCATTTAACTCCACCTCAAAATCCTGATTTACAGCTTGCATTTGCCACTTGCCCCAAGGCCATATCTGCCAAGTTACCCGAGAATTCCACGGCACAAATTCGTAAAACTTGCCTCCGTAGTGAATGCCAATCATGGCCACGGACTCCATCCACCACAAAACCCCCCTTCGTCCTCCCCCTGCGGTTAAAGCTAAATCTTTCTCCCCATCGAAACTATTGCAATTAAGCCAAAACCATTTTTCAGGAAAAGCACCGCCCCAGTTTTTTTCGCTGTAAGCTGGAGCATCGGTAAATTCGTAGCGTTTATTTTTCCACTCGATCCAGCCGGTAGCCAAACCGCGAGCCATTAAGATCTGCCATCCAGGCTCGAATATTTGTAAAGAAGAAAGCCAACCGGCAGTAGATTGCTGTAATTTTCCCACATTTCCCCAACCATAGACCGGCTTAATAGCATACTGCCATTGACAGCGATCGCCACTCCCCGGATCGAGCAAGCTTCCTTGATGCCAAGTGGCAGTTGCTTGATAGCCTTCTGAAATATGGGCATCGAATAGCTCTGGTTCTAAATATCCCGGCCGCGCCTTTAGCGAGCTTTTGCCCCAATGACCTAATTCTAGGGCACTCTGGGATGCCCAAAAGCCTTCAACGTCTGGAAAAGTTCGACAGAGATATTCATCTTCCGGGCCGAGAATTTGAGCCGCGCCACCGCTAAAAGCTCGATTGCCGATAGGGTCTTCTATGGAGTACATGAAGGCGAAGGTTTGTCGTTCTTCTGGTAGGGTGACTCGATAGTACCAACCTTCAAAAAAACGGCGATCGCTACCATCCCAGTGATAGCCGCTATGGGGAGTTTGCAGAGGATTTGACATTAAATTTAGTGCTGGTTTCTGTTATTAAATAATGATAAGGCCTTATTTAACCAATTTTTTTGACAGTCCAGTTTAATGTTGGTTGGTGCAAGTGGCGATCGGGAATACCTACATGAGATACAGCCGCAGAGGTCACAGTCGCCGTAGTTAACACTAAATAGAATAGCATTGGGGAAAAAAGGAGGAGGGAGCGCCTCTTTCCCCTCCTAAACTGACCCTCTCAACTCGACGTCGAACTTCTATAGCAAGCCTAAATCATTCGTGATATTTTAGAAACCCGGTTTCTTTGAGAAACCGGGTTTCTGGCCCCCAAATTTTTCATAATCCATTTAGGATTGCTATAGCAAGGCAAACTAACATTCATCAAAGGGGCTCGCCCTCGTCCCAACCAGCAAAATCTGGGGGTTGACAACAGTTCTCCAATTGAATAAACTGTATCTGTTGGGGGAGTAGCAAAAAAATAAAGTACCAGTCCCTTGTAGGTTGGGTGGAGTGGAACGCAACCCAACATCGGTATGTTATTAAATTGCTAGTCCCGTAACAGATACAAATGTAATCTTTTTAGTTAAAACTGAGGTTAGCGCAATGAATATTTGGAAACGATTTCCCTTGACTGCCTTACTGGCAACTGTCTTGGCTGCTCTTTTGTTCTTCCCAGCAGATGCGATGGCTGCTGTCCCCTTTGCAGGGGTTTATACCAGTGTCAGCCAATCAACTTTCAAGAACGTCACCAAGCTGAATATCCTCAAAGAAGATGATGAAGATGCTAATACCTTTGAAGGAGAGTTGATTGTTTGCAATGGCGAGGAAACAAGGAAAACTGTCTATGGCTTTTATCATCCGATGGAGAGTAATCGGTTGGAGAGTAAGTATCTTATTAGCTTCTCGGCAACCAGCAGCGACGAAAAAAATGAATATGAGGCTTGGGCGGGCATTAGCAACGATAACTTGAAGATATTAGACCTGATGGGGGCACGCGCGGTTATTAACGGAGAAGACGGATCGATCTGTCCTACTGCTGCCCTCTTTGTGAAAACGCGAGAAGACCCAGAGAATAATGATGACTTTAACTGTAATAGTTAAGACCAAGATAGAGAGGAATTTTATGGAAGATAAGGGCTTGGCAAATTTGAGCGATTGTTCCCAGAATACTGTAGTCCATGTCGCCTCTCAACACAATATGGAGAACATTGCTCTAATCCCAGAGATCGCAAAGATCTAAATTTCGCAGTATCGAAAAAGCCACAGAGGAAATAGGTAATGACATCAGAACAGAACACCCAAACGGACTCGAAGCCATCTGAAGATTCCCGTCCTGGGGTGAACCGACGTCAATTTTTAGGAGGAGGGGCGATCGCAGCAGCCGCCCTAGCCGCACCCACAACAGTATGGGGAGGAGAAGAAGCGCAAGCGAATTCCGAGCCAACACAACAGAACCCTGGCTCCATAAAACGGATTCCCAACCATTTTGTCATCTTCGAGGAACCTCACGTCGTCTGCTCCAGTTATGGAGAAGCCCGCTTGCAGCTAAATGTAGTAATGAATCCAGTGCTGCTCAGACGCAAAAAGCTTGTGGAAGTTGAAGAAGTAAAAACTCGTTGCTATAACGGTCAAATTCCAGGTTCGACAATTTTCGTCAATCCTGGAGACAAAATCCGAATTAGCCTAAAAAACAGGCTGCCTGAGAACCCAGCTCCAAATCCTGAGGACGACAACTGTCCCAATAACTTTAACACCACCAACCTTCACTTTCACGGCTTGCACGTTTCCCCTGCCAGTATTTGCGAAAATAGCGTGAATCAAAAGAAAATCCTCTCCTCCGACGACCTTCTATTGGAAGTTCTACCCCAGTTTAGCGACGAGCCAGATAAGCCAAACGTTAGGGTGTTCTGCCACGAATACCTCGTCTGGCTGCCCAAATTCCACGCTCCAGGAACTCACTGGTATCACGCCCACCGACACGGTTCCACTGCTATTCATGTTTCCAACGGCATGGCTGGAGCGATTATCGTCAAAGAACCTCCTGAAGATCGGATTGTTGACGAAACTAGGGATAAGGTGTGGATAATGCAAGAGGTTCTCGGAGAAAACGATTCGGACATTTACTGCAAGCCGACAACCCACGAATCGGAATTTCTGATTAACGGTCAGTATCAGCCCACTATTACCCTGCAAGCAGGAGAGGTTCAACGTTGGCGTTTCATTAATGCCACCTCCTCAACTCAGGGCTTGATGAACCTGAAGCTAGTTAAAGTAGTCGAAAAAGATGTTGACCCCTACTACGATGCCCCTTTGAGAGGCAAAGTAGTTGATATGCACTTAATGGCAGTTGATGGCATATCTTTCTACGGCAAAGCACCCCAACCGACTCCAGGCTGGGATATGGCAGCTGGAAATCGTGCAGATTTTCTCGTTCAACTCGAACCTGGTTGGTATAAGGTCGTCAAAGATTTGTTTTCTCAAAGGGGCGGCAGCACCGTATCTTGTCCGCAAGTCCTAGCATTCGTGCGAGTACCGGACAATCAAACAGATCTATACTGCCCGAAGAATTATGATGAGGAGTTGCCCACAGTCATTCCTGGAAAACCGCCGCGCTATCTGCTACCCATTCATCCCAGCGAGATTGGCAATGCTGACAAGCCGCGTCAAATATGCTTTCTCGTGTACGATTATTTTCCCGATACTGACAATTTTGAAAAGCGCCGCAGTTTTCTCATTAACAAAAGAATTTACGACCACAAGCGTCTTGATATTCAAGTAAATTTAGGAGATGTGGAGGCTTGGGAGCTAAAGAATGAGGGCATTTGGAAGAAGAAGGGCGACGAGGAAGAAATTGAGAAAGATCCTTCCCAAGGTCAAGCTCACCCCTTTCACATTCACGTCAACCCCTTCCAAGTAGTCGGAGAAAAAATCGATCCTCACGGCCCGGACGATTCGACAAACTGGCGTTGGCGGGATGTAGTCGCGGTTCCTCCCAGTCCTGCCCCCAACAGACTCCCCATACCAATTACCATTTGGCAGCGTTTCTTAGACTATCCTGGGGAGTACGTTTTACACTGCCACATCCTCACCCATGAAGACCAGGGAATGATGCAAAATGTCCGGGTAAATTATAACGGCGAACCGCTGTCAGAGTGCGGTAGTGATGGTTTGGATTTGAGTTCCTGGGAGAATTGGGCTATGTTGCCTGCTTGTCCTTCCGATGCTAAGGGAATGGAAGATTGCGAGTGGCCTACAGACGTAAAGCCTTGCAATTCTATATTTGGGGACGTGGAAGATTCTTCATGCGAAGTCGATATCGAGATCCCAGAACCATCTCTATGCAACCATTGTCAATAGGATGCTCGCGAGAAGAATCTTATATTGCTTATTCAGGAAAACGGTAAAATATAGCATTTGTCGAAACCGATTCGACAAATGCTATATTTTTTTTTGCAAATATGAGATGCACCCGAAGTCTAGATTTTGTAATTACCGATCTGGAAAAATTTCTGTTACCACGTTAGAGCTACCTCCAGTCATAACCACATTTTCCCCTTTAAGCTGTCCGCTTGCCTTCGGTCCCTTCGTATTCAAAGGAGGGTCTAATTGTCGATAAACCACATTTCCTTCCGCATCGAAACTCTCAGTGTCAAAATACCAAGTCAGGCGATCGCTATTCAATTGAGCCCCATTTTTCTCCCCAATACCCACCACATTACCTTCTAGATAGAAAGTCTTATCGTTCAGATCCCCTTCCCCTTGATTTCCCTTCAAAACAACTTTTTCTTCTTTTTCTAAAACCGTAACTGGAGTCGGAGACTTAATCGTTTCCTCTTCTAAATTCCAACTCATTTCCTGGCTTGATATTTGTAAAGAAGGTTCCGAAAAAACAACTTGAGCGTTTTGGCGGAGAATAGCTATGTTATTATTAAGGTCGAATCCAGAACCGTCGGCAAAAGCGCGACTGGTAATCTTTTCGTCTTCCATGCGTTCTATCGAAATCGGCATATCGCTGAGGAATTGCCCTTCGTTCATCAGCCAAACCAACTTTTCCGTCCGCAAATTGACAGTCGGTTTTTCCACCCTCATAACCACTTTACCGTATAGCTCCATGCGGCGATCGAGAGTGAAAATTTGTGCTGATTCGGCCGAACCTTTCACATCATCATTTTCTCCAGTAAAATTATAGCGAAGTATCAAGAGATTCTCTTCTGGCAACCATTCCAATTCTCGCCCTCTTAAAACCACTTTATTTTCCAGATCTTCTGCAAAAACTTCACCCTGAAGCAGAATTTTTTTCTCCTCCTGATAAACCTCACCTTTCAAAGCTTTAATAGAGTAGATAGACTTTCCCTCCTGAAACAATTCGCCTTCAGGATTTTCTACCAGAACTACTTGCCTTTCTTCGTCATATTTCGCCTGTTTCGACTCTACCCGCCAGAGAATTTGCCCCTCGACCGATGTCTGCTCTAGGCTAACATCATTTAAAGTTAATTCCGCTTTGTTTTCTTCCTCTGGGGTCGGATTTTCTGTTACATTCTCCTCCGTTACTTCCGGTTGTCCGCAAGCTACCAAACTCAAAACTAAGGTAATAGATATTAACGAAGCGAACAAATTATCGGCAAGAATATTTTTAATCTTCATTCTGAAAATATAGGAGACAAAAAACTAATAAAAAGAGGAAGACGATTTACATCCTTCCTCTTTTTTTCTGTCGTATTGAAAAAAATCAAAACAGAAGTTTCAATTTTTAAATTGTTAACCATTGGATGTCTAAAAAAAGATTAGTGAAATATTTTCGACAGTTTATCGAGCTTTTTTCTTCTAATTTTATAACCCCAATTGATTTTATCTTTCTTCCCGATCGTCCATAAAACTAAGACTGGAAAGAGGTCTATAGGCATAAGCAGGACGAGAAGTTTTTTGGATATCCTCTTTAATAGATTCCAAATCGATATAGCGATCGGATACATTAATTAAAGTGTCGCTAGTCATGGCACGCAGACTAACTACTTCTACCCGAACCCCCCGATAGCTTACAGCATCAACTGCATAAGCTAAATCCCCATCCCCACTTACTAAAACTGCCGTATCGTAAGACCCCACCAAAGCCATCATATCGACCGCAATTTCTACATCTAAATTAGCCTTTTTAGAGCCATCTGGTAATTGTACTAAATCCTTAGAAATCACGCGGTAGCCGTTGCGACGCATCCAGAGTAGAAAGCCCTGTTGCTTTTCGTTAGTGCGATCGACACCGGTATAGAAGAATGACCGCAACAGTCGCGAACCTCCGGTTAAGCGACAAAGAAGCTTGGTGTAATCGATTTCAATGCCTAATTGCAAAGCAGCATAAAACAAATTAGAGCCGTCTATAAAAATAGCTACTCGGCCTCTGTTTTCTAACACTTGCTCTGGCGTAAATATTTCTTCAGTTTCTACTGGTTGATGATTTAACACGATTTTAATCCTCTGTTTTTTTGAAAAAAGTTAGCTTTTATTTCTCAGACTTAAAACTTGAATTTGTACTGCCCAAATATTTTTGTGCTATTAAAAAAAATGGGAATCTAATAGATGCTATTTCTTATGGTTCTAGTCGCCGGAAAACTGGCTGCGGTTCCCCCAAAGCTTGGTTTGCTTTTAAGCAGCCCCAGGAGGCGCTTTCTAGATATCTAGCGGAGTCTTGAATCCCTGCCCGGTCGTTAAAATCTATGGAAAAACCGAGTTGCTGATAGATAGCAGTGCTAATATTAGGAACGACCGGCGACAAAAGATAAGCCGCTAATCGAACTGATTCTAATACAGAATATAAAACTTCTTCCACTGCTTCTACTTTGCCTTGCTTGTATAAAGTCCAGGGAGCTAAATCGTCAATATACTTATTGCAAGCTTTCGCTAAAGCCAAAACATCCTCACAAGCTCTGCTGAAGGCAAGAGTCTGGTAAGCCTCAGCCACTCGATCGCCCAAATTAATGCCAATAGCTTTAAGAGGATGATCCCCCGCCACATCTTCTCCATTGACATTAGGAACCTGCCCTTGGCAATATTTGATAGCCATTTTTAAAGTTCGATTGAGCAAATTCCCCAAGTCATTAGCCAGATCTGCATTGAGGATATTGATAAATCGGGATTCCTTAAAATCTCCATCCTGTCCGAATTCTATCTCTTTAAGAAAATAGTACCTAACCGCATCGGGACCGTATTTCTTAACTAATTCAACAGGATCTATGGTGTTACCCAAAGTTTTACCCATTTTTTTTCCATCTTTAGTTAAAAAACCGTGTCCGAATACGCGCCCTGGAAGGGGCAAATCTGCCGACATTAACATTGCCGGCCAATATACTGCATGGAAGCGCAAAATATCTTTGCCGATTAAATGCAGGTCTATAGGCCACCATTTTGATAAAGCATTCTCCAGAGTAGGTTCCTCGTCAGGCTCTAATAAAGCGGTAACATATCCGAGCAAAGCGTCAAACCAGACATATAAAGTCTGCTCGGGGTCTGCTGGTACGGGAAAGCCCCAATCGAGATTGACTCGGGAAATCGAAAAATCTTGCAGTCCTTGGCTGACAAAGCTCAATACTTCGTTGCGACGACTCTCCGGTTGAATAAACTCGGGCCGTTCTCCATAGAGCGCTTCGAGTTTTTCTTGATATTTAGAGAGGCGGAAGAAGTAGTTTGGTTCGTCGCGCCATTCCACCTGTTGGTTAGTGTGAATGGGGCAGCGTTTTCCTGTTAATAATTCCCGCTCTTCTTTAAATTCTTCGCAGGAGACGCAGTACCAACCTTTTTGTTGGTTGAGATAGATGTCACCTCGATCCCAGACTCGCTGAAAAAATTCCTTGACGATCTCTGAGTGGGCCAAGGCAGTGGTGCGGCTAAATCTGTCGTACTGGATATTGAGTAGCTCCCAGAGTTCTTCAAATCCTTCGACGATTAGGTCGCAATGCTCCTGGGGCGATCGCTCGTTTTTCCGAGCCGTCCGCTCAATTTTCAGGCCATGCTCGTCGGTGCCGGTAATGCTTAATACCGACTTGCCCCGCAATCTCTCAAATCTACCTATAGCGTCAGCAGCCATAGTCGTGTAAGCGCTGCCGATATGAGGTAAATCGTTGACATAATACAGAGGGGTTGTAATTGCAAAGGTGTCCTTAGCTTTCTTAGTTGATTTCGTCATGGAAAATTAAACAGAAAATTCTTTAAACTTACTGGGATCGCCCTATTCGCTTTGTTTGCTGCCCAACTGCGCCTTGCTTTTAGCGACGATCGCCATCTACTTCTATTTAGCAAGCTACCATTTAGAATAAAGGTATTGCCAATAGATGCGTAATTTCTCAAGCAAGTCTTAACCTTTCGATCGTTAATTGTATTGTAGTTTACAATTCAATTCAGGCCAACTAACCCCTATCATGCCCGTTAACCATGGCAGTCTCCCTATCGAATAACACATTGCTTCTTTGGCGCGGGTTGCTAACGGCCCTCGGCACCAGGATGTTTGTTTACCACGAAAACCGCATTCCTAGAGAGGACGCGGTGTTATTGGTCAGCAATCATCGCAGTTTTATGGATCCCGTCGTGCTTAACGTAGCCGTCGGTCGCCCTATTCGCTTTGCTTGTCACCACTACATGGGTGAAGTCCCACTATTGCGCGAAGCAGTTCGAGGACTGGGATGTTTTCCCTTAGAAGAACCCCAACGCAGACACCAACATTTTTTTAGACAGGCCACGGAATTGTTAAAGGCCCGCGAAATGGTGGGAGTGTTTCCCGAAGGTGCCCGTCCCATGGTTGAATTTACTGAGCCTAAGACTATAGGGAAGTTTTATAAGGGATTTGCTCACCTAGCATTGCGCTCCCAGGTGAAGGAGCTTGCGATTTTGCCAGTGGCGATCGCTTCCAACACAGAAGAGCAAATTTCCTCCAGAATACCTTTGAAGCTTTTAAGCTTCTTCGATCCAGACGAACCGCTATTCGACCGACCGGGATGGCATCCAGTCACGCTCTATAAACAAACAAATATTCTTATAGGGCGTCCCTATTGGATTAAGCCGAACCATCGGGAACAATATCAAGGCAGACAAGCAAAAAAGGTGGTAGCTACCATCACCGATTATGTAACTGACGAGATTGGGAGTTTGCTGGATAAAGGATGTTTTTAATTAATAATTAATAATTAATAATTAACAATTAATTAAGCTTGTCTTATTAATAGGAAGTTACCTTCATTAAAGGTCTTGGGGCGTAGATAAATTGTTTTTCTATTTCGGCCGCTCCAACTACTTAACCGAACAAGGCCCGGACTGCTAAAAAAGAACGATCGTAAAATATAATCTTACCCGAACAATTATTACATATTTTTTACCCTAATTGAATGATGCAAGAGTTATCTGAAAAAATTCATTTCCTCAGACCTGTTCCTACTAAATCCGATTTACCTTTATTAATCTTCGTGCCTGGTATGGATGGGACGGGTTTATTATTGCGATCGCAACTGGATGATTTATCCAAAGCATTCGACATTCGTTGTTTGAGCATCCCCGGCGAGGATATGTCTTCCTGGGATCGCCTGACGGAAGAAACTATAGCTGCCATAGAGGTAGAACGGGGATCGCTCGGACGGCAGGTGTATTTGTGCGGCGAGTCCTTCGGGGGCTGTTTGTCGCTGCTGGTGGCTTTGAGGGCACCAGAGCTCGCAGAAAGGTTGATTTTAATTAATCCTGCTTCCTGTTTCCGACAGCAGCCATTAGTAAACTGGGGGCCTTACGTTACTAGATTGTTACCGAAAAATATCTATCCTTTATCATCTCTTTGGCTTTTGCCGTTTTTAGCTGCCTTAGAAAGGATGATCCCTGACGATCGCCAAGCCTTGCTAGATGCGATGCGATCGGTCCCCCAGAGAACTTCTGTCTGGAGACTGGGGCTGCTGCGCTCTTTCCACGTTCAAACAAAGGAATTAGAAGCTCTCCAACTGCCTGTTTTGTTAATAGCTAGCGCCCGCGATCGCCTTTTGCATTCGGTATCTCACGCTAAACTTTTAGCCAAACACATTCCTAACACTCAAACTTTAGTTTTACCTCGCAGCGGGCATACATGCTTGCTAGAAAAAGAGGTTAACCTTTACGATATCCTCAAGGAACAATGGGGGATCGCGAATAAGGAGGGCGATGTAAAAATGGAAATTACCTAAATTTTGTCTGGAAGCTTTCAATTGTCTTTAGCAATAGCCCCAAAATACCAGACTAATAAAGCAAAAAAGACAAGGGAGAAATTCTCACCTTGTCTTTATTTTTATAGTCTTTTTTCTCGACTTTTCTAATTAAGATCGAGCCACTTTTGAGCGTTGAGACGTTGAACCACCCCAAACACTAACAGGTCTAAAGTAATTCTGCGCTCGTCGATTAAAAACGGTTCTATAGTTGTGGCCTTAGTACCGCTGTCAGCGCAGGAAAAAGCCCTTTGGCCTTTAATATCCTTTTTCGGGAAATAAACGTTGAACTGACGCTGACCGTTTTGAAACTTGCCCACTACTTGCCAACTCTCCTCAGAGGAATTCAAGCCTGCGATGGGTAGCTTTTGCTCGACTAAAGTCACTTCTAAATCGCTTACTCCTTCTTTGGCCAACGCTTCTTGTAAAGCCGGCAAGTAATCCTGATGAATAAACTCCGCAAAAGGCTTCTTTTCTACAGCCGGGGGCTTTTCTTTTTTCGCCTTAGCTGGTGGCTTTTTGCCTTCCTCGCTTTTAGCTTTAGCTTTTTCTTCTTCTGCCATCGATCGCTCCTGTTTAGTTAGATTTCAGCGTAAGCTCGGTCCACTAGACTGCGAGCTAAGGTTTGAACGCCGGTATGTTCATAATAATTGGTTGTCATATCCAAAAACGCCGCGACGTAATCTAACTTGTCATCCGCAACGTCCATATAATTTTGCAGGCTATTAACCACCTTTCGAGGAGTCAAGTCGCGATCGGCGACAAAACCCTTCATCCACCCGGAAACGGAGGAAACAGATTCTCCGATAAACCCGAACTTTGATTCGCGGTCTTCCCCTGGAATCTCCTCGCGCATGTCGTTAAAGGCCTCGTGGTCTTCGAGGTCTTCGGGGGTCAGCTTTTCGATCCAACCTAGAACTACTTCCACGAAATCAGGCCCCAGAGGAATCAAGCCATCAAAGCAAACCAGAGCGGCCATCCGCATCAGAGATGGTCCGCTGTATTCGTCCACTAAAGAGTTTAGAAAGTCGCCGATGCTATCTCCTGGGATGCCGTTAATTTTGCAATAAGCGACTATCTCGGTAACAACTTTTAGGGATAGGTCTAGGGTTTGAAGTTTGTCAGCTTTGGGAGTGAGATTGCCGAGAAAGCCTAAAAAGGAAATACTTTCGCCCGCTTTATTGGCCATTGCAGCGGTACCCAAAGCCCGGCCGGAACTGCTAATGGTTTGGTACATCCATAAGGCCCGTTGATATCCCTCCGATTTGTCGTTGTAGAGATAAACGGCGCGATCGCCGATTTGCTGAATTAGCTCTTCGTCGTCTTCGCCAGTGACGTTTTTAATGATATTTTCAAACCCCACCAGATTGTCCCATTCACCGGGAACTACAAAGTCCAGGGCGCGAAGGGCCTTAATCGTCATGTTATTGGTCGGTAGTTCGTCTGCTAATTCAAAGATTGGTTTGCTCATTTGAGATTCCTTATTACTATTGGGGTCTAAAGATTGTCTGTCTAAAAATAGCTGTAGAGAGTTACTATAGGCAACTCTCTACAGTTATTTATTCAATTGTTTTAGTTGAGTCGGCTAAGACCGTTTAGATCGAATTTCTGCATCCAAGCTTCGCGATCGCTCTGGCTGAAAGAATCATTTCGAGATTGGACCTTTACCTGGAAGCGATTGTCAACCAAAACCACAGTACCATTTTTGCCTTGGGCCACTGCTGGATAACCGCCTATTCTTTGACTGGCGCTCTGAAATTTTTGAACGGCACTGGGGTTGCCTACGGTATCGCTAATCGATAGCAAGGCCACATCTTGTCCGTTTTGTTTCAATTTCGCTTGAGCAAAGCCTCGTTTTTCCTGAACGTACACCCGCTCGAATCCTCCTCCCGATTGAGGGAAGAATTTATTAAACTGACCCCCAGCAACTTCTTGTTTGTTTTGCTGGGCCATTTCCCGTTGAGCGGACCGTTCGGTGCTTTGCTGTTGGGCATTGTCGAATCGGGAAGTTGAGGAACCACCGCCACAAGCAGAAACCAGCAATAATACTGATATTACTAGAGGGGCTAAAACTTTTTGCCAACGACTAAAAATCATCTTTTTCTCCTAAAGAGTCTATCTTGTTACAATTTTGACTTAAACTGGGGCGTTTTGTGTTTTTAGAGTAGAGATTGGCCCGCGCAGTTTTGAGTAGTAATTGGAAAATATAGCGATTTCTGATGAATTGCGAAGAATAGGCCACTAATATTTACAAATCTTATGAAATTGCTATAGCCGCTCTGGTTTAAGGCCCTATCTCTAATTCGATCCAAATTTTCTCCAAGAACTACTACAACTGCAAATACTAGCTTAAGTTTTCCTAAATCTTTTACCTCCTTAGGATAGATTTATTTCCTCTCTATTAATGAAAGTTTTCTTCAAGTCCGTTCGAGTAACCGCACCAGTCAGATGGAGGGTAAAAAACTAATGGTTTTAGGGAAAGTTGCCATTGTTGGCAGGGAGTTGTAAACTAATCAGTTATGCAATGCTTAAAAATAGAGGATCGATACCAAAACAAAAATGGCGATCGCCTCCATTGATAATTGCTCTAAAAATAACCCGATATTTTAATAAGTAGTCGTGCAAAATAATTAGAACAAAAATTTTCTAGCGGACGATGCCTGTATTAACGCTTTCTCGCCACCCTGACGAAACGTCCGAGAATCATTAATTATTAATTATTAATTATTAATTATTAATTAATAATTAGCGCTACGGCTAATTTTATTAATTAGATCTAAACTCTATAAGTAGGTAGGCAAAAATATTTACATAAAATTATTTCTTATTCCCCCGTAGAACAGGCGTCTCGCCTGTTTCAGATGTCTAATTAATTTTACACGGGAACTTAAAATGATGGTAAAGCCAAAAAAAGAATCTAAACCGGGAGATTTTCAAACAGAAAAAACCCTAAAAGTAATCGAAACTCTAGAAGCCTCCTATCCAAGAACAACTCAAGCGCAAATTATTGCTATTCTGGGGGCGGGTGCTTGGGGTTCTGCACTAGCAACACTAGCGCGACATAATAACCATGAAGTGCGGGTGTGGTCCCGCAGCATGGATATCGCTTTAGAAGAAGTTATTAAAGATGCAAATATTGTAGTCTCAGCGGTATCAATGAAAGGAGTAGTAGCCACTGCTGCTAAACTAGAAAAAATTCAATTGGCTGCTAATACTATAATCGTCACTGCTACAAAAGGATTAGACCCAGAGACTACTCGTACTCCTTCAGAAATTTGGCAAACAACATTTCCCGATAATCCCATTGTAGTTTTATCCGGTCCTAATTTTTCCAAAGAAATCGAGGGAAAATTACCAGCAGCAACAGTGGTAGCTAGTAAAAATTTGTCAGATGCAGAGGCAGTACAAAAAGCTTTTGCTTCAGGGGTGTTTCGAGTTTATACCAGTAGCGATCCGACCGGTACGGAGTTGGGCGGTACTTTGAAAAACGTAATAGCGATCGCCACCGGAGTCTGCGATGGTTTGCAACTTGGAACTAATGCTAAATCAGCTTTATTGACTCGCGCTTTGGCAGAAATTATTCGCATCGGTACTCATTTGGGAGGCAAAACAGAAACCTTTTTCGGATTATCTGGTTTGGGAGATATGTTAGCAACTTGTAGCAGCTCTCTCAGTCGCAACTATCGCGTCGGTTACGGTTTGGCTGAAGGGAAAACTCTCGATGACATTATAGAAGAATTACAAAGCACTGCTGAAGGTGTTAATACTACTAACGTTTTAATAGATATTGCTAAAAGGGAGCAAATACCAGTGCCTATTTCCTGGCAAGTTTATCTTTTGCTTAATAATAAAATTACACCCCAAGAAGCAGTAGCGGCTTTGATGGGAAGGGATTTAAAGCAGGAACAGGATAATAGATAATGAGGGGAAATTAAAGGTTAGAATTAGCGATTATAGCGATTATTGAATCCATGACGTACATCCCGAAAGATCCTGAACCAGCCCCCCTTAAAAAGGGGGGAGCAGGAAAATCTCAAAGTCCCCCTTTTTAAGGGGGATTTAGGGGGATCGAAAATGTACTTCACCGATTCGACAAATCCTATAAAAATTAATAATAAAAGGAAACTATGACTAGAAAACGTTTGATTATTGAAATGGGGATGGGAGCGGACCAACACGGACAGGAACCGACGGTGGCCGCTGCTAGAGCAGTTCGTAATGCCATAGCTCATAATGCTCTGCCCGGTGTTTGGGAGGTGGCTGGTTTAAATCATCCAAACGAGATGATTGTGGAAGTACAACTGGCAGTGCCCTATCCAGAACAAGTGCGAGAAGAAGAGGTTTTGGCAGTTTTACCTTTTGGGAAAAAAAGTATTAAGATTGAGTCTGGGGGAATGGTGGTAGAAGGACGGGCGATCGCCGAACTTAACGATAAAAACGATGAAATGTTAATTGCGGTGGCGGCGGTTACTGTTTGGATTGAAACTGAGTAAATTGGGGTGCATCTTAATTATCTATAGCAATCCTAAACTGGTTGTAAAATTTGGTGGCAAGAAACCGGGTTTCTTAAACAATACCTTCGCAAAAAAAAAATGCCATTCGTAGGTTGGGTGTAGCGTAGCGAAACCCAACAAGATCGCTTGGTTTCGCTCGTTGATGTTGGGTTGCGCTATCGCTCCACCCAACCTACGAGAAAATGGCGAAAGTATTGTTTAACAATACCTTCGCCAAAAAGAAAAAATGCCATTCGTAGGTAGCGCGATCGCGTAGCGAAACCCAACAAGATCGCTTGGTTTCGCTCGTTGATGTTGGGTTGCGCTATCGCTCCACCCAACCTACGAGAAAATGGCGAAGGTATTGTTTTAGAAACCTGGTTTGTCTTCAATATCGCACTTATTCCTTACTTAGTTTTTAATTGCTAATTTAACCTTATTTACCGAAAAAATTAAAAAATATGAGACATTTTCTACGCTGGAAATTGTGCCTAATTTTCTGCTTTTCGCTGGTTGCAGTAAGCTATATTTTTCCCGCCTATCTTCAACCAGTTCGAGCCCAAAGAATCCCTACTCCACAAGTTTTGGCTTTAGAAACTTCCTTGGAAAATTCCGATGTTTATTCTTTTGTGAAAGAGGGATTTAATTATGCAGTAGAACTCTACGGCGAACCCAGAATAGCGGTAAACCAAGTTAATTTAAACTTCTATTCAACACCTATGACCTCTCTAGAAAATGCCCAACAAGGCGAATTTACTATCTACCTCAATAGAGGACCGTCAGAATATGCTTTTTACGGTCAATTATCCCATGAAATAGCTCATCTTTTGAACGCTCAATTGTTTGATTGTTATGTAGAAGGAATGAACATGGTTTTTGCAGAAAAAATGCTAAAAAGCAAAGGATTAGATTGGAGTGGTTGGGAAAGTTATTTTCGTCAAGGTAACGAGCCTTTATACGGATCGAGTTATTTTATGATGAACGAGGTAGCCGAGACGGCGGGAAAAGCAAATATAGAAAAATTCCTGAGTTTTGCTGTTTATAATGACGAGACTAAAAAGCGGATGTACGTCGATATCGATCGCTGGCTTTCTTCCATGTCTGACAATGCCCAAACTGAGGTAAAGAAGGTTATTAACAAGCACATTTCAGCAGTCCGAGAGGCCGTTAATTCGGCATATCCTTCCTTTAGTTGTCCGCAACCTAGTTAACAATTAACAATTAACAATTAACAATTAATAATTAATAATTAATCAAGGGTATGAATTTAAAAAGCCGAAAGTGGTTGGATTTTGTTTTAAATTTAAGAACTTCTGTGATTCCTCGTATTTGGTGGGCAGTTGCAGTCAGCATGATTTTTGCTTTTTTAATCACCATTTTGTATAAAAACGGTGTTAATTGGCTCCATCAACCAACTTTAGCCAGCTTAATTCCAGCCATTGTTCTGGGTCTTTTGCTGGTTTTTAGAACTAATACATCCTACGATCGCTTTTGGGAAGGACGCAAAATTATCGGCAGTCTTATAAATGACGCTCGCAGTTTGGGGATACTTTTATGGGTAAATATTTACGAAAAAAATCGCGAAGATACGGAAGCAAAAATGGCTGCTGTTAGGTTAATAGCCGTTTTTTTTATCGCCCTTAAATTACATTTAAGGAAAGAAAATGCTGACGAAAAAATAAAGTCACTGATAACGGAAAAGCAATACTTGGAATTAACCAATGTCGATCATATGCCTTTAAGAGCGATGAAATGGATGGGAGAATATGTAAAACAAATGCACGATCGCCACTACATCGACAGCATTCAATTAACGGCATATAACCAATTAATAGAAAAACTGGTCGGATATGTGGGTGCTTGCGAGAGAATTTTAAATACTCCCATTCCCCCTGCTTATTCAATTCACCTAAAGCATTTATTATTTATCTATTGCACCGCTTTGCCATTCTATCTGTCGGCGGACTTAGGTTGGTTTACTATTCCTGCTGCGGGAATTATAACTTTTGCTTTATTAGGTATTGAAGCTATTGGTATAGAAATAGAAAATCCCTTTGGCTACGACCCTAACGATCTGCCTTTGGATAGACTTAACGACGTACTTCTTTCCAATCTTGAAGAATTAATGATGTCTGATTCTCCCAAAGAATATTTAGTAGAGAAATAGATGGGTCTATATTGAGGCGCACTCCTATACTGAACTCCAGACATAAGCCTCTTGATAGATTCATTTTAAATAGCTCTAGCTTAAAATCTGAAATTTCCAAGGAAAAACTTTCCTGGCACTCTCGTAAATTAGAGAGAGTACCAGGAAGAAAAATCGGTCTTAATTGTTGGGGATCGAAATCTCCACTTCGTCGTACAATCGATCTAATCGCGACGACGAGCGATTTTTTGACAAAATTTACATAAGGAACTTTCGTGGTATTTTCTAGAGCTAGCGGTATTTTATTACATCCAACTTCTTTCCCCGGTCGCTTTGGTATTGGCGATTTGGGTCCAGAGGCTTACAAATTTGTTGATTTCTTGAAACAAAGCGGACAACACCTATGGCAGGTACTCCCACTAGGCCCCACGGGATTTGGTAATTCTCCCTATTTATGCTACTCGGCAATGGCGGGCAATCCTCTCCTAATTAGTCCCGAAAAATTGCGAGATAATGGCTTGTTAGCTAATGAAGATTTAGATGCTTATGGTGAATTCCCTGCCGAGAAGGTGGATTATGACGGCGTCGCCAAAGCCAAACACTCTTTGTTCGAGAAAGCTTGCAATAATTTTAAGAGCAATGCCCCAGAAGACCATAAAGCAGCTTTTGAAGAGTTTTGCGCTACCAAGAGTTTTTGGTTAAACGATTATTCTCTTTTTATGGCCATTAAGGAAGACCGCGACGGTGCCAGTTGGCATACCTGGGATTACGCGATCGCCCGCCGCCAAGCACCAGCAATGGAAGAATACCAGCAACGTTTGGCTTCGGAGATTTACTACCATAAATACCTCCAGTTTGAATTTTTCCGTCAGTGGGCAGACCTAAAAAAATATGCCAACGACAATGGAATCAAAATCTTTGGCGATTTAGCTATTTATGTAGCCCACGATAGCGCCGACGTTTGGTCTCATCCAGAGCTCTTTTGCCTCGATGGAGAAACGGGGGAAGCTTCACTAATGGCAGGAGTCCCACCAGACTACTTTAGCGAAACCGGTCAGCTATGGGGCAACCCGGTTTATAGATGGGAAAGGTTGCAACAAGAGGACTTCCATTGGTGGGTGTTGCGAATTCAGTCAATCTTGGATTATGTGGACTTGATTCGGATCGATCACTTCCGAGGTTTACAAGCTTTTTGGGCGGTGCCCCAAGGAGAAACTACTGCTATCAACGGATACTGGGTTGATGCTCCTGGGGAAGAGTTTTTTAATCTTCTCAACGAGAAGTTGGGCAAATTGCCATTTATTGCAGAAGATTTAGGTTTGATAACTGACGAGGTGGAAGCTTTGCGAGATAAATTTGGGTTTCCCGGGATGAAGGTTTTGCATTTTGCTTTTGATTCTGGGCCGGATAATCCTTATTTACCTTACAATTACGAAGGTTCGGGGTGGGTAGTTTATGGCGGGACTCACGACAATAACACTACGGTAGGCTGGTTTGAGGAACGTTCTGCTGAGGCGCAAGAACGAGTTACTAAGTATTTGGGCTTTAGTTCCGAGTGGGGCATTCACTGGGATCTGATCCGTTTAGCCATGTCTTCGGTGGCTGTTTATGCGGTCTTTCCCTTGCAGGATATTTTGGGCCTGGGAAGCGAGGCGAAGATGAATACGCCAAGCGTTTCCGAGGGGAATTGGGCCTGGCGCTATCAATCCGAGATGCTGACTTGGGAGGTTGGCGATCGCCTTAAATCCCTTACAGAAATTTATGGCCGTCTGCCATAAACAGAAGAAGATGGATAATAGGTAATGGGTAATGGCTGTTATAGCAATCCTAAATGGATTATGAAAAATTTGGGGGTCAGAAACCCGGTTTCTTTAAGAAACCGGGTTTCTAAAATCAATACCTTCGCCATTTTCTTGTAGGTTGGGTGTAGCGTAGCGAAACCCAACATCTTCGTAGCTAAAACCAAACAATCTTGTTGGGTTGCGCTGTCGCGGAGCCCGACCTACATAAGCTAAATGGATTATGAAAAATTTGGGGGCCAGAAACCCGGTTTCTTTAACAATACCTTCGCCAAAATAAAAAATACCATTTGTAGGTAGCGCGCACCCGAAGCGAAACCCAACAAAATCGTTGGATTGTGCTACGAAGATGTTGGGTTGCGCTATCGCTCCACCCAACCTACGAGATGCTACAAAAAAATGGCGAAGGTATTGTTTAAGAAACCGGGTTTCTAAAATATCACGAACGATCTACGGCTTGCTATAGCTATTACCCATTATCGAATAGTTTTAATTTTGAACTTCTCCCATTCCTTGATAACCGGGATTATCCGCATTCCAAACTAATTCTCTGACCGCCCCAGGTTCTCCAACTTGCTTTGCCTTTTCGTTGTTAAAAGCTACCAAGACGCCCCCTGCATTGCCAGCAACAAAAACTAATTTCTCTCGTGCTTCCCAAGTCTGTTCGGTGCCGCGTTCTAAAGTTCCCTCAAACTCTATTTTCCCATCAATTTCAACTTGTACCCAAGAATCTTCTTCTACGATGACACTCACAGTTATCGGTCGATCTCGATCCTGATTTTGAAAGGTATTTACTACAGAATTGCTGGGGGATTTTTGCGGAGAATTTTCAATTAAACGAGTTTGGTCTCCCGAGTTAGCTCCTCCTTCTTTCTCGTTTTCTCCAAGAGTGGCTGCGATTTGAGAATTAGAAGGTTGTTTGTCTGGCGAATAAGAAATTAGAGATGTTTTGGATAGAATATGGATGGAGAAAATAACTAGAAAAATATAAACGAGGTAAAGATGGTGAGCTTTTAATCTCTGAACTGGCAAATAGACTTTTCGTCCATCGTCTTTAGCTTCGCCTTTTGATGTAGTAGTAAATAAATTCGCTAGTTGCTTTCCATCTAAATCTACCGCATTTGCATATCGTTCGATTAAACGCTGAGTGTAGATAGTCTCTGGCAGTTGGTCTAGCTTTCCTTCTTCTATAGCTTCTAGAATGCGGGAGCGAATCATCGTCTTTACTGCCAATTTTTCTAAAGATATGGATTTTTCTAAGCGAGTTTGGCGGAGTTTTGCACCAATTTCTGCTAACTTTTCAGCTTTTTCTTCCTGACAACCAGGAACTTCTGACGAACTAAATAACTTATTTTTCATAATTGCGGTTCCTACTTATCCAAGGGCAAATTTAACGAATAATTGTTAATTGTCGAACTTCTTCAATTAATTAGCTTCTGCAAAAAAAACATTTCACTGGTCTTTAAAGGCCTATATTGACCTCCAGGCAAGATTGCTTCTCCTGGCGGTTGTAGTTTAATCTGACCGATCGCCGTACGGTGCAATTTCAGAACTGGATGTCCCAGTTGCTCTGCTACTCGGCGAATTAGTCTGTTTCTTCCCTCATATATAACCACTTCTAACAAGGTTTGGGAAGCATAACTTTTTTCCAATACTCGGACTTTAGCGGGTAATGTTTTTTTGCCAGATAAGATGATACCCTGACACCAAAATTTTATGATTTTCTCTGAAGGACGGCCTTCTACCCAAACTTCATAGATTTTGGGAACTTGATGTTTGGGATGGGTCAAACAATATGTTAATTGACCGTCGTTGGTTAATAGGAGCGCTCCTGTAGATTCTACATCTAAGCGTCCTACTGGATGAATGCCTTGACCAACTTGCAATTGGGGGGGCAATAGGTCCAGAACTTTTTTACGTTTGCCGGGTTCGACGCAGGTTGAAACTACTCCCGCCGGTTTGTTCAGCAATAAGTACGCGGGTTGAGGACGACTTCCGGGTTCAATGCGATGGCCATCTACTTCTATGAGATCCCCTTCTGGATTTGCTTTTTCTCCTAAACAGGCAGTTTTGCTATTAACTCGCACTCTTCCGGCTATAATCATTTCTTCGGCTTTCCTGCGAGAAGCAATTCCCCACTGGGATAAGATTTTTTGTAGCCTTTGTTCCATATCAATCTCTCTTAACTCAGATTTGATAATTGCTTCTTATACTACATCTATTGATTCAATCTCAAAATATAGTCAGGCATTTTTTTTAGTAATAACGAGGGGGGCGATCGCCCATTGACAATCCCATTGCTATACTTACCCCGGGTGCTTACCTCGATTAAGCACAGTATTTAGCATAAAAAAGCCGATCTGTCAAAGCCGAAAAACTCTAACATTTTGTTATACTGCCAGTATAATTACGAACGCTCCACAGAACCTCTGGAGTTAAAAAAGTGTTTTTTTAACAGTGGATGTAACTAAATTGAGTAAAGATTCCAATAAAGTCCATCAACGGACCGAGCGTCGTTTTCTTAAAACTGAAAATATAGAGGCCGCAGCACAAAAAGGCAGCAGCCGACTTGTCAGTAAAATACTGTCGCCCGCAGTGCAGTTGTGGTTGCGATCCCAACTGCAAAACGTAGAATATCTGCAAGTAAAAATAGAAGGGAGCGATCGCCAATTACTAACTGGATCGATCCCCAGAGTTTCCTTAATAGCTCGCGCTGCCATCTATGAGGGACTGCACTTAACAGAAGTTAAAGCTACTGCCACTGACATCAACATCAATCTGGGTCAAGTTCTCAGGGGGGAATCTCTTAGAATACTAGCACCTTTTCAAATTAATTGCGAGCTTCAACTAGCAGAAGCTCACTTAAATGCTTCTTTTGACTCGCCCCTACTTGAAGTTGCTGTAATAGACTTTTTGACACAGCTACTACCACTAGAAGAACCCAATGTCCAACTTGCCTTACCGATTAATTTAAACGAACCCCGCATAGTTATAAATTCGGGTAGCTTAACTCTTTTGGCGACTCTTTCTAGCCCTAATTGTTCCCCAATTTCTTTATTAATGCGGACCGGTATTCAACTAACCAGTCCGCGAGAATTACTCTTCCAAATTCTCGAATGGAAACTTTCATCGTTGGAAAAAAGCTTGCCCGCCAAAACTATAGAAATGGATCTAGGTTCTGAGGTTGAAATAGAGCAATTAACCCTGACTCCGGGGAAAATCTTTGCTAAAGGCAAACTGACCGTTCGACCTTAATAACTGCTAAATAGTTAGGTCGGCAGAATTTTAACATTTCTGGTCTTTTGGCGAACGACCTGTATTAACCGTAATTCAGCAGTCAGACCTCACGGCAGGGCAGTAATAATTAATTATTAATTATTAATTATTAATTATTAATTATTTAAAAAGAGGTTTGCAATGCTGGTAAAAGCAAGGTCACGAAATAATAAACCAGAGGCGCTGTAAACACATAACTATCAGTCCGATCCAAGATGCCGCCGTGGCCGGGTATTAATTGCCCGGAATCTTTCACCCCTGCATCTCGCTTCATCATAGATTCTGTTAAGTCGCCTAACAGACTCGAAACCCCGATCGACATACCTAAAACAGCACCAGTCCATGGCCAATAAGGCCAATTAAAAAACCAAGAACCGACTGCTGCTACGGCCATGCTAGCCGAAACTCCAAATACGGCACCTTCTACGGTCTTTTTGGGACTAATTTGGGAGAGGCTGATGCGACCGAAGAATTTACCGAAAAAATACGCACCGATATCGGCTGCCCAGATACAAACAAAACCTAATAATGTCACTTTCAAGCCCATGGATAGGGTAGAGAAGTTTATCCAAGAGTCTTGGGGGTAACTGTCGATGAACGGTATTTTACTAGCAAATATTTTTTGATAATCATAAGGTTGGGGATCTAGACTGACTCGCAGTCTTACCCAATAACTGGGCAGATAACCTCCATAAAATAGACCCAATATCGACGAGGCGATATCGGCGATGGTGGCTAATTTTGGTTGAAATAGCAGGTAGAAACAAATTAAGGTTCCTGCTAGAGGGAACAAGGCATCTACTGAATTCGGGGCGAGAACTGCTGCTATTAATAGGACTTGACTAACGACTAATGTGGTTTTCCCTGCAGGGGCTATGCCTTTAGCTCGCGCTAGTTGAAAATATTCCAATTGGCCTAGATAGACAATAATACATAAGCCGACTGTAAAGTACCATCCTCCTAAAAATATCATTGATAAAGCGACGGCGATCGCTACAATTCCACTGAAAATACGGGACCAAGGCATAATAGTTTTTTTATTAAATTAAGCTTGCTTAAAGCATCTATTTTATCTCTACTTTACCCTAAAATAACTGGCAGATAACTCTTTCTTAAGGTTTAGGTAGTCTGTTTTTTGTTATTTGTTGCTTTTTGAGGTTACGCCAAAGGTCAAGTCCCAGAAAATAAGGTTAAGAAAAAGTTTAAATCCCTATGGTTTTATTTGGAACAAATTAAAAATACATTTTCTAGGGAGCGATCGCTTTTTTTACCGCCCTAAGTATTACTATTAGTATGAAATATTATCCGATAGGGTAGCCTTAACAATACCTTCGCCTTTCAGCAAAAATACCATTCGTAGGTTGGGTCAAGGGCAGCGCAACCCAACAAAATCGTGGGTTTTCGCGCTCGAAGATGTTGGGTGGAGGTTCGCTACACCCAACCTACAAGAAAATGGCGAAGGTATTGCTTAACTAATCGAGTTTTTCCCCGCTGAGAATAAAAATAGGATTAATCGCAGCGAAAGTTTGATGCAAACCTCGGGTTTCCAGACGGTTAACGGCAGACTGGACTACTTCTACATTTCTAACTTGTAATTCCGCAAAGCCTTCGGAGATAGCATAAAGACTTTCCAAATTAGCGGCGGTAGCTACGACCCGGCCCGTGGGCAATAATCTCTGCCAGACTTCTTTTAATATCAGCTTCATCTGGCGACCTCCTTCAATACAAACTCGATGGGGCCGATCGCTCAAATTATCCAGACATTCGGGGGCGCTACCTTCTATTACTTCTACGTTCTCCAAACCAAAGCGATCGCAATTCTTTCTAATCAAACTGGCCACTTCCTCATCCCGTTCTATAGCAAAAATCCGGCCTTGGGGACAAAGCAAACCGGTTTCGATGGGAATAGTTCCAGTTCCAGCCCCAATATCCCACACTATAGAATCTGGCTGAAGTCTTAAATAGGAGATTAAAAGCAAACGCACTTCTCGCTTGCTCATGGGAATGCCGGGGAGGCGATCGAACAATTCATCTGGAATACCGGGACTTGTATAAGGCCAAAGTGGGGAAGGCATAAAGGTTTTAGATTTAAGATTTTATAAGTAATTAATAATTAATAATTAATAATTAATAATTGTTGGACATTCATCCTCTGAATGCCGAATTACCGTTAATACAGCCACCGTCCGCGACCAAATTTTTGTTTAAATTCCGCTTCATCGCGACTACTTATCTGTATTTTGCCTGTTATCCGCATAGAACTTTCAAAGTTTGAAGAGTAGGATCGCTACATCCCGTTATTATCGCACCTCCAGCCAGAAGTTGTTGTAAAAACTCAACCGTAGCAGTAGCGATCGCCTCCCCGGGCATCAAAACTGGAATTCCCGGCGGGTAAGGACAGATCGACTCTCCACTAATACGACCGACACATTCGGAAACTGGCAAAGTTTCCTTGTCGGCAAAAAAAGCGGTCCGGGGAGAAACGGTAGGAGAAACAATAGAAGAGGAAGGGGGGCGGATAACAGGCATCTTGCCTGTTCTACGAGGAAAATTAGAAGTATAAAAATCTCCTTTGGCAGCCAAAGTCTCTAAAGCTTGAACCAGGCGATCGATATCCGCCGCCGTATTCCCCAAACTAATAATAAAAGTCAAACACTTTAACCCCGGCAACTCGCAAGTCACCCCCAGATCGCGATGGAGAATTTCGTCAGCTTCATAACCGGTCAAACCCAGATCGGAGACTTTAACAGTTAATCTGGTTGGATCCAACTCTTCCAAACCTCCCGCCAATTCCAAAACCGACAAACCAGGAATCAGGCTAATTCTCTTTCTGGCATCTTCAGCTAACTGCAAAGTTCGACTCATCAAAGCAAACCCATCCAAAGCCATTTGTTGGCGGGCGGCATCCAGAGAAGCCAAAAGCAAATAACTAGGACTGGAAGACTGTAGCAGCGATAAAGCTTGGTTTAGTCGGTCGGCATCGAGGCGATCGCCCCTAATATGCAGCATCGAAGCCTGAGTCATGGCCCCCAAAACCTTATGAATAGACTGCACCGCTAAATCTGCCCCCGCCGCCAGGGCCGGAGTCGGCAACTCTGGATGAAAAGCAAAATGCGCCCCGTGAGCTTCATCCACCAACAAAGGAATATCGTGGCGATGAGCTATTTCTGCCACGGCCCCCACATCCGAACAAACACCTTCATAAGTCGGAGAAACCAGCATCGCCGCCTTAGCATCGGGATATTTTTCTAAAGCCGCCGATAAAGAAGAGGGAGTAACGCGGCAAGTCAGATCCCAGTGGGAGTCGTATTCGGGATTAATAAAAATAGGCACGGCCCCAGAAAGGATAAGTCCCGAGATCGCCGACTTATGAACGTTGCGGGGGAGGATAATCTTATCTTCGCTGCCGCTGGTAGCCAAAATTGCCGCCGCGACTCCCGCAGTGGAACCATTTACCAGAAACCAAGTTTTAGTTGCCCCAAAAGCTGCCGCCGCCAGTTGTTGCGCTTCGAGGATCGGACCTTCTGGGGCGAAGAGGTTATCCAATTCCGGCAATTCTGGCAAGTCGGCGGTAAAGACGGCCCCACCGAAGAGATCTGCAAGGGGTCGAGGGATGCCTCGGCCGCCCTTGTGCCCCGGCGCGTAGAAAGGGGCGTGGGGTTTACCCGCTGCTTCGCGGAGTGCTTCTACGAGTGGGGCTTGATTTTGGTCGAGCATATTTTGGGGAAGTAAAAGTCTTAAAATTCTAGCCAACCGGGAGCAGTTTCTCCTTTGTTAATTCAATACTCTACAATGAACTAACTAACTAACCTCTGTCTTTAGTAATAGCAAATCAGACAGAGGGTTTTGTTATCCTGAAAGTTAAGAGAAACTCAATACCTATGCTTAGAGCCGGAATTGTTGGGCTACCCAACGTTGGCAAATCAACTTTATTTAATGCTTTAGTCGCCAATGCCAAGGCCACTGCCGCTAATTTTCCCTTTTGTACCATCGAACCCAATGTCGGCGTGGTGGCAGTACCAGACGAACGGTTGAAAGTATTGACTGAAATCTCTGATTCGGCACAAACAGTTCCTACCAGAATTGAATTTGTCGATATTGCTGGTTTGGTGAAAGGTGCCAGTCAGGGAGAAGGATTGGGCAATCAATTTTTATCCCATATCCGCGAAGTAGATGCGATCGTTCAAGTAGTACGTTGTTTTGAAGACGACGATATTATTCACGTCTCTGGTTCTGTAGAGCCCCTGCGAGATATTGAAGTAATAAATCTGGAATTAGCTTTAGCAGATTTAGCCCAAATCGAGAAGCGAATCGAACGCACTCGCAAACAAGCTCGTAATAATAAAGATGCTCAGTTTGAAATGGGGGCTTTGGAAAAATTAGTCGCTGTTTTAAACGAAGGAAAATCTGCGCGACTGGCGGATTTAACAGAAGAAGAAATTGAAGCGACCAAACATTTATGTTTGCTGAGTGCCAAACCAATAATTTATGCAGCCAACGTCTCGGAGGATGACTTAGCCACTGGCAATCAATGGGTGGAAAAAGTGCGTCAATTTGCTAAAGGAGAAAACGCGCAAGTCATCATTATTTCCGCACAAGTGGAGTCGGAATTAATCGAACTTCCAGAAGCAGAAAGGGCAGATTTTTTAGAGTCCTTGGGTGTAGAAGAAGGGGGGTTAAAGTCTTTGATAAGAGCAACTTACGAATTGTTAGGGTTGCGGACTTATTTTACTGCAGGGCCTCAAGAAAGTCGGGCTTGGACTATTGAAGCTGGAATGTTAGCGCCCCAAGCTGCGGGGGTAATTCATACGGATTTTGAACGGGGTTTTATTCGGGCGGAAACTGTGGCTTATAAAGATTTAGTGGAGACTGGTTCGATGAGCGCTGCGAAGGAAAAGGGTTTGGTTCGCAGCGAGGGTAAAGATTATGTGGTAAAAGAAGGGGATGTTATGCTTTTCCGGTTTAATGTTTAGGTTAATTTAATTTAGGAGAAATTCACATGGATATCGTTTCACTTTTGATTGTTTGGCTGGTTACTGCTGTCAGCTTGTACCTTATTTCTATTATCCCGACGGGAGTAGAAATTGATGATTTTAAGAAAGCATTAATTTCCGCTGGAGTTATCGGACTTTTAAACGCACTGTTACGTCCAGTGGTGGGTACATTGGCTTTGCCGCTAAACGCGATTCTTTCTACTTTCTTAGTTACCCTGCTTGTCAACGCGATTATTTTTGGTTTGGCAGCTTGGCTGGTTCCAGGTTTTCGCTTGCGTTGGGGTATTTGGAGTGCGTTATTGGGCGCTTTGGCTTTGGCTTTTATTAACTCGGTTCTATTCCACGTTCTCGATTCTGTTGTGGGCACATCTGTTGGATAGAAGGGTTTGAATTGTTGATTCTTTAACGCCGACATTTAGCAAGTTTTAGTTGCTGGATGTCGGCGTTATTTTTAGGGTTTTTAGGTTAATTTTGGAGGGTTTGATGCATAAATTAAAAACAAATGGGATATTTTGAGTTAAAATTTATTGAGTCATTCCTCTAATTCTCCCTCCTCTTTTTGTTGTCTTTTATCCTCTGAAACTGTTTCGGAAATATTATTTTCCTCAAAAAATTCTCCCGATTCTATTGATTCCAAAAGTCTTTTTTTTATAAGCTTGTCTGGCGGGCGTTTTTTAAACTCAGCGTGGGTGTAAATCCATATAAGTATGACTTCTTTTAAAGCAGCATTCAGTAAATAAATTATTCGGCCTTTTTCTGCTGCACCCCGAAGTTGAGGCATTTTAAATTCTAGCTTCCACAATTCCCATTCTGCCAAATTCATATTTGGCGGCCAGGGTTCTAAATGTCCGAGAGGAGGAGTAAGGCGAGGATCGACGCTTAAGATAGTCACTAATTGGGCAATTAATTCTATAAATTCTATAGCTGCTTTGCGATTTTTACGATAGCGATCGCGAATCAATTTTTTTTGCGTTTTTTTAAAATTATTCGAGAGCTTGATTAGATAATTCTCTGAGTCGCTCACAAGCTTCCTCCGCAGTCATAGCCTTATTATTTTCCGAACTAATAATAGCATTTTCTATCGCTTTCGATAGAGCTTTTTGATAAGCAAGATTTTCCCGTTCGATTGCGCTGAGAATTGCATTTACAAGACGTTCTAAGGCATTTCTATAAGTAATAAAAGCATTCAATTCGCCTTTTATTACTATCCAAGCTACAATCCAAGCAGCAAATAAAGTTTTAATACTGTCGAGCAATATTCTGTTGATACCTTTAGGTTGTTCAAAGTCTATATAAGCAAAAGCCGTTAACAATTCCTGTTTTTTAGGAGGTAAATTTTCCCAATAATTTTCTACTACCACAGCTAAAGTGTTGGCTTTTTCAGCAAGCCTCCAAAGCTCAGAAGGATCCGATGTCCGCTGCTGAAATATTTGCTTAATTTCTTTTGTCGAAATTGTAGTAGTGGCTGACATTTGCTTTACCTCCCAGTAATTAACTGTTGAGGGAACTGCTTTGTTTTTTTCATTATATCAATTATTGTTCGCCTGTCAAGGGAGCCTCCCCCAGAAACTACAGACAAACTAGGGCCCCAATCATACAATTACTCTGTCCAACAAATAGCAGACCCCGCAACCAATGTCAATACTCTTCAAATAAAAATTTTTAATTCAGAAAAAATAAGCAATTTTTAGGATATATTTGGCCTGGAACATTACCAAAATTAAAAGATAAAGGTTTAAACTATGACAGGGTTGAATTAAGATTGTATTATCAAAGTTATTATGTCCAATTCCCCGCTAGATTTAGACCTTTCCGAACTGAACCTAGACCCGCAAACGCTCAAGGCGATCGCGCAATTACTCGATTATACGGAGTCGTTTATAAATCCCAGTCAACAACCAGAAGCCATCGCTTCCTTATACGACCTAAAAAATCAAATAACCCAACTAAAAAGCCAAAAAGGTAAAGCATCTTCTCAAAAGATTGTACCTAACTATAAACAACTGAAGTACGCTTTTAATGCAAATCGAGATGCTTCAGAAAAAATATCTGGAACTTCCTCTTATTTGTTACTATTTTATGCTGCTGAATGCGGCTTGAAAAGTGTTTGGCTAAAGAGAAACCAGAGAAATCAAAGGAGATATAAAACTCAAGATAACAGTGTGCTTTTCAAATATGGTCATAGTTTAGACCGCTGGGTAAAAGCACTAAAAATTTCCACTGGAGCAGTTGGGGAGCCACCTGATTTTCATCTGGAAGGCGATCGCTCTACTATTTTAGATATCGGCAAGGCCCATCAAGTCTGGCGATATGGAATTAAAATAGAAGCAAAAGACGAACAAAAACTGGTTGAGTGGCTGCAAAATATTTGTAATTGGATAAAGGAGAACATTAATCGATGATACCTTCAGATATTCGGCTTTACACTTGGGTTGACGTAGAAGACGTTTTTCTAAGAAATAAAACAGAAAATAACTGGCCTAAATGGTTGATTTCTGCTAGTGCTTATTGGGATGAATTAAGTTTAGAAATTACTCCTGGTTCTAAAGAAAAAGCTATAAAGTGGTTGAGGGAAGTTTTTCAACCTCGATTTCGGTTAGGCATGAATGAAGAAATGACCAATTGTTTCATTATCTTAGAAAGTATTAAAGGAGATGAAAGGACTCTGCCTATTTGGTTCGAGGAAACAGAACAACAACCGCTAGTTCCTAAATTTAAACCAACTTTATCTCGTCCAGGAGTAATTTTTTTTCCCACTAAAAATGACGAACAGCCACAATTTTTACCCGAATATTTGCCTCCAGTAGTTGCTTTTCATTCCTTTAAAGGTGGAGTGGGACGAACTACTCATGCTCTGGCTTTCGGACAACTTTTAGTTGAAGAAAAAAAGCGGGTACTTATCGTAGATGGAGACTTAGAAGCACCCGGAATTAGTTGGATTTTAGAGAACAGATTACCGAATCCACCTATTTCTTTTGCTGACTTTTTAGCTTTAGCTCATGGCGATCCATCTCCTAATTTTGAAGATACCCTTCGTATGTCAAGCGATCGCCTAAAAAGTGCTTTAATAGATGGCATTTATTTCTTACCTGCTTTTCGTTCCACCGCTGGATTTAACAGTTTAGAAATCAAACCAGAGCATCTCATTCAAAGCGATAAAAATGGGTTTTTACTAACAGAAATATTAGCAAATCTGGGAAAAGCTTTAGGAGTAGATGTCGTTCTAATCGACCTTCGTTCTGGACTCTCGGAACTAGCCACAGGTTTAATCCTAGACCCGAGAGTTTATCGCGTATTTGTTACTACATTGAGCGAACAGTCTTTAGAAGGAACTAAGCAGGTTTTAGAAATAATAGGAAATAGAGCGCTTTCCGAAACAGAAGACAATCCATTACCGGCCTTAATTTTTACTAAAGTCCCACCAGAACATTCTGAATATTTGGTAGCGGAACCAGAACAAAGACTCTTAGAGGTAATGCAACCTTTCCTCGGTCAAGAGCGCGAACCAGTGAGAATAACTACAGTATTTTCAGAGAATTTGTTAGTTTTACCTCGGAATTGGGAAGATGTAAAACATCTTCTCCAACAGTCGGGAATAGAGGAAAAAATGCGCGGGCTTTTAGAATGGCTGCCCGCAGATATTAGCCCGCCTATTGAAGAGGAGGACTTAAAGTCTAAAAGAAAGCGTCTTAAGGAACAAGCTCAACAATTGGTATATGCTGAAACTTCAAATATTGCCGATTTCTTTGCAACTACTCCTTTAAAAAACTTGGCTTCTCGCTATCAAAATAGTTTGCCGGTTGCAGTCATCGTTGGTGCGAAAGGTTCTGGGAAAACTTACACTTTCTTGCAAATTGTTCGCCGCGAAAATTGGAAAAAATTTGCCGTGGATGCTGGCGCTGAAGAAGTAGATGTTAATGCTTCCATTGCACCTATTTTAGAATCAAAAAACCTTACTCCTGATGCAAAAAAATTAGTAATAAAAACCAGAAACAAAACAATAAAGGTTTTGGGCTTTGGTAAACCTCAAAATGATACCGCTATTCGCGATCGCATTGCAGATAGCTGTCATCAAGAACTGCACGAAGGTCAGTGGCGAGAAATTTGGTTGGATGCGATGGCTTGGGCGATTGGTTTTCAACCGGAGGAAAAAGGTGCCGGTCGAGAGTTAACCGAGTATTTAATTAAAGAAGAAAAACAGGTTGTTTTTGTAATGGATGGTCTCGAAGATTTATTCCAAAACTTTGCCAGCGATAAAAACGAACAAACAGCTTTACGCGCTTTACTTCAAGAAGTTCCCCTTTGGTTAGAACAGCAACCCGGTCGTCCTTTGGGGATTTTAATTTTTATTCGACGAGATATGGTACTTGCTGCCATTCATCAAAATGCGGCTCAAATGATGGCTCGCTATCGACCTTTTGCTCTTAAATGGAGTCGGGAAGAAGCCTTAAGATTAGTAGCTTGGGTTATCAATAATTTTGAAATTATTAAAAGCATCGATCTTGAGAAAATGCAACAAATGAGCGAAGAAGAAATTGCTAGCGAGCTTGTGCCTTTATGGGGTAAGAAATTAGGTAGCGATCGCTCTAAAGAAGCGCGTTCGGCTAAATGGATTCTCGATGCGCTTTCTGACTTCAACGCACAAATTCAATCCCGAGATTTGATACGTCTTTTATTTGTAGCTGCCAGCAACTCAATTAACGATACTAAATGGCAAGACCGTCTTCTGGTTCCTACAGAAATTAGGAAGGCATTAACAGAATGTAGCCAAGAGAAAATAAGGGAAATTTCCGTAGAAAACAAAGTCTTGAGCGCTCTTCTCGATAAATTGCGCGAACTACCTCAAAAGCAGAAAAAAAGTCCTTTTACGCGGGAAGATATGCCATCGTTATCTTCAGAAGAACTAAAAACATTGGAAGATAATGGGGTCATTATCCGAGATGGAGACAATTATTATGTATCAGAAATATTTCGCTTGGGATTAGGTTTTTCTCAAAATGCTGGTCCTTCTAGAATTTTATATCTAGCGCGTCTAGCAAGGTCTCGTTTTGCTAATTCTGGATACTAAAACTCGGGGGTGCATTTCTATGAATGAATAGAGATGCACCCTAGTTTTTTGAGGTTAATTTCATTCTGGAGAGCTGCCGGGCGATCGCCCTCCCAGAAACTACTAGAGCATCCAGATTAAAAATGTGGGTAAAGCAAAAGTTCGTAGTAATCGCTTTAGCGATTGATATCTATCAATCGCTAAAGCGATTACTACAAGCTAGCCTACGAAGTCGGCCCACACTTTTAGGCTTTATGGCGCTACTACAGACAAACAAGGCCCCAATCTTAGCACTACTCTGTCTTGAAAATAACAGATGCCGCAACCCCAGTCAATACTCTTCAAAAAAAAGATTTTAGTTCGGGATAAATCAACAATTTTTAGCTCGTCTCGATGCCAGTTTGCTAAACAGCTATTATCCGAGCTATCCTAGATTTAGCTACAATTTTAGGGAGTGCGTCTCAATTATGAAATTAACCACAAAAGACCGGTAGCAGGCGTCAAAAGTAAATTATATGATTTCTAAACATTTAGGCATATTTCGGACATTTAAAGCCCGTTTGTCTCAAAAAATAGTTTTGGTAGTTTTTATCAGTCTCTTTTTTATCGAAGTAATTATTTTTATTCCCTCATATAATAGACGGGAAGACGAACTACTCATACAACTAGAAGAACGTTCCGGTGCTATTGTTAATTCAATAGTGCGCTTAACTCAACAAGATATGATGGCTAACGACCAATTTAGAGAAAAAGCCAAAACAGTTAGCCAAGATTCGCTGATTCTCGGAATAGCCATCTACGACTCCCAAGGAAAACTAATAGAAACATTTGGCAGAGAACTCCCAGAAGCATCTTTTTCTGACCTCGAACGCAAAAATATTTACCGTAATTTGAATCGAAAAACCAATCGTTACGATGTTGCTTGGTCCGCTGATTATTTAGGAATCAATTATGCCTTAATTGCTCGCCTGAATGCTGAAGCGATCGCCGAAGAAATGCAGGGGTTTAAAATACGAATAGCTATTTTAGTTCTCATTATTTCTCTTTTTGTGACCTTAGCGACCATGTTAATTTTGAACGCCTTATTAATAGCACCAATCTTGCGATTGCGCGACGATTTAATGGCAGCCGGTGAAACTATTAGCCAAGAGCAAAATTATGTTGACTTTTATTCTCTATCTGCCAAGAGAAACGATGAGTTGGGTCAAGTAATGCTGGCTTTTAATGAAATGTACAAACGGGTACACGAGGAAATTAATCAACGAAAAATTGCCGAGAAAATTCTGCGAGAGGAGCAAGAAAAATCCGAAAGTTTATTGCTGAATATTTTGCCCCGTTCCATAGCTCAAAAATTGAAGGACGGACATGAGAATATTGCCGATGGCTTTGCAGAAGTGACAATTTTGTTTGCCGATATTGTCGGTTTTACTCAATTATCAGAAAAAACTTCTCCCCCAGAATTAGTCAGCTTATTAAATGAAATCTTCTCCCGTTTCGATCGCCTGACAGACAAACACGATTTAGAGAAAATTAAAACCATTGGAGACGCTTATATGGTAGGAGGAGGTTTGCCAATGCCGAGAAAATATCATGCAGAGGCGATCGCCGAAATGGCACTAGATATGCAGGCAGAAATTTCTCGCTTCAACTACGAAAATAACATCAATCTCAGCATCCGAATTGGCATTAATACGGGGCCGGTGGTGGCTGGAGTAATTGGTACGAAAAAATTCATTTACGACCTCTGGGGAGATGCGGTTAATACAGCAAGTCGGATGGAGTCCCACGGCATCCCCGATGCTATTCAGGTTTCAGAAGCAACTTATAATATTTTGAAGGACAAGTATTTATTTGAAGAACGCGGTCAAATTTCAATTAAAGGCAAAGGAGAGATGAATACTTATCTTTTGCTCGGTAGAACATCTTATTAACTCCGGTGAAATTAAGAACCGGTGTTGAAGTTGTTCGAGCTGGATGTTAAAATAGAAATAATCTTTATATTGGAGAGTTTAAAGGTTTGATTCGACCGTAGCTCTCCGCTAAAACTAAGTCAAATTAAGAGAGGAGAACATGGCAGAACAGACTGTAAATTGTGCTGTAGAGTGCGTTAATGGCTGTATTTTGGGAGATAAATGCCCCAATAAAGAATATGCAGCAGCCACAGAAAATTTCATCCAGAATACTTCCTTGGACAAAATTTTAGATATAGCAGAAGAAGCGGTGATGAAAAAGCGAACGGAACCGCCGAAGTGGGTAATTCCTGATTTTCCTGAATAAAAAAATCAACGACAGGCGATCGCTTTCAAAGTTTAGCTCTAAAATAAATTGGATTTTTTGTCATAAATTAAAAAGACTAAATATAGCGATTATTGAATCGGTGAAGTACACCCCGATCGATCCACCATTATCCCCCTGTCGATCCCCCTCCCGTCCCCCTTAAAAAGGGGGAGGCCAGAGGAAGAAGCTTTTCATGTACGGGGGACTTTGAACTGTTCCGGCTCCCCCCTTCTCAAGGGGGGCTGGGGGGG
>JAXHVR010000159.1:0-10715 GCA_034189005.1 Cyanobacteriota bacterium | reverse complement strand
CAGTGAACACCTGGGCAGACATCATCAACCGCGCCAACTTGGGTATGGAAGTTATGCACGAGCGCAACGCTCACAACTTCCCCTTAGACTTGGCTAGTGCTGAAGAAGCACCTGCTATCAAAGGTTAATCTTTAATCATTTCAATTGATTAATTAAAAAAGCGCCCTCCAATTTTGGAGGGCGCTTTTTTTTTGTGGTAGAACGAACGCGGCTACTGCCCGTTCGTCTTTAGGCAAGCTCGATCGCCCCAAATTGCTAACTCAACCTCCGAATTTCTGAATAAAAACAAGCCATACTCAAACCATTAGCCTGCTTGACAAAGCTAGTCCGCAAGCGCAAATTGGGCATCAAATACCACAAACGTTCCTCAGCATAGACGGTATCCGACTCCGTAACCAAAGTTAGCACGTCATCGGGGGCGATCGCGTAACGACCCACAAAGCTCCCTGCCCCACCGTCGCCCCTCTCTTGCAGCAACTTACCTTCTTGCGGGTTGTCGCTATCGGCGATCGCCACCAAAACCGTTGCAGCAGTTTCCCCCTTGCTAGTCACCCGCGCCCCCGCCAAAGATGCCTGGGCGGGATCTGTCTGATATTTCTGGCACAATTTAACGACTGTTGCATCTTCTGGTGGGAGGATGTCTATATTTAACTCGAACTTGCCTGCCTTCAACTCCGCTGAATTCAAGTTATGAACCGTCCTTTGGCAAAACCATTTGCCTGCGCTTTGTTGGAAAAATTCGATAATGTCCATTTTATTTAGTCCCAATTATTGGTCGGTTTCTATTATTCCATTAATTGAGTCTTGTTTCTAGTTTTCTCGATCTAGTGCCGATGGAGAAACCGGGTTTTTTGGAAAAACCGGGTTTGCTGAAAATACTATTTGCTGCTCTCGATCGCCCGCCGCGTAGATGCACTACTGAAATGGTATTGTTGGGTTCCGCTATCGCTCCACCCAACCTACAATCTACTACAATCTACTCAATTGTTAATTGTTAATTGTTCATTGTTAATTATTTTCACGAGCCCGCAATAATCGACCACATACTCGCCGTTAAAACTATAGCAGCTAGATGCTGTCCGAGGAGCGATCGCGCGGGTTGGCGAGCGATTTTTTGAGTTAAAACTATAGTTAAAATTAGGGAAATAACTAAAGTGGATGCTTGCAAAAAAGCGATGGTTGCCGGATGCAAAACCCAAATTGGCAACCCCTCGCCGCTAAAACCAAAAGTAGCCCAAGTTACGGGTAAAATCCTCCCGGCTTCCCCCAAACCCAAACGCAAATAATGAGCCAAACTTCCTCCTAAAACGAGAGGCAAATATCCATACGCTAACTTTATGAAAGACGGAGAATTTCCTCCCGGTTGATTCTTGAAAGCGCTGTTAATTTTACCGACCGACTTCATAGCGCCATAAGCGATCGCACACACAACAACTGGTACTAATAAAGCGGCGATCGACAATGCCAAATGCTGCCAAAAATTGGTTAAATCTACATCAAAACCCCACAAACCCAACCAATTATTCAACTCCGGCAACCGACGTAAAAAGATACCTCCAAACAACAAAAATAACAAAGCAACTTCATAACTTCTTTCTACATGAGTCGTCCATAATTCTATACCAGGCGGGCGCAAATTTACCTTCACCGAACGATGGGGGCAAGCTTTCAAACAAGTCATGCACAAAACACAATCTCGGTTATCTTCCAATTGCGCTGGATGGGAATATAAAGGACAACCATTAGTTTCTAAACCTTCTCCTTCTCTTGGTCCTCCTTTGTAGCAATGAAAAGTATTGCACTCCGCCGAACAAGTACCTTGTTCTGCCCTTAATTCCGTCATCGAAAGTTTGGCAAACAAACCGTTCATGCCTCCAATCGGACATAAATAGCGACACCAAAAACGACGCTCAAAAATACTGGAAAATATCATCGCTCCCGCCGTAATTAATAATAGCAAACAAGCAGAAAGATAGGCAGTATTTTCCAAATCCCAAAGCTCCTCCCAGAGGAATATTAGAGCAAATAAGCCAAACACAAACCAGCCGCCCCACTGTTCTGCTTGCTCTCGCGGCCATTTTTTCAACTGTCGCGGCCACAACCACAAAGAGAGTTTCTGGGTAATTTCTCCATAAATCATAAACGGACAAACCGCACACCACAAACGCCCCACAATAGGAAATAATAACAAAATAAGAGGCCACCACCAAGCCCAGAAAAAGTTTAAGGCAAAATTATCGTTACGATTTTGCGGACCTAGGAATAAAACGGCAACTATAAAAGCAAAAAAGACAACAGTAAAACCGTAATTTATTTTATCTGGAAACCAATCGCTGCGGAGAAATTCGCGAAATTTGGGATAGTAATTTAAAAGATTGACGCGAAATACTTGTTTTTGAGGTTTGTTTTGCCAGAACAATTCTTCTGTTAATTCCAAACCGCAACTGGATTGAACGATCGCCCTTTCGACCAATGTCTCTAACTCCCTGATATTCCCAGGAAAATCGTAAGCTTGGAGGCGACGCAATGCTTCTGGGGTTATCCGAGATATCTGTTTCTTTTTTGCCCGACAATAGAGGCGGATATAATAATCTACATAATTGCTAATATCTGCTTTTCTGACTCTTAAGGGCGGCACTTTTATCGCCCGACCTACTATTTTGTTAATTTCCGAGATAGATTTTTCGGAAATTGCTAATATTTTTGCCCGACATTGAAGCGATGCTGGATGCGATTCTTCCGGGGGATTAATGGGAGAATAAGTGTTATTTTTTAGCAAGTTGCAAATTTGCGGCTGGAGTTCTTTTGGTAGGTCTTGAATGTTGTTCAAAACGAGGGTTCCTTCTCCCAACCATTTTATTAATCCCGTCTTGCCGCCGGCGCGACCAAATAGTTCTGCACCGCTATTTGTTAATAGCTCGCAGTCGATTTGAATAATCGGTTCCCGGCGGCGATCGCTGCTGTAGTGAATTAGGGCCGCGATGTTGTCTTTCTCTAATCCCGGTTCCCCAAAGATTAAAACAGATTTATGATCCCGCGCCGCTTCCATAACTTGTTGCCGGAGGCGGACTCCATACCGACTTTTGCCAATTATTCCCCGTTTTGCCTTGGTAACTAAATAGGGTCTTAGTTCCGTTTGTCGTTCTTGTTCGTAGCTTAATTTTGACGAGGTTTCTGCTAAGTCTATGGCTAATTGTTTGGTAAATTCTTGGGCGATTTCGGGGTAGCGATCGCTCAGTTCTTTAAACTCTTCCAAGCTCATAAATAATAGTTCCGATTCTCTCAAAGCAATTATGCTTTTTTCCGTCGGTCGTTCCAGGATTAATTCGGGGACGAGCATAATTTCTCCTGGTAAGAGAGAGGAGACTTTTTGAGTTTGAGAACTACCATTGGTATTTTTAACTTCTCGGACGCTTTCGAGTCTGCCCGTCTGGAGAAGATAGAGACCATCGGCCGGGTTGTTTTGAGCAATTATTATCTCGTCGGCGGAGTAATGTTTGGGTTGGAGAGAGCGGGCGATCGCTTCTATTATCTCTGCGGAAAAAACCCCCAAGGCTGTTCTTTCTCGCAACCAAATTAAAAGGTCATCGGCTGTCATAAATTTTAGAGGAAAAATTCCCAAAAGTTGATATAATCGAGTTTATCATCAATTGAGCTTTTTTATCGAGAGAGGTTAAATGTACCATTTTATCGACCTTTGGGTACCCTTAGCATTATTAGGCCTAATAATCATCGCAGCAATTTATTTTACCCGGGTATGAACGATCGCCGGGAGGACGTCACCTAGTAAGGGAAGCAACCATTTGCTGCTTATTGCAACGTTGGAACCTAGAACAGGCAAATTGCCTTTTCTAGGAACAAGGTTGAACTTCAAAACCTCGATTATTTTTTACTTCGTTCACCGAACAAGAATAGCTAATATTACCCCTGCCATTACCGACGTTATCCTCAATAACATTACCCCTGCCCCCCGCGCTTCCTTTCACCAAAATACTACCCGCAACCGTATTATCTTTTACCAAAACGTTATCCACAGAAAAAGAGCCATAGTTAGTATCGGCAACCACATAAATCAAACTCGTGTTGGTAACATTAGAATTCAATTCATTGCCAATTATTTTCGCATTCTTAATATCTCTAACCTTGTACAAACCGATGTAGGCATTGCCTTGATTGTTGCTAATCGTAACGCCGTCAATTATCGTCCCGCCGCAACATTCCTGAGCTAAAATTCCTTCCCCATCCGTGCTTAAATACTTAGAATTACCAATTTTATGCCTGTAAACTTCATAGTTATTGCCATCAACTAAAACATTCGATCCAGACCAATCGATCGCCCGGTTTTCTAAAGTAACCGCCCCAGTAGTTTCTTTCTTTCCAGTAGGATCGACCCACCACTGCTTACCCGATCTGTCCTTAATAATATTATCCTTAATTATCAACCCATCCCCGGAAGCATAAATGGCAACTCGCATGGTATGATAAACCCAATTATCCCTAATAACAATTCCCTTTCTAAATAAACCTGGTTCTTCTTCGGGAGTGGCACCATTTTTAAAACCGCTACTTTTACCGCGATTTACCGCAATGCCATAATGATTGCCATAGTGGAAAGGCACTTCCCCACCTTCAAAAGTAATAATTGAGTTTTTCTTGCGTGCTTTAATTTTATAACCTGGTTGGTCGTAATTATCCGTAATATTGTCGTTAACCCGATTGTTTGCTACTAAAGCGTTAGCAAAAGCATTGAGTTTGATATTAGTCGCAAATCGATAGCTGTATCGCTGCCAGGCTTCTTGAAACGATGTATCGGGAACTGTTGGATCGGGTTCGGCCACGTTGTTGCTGCGAACTCCAAAGACAACTACATTTTGATTTGTGCCGCTGTCGATGTCTGCCTTAAAGGCAATGGCGGCGCGGTTAATATCCACGTTGACTATACCGATGTTGCTGTCTTTATCGGGCCGGGCGGTGGTAATTTTTTTAAAGGCGGTGTCGTTGGGAGTGCCGCTGCCAGAAAGTTTCGGTTCGTATTTTGGGAAAACTAACTTAGTGGGAGGTTGATAAGAGTCAGATTTCGCGTCCTTCACTCCTGGAGTTTCTCCTCGAATGATGACTCCATCGGCGATTTGGATGCTGTCGTTAAAGTTATATGTGCCGGCGGGAAAATAGATTACTCCCCCACCGCCCGCGACGGCGGCATCTCTGGCGGCGTTGAAGCGATCGCGATCTTTACTGCCATTAAAATCTTTGATATTATAGACGCAACCCCATTTCATATCCTTAGTCCAGGGATAAGCATTGTTACCGTACAAGGAGGCGATCGGGTTATCCGTCGGCCCTCCACTGGGGCTGCCGCAGTTAGAATTGGTATTTGTCTGAGATAGCGAATTGGTATTTGTCTGAGATAGTACGGAAGATTGGCCCTTGAGATATTGGCTAAAACTATAAAATCCTACTATCAAGCTAATTACAGCCACGGTAGCAAAGAAAATTTTCCAGAATCTTTTCTGGGTTCTATTTAGAGTAGAGTTTCTTCTCTTCATAATCAATTATTCAATTGCGGTCTAATTACATTGTAACTCGTCTTGGAGACTAAAAAGCATCTTCCATTTTTGGAGGACGTTCGCAAGCTCAATAATTGCTATAGCGATTTCATTCATCATTGCCGAGATTTTAGAAACCCGGTTTCTTCAAGAAACCGGGTTTCTGGCCCCCGAATGTTTCAGAAACCCTAGACGGATTGCTATATCTATTAATAATTAATTATTAATTATTAATTATTAATTATTAATTATTAACTACCATTTTCCCATCCCTCCCCAAACAGCGCCGGATAAAAAACCGAATAAAGCACCATTTCCAGCCACAAAAATGATACTAATAACTTGCCAATAATCAGCGTTAACCCTAATTAAACTAATAAATAACGTCGGCCAAAAAGTAGGCAAAGCGGAACCGAGAATAGCACCGGCGATCGCTCCCAAAAAACAACCCCAAATACCTCCTAAAATCGCTCCTTTTTTACCCAATAACTGCATGGGCAGGGGCAAAGTTGGCGCTCCAATAATAGTACCAAAAACGACCCCAGAAACAATGCCGCAAATGGAACCCAAGCCGAAAGCAGGAATAATATTACTAACGAAAATCAGTCCGATCTCAGCAATGGAATTATTCTCAGCATTAATACTGCTATTAACAGCAAACAAAACAGCCAAAATAGCAGCAGCAATGATGCCGAAAAAGCTGCCCCAAATGGCGCCCAAAAACGAGCCGCGCCGGCCCCGAACTCTAGCCGATGCCAAAGCAAATGGCGGTTTAAACCAACTCCACAACCCGCCCCAGATAGTCCCTAAAATCGCGCCGAATAAAAGCCCCTGGCCCAAAGCAGGCAATTTCCGAGAAACCCCAAAAACAATACCCCCGATGGCAGCGGCAATAAAAACACCTCCAAGGGCACCAGCTAAAACCGGATTTCCTTTGGTGGAACTTCCAGGAATGATATATTCGCTGACCTTGCCAAAAAAAGCACCCCACAACAGCCCCATGAGAATCGCCCCAATAATAGCACCGCCACCTCTATAAGTGCCAAAGGCTACGCCCAAGACCGATGCCGCAAAGAACCCACCCCAAATTGCCCCCCAGAGACTATCCAAAATAACTCCTGCCATACCTCTGGCGCCGGTGGTAGGGATGGTCATTGATGGGGGGGAGGAAGAACGCTGGACGATGGGAAGGAGTAAAGGTTGATATTGACCTAATTTCTGAGTTATAGTAATAGGTTTCGGAGGTCGGGGGGGTTTCGCTGCGGCAGGTCGAACCGACGAAAGGGGTAGAAGTTTCTTCCGTTTTGGAGATCTTGCCGGCTGCAGGTGTTGTTTGTTTTCTACTGCCTCTCTGGAAGGAAAAGGGTCTCGGCCTCTGAGTTTTTTCGCGCGATCGCACCAAGGACATGAGTTTAAATGCTCTCCATATCGATGCTGAGGATTTTTAGCGCAAGTAACAAGTTCGTCTTCTGCTATCTTAAGAGCTTGCAACCAAGTCAAAGTATCCGGTCTGGCTGTGGGTTCTTCGTGACCTCTCTCGAAACAGGTGAGGAATAATTCTCGCAGGGATGGATGCAAGGTCTTAAAATCTGGTGCTAGGGGCATGGGGCTATATGGAACCCGCTTCCTGCTGTAGGGAAAATGACCTTCTCTAATTCGCGCTTCTATAGTTGGAGGTTCTCCTCTGCCCTGATAAACTCCAGCAAAGGGGTGGGTTCCTTCCATCAGCAGTTGAAAAATTAACACTGCCACCCCGAATAGGTCGTGTTCCGGGAGGCGAAGCAGATCGCGGAAGCTTTGTCCTTGCAATTCTGGAGGAGTGAACTCCGCTTTGCCCACGGGACAGCGAAAGGTATAATCGGTGTAGTTATCGCGTACTTGAAACGAGTCCGTGTCCACTAGGGTGACTAGGGCCGTGTCGCTGACGAGGATATTAGATTCGTTGACATCGCCTATGACTATATCGCTATTGTGTAGGAGGTTGATAGCTGCTACTAAGTTGCGTGCCGTGCGGTGGAGGTAGAGATAGTTGAATAGGGGTTTCTGTTGGCGGCGGTTTTTGGGAGTGTAAAATATATGCACCGCGCTGGAGTTGCTTACCTTCGGCATCAGGTAGCCGACGATTTTTTGCTTGCCTTTAATTGTTTGTAACAGGTCCACCGGCCAGGCGATGGAAGAATGTCCCGGAAATGCTACTGAGGTTTCGGGGGGCATACTCAACATCACTGCCAGTTTGTCGGCATCGTCGTCCGTGGGGTTGTGGTAAATTTTTGCCACAAAGGAGGGGTCTTGCAATACGGAGTAAATACTACCCTCTCCACCGCTTCCTATTGGGTTTTCGGCGTCCAGGACTATTATTTCTCTGTTTATTTGGCGTTGCAGTTTCATGGCGAGGGGTTGGGCAAAGTTTTATAACTCAATGGTTGGCGGGCCGTTGGTTTTCACTATATCTCATTTTTCTTTTTGCCGATTATTTTTTCAAAGTTATTGACAAATAATCTGTTTTATGTTATTTTAAGGCTTATAATTTCGATCGTTAATTTTAACCCCCTGGTTAAAACAGCCAATCAAAGTATTTTCCTGAGCCGCACTTTACTTTTCCAAGGATTTCGGGTAGATTAAAATCAAAGTGTAATAGAATACAAGTAAAAAAAATGCCCGACATCAGTCAAGACTTCCTCAGCGAAGAGCAATCGTCATTTGCTAGCCTTTTAGATGGGATCGATAAAGGCACTAAAAACCTCGGATTGGGGAGATTCTCGACCTCAGCGGAAAGTCCATCCGTAGCCGCGATCGCTCCTATAGATGAGTCTTCCGATAAGTATGTATTACCCAATTTATTTACCGATAGTATAAGTCGTTTTCTCGGTATGCTTTCAGAAGAATCTGCCGATGGCTCCTCAAAATTCCTGGGAGATATTACGGGGATGGAAAACCCGGGGGTTTCACAGTCTCCCGAAGAGGATCCGATCGCCAACCCCTCAAGAAAAAATAACGAACTTGTTCAGCCTCGCTACGTCACCACGGGAGACCCAGATAGCGGTCGCTACTTAGTAAGACCGGGGGAGGAAGTAAACGGTCTGGGTTTAGATGGGGTAGTGCGACTGGAAAACAGTATGTCAGACGTACTGTTTTGTAGTGGGGCTCTGTTGAGTACGGGCAAACATATCCTCACGGCTGGTCATTGCGTGATTTCTTACCAAGCAGAAGACCTAGAAGTAGTCTTCGACTTGCCGAGGGGAGAAGTGAGACGGCAGGTCAGCAATATATTCATGCCAGACGAATTTACTAACTTCTTTTCTTTAAACGATATTGCGATAGTAGAACTAGAATCGGAAGCACCGTCACGGGCAGACAGGTACGATATTTACCGCGATGAAGACGAAATTGGTAAAGTTAGTTTAAAAGTTGGCTATGGCATGACGGGTCAAGGAACAACAGACCAGGATTTAGGTTCCAAAACGAAGCGGATGGGATTCAACGTTTACGATGACGTTGCTAACGAATTTGACGACAGGTTTTTTGGCGCGGACGGTTTTATTCCTGACGACAAGATGCTAGCTTACGACTTCGATAACGGCGAGGAAGAAAACGATGCTTTCGGTGAGTTGTTTGGGAAGGCAGATACCGGGTTGGGTAAAAACGAAGTTAACTCAAGCCTGGGAGATTCTGGGGGACCGACATTTATTGATGGCGCGATCGCCGGTATAACTTCTTTCGGCCTTGGTAAGGAATTTGGCGTTACGACTGATGTTGACGACGAGACTAACTCCAGTTTCGGGGAAGTTTCGGTGGATACAAGGGTGGGAGCTTATGCCGACTGGATAGACGGGATTATTAACGGCAATATCGCTCCGGTGGAAGCTCCAGACAACGATAAGTTTGCTAACCGAGAAACTTTGGCAGGAACCTCTGTCACTACGACCGGTTCTAATCGGTGGGCAACTGCGGAACCTGGGGAAGGGCCCCATTGGACTAATTTCTGGGAGCCAGAACTGGTGACAGTTGCAGTGCGTCCCTTCTCTTCTTCTTGGTGGTCTTGGGAAGCGCCGGAAGATATGACGGTAGCGATCGATACGATGGGCAGCACTATTGATAGCGTCTTGGCAGTCTATACGGGTTCGGATTTGTCGGAATTGACTCCCATCGCCAAGAACGATGATGCTGGGGGGACTTTCCAGAGCAAAGTTGTTTTTGAGGCAAAAGCAGGGGAGACTTATCAGATTGCCGTTGATAGCAGTTTCGGAGACCAGGGGGATATCGTTTTGAATTTGAACCCGGGGGAGCGGCAAGGTTACGACATTAATTCTGATGGCAACATCGATCTGCTCTGGCGCAACCCCACAACCGGTAAAAATCAGGCATGGCAAATGAATGGAGTGGTTCAGAAGTTGGAGCAGCTAAATCGCTCGGTGACTGAGACGACGGAGGAACTAGAGATACAACGTCAGTCTCCCCGGAATCTGCCGCGTCGGCTCGGTCCCCGCTGGGATATTGTCGGCACGGGGGATTTTGACGGTAATGGTAAAGACGATCTGCTCTGGCGTAACGACCGGAACGGGAAAAATCAAATTTGGCTGATGAAAGGTCAGCAAGGTAATAAACTTAAGGAAGCGATCGAACTGCCGAAGCGCAGCAATACTAACTGGGATGTAGTAGGCACGGGGGATTTTAATGCTGACGGGGAGTTGGATATTCTCTGGCGCAATGGGAAGAATGGTAGAAATCAGGTGTGGTTGATGGATGGCACCGAACGGGTATCTAGCGTGGAGTTGGAGAGCCGCCAGGAGGATAATTGGGATATTGCGGGCGCGGGGGATTTTAGCGCGGACGGCAGCCCGGATATTCTGTGGCGCAATAGCGAGACTGGGGAAAATCAGTTGTGGTATATGGATGGTACCCAAAAGGTATTTGTTTTGGACCTCCAGTCTCGGGAGACGAATTGGGATATTACGGGCACGGGGGATTTCGATCGCAATGGCGACGCGGATATTATCTGGCGCGATAGCGAAACGGGCGATAACGACGTGTGGTTGATGAACGGCGGGTTTTTATGGAGCCAGGCGGACTTGCCCGCACGCCCGAGTCAGAAGTGGGAGGCCATGGGTTAGAGGCGATCGAGCATTAAAATATAGCAATCTCCATCGCATTCCAGAAACCGGGTTTTTT
>JAXHVR010000158.1:7352-10800 GCA_034189005.1 Cyanobacteriota bacterium | reverse complement strand
GGCAGTATTACTATCAAAATTAGGCAGCAAAACAACCAAGAATGTAAACCATGCTGTTACTGAAGTTAATCTGCTAGATATAGCTTCTTTAAGTATTTTGTCGGCAGTTGCCCCTCCAAAACCATGCTTGACCGCTTCGTCGCCAATGTAATTGTATATAGTTTGACTTAGTAAATCTATGTTATAACGGTCGTCTTCATCGTCGCTCCACAGGGCGCAAACAGGCACATAATCATCAATTAAAGTCTGATATTCGTCAGTTCTTGCTTTAATGCACTTTCTAATATTTGTTTCCTTTTTCTGATGTTTTGTCTCTACTCCCCTAGAGTTACTAACCGAGTCCAAGTTGAGATTGTATGGAGGCTTCCACTCTCTTGGTTCTGGGCGGTCTATCTTATTTAAGACTAAAATCACTGTTAACTCTACACCATATTTTCGTTTATGAGCTGCTTTTAACGCTTCAAGAAACTTAAAATCGCTGCGTACATTTCTTTCATCTACAGGAATCACAAATAAAAGGATATCTACTTGTCCGTTTACTATATAATCGATTGCTTGTTTAAATGCTACTTCACCATCTGCATCATCTGCACCTCTTGAATCAACAAAATTTAATTTCCATCCATTTCGGGAACATTCGTATGAATCATGGTTTTTGGTTCCTATGGTATCTGGATTAACCTTAGCAACCTGTCTTCCCATAATTGCATTAATCACAGAAGATTTACCAGAACCAGACCGACCGTATAAAGCTATTTTAGGAGTTTTAATCTGCTTGAACCACTGCTGGAATTCATTTTCTAGGATGCGTTCTGCCCAAAATTTAAGCGGTCTGGGCAAACTGGACATTATTGGCTCGACAGAAAACCGAATAGAGAGCATTGATAGACGCTGCAAAACTTTTTGAGCGTTTGGTCGTTTCTGTGGCAACGGTTCCATCAGATCGTCAATCAAATCTGCCAAAGGCTTTGATACTTGTGGGGCACTTTCTCGCCACAATAACTTACCAGTTTTGGATTCTTCCGAAAAATCGAAGATACTTTTGCCTGTCACTAAAAAAATAAACGTACGTCCCAAAGCAAAAAGATCCGACTCGGGAACAGCTTTACCCTGTTGTTGTTCCGGAGGGGTGTATCCTGCAGACCAAATTTTTGTTAGCTCCCCCCGTTCCTTTTTGGGGAGGTAAGTGTCTGTAAGTTCTCTGGCAGTACCAAAGTCAATTAACGCCAGTTGCCCATCTTTTTTACGCATGATATTAGAAGGTTTAATATCCCGATGGAAATAATTCTGAACGTTGACTTGCTCCAAAATTTCCACTAGCTGTCTTAACCACTCCAGTGCCCGATCTTCGGTAATAGGTTTATTCTCCTGCTGTTTGAGCCACTCCTGTAAATCTTGCCCCTCAATAAATTCCATCACCAGGCAGTGCAACGGTTGGCTATGGCCTGCTGGTTGGAAGGTAAAGTAGCCATCCTCTTCAACTTTAGGAATCCCGGGATGATTCAGGGTTTTGAGAACTTCTGCTTCCTGTTTAAATAGTTCGATCGCTTTCTCATGCTTGTTGTGCAGGACTTTCAGAACTTTTATACTTGGGCAATCTTCTACCTCCCAGGTCTCGGCGAAACCGCCTCTGCCCAAACGCTTCTTGACTAAATAACGATTTTGTAGTAGCAAACCTGGCTGGATCATAATCTAATCTATAAACTAATATGTTGCGGATCTTACCGCTTAAGTGAATTTAGATCGCGGAAAACATTCTCCTTTTGAGATATTTCCCGCACCGCCAGTCCACCTTATCGATCGGTATTTTCCTCATAGCGATCGGCGTTATTAATAACATACTTCCGTAAAACTGGCTGGAGGGTGCATAAGGTTTCTCCTCCTTCTTTCACTTTTTCAATTAGCGATCGCCTCCCCAAAGATGCCAGGGCTTTTCCTAATTCTTCCCCGGATACCTGTAGAGAAATCTCCTCTCGGCAATTATAGTAATTCACCGGCTGACTCCTCTTTGCTAACCAGTGCATTATCTCTTTTTCTAACTTAGATAACCTTTCAAACTGCTCGCCTATCAAATATTCAATATCCCCCATAAAGGGAGTAGTATATTTGAGAAACTCCGACACCTTGCCCTCAAAAGGAAAATTTTGAATCGTTCCCGCAATTATCTTTAAAGCTAATGGATTGCCGCGATAAGACTTAATAAGGTAATCCCAGTGCTTTTCTTGAGACAAATTTTTCTCTCTAAATATTTCCCTGGCATCTGCTACTTCCAAACCGCTCAATTCTAAGGCTCTAACCGGCAGCTTGGGGCCTTCAAATGCAGTAATTTGTCTCGGTTTCTCCCGACTTGTTAATAGCAAACAGCTTTGATGAGGAGATTCTGCCAATTGCTTCAGTAATTCTCCATAACTCTCCAATCCAGGCAGATAATTTCCAGCCAACTTTCCACCCTGCAAAATCCCTTGCCATCCATCCAGTATTAATAAACAGCGCTTTTCTTTTAACAACTCTATGAGGCCAGAGAAGGTACTCTCCGTATTTTCCCTTAAATATTCTTGCTGCTGGTTCGATCGGAACGGCGGTAGATTTGCCAAGAAATCTTGACTTAATGGGGCATTGCCCAGCGATCGCCAAATAACAAACTCAAACTCATCCCGAAGCTCTTGGGCCACTTTCACCGACAAAGCACTTTTACCAATCCCGCCCATACCTAGAATGGCCACTACTCTACAGCGATCGCGGACAACCCACGTCTTCAAAGTGGCCAGTTCTTGAGTGCGCCCATAAAAAGAAGAGACATCAGGGGCCTCCCCCCAGTCTTGCCTTTGAGGAGGTTGCAATGGTTTGTTATATCCTGCTGCTTCTAACCACTTAGCGATGTTTGTCCAGCGCCTTATTGAGTTGAGTTCCCGGTCTGTCAGGATTTCGAGGTATCGATACAACCCCCTAGATAGCTCGACTCTCAAACCACTTGCTTCCCTATGAAGTTCCTGGGCTATTTCGTCTGGACTATTACCGCACAAAAGTCCTCGCAGGCAAGCTTTTTCGATCTCTGTAAGTTTTTTTCTCCTGTTACCTGGCTCTATACCTGACATTTCTTGCTTTGCCGCTTCTAACTCAGCGTACAACCTTTCTAAATCCCAGTTATCCCCAGCTTTAGGAAACTTATCTGCATATTCCTCGGTAGATGGCATGATTTAGACCTCTTATAGCGTTTTTCAGATGGATAAAACACAGCTTAAAACTTTAAAACCCTTGTCCTGCATAGATTAATTCGCACTTCATGGATTTGAGAAGCGTTAGATAAACTTATCCAGATTTAGATTTTAACCCAGTTGAGAAAGAATTTCAATCGACTTTTTTCAAATTACTAACGAAACTTGTTACTAAACTTCTAACAGGCGTTAGTTGCCGCTAAAGCTAAGAGATAGCTAGACTAAATACAAGT
>JAXHVR010000158.1:0-7252 GCA_034189005.1 Cyanobacteriota bacterium | reverse complement strand
AGAAACCGGGTTTCTAAAATATCGCGAAGGATCTACGGCTTGCTATATAACAATCCGTTCGGGATTTGCCATCGACCCAACAGTCGAGTCAAAGCATAGATGTTAAACGCGAAGGCAGGGCAAAGCATTCGGAAATCGAGCTTTATGCTTTGTTACCACATTTGCCGCCCGAATGCTGTTGCCCCTACAAATCCATTTTTGCAGAATTATAGCCATCGGTGCAGGGATTATTCGGGGGCAAGAAACCCGGTTTCGCACAAGTTACCGGGTTTCTAAAATATCGCGAACGATCTACGGCTTGCTATATAACAATCCGTTCGGGATTTGCGATCGACCCAACAGTCGAGCCAAAGCATAGATGTTAAACGCGAAGGCAGGGCAAAGCATTCGGAAATCGAGCTTTATGGTTTGTTACCACATTTGCCGCCCGAATGCTGTTGCCCCTACAAATCCATTTTTGCAGAATTATAGCCATTGGTGCAGGGGCCCAGAAAAATTCGGCGGCAAGAAACCCGGTTTCGCACAAGTTACCGGGTTTCTAAAATATCGCAACCAATTTAGGATTGCTATAACAATTATTAATTATTAATTATTAATTATTAATTGTTAATTATTAATTATTAATTGCTACCAATTATCGTAATTTTCTGTTTCCTCTAATAACCTCATTTCCTCCCTTTTTAACAACCAATCTTTCCCCAACTGAATCGTCACGTCAGACCTAAGATGACCCGTGCTTTCCACCACTACTTCTCCAAATCCCAAAGCATCGCGAACCGCTTGTGCCCCTTTAATATCTCCATATTGAGCGACAATTTTTGTAACTTCCAAAGGTTCCGTCCAGGGTTTATAATCTCGAACGTTCCAATAACCTTCCGCGTTCAAACTTCTTATTAAATCGTCCACAGCCTCCCAATCATCGTTGCTGTCTTGGATAGAAATTTTTTGATAAACCGGCTCTACATCCTGGTACATCCAAGGTTTAAAACCAAAATCAAAGCGATCGGCAATAATAGCATCCAGACGGTCTAAATCTGGCAACCAATAACTAGCTTTATATTGTTTAGGATCGCTAAACTGCCCCGGCACCATCAACATCTCTACATTAGGACGGTCTATTTGGCTGGCAAAACCTACCAAAGCAATTAACTCTTCAACGCTCAAGTTCGTATCGATATGGGACTGAATTACCGACAAAATCTTCGGCATTTTTCCCATAGTTTTAACATTAACAACTTGCTCTATGAACGCCCGCATCAACGTTTGCTGTCGCTGGACCCTGCCAATATCCCCTAAATTATCCCTACGAAAGCGAAGAAATTGTAGAGCTTCTTCTCCATTTAAGTGTTGTTCGCCTTCTTTGAGATTGATATAGAGGTGCTGGCTGTCGTCCTGGTATTTCATATCTTTGGGGACGAAAACAGTCACTCCTCCCACCGCATCGATTAATTTCTCTACTCCTTGAACGTTCAGTCGGAGGTAGCGGTCTATGCCCACGCCCCCCAGAAGTTCGCTAACCGCTTTCGCGCTGCCTGCTGGCCCTCCATGGAAATTTGCTGAATTAATTTTGGTAATCCCTCGCTCTTCGACATAAGTGCGGGTATCTCTGGGGATAGAAAGCATAGTTAACTTTTTATCTTCCGGGCTAAACCTGATCAAGAGCATGGTGTCGGAGAGCCCCTTGAAAGAATTAACCAGAGCGTGGTATCCTGGGTCTTCTTTAAGTAGAGGATAATCTTCATCATCTTCGGTCAAATCTGAAGTGATGACCTTCACTCCCAGAACCAAGATATTAACAGGGCGAGTTAGTTCTGGTAGGCGAAGATTAGTATTGGCTAAATCCTGCTGAGAAAATACAGCGGCTTCTTCTGGACTTAGCTTTTGCTGCATTAGGGGGGTACTGGAAAGGGATACTGCTAATAACGCTCCCGCCGTGGCCGATATCATTGCCACCCCAGTTAAACCTAATCCCAATCCCAGCCAACGTCCCGGGGTAAACTGGGAAATTTTTCGGCCCTTAGGTTGCGAGAGCCGTTTTTTACTAGATTGTTTAATTGAGATTTTCTCTACTGACACTGGTTCCCTCACACGCTTAATAATTTTAAAAATAATTGCTGTTTTTAAGAGCAATTATTGAACCGGTGAAGTACATTTTCGCTCCCCCGTTGGTCCCCCTGTCGATCCCCCTCCCGTCCCCCTTAATAAGGGGGAGGCCAGAGGAAGAAGTTTTTACTGTCCGGGGGACTTTGAGTTGCTCCCCCCTTTTTAAGGCTTGCTCGGGGGGATCGCTCCATTCGTACCTCATGGATTCAATAATTGCTGTTTTTAAGAGCAAATTGATTCATAGATTGCCGGAGTAAGTTTTATATTTCATAGTCCCCTCAACTACTAAACTACGATAAATGCTTCCCCAGCAATTTTTCTGCAACCTGACTAATTCCCGGCAACCATAGAGGCTGACGCTTCCAAATCCGAACCATTAGAGCCAGACTAACTATAAAGTAACTGGTGCTAAAGAGGCTAGTAGTTAACAGCAAGGGTAGCCTACCAATTTCTTCAACGTTGCTCCCTGCTTGTAATAAAATAGTCCCCAACACCCACGTCAAGGCTAGAGTAACAGCTAATCTGCTTGCCGCTTGCTCTTGTGGCCTACCTTTACGGCGATATAGAGTCCACAAAGCAGGAAAAAAACCGACTACAGGAGTTAGCAATACAAACAACTCTAAACGTTCTAGCTCTGGATTATCAGGGGGTTGGCTATTCTTCATTACTCTTATTTGTTGTGGGATTCGGATTGCTTAACACATTTTATTCGTTTCAATTCTAAAATTAATGTTAAGATTGCAGCATATAGCTAGCCACCCAGGAGAACAATTTAAGCCATGACCAATAGCAGTAAACCCGTTGTTATTTCCCCCTCGATTTTGTCAGCAGATTTTAGCCGTCTCGGCGATGAGATTCGCGCTGTAGATGAAGCCGGGGCTGATTGGATTCACGTTGATGTAATGGATGGCCGTTTCGTTCCTAATATTACCATCGGACCTCTGGTGGTAGAAGCGATTCGCCCTGTTACTAGCAAGCCTCTCGACGTCCACTTGATGATCGTGGAACCGGAGAAGTATGTGGAAGACTTCGCTAAGGCGGGCGCTGATATTATATCAGTTCATGCCGAACATAACGCCTCTCCACACCTACATCGGACTCTCTGCCAAATTCGGGAATTGGGCAAACAAGCTGGGGTGGTTCTCAATCCTTCTACTCCTTTGGAGTTGCTGGATTACGTCCTGGATGTATGCGATTTGATTCTGATTATGAGCGTTAACCCCGGTTTTGGCGGTCAAAGCTTTATTCCTTCTGCAGTTGAGAAAATCCGTAAGTTACGTCAAATGTGCGACGATCGCGGCTTAGACCCTTGGATTGAAGTGGATGGCGGGGTCAAGGGTAATAATGCTTGGCAGGTTTTGGAAGCTGGAGCTAATGCTATTGTGGCAGGTTCTGCGGTATTTAAGGCGTCGGATTATGCCCAAGCTATCTCTGATATCCGCAACAGCAAGCGCCCTCAGCCCCAACCGGAGTTGGTTACTGCATAATTAATTCTTTTTTTGAAACAAAAGTTAAAAAAATTAAAAATGGATTTTTAAATCCATTTTTAATTTTTGTTTTTTATTAGCTAACTTTTGCCAAAACTTGCTCTAAATCTGAGAGTTCGACGGCACCTGATAAAGTTTCGCCGTTCATAACAAAGAAGGGGGTACCGGAAACGCCTATGGTTCTTGCCATCTGGATGTCTGATTCGAGGGCGGCGATCGCTGCTTCCGACTCCCTATCTCCATTAAATTTCTCTAAGTCGAGATCGAGGTCTTCGGCGATGGCCAGATACAACTCCTCTCCCAGTCGGTCTTGTTGGGCAAAGAGGGCATCGTGGTATTCCCAAAATTTCTCTTGTTGTTGGGCTGCCCAAGCTGCTTGGGCAGCTGCTATGGCCTCTGGGTGGATCCTGCTCAGGGGCAAATGCTTAAAGGCAAGGGTAACTTTACCTTTATGCGCGTCCATAAACTTTTTGAGATTGGTCTGAGCTTTTGCGCAGAAAGGACACTGAAAGTCAGAAAATTCTAAGAGAACGACTTCTCCATTCTTGGCCCCAGTAGTAGGAGAGTCGGCGATTACGGATTGGGGATTAGCCTTCATCCCCTGCAAAAATTCTTGCTGTCCGCTGGTTAGCGCTTGCTGTTGTTGCTGCTGGTAGGCTTGTACGGACTCTATAATTACTTCTGGATTGTCGCGAATAATCTGTAATACTTTAGCTTCTAATTCTGCATCGGCATCGCCATTAGCTGACTGGGCTGCGGGGGAGCAACTGGTTAAAGTTATGGAGAAGAGCAGAAGTATTGCTATGCCCAAAACTCTAAGTCGCTTCAGCGGGTATCTGGAATAGAATCGGTCTAGCACCATATTTTTATGAAAGCTTTTAAGAAATATACTGTTTGATTTGCCGAAAATTTGACTCTGTTTTAAGGGAGAATTTTGGCCAATAGGAAAAGTAGCGATCGCTGCTTAAATTCCATAAAAAATTATAGCGTGCCTTTTATCTTTAATTTTTAGGTTAGCTTGCCAAGAAAGATAATTCTTGACAAACTAACCCCAAAAATATTAGTAAGGCACGCTAGCTAAAAAGGATTAAATAGTTAAAGATTAATCCAAATAACCCAATAAGCCGTTATTTTCATCGTCATCATTCGGAGCTATTGGACGACCCATGATTGTTTCCTCAACTTGCAAATGAGTCGTACCGATGGGGCGAACTCCAGAAGCGGAGAAAGTCTCTTTAATCTCTACTTCGCCGTGGGAAATGGGACGAATGCCAGAAGCAGAAAAGGTTTCGTCAATATGAATGTGGCTGGCAGAAACCGGGCGGTTGCCTAAGATGGAGACTGTTTCGCTTATTTGAAGGTGAGTTGTGCCGATGGGGCGGTTGTTGGGTAAGCCCCTGTGCTGGTAACGCTCGATCGCTCCTTTGCTTGCTTTAGCCGGCTGGGTTTCTACTTGTAAAGTCGTCTTTTGGGTGCTATTATCCGCTTTTTTATCTGCTTTCTTGGTGGCTTTTGTTTGTGTTTCCGTAGTAGCGCTCATATTTTATTACCTCTTAACGGCTAAGTATTTTGCAAAAACTAATTTCGAGAATAACAAACCTGGTGTAGGCCACCTAGATCCGTTCAATTCTAAAATTTTTATTAACTTCTAAGTTATTGTAGCTAGATTTAAGAAAAAAAACAGAATTTTGTTAACTTTTGCCAAAATTTACAGATCGGTTCGCTCAACTGGGGCGGAGAGGATAGTTCGGAAAACGTCAAGTAATACCCAAAATAATACTAAAGGAGATTTAGAGGTAATATTTTTATTATTACCCAAAATAAGGATAAAACAGCAGCGGGCTGGCTGGGGGTTCGCTCTGGTAAAATTGGATGAAAAAGTGCCTAATTAATTGCCTAATTAAAAGTTAGCGATCGCACGTCAACAATATTATTAACAATAATGTCAGCAAAGAATCCCACAATCTTAGCCCTAGACTTCGACGGAGTATTGTGTAACGGACTGGTAGAATACTTTCAGACGGCATGGCGCACTTACTGTCAAATTTGGCAGCCGGCCGATACCGTCCCACCAGGACACTTAGCAGAAAATTTTTACCGACTGCGCCCGGTAATAGAAACTGGATGGGAAATGCCGGTGCTAATTCGGGCATTGCTACAAGGAAAAACCGAAGAAGAGATTTTGCAAGGATGGCAGGCGATCGCCCAAGAGGTCGTAACCGCAGAAGGTCGCGACCCCAAAGACATCGCCGATAGATTAGATAAAACCAGAGACAATTGGATATCTGCGGACTTAGACGAGTGGCTGTCCTTGCACGAATTTTACCCCGGAGTAGTAGCAAAGTTGCAAGAGGTCATAGCCTCGCCTACGGAACCAATTATAATTACAACCAAAGAAGGTCGCTTCGCCAGGCAACTGTTACGGCAGCAAGGGGTAGATTTACCCGCCGAGTCGATTATCGGCAAAGAGAGCAAGCGTCCCAAACACCAAACCTTGCGAGAATTATTAGCAGCTTATGGGGAAGGAACCAGCATTTGGTTTATCGAGGATCGGATGAAAACTCTGGTATCGGCGAACGAACAACCAGATTTGGTCGCAGGCAAGATGCCTATTCTACTATTTTTAGCTGACTGGGGCTATAATACAGAAGCAGAGCGATCTTCCGCAGCAGAAAATCCGTCCATACAATTATTATCCTTATCCCAATTCAGCGAGGATTTTTCCGTCTGGTTGGGAAGCGAAAGTTCGTAGTAATCGCTTTAGCGATTTCCCAAAAGTCTTATTAAATCGCTAAAGCGATTACTACGAACGAGCCTTCTACCTATTACCTATTGACAACCATGCTAGATCTAACGCAAATAAGCAAACAAATGCAAGGAATGAGCCAGCATCTAAGCAAAGAGGCCCAGGCAGGTCGCCAAAGGTTAGAAATAGCTCAAAAACTGCTAGAGGAGTCGTGCCGAGAACAAGAATCTTTAACAAACAACTACGATAGCTGGTACGATCGCATACTTTTCAATCCAGCAGTACCCATAGAACCGTTAAATATTCGTCCGTATATAACCGCGCCCCCAGAAGCTCATACAGTCTTAGCGACAGACGGTTCGCAAATAGCGCCGTCTCACCACGAAATCGCCTATTGCTATTTATTAAACGTAGGGCGAGTAATGCTGCACTACGGGCAAAGTCGTTATCCGCTGTTGGATAGCATCCCCGAGATATTTTATCTGCCAGAAGACTTATACGTTTCTCGCCAGTGGGGAATTAGAACCGAGGAATGGATGGGGCATCGGCGGACCGTTTCCGAGGCGATCGCTCTAGCGGAGTTGGGTTGCGAGTGGGCCATGGCAAACGACGGTAAATTGCCGAGACCGATTTTAGCCATGGTGGATGGAGCGTTAATTTATTGGTTTCTAGAATCTCTCCCCACAGAGGCGCGCGATCGGATTTTAAATCCGATCTTAGAAGCTTGGGAAAAACTGAGATTAGCGGGGATTCCTTTAGTTGGATATTTGAGCGCTTCTCGCAGCAGGGAAAGTTTATCCTTTCTGCGATTGCAAGCGTGCGAATATGACGAACCAGACTGTACGACCAATTGTCCTAATGTAGGATTTGGGCCGCTGAACTTTGCCGATAAAGCTCCTTGTCAAGTATTTGAACC
>JAXHVR010000157.1:0-11017 GCA_034189005.1 Cyanobacteriota bacterium | reverse complement strand
TGAAAGTCGCACTACGATCGCACATTCCCCTTTTTCTTCTATTAGGGATTATTAAGTAGCAAAAATATTTGGACAAGAATTTCCCCGTAGAACAGGCGTCTCGCCTGTTCCAGATGCCTAATTAATTTTGCACGGGTACTTATGGTTGTTTATTGCGACTCGATCTCAGCGAACTAGATTTTATAACATTTTAAGTACCCGTGCAAAATTAATTACATATCCGAACAGGCAAGATGCCTGTTCTACGGGGAAATCAGGAATAATTTTATGTAAATATTTTTGCCTATAGCATTTATCGAATCGGTGAAGTACATTTTCGATCCCCCCCAGCCCCCCTTGAAAAGGGGGGAGCTAGATTGTTTTCTAAGTCCCCCTTTTTAAGGGGGATTTAGGGGGATCGATCCGGGTGTACCTCACCGATTCAATAATCGCTATATCTACTTAATAGACCTCGACATTTCGCAGGTATGCTCCAGAGCGATAGGCATAGCTAAAATTAGGAAATAAAATCGGATTTCCAAATATTAACCGCTCGTTTCGCCAAATACTCTTGACGTCTGGCTAAAGTATCCGGCGTCCATTCCTCAGCTACAATATTCTGCGTTAACTTATAAACGCTCTGTTGATAAATTGCCTGCTTGTCGGAATAGATATTGTTTCCAATGTGACGGTTGAAACTCGGTTCCAACGGCGTTAGATTTCCGAGGCGATAAACCATCTGTTCCACTTGAGAATCGGTAAAATCTTGTTGCCAGGAAGCGCTGGGACTTTCGGGCAAAATATGCTCGATGGAAAAACTATCTTCGTTAACATCTATCCCGGAGGCATCTCTCTCTAGCTGACAAATAATGTATCGTACCAGTTTCTTCTTTTGTCCTTTTGTCGGAATTGAGAGCAAGGAAAAGTTTTGTGAAAATTTATCGTCGGCAACGTAAAGCGATCGCATTTCCTCGAAAACCTGCCTGGGATGGGTTATCTCCCCGGAGATAATGGCGATCGCTATCCGACTGTAAATGCTTTCTAACTGGTTGGGGTTGAGACTGCTAACAACTGTATAGCGGAAGGTAATTACGCAAACGAGTTTTAATAAGCGAGTAAAATTTTCGGGGGAAAACTGCCCATATGCAGCTAATAGAGTTGGATAAACTTGCTTGACTCGAAAAAGGGTCAATTGGCGGATATAGGTTCTATTTTCTGGGGTATCGTTCCAAAACTCATCGTTTGAGTTGCTCAATGCAATAAATAAACTGCTGTAATCTTCCAGTCCGTCTAGCAAATCGAATGCTTGTGGGGCATCTTTTACCGATTGGCGAACTAGCTTAAACAGGCGATTGCGTCTTACTTGAGTCCGTTTTAGACTGAGATAGTAACGAAGAAATTCGGGAAATTTCTCCATCCGAACTGTATTAATAATTCTCCTCCACTGACGCTGCGCTTCGCTTAAATCGTCCGGTCCTTGAAATAGAGAGAATAAATAGTTTTTCAGTAAATCTGTGGAACTCAGTTCTATGCCTCTAGCGTTTAAGGTTTCAAAAACGGTATAAGCATTCAATTCATCTTCAACATTTATTTGAATAAAAAGCAGTCTGCGAGCAATAGTATCCGTCAGGATTTCGGCTAACTTTTCGCCGGATGCGATGACGTTATCCAGGTCGTCTATCTTTTGAGAAAAGTATTGAAGTGATTCCCAGAGAAGTTGGTTAGACTTGGAAAGAGAACGAAGATTTAATGGTTTCCTCAAATTAATCAAATTGCCTTGATAAAAATCGTTATTGTTTTCGTTTAACAGCAGTTTGCTGGAATAACGAAGGGAACGAGGGTCGCGATCGCTCAGATAAGTTCGCCTTAAAATTTCTTGTCGCTCTTTATTCTCTTCTGGTTCTTGTTGTCTCTCTACCAGTTTTTGAATTTTTTCAATAACAGCAATGGCGATAATACTCAGAGTTGCCAATCGTTGTTGTCCGTCAATAATCGTAAACTCTTTATCCGAAGTGCTAGAATTTTGCAAAACCAACGCTCCCATGTAGTGACTGGAGTTTGGGTTAGCGTGAAGTGCGAGAATATCTTGCCAGAGGTCTTCCCAATTTTCCTCCGTCCAGGAGTAGTCCCGCTGAAAAGGTGGAACTCGGTAAATCTTGCCATTAGCGATGAGGTCGCCAAAGCTGGTGGTACGAGTATCTAATAAGTTAATTCGAGCCATAATCAAACAAACAGCCTGTTGATAATTGCCAATAACCGAATTGGGCAAATGTTAATTATTAATTGTTAATTATTAATTATTAATTGTTAATTACGCATCCTAATTATTCCACCGCAAACTCCGTATAAGGACGAACCTCTAGCGGATGAAAAGCTAAAACTATCTTATTTTTAGGAATTCCCGCTCTCAGTAAATCCGTGGCTATTCCATCCTCCAAACCATCCCGATGTATCCAGATTTTATCGCCTATAATCTCTAAATGAGTGACGCAACCGTGAACTCTAATACGATTTTCCCATCCAATAGTCATCAAGAGATAATGTCTCTTATCATCGCTCACAATTAAGTCATGTTTTAAGTCGCCATAAGAATAAGGAATATCCGCATACTCTTTCATAATTGGATAAATAATTTCGCCTAATTTATTTACGGTATCCATCTAACAATCTCCTCCGCGTTCTCTTCAAAAACTAATAATTTAACTAATTTTCTTTTAATTAAAATACCTCCAATAGGTTCTGTGAATATGTCTTGATAAACTGATTCTTTAATTGCCAAATATATAGCAATTATCGAATCGGTGAAGTACATTTTAGATCCCCCCCAGCCCCCCTTGAAAAGGGGGGAGCCGGAACAGTTCAAAGTCCCCCTTTTTAAGGGGGATTTAGGGGGATCGATCGGGGTGTACCTCACCGATTCAATAATCGCTATAATTCTTTTCTATCTCTTTTATCAAATAATATTTCTGAGTAAAGAATATATTGACCTAGTGCCTTTTCTAAATCGTTAACTTGAGAAGCTCCCACAAAACTTTTAATTTCCACTGCTATTTCTCGATTCTCTTTAGTAGCAGCAATTAACTTTTCTGCACCCAAATCGACAAACAAATCCTTTTTGCCAATCGATAAAATGAGTGGATCGTTCGTAATGTTCCACCCATCCTTGATGAGAGCATTTTTAACCGTATCATGATAAATATCTTTTGCTGGCATTTACCTTAAATTATCGCTTGTTTTTAGATGCTTATATCAATTAATAATTAATAATTAATCATTAATCATTTGTTTTTTGAGCTAGAATCGTTGCTATGATTTGTTTGGCAGTTTTTTATATCTAGTTTTTTTATGGTTGTTTATTGCGACTTGCTATTAGAACGTTGTCAGTTGTTAGTCGGCATAAAAAGCATATTTGCCAATATGAAACGAACCCGATCGCGTCTCCTACACCTCCGACTCAATTATTAATTATTAATTATTAATTGTTAATTATTATGAAATACCCAACGATCTAAATGCAACCCAGAATAGCAAAATCGAAACCACACTCATCATACCAATTAAATGGTCCAACTCCTCAAACATTCGCGGCAACTTAACTTTCACCGACTTAAAAATAAACCAATAAGCCAACCAACCAATAGCAATAACGACCAAAGCTTTGATAACATTCTTCAGGTTATATGCATCGTAGTAAACCACATTAGCTGCAAACAGCCCGCCTAGCAATAACCCTACTCCCAGCCAAAACCCCAATCTTAACCCCTCTCCATCCTCCCTTTTGCCGTGGGGCAGGAAGATAAACTTAGCAAAGGAGATAGCAGTTCCCACCGCCACCACATTGATAGTCAGAACTTGCCAGGGCAACAGATTTTTCATAGTCAACGCCTTCGCCCCAAAACCAGACAACAGGGGAAAACCAGAGATTGAAAACCCAGCGATCGCCAACCCTACCCAAAGGGCCCTATCGATCCGTTGGTGTTGCAACTCTTTAAAATTTCGACTCGGCAAAGCACCCGCCAGCAAAAAAAGCGAGGACTTTACCAACCCATGAGTCAGGGCATAAAAGCCACCCACCTGCGGCGCGGCGAGGATAAAACCTAACTGAGAAACGGTGTGAAAAGCCAACATCCGCTTGGTATCCTTTTCAAAAACGGCATAAAAAACTCCCAAAACAGCAGTTCCCATGCCAAAAATCCGAACTATGGGATCGATACCATCTAATATTAAAGCGCAACGGAGCAACGGAAAGACACCGGCTTTGACCACAACCCCCGACAGCATGGCAGAAACGGGGGTTTGCGATTCTGAGTGGGTCAGCGGCAACCACAACCCGGATACAAATACCCCCCCCTTGGTCAACAGTCCCATAAAGATGAGGGCCACTGCCTCTGGTGGGGAACCTTCCAAACCCTCAAAACTAAAGGAATGATGGGTTTGATACACTAGCACTGCCCCCACTAGATAAAACAGCATTGCTATGTTGCTGATGAAGAGATAGCGCAGAGAAACCCAAATCGAGCGATCGCTTTTCGGATAGGCAACCAAAAGAGAACTAGCAATTCCGCTAACTTCCAACGCTACATAGACACTAATAAAATCCGTACTAATAAATGCGGCATTGAGACTCCCATGCAGAATTATCATCTGCCCGTAAAAAAAAGCGGTCTTATCAGTTTGCCAGCAGTAGAGGATAACTGCCGCCGTTACCAAGGCGTTGGTCAAGATAAAATAACCGCTCAATTCATCGACATATAATGTCACGCCAAAACTATCGAGTAATTTCAGCGACAGCGGCGAGGAGAAAAATAGATTCAATCCATATCCAAACGAGGCAACGGCGACCAGCATCGCCAGATAGCGATCGAGTTTTGGGCATATAAAAATGGTGAATCCCGCTAAAAATGGCAGGAGAACCCAAGCGATAGTAATCGTATTCATGGTGTATTTTTCTTTTCGATCTCGTTAAAAAAGATATTTCACAGCAACCCCCGATAGCGAATAAAAAGCAAAATAACCGCCCACGAACCCAATGCCACCTTTAGCGCCACCAGAATATTGAGCAAAGGTATAACACCACCGCTAACCAAAGCGCCTAACTCCCCGTGGGGGAACTCTATTCCTACTAGAGTCATCCCTGCCAAAACGATAAAAATTAAAACCGAAATCTTCTCCCAAGTAGCAGCATTCCAGCGCTTGTAGAGGGAATATATCAACTCCATCGAGGAAGTTATCGCCACCAAACCGATGGCAGTACCCCCGGCAACCCCCGCAGCAAAACCTCCGCCGGGGCTCAAATGCCCGCGAATCGCTAATTCTACTCCAACCAAGGCAGCTATAGTCGCCCCCAGACGTGCCAAGACGATGGATGGGCGATCGCTAAACTGATAAATTTGACAGGAAGGCTTTTCGTTGGCAAGTAGAAATTTTACTCCCAAGATAGAAATGGTAAACACCACCACTTCAAAGATCGTATCGTACAAGCGATTGCGAAAAATAATCCCCGATACCGCATTGGGAACCCCGCTATCCCTTACAACTGCTTCAACTGCGCTCAATTGCGATGAGTCTATTCCTAGGGAATTAGAAGTGAAAAGAACCTTGACGTACAATGCTATCCCCGCCAGAAGATAAATCCATTTCATTAATGCTGCTCCGATTTAGTTGCTAAGGTGTTTAGATATTTTATCGCTGTCCCCGATGGCACTTCTGCTTGGAGGATTTCGTGGAGGCGTTCGATCCTAGTAGTTGTCTGATAAGATGGGGTTTCTTTCTCCTGGGTTGCCCCCGATAAAGGTTCGCTCTTTTCTCCTCTCTCCGGTTTTACGCAGATGGCATGAATCTCTCGCTCCATTAGCGCCAGGTGCAAAGCTTCTTTATCCTCGTAAGGAACTACTTCCAGCCGCAGATACCGCTTGCCGAAAATCCTTCGCAACTGCTGGAGTTGCTTTCCAAAAGGGCGATCTTCCTTAGTATTTTTGGCATCATTTTCCAAAGCACCGAGGCGCACTACCATTGAGGAACGAACCGCCACCACATAGAGCGTAATTGCCAGCAATGTTCCCATCAAAGCTTCCGTCAGCGCCACATCCGCCGCTCCCAAGAGTGCATATACCAATGCTGATATCGCCCCTAATATTCCTCGAATAATCAGGGCGCGGTAAGGATTGGTTTGAACTACCAACATAACAGAGCTCGCTGGCAGCAGGGCAACGATGATATAAATATAAATCTCAATCATGCTTCCTCCTCTTTGTTAGAGCAATAGGCCAAAACGTAACCCAACATTGTATTCCAAATTCCCAAAGAAATAAAGGCAAGAACTAGCAACGGCCATTCCCTGGGGAGTTTCAGAAGCAGTCCAAAAGCGATCGCCATGGAGCCCAGAGTATCTGCCACCGAAAGGCTGTGGAGCTTGAATAACACCGAGCGCCTGCGGAGCAAATGGGAAGTTCCCCAAAACCAGAAGGCAATGCCCAAAGCGATACAACCATAAGCTAATACATCAATCATAGCTCCTCCAGTCTTTTGAGTATGTGTGCTAATAACATAAAACCCGCGTTACCTACGCTTAAAATCAGCACTCCCACCACACCGATCATCCAATCATCGCGAAAGACAGACACTACTAAAATCATCATTGATGTCTTAGTGGCGATACTAGCAAAAGCCAACATATCTTCCCAGATATTGTCATCTTTTAACGCTGTATAGATTGGTATCAGCAGGGCGAGAATCATCGCAATTAAAATTGAGTTCTTTATTATACTCATCTCTTTCCTCCCCTTCGCACTCGATGTACTTCATACCAGCCCAGTTCGCGCTGTGTTAAAACAATATTTTCGGGTGTCTTCGACCCCAATTCAAGTTCGTATTGAGTTCGATCGCGATATTTCAAAACAATAGTTTTCGGCGTAAAGGTAATTAGAAATATATCTAAAAATATCAGACCTTGCGATCGCCTAGGTGGCACTCGTTCCATGACCACATCTTCTTCGTCATGGGGACGAAAGATCATCTCAAATGCCTCTATATAGGCGATCGGAATCGCCACCACTATCTCCCAAAAAGCCCGCAACCAATCCTTTAAAGCTCCCCTCACCTTATGCTTGTGGGGCAAAATCAGAGCTACAGTTACGCCGATGATTATATTTGGCACGCTCAAATCGGAAGTGAGCAAGAACCAGATAATCAGTCGTAATATCAGATTTAGATATCCAATCATGTCAATGCCACCCAGAACAGCAAAATCGAAACCAGACTCATCACGCCGATCAAATGATCGAACTCCTCGAACATTCGCGGCAATTTAACTTTCGCACCTTTAAAAAATAACCCATGAGCCAACCAACCAATAGCTATAACAGCGATCGCCTTGACGATATTTTTAATGTTATATGCTTCCAAATAAAAGGCATTTGCAGCAATCAGTCCGCCGATGGATAACATCAGGGCCAGCAATAACCCCAGTCTTAACTGCTTTCCATCCTTCTTTCTCTCGTGGGGCAAGAATATAAATTTCGCCAAGGATATTGCCGTCCCCACCGCAACCACGTTCATAACAATCCCTTCCCAAGGCCACATATATTTCAAGGTCAATACTTTCGCCCCAAAGCCTGCTAATAAGGGAAAGCCTGATATAGATAACCCTGCTACTACTAGGGGAATCCACAAGTTCCTATTCATGGGTCGCTCTTGCAATTCCTGGAATTTTCTACTAGGCAAAGAGCCCGCGAGCAAGAACAGTGTTGATTTTACCAACCCGTGGGTCAGGGCATAAAATCCTCCCACTTCGGGGACCGAGAGAATCCACCCTAACTGGGAAACGGTGCTAAAGGCTAACAGGCGCTTGGTATCTTTTTCAAACATAGCATAAGAAGTTCCCAATATCGCACTTCCCATACCAACTACCCTAATTATAGGATTTACATCATCTAAAATTAGAGCGCAACGGATTAACGGAAAGATTCCTGCCTTGACTACGACCCCCGAGAGCATTGCTGAAACGGGAGTTTCCGATTCCGAGTGAGTCAGGGGCAACCACAACCCGGATACAAATACCCCCCCCTTGGTCAATAGTCCCATAAAAATTAGGGCAAGTGCTTCTGGCGGGGAACCTTCCAAACCCTCAAAGCTAAAGGAATGATTGGCTTTGTAAACTAGCACTGCCCCGACTAGATAAAACAGCATTGCTACGTTGCTGATAAAGAGATAGCGCAAAGAAACCCACATGGAGCGATCGCTTCTCGGATAGCCTACTAACAGGGATGCCGCTATGCCGCTTACTTCTAACGCCACATACAAACTAATAAAGTCCATACAGATAAACGTGGCATTGAGGCTGCCGTGCAGAATGACCATCTGCCCGTAAAAGAAAGCGGTCTTCTCGGTTTGCCAGCAGTAGAGGATAACTATGGCCGTTACTAGAGCGTTGGTCAAGATAAAAAAGCCGCTCAATCGATCGACATATAGTGTCACGCCAAAGTTATCTAGTAATTGCAGCGACAGCGACGGCGAGAAAAATAGGTTTAACCCGTATCCAAATGTAGCTATTGCGACGAAGATCGTCAGGTAGCGGTCTAGTTTTGGGAGTACAAATATAGTAAATCCCGCTAAAAATGGCAGGATTATCCAAGCGATCGTAATCGTATTCATGGTGTATTATTTTTTTCGATCTCGTTGCTTTCTAATGTCGGATTGTCCCGGGCAAGTTTCATCACACCAACTAACATTAAAGCTTGAATCGAAAAACCGATTACGATCGCCGTTAAGATAACTGCTTGGGGAACTGGATCTGCATAAGTTCCATTTTTAGCATTTCCGCTAATTGGTGTAAATAAACCATCTCGCGCTGCCACTAACACATAATAGGCTATTACCCCGGTACTCATCACATCCATAGAGACGATCTTCATCAGCAGATTCTTTTTAAAGATAATGCCGAAAAATCCGCACAATATGGTCGCGAATACCAAAGCTTCTAAAATTAACATGGCAATTTTTTGTGGGCTAGTGGGTGGTTGAACGATCTTGGATTTGGTAGGTTCTACCCATTCTACAAGATTAAAGCTGCTGTTTTGGTTTGGGAAACGTGCGGCCTGGGTTAGGACTTTTTAAAAAATCTTGGCTTATCCAGATAAGAATTCCAGACTGGCTCGGTAAAAATACTCAAAAGCTTGGGCCTCAAACTTCTGGGAAAGGCTTTTTCATTAGGTTCGATCGCTTTAATTTGGACAACCAAAGTATTTTACCAGAAATGGGCGATCGGCTCGTAAGGCGATCGTCACTATTTCATCAAAGGCCATGCCAAATTTTCGGCAAAGATGCCTGGACAATTCGCCATTGCCCTTTCCTTTCCCGAAATACTCGGAGGTGCTTGGAAAAAAAGAGTGGACTTCCTCAGAAAACTCTGAATTATGAATAGTTCTTTTGAATACCTAACAAATTTTGCGGTAATTTTAATAATCCTAGCTTTAAGCAGTTGCGGTGCTGCTACTCCCGACACTAAAAAAATTGAAATACTTTTGCCAACTTTTAGCCCTACTTCCACCGCAACTTTTCCCAATACTTCTACTCCTGAAAAAGTAGTTAATGAAAGCGATGCTTCTTCTCTTCCTATTCCTCTTCCCACCAGAACCGTTACAGTTAATATTTATCAGATTGACACTCAGTGCGAGAATTTTATGGCGATGCCTGTGGCGGTTCCCGCAGATGATTCCCTCGAAGCGACGGTGGGACAGATTTTAGAATGGCAAGATACCAAGGATTTTAGCGTTGGTTTTCGGGTAGTTGTCGATCGCGATTTGCATTTGGCAACTATAGACCTGCGGGTTTCTCCTAATTCTCGCCGACTGCTTACTTCTCTTTCTAGTTGCGAGCAAATTGCTTTATTTGGTAGCTTGAAAAAAACTATTACTAGCAATAATATTTGGAATATTAAAGAAGTTCGCTTTACTGAATTGGGGGAACAAATTTGGTTGTAGGTAATTAATAATTAATAATTAATAATTAATAATTAATTATTATGGCAATTATTGAATTGGTGAGGTACACCCGGATCGATCCCCCGTTGGTCCCCCTTTTTAAGGGGGACTTTGACATTTTCCGGCTCCCCCCTTTTCAAGGGGGGCTGGGGGGGATCGAAAATGTACTTCACCGATTCAATAATTGCTATAATAATTAATAATTAATAATTAACAATTTGAAGGTTGCTATATTTTTCCGCAGTTTTGGTTGGCGGGTACTGCTTCCATCATTTTTTTAGGACTTGGTAAATTAAGATTATTCATTAATTTGATAAAACTCGTTTTTGTGTTGCCTACAAATCTAGGATTGTACTTTTTTTCTTCCCCAATAGTTGACACTAAATGACCTCGATAGTCGTGACCCGGATAGACTAAAGTTTCCTCCGGCAAAGCAAATAATTTTTGAGTAATAGAATCGTATAAAGTAGCGGCATCGCCATTTTGAAAATCTGTCCTGCCGCAACCGCGAATAAATAAAGCATCGCCAGTAAGAATTCTCTCGCCGTTGACTAAATAGGCGTTATGACTGTCTGTATGACCGGGAGTGGCGATCGCTTTTATTTCCACCGAACCCACTCGCAATATTTCTCCATCCCCCAGAAAGCGATCGGCACATTCGGCACTAGCATTTTCGGGAACTACTCCTTGGCAATTTGTTAATTCCCGCAGTCTGCCAGTGGCGGTTATGTGGTCCGCGTGGATATGAGTTTCTAGACCGTAACGCAGAGTTAGTCCCAATTCTTGCAGCAGTTGGCGATCGCGTTCTATTTTCTCTAATACCGGATCGACTAAAACTGCTTCAAACGTCCCTTCGTCTGCAATTAAATAAGTATAGGTACTGGTCTCGCTGTCAAATAGTTGCCGAAATAGCATGGCCTTCTCCTATTCTCCTAGCATTTTAAGTCTTAAGTAGGTAGGCAAAAATATTTGGACAAAGATTTGCCCGTAGAACAGGCGTCTCGCCTGTTCCAGATGTCTAATTAATTTTGCACCGGTACTTAACAACCATCGGCAGG
>JAXHVR010000156.1:7744-11049 GCA_034189005.1 Cyanobacteriota bacterium | reverse complement strand
GCAGTCCAAGATAAAAGCTTATAAGACAATTCCGAGCGAGTATCGGCCCGCAGCAAAAACCGCCACGCGAACCAGACTGCGTATCCGATACCCACCAACTCGGACGCAAAACCAAAGATCGGTATCTCATCCACCGCATCCACCACGGCAAAAGCAACCTTCGCCGTTACCAAAAAGGAAACAATTAAAACGATCGTCGGCAAAGCTTTTTTGTAATCCTTCAAAAAATTGCCAACCTTCCCAGGCAAGTCCGCCACCAGTTGCAAAGTATCCCCAAAAATCGCCAAGGCCTCGTTGGATACCGTCTCCGTCAAACTCTCTTCAGTACCAAAATCGCCAATATTCATCTCTTCGGCGGCGGCCATGGAGTCTCCACTGGGTGCCTCGCTTTCTGGAGAAACCGCATCGCTGGGATTAAAACTCAACAGCTTTGAATGCAACTCCTTATCGGAACAATGCAACAAAACCTTCGCCTCCAAAGAAGAACCGATGGCCTTCCCAGTCCGCGCCTGTTCCAATACCTTATTAACCTCAGTCCTGGTTTGGCGCAACTTCTGCCACGACTTACCCAACTCCTCGTCGTGCCATTTATCGTCTAACTTCACCCATCCAGACTCGAAAACCGACTTATAAGGAGTGGGATAGGGCAGGTTTTGCCAGATATCCTCGGCCTTATGGCACAAAACAGGAGCGATCGCCCGGGCCAAATTCTCCACCGCCACGGCCAACACCGTCTGGCAACTCCGGCGGCGATAGGCATCCACCGCGCTGATATAAAGCCGGTCTTTACCGATATCCAAATAGAAGTTCGATAAATCTACAACGCAGAAATTCTGTATTGTCTGGAAAAACCGGAAAAACTGATATTTATCGAAGGCATCGGTCACTTCCCGGAAGACTTCCGTCATGCGGTGGAGCATATATCGGTCTAATTCTGGCAAGTCTTCGTAGGCGATCGCGTCTTTTGCCGGATCGAAATCGTGCAAATTCCCCAACAAAAACCGCGCCGTGTTCCTAATTTTCCGAGAGACGTCGGACATTTGCTTGAGAATAGTGTTAGTGATGGGCACGTCGCTGGTATAGTCAACGGACGACACCCACAACCGCAAAATATCCGCACCGTAGGCAGGTTCTTGTTTTTTATTGTTCCCGCCATTGATGACAACTTGCGGATCGATGGTGTTACCAATAGATTTACTCATCTTGCGACCCTTATCGTCCAGAGTAAAACCGTGAGTTAAGACAGTTTTGTAGGGGGCGATGCCCTTAGTCGCGACGCTGGTGAGCAAGCTGGACTGGAACCATCCCCGGTGTTGGTCGGAACCTTCTAAATAAATATCCACTGGATATTCCAGTTCGCCCCGCTGTTTTACCACTGCGGCCCAGGAGGAACCGGAGTCGAACCAGACATCCATGGTGTCGGTGCCTTTGCGGTATTGGCGGCCGTTGTTGCGATATTGCTCCGGCAGCAATTCTTCCACGGACATTTCCCACCAGGCGTCGGAACCTTTCTCGGCCACGATCGCCTTTACATAAGCGATGGTTTCTTCCGTTAAGAGTGGTTCGTTAGTTTCTTCGTCGTAAAATACGGGAATGGGTACCCCCCAACTCCGCTGCCTGGAGATGCACCAGTCGGAGCGATCGCTCACCATCGGCGTTATCCGGTTTTGCCCTTGGGCGGGTATCCAGTTCACGGAAGCGATCGCTTCTAACGCCTCGTCGCGAAAACCTTCCACGGAAGCGAACCACTGTTCTGTTGCCCGGAAAATAGTAGGCTTTTTCGTGCGCCAGTCGTAAGGATATTTATGGGGGTAGGGTTCTTCTTTTAATAACGACCCCGCTTTTTCCAGCGCTTCTATCACCGCGCCGTTTCCTTCTTTCAAAACGTTCAAACCGGCAAACTCTCCCGCTTCTTTAGTAAACTTGCCCCTTTCATCCACTGGAGATAGTATTGGCAAACCGTAGCGCTGACCGACGATAAAGTCTTCTTGACCGTGACCGGGCGCCGTGTGTACCAAACCGGTACCGGAGTCCGTCGTAACGTAGTCGCCGCCGATAACTATGGAACTTTCGCGATCGAACAGGGGATGTTTGTAGGTGCAGTTTTCTAGATCTTTCCCCTTTACTTTCGCCATAACCGTTAATTTGGTTCCTAAAGTTGCCGAGAGTCGTTCCACCGCTTCGGCGGCGACGAGGAAATATTTCTCGGTTCCTTTGCTAAACTCCGCTTCTGGTTTGACAGCGGCATATTCCAGGTCTGGGTTGACGCTGACTGCCAAGTTACCCGGTATGGTCCAGGGCGTCGTCGTCCAGATGGCGACCCAGAGGCTCTTCGCCAGAGGTTCCAATTCCGCCAGGGCGGGTTCCACTTTACCATCTTTGGTCGCCAGTTTTGTTATTTTGAAGGCGGCGTAGATGCTCTGGGAGACGTGATTTTCGGGATATTCTAGCTCTGCTTCTGCCAGGGCAGTTTGGGAACTCGGGCTCCAGTGGACTGCTTTGAGACCGCGATAGATGTAGCCTTTTAGTACCATTTCGCCGAAAACGCCGATTTGGGCGGCTTCGTATTCTGGAGTCAAGGTGAGATAAGGATCGTCCCAGTCTCCCCAGACTCCGTAGCGTTTGAAGCCTTCCCGTTGTTTGTTGACTGTTTCTAGGGCGAACTCTCTGGCTTTGTGGCGCAACTTTATGGGAGTTAGTGCTTGGCGTTCTTTAGATTTTAGTTTTTGCAGCACTTTTAGTTCGATCGGCAATCCGTGACAGTCCCAGCCGGGAACGTAGCGCACTTTTCTGCCTTTAAGTATGTGATAGCGATTAATAATATCTTTGAGAACTTTATTAAGTGCGTGACCGATATGCAGGTCGCCGTTGGCATAGGGAGGGCCATCGTGCAGGGTGAAGGGCTCCCCTGGGTTGGTTTGGGATAGGCGCTGGTAGATTTGTTCTTCTTCCCAGAATTTCTGCAATTCCGGCTCCCGAGTTACGGAGTTTGCCCTCATGTTAAAGTTTGTCTGGGGCAGGTTTACGCTGTCTTTGTAGCTTTTGGCTTCTGTCATTGGTTTGTTGTTTTTTGTTTTTGGTTTTTTGTTTGAGTTTGGACCATTTTAGATTTTAGCACCTTTGGGACGATCCTGGGAATGGGCAATTGGCAATGGGGAAGGGAGTAGTTAATGTGATATTTAATGTTTTAGCAACAAGCTAGTTCGTAGTAATCGCTTCAGCGATTTTAAAAGATTAATTGCTAACTAATTATGCTAGTTCGTAGTAATCGCTTCAGCGATTTTAAAAGATTAATTGCTAACTAA
>JAXHVR010000156.1:5759-7644 GCA_034189005.1 Cyanobacteriota bacterium | reverse complement strand
ACCACCGGTGCGGCCACTAGCCCCCCCGTGCCGTAACTAGGTTCGTCAATAACCGCCAAAACCACATATCGGGGTGCTTCCACGGGAAAAATACCGACAAAGCTAGTAATCTTAAGGTGTTTGGAATAACCCCCAAAAGGAGAAGCCTTCTGGGCGGTGCCGGTTTTGCCGGCGATGCGATATCCCGGTATTTTCGCTCCCCGGCCGGTGCCTGATTCCACCGTCACTTCCATCATTTTTAAAACAGCCTCCGTCGTTTCAGGAGAAAACACCTGACGGGGAGTAGGTGTTGATAGCTGCCAGTAAGCTTGCCCTTTGCTGTCGAACAACCCTCGCACCAGATGGGGCGTTACCAATTTACCCCCATTAGCTAAGGTAGCCTGGACCCTGGCCATTTGGAGGGGAGTCAGAGAAAAACCTTGACCGAATGCGGTAGTCGCCGCCTCTACAGGTGCTAATAAAAACTGTTCTCTACTTTTCATCATGCTAGGCGCTTCAAAGGGCAAGTCAATACCAGAAGTTTCCCCCAAACCCAAGCGTTTCAGTCCGTCGAAGAATACTTCTGGGTCCATCTGTTGAACTATTTTTACCATGCCGACGTTGCTGGAATTTTTAATAATATCGGTGACGGAACGATAACCTTTGGCCCCGGCTCTTTCGTAGTCGTAGTTAGCAATAGGCCAACCGCTGACGAATATTCTACCTTCGTCCCTAAAAACGCTATCTGCTTCGATCGCTCCCACTTCCAAAGCAATAGCCACGTTAAGCGGTTTAAAAGTCGAACCGGGTTCGTAAACGTCGGTCACCGCCCAATTTTTAAAGGTTTCCATGCCATACTTATAATACTCGTTAGGATTATAAGAAGGCTCGCTCGCTAAAGCTAGCAAAGCGCCATCGGTAGCATCCATTACAATGACCGTACCTCTACTTGCTCTATATTTTTTAAGCTGGGGTTTTAGAGCCGCGCGAGCCGCTCTTTGCAAGCGACTGTCTATGGTTAGATGCAGTTGCAAATCGTCTAATTGCAGGTACCCTGTAGCTAGTTCTTTTGGTACTAAAATACCGTGAATAGACCTGCCAAATTCTAGATTTGGAGTTAGCCTTTCTAATAAGTTTTGCTGGCTGTATTCTACTCCCGCTTGACCTTGGCGATCGCCATCTACATAACCAACTATTTCCGCTGCTGTTTCTTCTTGGGGATAAAGACGTTGCTGGTGTTGAATTAATTCCAGACCGTCCATACCCAAGTCAGCTATTTTTTTCGCAGTTTCTTCGCTCAGAGTGCGAGCAATTGTCAGACCGCTTTCTGCTTCATTGAAAATTGCTATTAACTGACTTTTGCTGAAAGTTTCTTCTAAATTAGCTCCTTCTAAAACCCCTGCTAATTCCCTCGCTACATCAGCTTGGGGAACTTTAAATAAGAAGGGGTGGGCGTAGAGGGTATAGACTGGGCGATCTACTGCCAAAAGATTGCCGTTGCGATCTACTATGGGCCGTCTGGGGACGAAGGGACGCGATCGCGCGGTCTGTTGTAGCTGGGCTTTTTCTTGGAGTTTTTCTCCTTGTAATACTTGTAAAGAAAATAAATTTATCCCCAGTGCCACCATGCCCATCATCAAAATTCCCCATACCATGAATAGACGGGAATTGAGATTTTTTTCTTTACCTCGAACCGGCGAAACTCTATCTGGTTTGTTGCTTTGCTGCTGGCTTTCTTGCCGCAATCTTTCGCGGCGCAATCGTTTTTTTTGCAAGTTAGCGCGCAATACTTTTCGCCTGCTGAGATTTGACGAGGGACGGCGGTAGATTTTGGGATTAGTTGATGAATCTGAGGAAGCCATAATAACAATTAATAATTAATAATTAATAATTAACAATTGAGTTT
>JAXHVR010000156.1:0-5659 GCA_034189005.1 Cyanobacteriota bacterium | reverse complement strand
ATTTATATGGATGAATCGCTAAAGCGATTACTACGAGCTAGCTTTCTGCAAAGCGCGATTTCTCTATAAGAATCGCTAAAGCGATTACTACGAGCTAGCTTTCTGCAAAGCGCGATTTCTCTATAAGAATCGCCGTTTGTAGTAATCGCTTTAGCGATTTATATGGATGAATCGCTAAAGCGATTACTACGAGCTAGCTTTCTGCAAAGCGCGATTTCTCTATAAGAATCGCTAAAGCGATTACTACGAGCTAGCTTTCTGCAAAGCGCGATTTCTCTATAAGAATCGCTTTAGCGATTACTACGAGCTAGCCTTCTGCCACTCGATCGCTACTACTAATTAATATGCCAAAGGTGTCTCAAAGGCTGATATAGGATCGGTTTCCGACTCCGAGTTAGCATCTTCTGGGGTATAACGCTGGGGGGCGGGTGACAAAAATATCGGTTCTATAGAGTCCATGGGTACTAACCCGACATCGGGGCTGGCTGCTTGTTCTGCGATTTCGTGTTTTAACAGTTCGTTAGCCACGCTAAGTTGCTGCTGGTAGCGTCTCAACTTTTCCAGCTTTTGATATTCCTCGCTCCATTTAGCTTCACCGTAAATCGTACCGCCATAAATAGCCAGGGTAGCTGTTACTACAAGCAGGGTAACAATTGACGAAGTAGTTTGTAAGCCCATGAGCGATCGCAACCACATCGGTTTGCCTTCGGCGATCGGAATAACGGCGATCGCCTCCCTTTCGGTTTTCGTTGTCAAAGTCCCCACTTCTTTACTTGCCCCGACTGCTCCATTGTTAGGTATTTTCCGAACGATAGCTTTATTTCTTGTTTGGGTGGAGCTAGTAATTTTATCGACCCTGGAGGATACTGCTACTTTTGGGAACCCGATGTTCCTTGCCGAAATATTTGATTTAACTGCTACCATGGTTATTTATATATTTTTTATCTTTACTCTCTAACCGAAAATGCACCCGCACCTCATTTTTCATACTAATACCCATACAGGCGATCGGACTCATACTCTCGAACAAGTATTTTTGGATAATTACGGATTTTCTAAGGGTTTTTCCCTCGAACCTGCCATCAGCCCTCCCACTCTGCGGCTAAAAACGATATTTAAGAAAAGTATTTTTACAGCTATTCAATGCCAACCAACTAATTTTATAGTAAAAATGCCTATTTTTCAGCATTTTTTATTTTAGAATTAAATCGATTCGCGAGAATTCCATCCTACTTCTGAATTATTTTTTAATGTTGTTACTGCAATTTAGCACCTCCCATTACTGCCGAAAAGCACGCTTGGCCCTCGGTTATAAAGACATTTCTTATCAAGTTAAGAATCTAACTCCTGGATTGCATTTGCTAGAAATAAAACCTTTAACGGGTTTGAGTACCGTCCCAGTATTATTGCCGGAAATAGAAGGCCAACCTCAAGCGATCGGCGACTCCACTCAAATTTTTAAATTCCTCGAATCTTATTGTCCAGAGCCAGAATTATTTTTTAGCGATCGCCAGCTACAAAGGGAAGCTTCTCTGCTAGAAGACTGGCTCGACGAAAGCATCGGTACAGCCACCCGGTTTGTTTATTATCATTTTCGCGCCGGAGAAGGGAAGGGGATCGATCCCTCTTTTTCCAGTCAAGCAGTAATAAAGGTCGTGCGGTGGCAGTATGGGATTAACCAAGCAGCGGTCCAACAGGCAAGCGATCGCCTAGTTAATGCTTTAGAAATATTATCCCACCGCTGGCAGCCCAGTCCTTATTTAGTAGGCGATCGCCTCAGTATTGCCGACCTGGCCGCCGCCGCCCTCCTCAGTCCCTTGGCCTTAATTCCTCAATACCGACGGGACCATCCCTGGTTATTCCAGCGCATCGGCCAAATTCACCAACTATGTAGCGAAGCCTTGCCTCCCGGACTGGAGAATGTTTAGAACGCCGACAAGTTCGAGGTAAGAGCTCGGAACCCACAAAGGAAATTTCGAGGGACAAGAGGTGCATCTCAATTTGGGAGCGAACCTAGAAATTACTGATTTTTGTTAGCAGTCAGCAGTCAGTAGTCAGTTGGAACGTCGGCCCAGAAAGTCTGTTGACAAATATGAGATGCAGTCGGGACGAGGGAGAGTCAGCCATTCCCCATTCCCTCTTGGATTGTTAACTTTGTCCCAAAATTTAATATACTTAATCTCGATCCAGCGTTGCAAAGCGCAGAATTATAGATGCCCCATTAACCCTTTACTAATAAAAGAATTTGAAAGCCATGAGCATCCCAGTCGAGCAAATTAACCTAATTGTTTGGAACCAGCACCACGACCCCTTCCAAGTTCTCGGGGCCCATAAAGTCGAAGAAAACGGAAAAAGCGCCTGGGTAGTGCGAGCCTACGAACCTACAGCCGAGAAAGTTTCAGTCATCCTACCAAAAGAAAGGAAAGAATATCCGATGGAGTCGGTGCATCACCCCCACTTCTTTGAATGTACGATCGAAACAGAAGAACTGGCAAACTACCAGCTCAAGCTCAAAGAGGGAGAACGGGAGCGAGTAATCTACGACCCTTACGCCTTCGTCTCTCCCAAACTAACAGAATTTGACCTGCACTTATTTGGGGAAGGCAACCATAACCGCATCTACGAGAAATTAGGCGCTCACACCACAGAAATTAACGGAGTCGCAGGAGTTTACTTCGCAGTCTGGGCCCCGAACGCTCGTAACGTTTCGCTATTAGGGGACTTTAACTATTGGGACGGTCGCAAACATCAAATGCGCAAAGGCCCCAGCGGAGTTTGGGAACTATTTATTCCTAGCATTGGGGCGGGAGAGAGTTACAAATACGAAATCAAAAACTGGGAAGGACACATCTACGAAAAATCCGACCCTTACGGTTTCCAACAAGAAGTCCGCCCCAAAACAGCCTCTATAGTTGTGGACTTAGACGACTACACCTGGAACGACGAAAAATGGATGGAGAAACGGCGCAATACCGACCCGATGGCCCAGCCCGTCTCCGTCTATGAATGTCACTTGGGTTCTTGGATCCACGAATCAGCAGCTTCCCCTGCCAAGCTGCCCGACGGCACAACGGAAGCAGTAGTCCCAGTGTCGGATTTGAACGAGGGAGCCCGCTTCCTCACCTACCGGGAAATGGCAGACAGACTCATACCCTACGTCAAAGACCTGGGCTATACCCATATTGAGGTAATGCCCGTGGCAGAACACCCCTTTGATGGTTCTTGGGGCTATCAGGTCACGGGATATTATGCCCCGACCTCTCGCTACGGCAACGCGCAAGATTTTATGTACTTCGTGGACAAGTGCCACGAACACGAAATCGGCGTCATCGTAGATTGGGTGCCGGGACATTTCCCGAAAGACGGACACGGTTTGGCCTTCTTCGACGGCACCCACCTCTACGAATACAGCGACCCCCGCAAAGGCGAACATAAGGAGTGGGGGACTTTGGTTTTTGACTATGGCCGCAACGAAGTCCGCAACTTTTTAGTAGCTAACGCCCTTTTCTGGTTTGACAAGTACCACATTGACGGTATCAGGGTCGATGCCGTGGCCTCCATGCTCTACCTGAACTATCTGCGAGAAGATGGACAATGGGTTGCTAACGAGTATGGCGGCGTGGAACACATCGCGGCGGCTGATTTCTTGCGCCAGGTCAACCATCTGCTGTTTGGTTACTATCCCGGTGTCTTGTCTATTGCTGAAGAATCTACGTCTTGGCCTATGGTTTCTTGGCCGACTTATGTAGGGGGTTTGGGCTTTAATCTCAAGTGGAATATGGGCTGGATGCACGATATGTTGGATTATTTCAGCATGGACCCTTGGTTCCGCCAGTTCCACCAGAATAATATAACTTTCAGCATCTGGTATCACTACACCGAAAACTATATGCTGGCATTGTCTCACGATGAAATAGTTCATTGCAAGAGTAACATGATAGGCAAGATGCCCGGAGACGAATGGCAAAAATTTGCTAACGTTCGAGCTTTGTTTGCTTATATGTACGCTCACCCGGGTAAGAAGACTATGTTTATGGGCATGGAGTTCGGTCAGTGGAGCGAGTGGAATGTTTGGGGCGATTTGGAGTGGCATTTGTTGGAACACCATCCACACCAAGCTCTTAAGAACTTTTTTAAGAATATGAACCATATCTATCGCTCCGAACCTGCTCTTTTCGAGCAGGATTTTAACGAGGATGGTTTCCAGTGGATAGATTGTAACGATAATAGCCATAGCGTGGTTTCCTTTATCCGCAGCGCGAAGGATACTAAGGATTTTATTGTGGTGGTTTGCAATTTCACCCCTCAACCCCACAGTCATTATCGCGTAGGCGTACTCGAACCAGGGTTTTACACTGAGTTGTTTAATAGCGACTCTGGGGAATATGGCGGCAGCAATATGGGCAACCTCGGCGGTAAGTGGACTGATGAGTGGTCTTACCACGGTCACTATCATTCTTTGGATCTCTGTTTGCCTCCTCTGGGAGTGTTGATGTTTAAGTTGGATCGGGTTAAGACTGCTGAGGTTATGGGCGTACCAGAGGACACCGAAGAGACGGAAGAGGCGACAACGGAAACTAAACAGACTGCATAATTAATAATTAATAATTAATAATTAATAATGAATTGTTAATTGTTAATTGTTAATTGTTAATTGTTAATTGTTAATTGTGTGAGGTACGCCACGGTCGATCCCCCCCAGCCCCCCTTGAGAAGGGGGGAGCCGGATTTGTTTGAAGTCCCCCGTAGATGAAAAGCTTCTCCCTCTGGCTTTCCCCGCGATTTCGGGGGAGGGGATTCAGGATCGACAGGGGGACGGGATTCAGGATTGTAGGTGTACCTTATCCAACGGAGAAACGCTATAATTAATAATTAATTGTTAATTGTTAATTCTTAATTGTTAATTGTTAATTCGCCCTTGGATGAAAAAACTCAAAATTCCTCGTTTCCAACTATCCAATATTTCGAGAATTGTAGGGCTAGCTATTGCGGGGCTGACCCTCTGCATTTTTCTCGATCTTCAATCTCAAAGAGCCACAGCGACAGATACTTTACCTCCTCTGAAAACCCATCCCCTGCCAGCAACTCTCGCCCGGTGGGAGGATGAAACGGAAAGGGGGGATTATTTCGAGGAGGTGGAAGTTTCGGAGGCGGGTTATTTGATTTGGTCGCAGTTTCCGATAAAAGTTTATATAGAACCGCCCGATCTGAGCGATCGCTCCAGAGAATGGACGGAGGCAGTGGCGGGGGCTGTGGGGGAATGGGGTGCTTATTTGCCTATAGAAATAGTGGAGCGAAAAGCTCTGCGGGCAGAAGAGCGATCGCCTCTTGGGGATATTGTTATTATTAACAAACAACCGCCTATAAGCTTGGATAATATGGTAGCTCGTTCTGCGGAAGCTGGCTACGAGTTTTATAAAGAAGAAATAGATAATCGGGAAATATTATCTCATCATTTTGTTATTTGGTTGAGTCCGACCCAGAGGGGTAAATATCTGTCGGCGGCCGTCCGTCACGAGTTCGGTCATGCTTTGGGAATTTGGGGTCACAGCGAAGAGGAAAGGGATGTTATGTATTATTCCCAAGTGGGCTCCCCGCCCCCAATTTCTGCTAGGGATATTAATACTCTCAAACGCATTTACCAACAGCCGACGCGACT
>JAXHVR010000155.1:0-11167 GCA_034189005.1 Cyanobacteriota bacterium | reverse complement strand
TCCGCCGCGCCACCGGGACGAGGAACGAAAATCGGTTCCCCCGCAAAACCGCGAGGCGCCGCACTCCAAACTTGACGTTCCCCCGTTTCCCAGTCGATTTTTAACACTGCTTGCAAAGGCGCGTTGCCAGTGGGGGCATCCGCCGCGCCGATATACAGATATCGATAGGGCTGGCCCACGCGATCGGGATGCATTGTCGGAAACTCGCAAGTGCGACTTTCTATTAATTGATGTTCCACCTTTTGCGCTTTTAAATCCATCTGAAAGCGCCACAACTGCCCCTCTGGAATTGCATCGAAATCGACATCGAGAAAATCCGCATCGGGATCCACCTGCGGGAAAGATTTGTAAACAATTGATTCGACAACAACTTCCCCGTTTTCCTCCCAGGCGTTGGCGTGGTGGAAGACGAAACATGGTTCGGTTTCTAGTATTTTCATCTCATCCTTGCCATTGCGAGGAATTAAAATTACCTGGGTCGGTAAATTCGGGTTAAATTGGATGCATTGTCCCGCGCTTTTCAATCCGAACAGAAAAGGAAAAGGATTTAAACTAACGGGATTTTGGAAAAAGATGCAGTAATTTGGCGTAATTGCCATATCGTGCAAAAAGGCAAAACCAGGAATTATACGATCCTGACCTTTTAATAATTTCCCCTCCGTATCGAACTCTAAAATTGTAATGGTACTAGATAATCCCGGTTTGACAGAAAAGTTTATTAATACGTCATTTTTTCCGTCTTTGCCTTTTTCTATCCTAGGATGGGCGGAGAAAGCTTGACCCGGTTCTAAAATACCGTGTATATCTTCTAAACCAATAGTTTCGAGAGTTTTGGGGTCAAGCCTGTGAGGCTGTCCCCCTTCCCACAATGCTAATAGTTTGCCGCCCCAATAGATGATATTAGTATTAGCTGCATTTTTGGGTTTTAAATCGAAAATATTAGCCAACCAACCCCCAGGTTTTTGCGTGCCAAAACCGCGATATAGAATTTTTCCTGCTTTTTTTTCTGCCAAATATCCTTCGGTTTCAACGTAGCGATTTTGGTAGCGGGCGCGACCGTTTGTAATGGCGATCGCGCTTATCATTCCATCTCCATCAAATGGATGAGCTATCTTTTCACCGTTAATATCCAGCAAACCGGGACCGTTTCGGAAAAATGTACCCTTTAAATCGGCAGGAATTTCTCCTTCTATATCTTCAATCCAATAATCGTATTCATTGGGCTGAGATTCGTAACCTCTCTGCCAATCTTCCCGAGTATAAGATTTAATTTGGTTCTCGTTTTCTCTGAATCTTTTTGTTGGTGAAATTGTCATTTTTTACTCCTGTTTGTTAAGTTTAATTTGGGGATAAACAATATACGCTGGTGCGCGCCGCGCTTCGTAGGCTAGCTTGTAGTAATCGCTTTAGCGATTTATAAATATCAATCGCTAAAGCGATTACTACGAACTTTTCCTTTACCCACATTTTTAATCTGAATGCACTGGTCCGTTGTTAATAAATAAGATTAATAAGCACCCACCTCCCCCTCTAAAGCTTGTGGAGAACTACCATCATCCTCCTCCTCCTGGGATAAAGCATTAGCCTCGGGCAACCAACCCAAAAAAGGCAAAGGCAATAAAGTCGAAACATTGGCAATAACTACCAACAACCAAAGGTTATCAAAATTACTCTCAGTAATTCCCAACCAGTGCGTTAATAAACCACCGCTTAAAGCAGAAAGAATACCGCCGCAATTTACAACCGACATTAGCAAAGCAAATAAAGTAGCTTCTACTCCCCTCGGGCAAAGTCTCGCCGCCAACACTAACAACGGCATCCAGGCAATTTTCCCCATAACGGTGAGGATGGCGCTATCCCCCAAACTAAACCAGCGATCGTCGATTCCTAAAGCGCGGTTTGCATGAGTAACTAATAATAAAGTCGTCATTCCCAGGACTGCTGAAATAATAGCAGCCCAAAAGAATATTTTTCTAAACGGCACCGATTTAAAATAGCTTTGGAAAAGCCAAACGCCGATTAAACTGGCAATGCTAGTTACTAAGCTTACTCGCCCTAAAAATTCCGGTGGGAATCCTAATTCGTTGGTAGTGAAATAGAAAAATGCCGCATCGCTACTGGGGGTTGCTTGCCAAAGCAAAACGAAGGCGGCAGGCAGCAATATCGATTTATTACTAATTGCTTTGCGCGTCAAGCTAATTTGCTCTTTAACGCTGTCAAAGTTTGCTCTGTAATTGACTCTTTCTTCCGCTATTAACCAGGCTACTGCCGATACTATGAGGGGGAAAGTTGCAGTAATGAAAAATACGGTTTTAGTGCTGAAATATTCCAGGAGAAAGCCGCTAAAGTAAGCAGTTATAATACCGCCAAAAGCCATGCTGCCCCAACATAAAGACTGGAGGGAACCGGCAGTTTCGAGGGATTCTTTTCGAGCCCTTTCCGCTACGAGGGAGTCTGCGATAACGTCGCTGAGGTTGGTAGAGACGGAACCAAGAGCGATCGCCAGTGCCGCCCCTACTGCCGTATCCACCCAGGTTGCCAAGGCCACCCAAGACAAGGCGCCCAACAGTCCCGCAGCGATTAAATAAGGCCGCCGCTTATAGCCCAATATCGGCAGTCCGTCGGAGATAAACCCAAATAAGGGTTTGATCGTCCAGGGTATGACCGCAAAGCCCATTAATACCGAGAGCTCTGCCGGACTTAATCCCAGTTCGTCTTTGAGGAAGAAAGACACGGCCAGACGGGCCAGCCCCAGAATCCCCTGGACGAAATAGACCAGCACGATCGCCATCAGTTCTGGAGTTGGTTCGTTTCCTAAGAATACCGTTCGTTTGAGGTAATCTTTGAACTTGACCCTGCCAGTAGAAGAAACAAACATTTGGTTAAGGAATGTAAAGATTTATCAACTTTTTATAATCTTAGCGCTTGGAAAGGAAAGCGAACAACCTCTGGAGGGCTTAATATTTGGTCGTTGGAGAAGTGAAGAGCCACGGACTTAATTTATATCTCCCGGGTCTTGACACGATTTAATTTTCATGGTATTAAAAAACAGGTAGTGCTAAAGAGGTAGTGACTTTACCCGGGTTTGCTAAAATTTGTAAGCATTGTTCGTAGTAATCGCTTTAGCGATTAAAAAAAACATGGATAAAAATCGCTAAAGCGATTACTACGAACAAGCGTCGATCGAAACACTATTTGCGATCCACTACCGTTAATTGTTAATAATTAATTGTTAATAATTAATTGTTAATTGTTAATTATTAATTATTAATTATTAATTGCTTCCGATGTTCCAAACAACCCGCCGCCGTCTAGCAATTTGGTACACCTGCATCACCGCAGTCTTATTACTATTATTTGCCAGCGGCTTCTATTTATACGTTCGCAGCACCTTGATCGAAAGGATCGACGATACCCTAGATCATGTAGTAGAAGTCGTAGAGCGATCGCTCGTTATCGAATCTCACCTCAAATCCAATACCAGCAACACCTCCCCATTCCGCGTCAACGTCGAAGCAACCTTCGGAGACAACGCCAAAACCGTAGATGAAGACCGCATCGACATCGAATGGTTTAGCCCCACGGGCCAATTATTATGGTCAACCCTATCGGAACCCCTAAACATCCCCATCCACCCAAACCGCCTCGGAGAAACAGTTCGCATCGTTAACAGTCAGTGGCAACCGGCCGAAGATTCTGCCTTTCCCGGATGGATAAACGAAATCCAACGGCAAACCAGCGATAACGCCCTATTTTTGCGACAAGTAACAGAACGAGTGCAAAGCGGTCGGCAAGTGTTAGGATATCTACGGGTAAGCCATCCCTGGTTTGAAGTCACCAAACCGATCCGTCATTTAGTAGTAGATTTAATTATCGGCACTTCGTCTATGGTCGTTTGCGTCGCCGCCATTGGTTGGTTTCTCTCTGGGTTGGCGATGGAACCAGTCAGAGAATCTTACCAACACTTAAAAAAGTTCACCGCCGACGCCTCCCACGAGCTCAGGAGTCCCATCGCCACCATCCAAACCAACGTCCAGGTAGCTTTGGCGGATCCGGAGTTGGAATCTTCCGAACACCAGCAGCAGCTACAAGTAATAGAAAGGTTGACTCGTCGCTTGGGTCGGTTGGTGGACGATCTCCTATTTCTGGCAAGGCAGGATAGCGGTATAGTCGCATCCCGTTTTGGCGAAGTGCCTCTGGATGCTTTGTTAATAGAAGTAGTCGAGGAACAAAAGGCGATCGCTACCGCCCGAGACATTACCATCGAGTTGAGATTTTCCCCCTTGGAGTCCCAGACTGCCGAGGGCGAGTCAGCAACTCTGGAGTCCCAGACTGAAGAGGAAGACGCTTTTACTCTCCAGGGCGACTGGGATAAACTAGCTCGTCTGTTTGCCAATTTGATTAGTAACGCAGTGCAATATACTTTTTCTGGCGATCGCGTGGTAGTAGAATTGCAGCGAGTCGCCAAAAGTAAAAAGCAAACCTCCCCAATAGCAAAAAGACTTGAGAGTTTGAGCAAAAAAAGCAAGCGATCGCGGGGTTCTACTGGTGGCGGCGGAATATTGCCCGACGGTGGGGGATGGACTTTCAAAGGAAGTCAAAATCTTAAATCCGATGCCTTACAAATTACAGTCAAAGACAGCGGCATCGGCATCCCCCCATCCGCATTGCCCCGTTTATTCGATCGCTTCTACAGAGTCGATCCCGCCCGCACTTCTCGCAACGCGACCGGTTCCGGGTTGGGGTTAGCGATCGCTCTAGCTATTGTCGAAAACCATCGCGGTCAAATCTTAGTAGAAAGTCGGCCCCAGGCAGGCACTAATTTCACCGTAATTTTACCAATTTTGCCATTACCGAATAATTAACATTTTCATGGGTTAACAATTAACAGGCAGGGACTGCCCGTTCTACATTAACAGGCAGGATGCCCGTTCTACTTACAATATTATTAAAAATTAAGATGCACCCCAATATTTTTATAATCGGCGATCGCTGTTTAACAATTTTTCAAACTCCTCAGCCGGCACTGGCGGACTGAACAAATAACCTTGAATTTCATCGCATTCATGTTCCAAGAGGAAATCTAATTCCTCCCCTGTTTCCACCCCTTCCGCAATCACCTTCAAATCCAAACTGTGTGCTAGTTGAACGATCGCGATCGTAATAGCAGCGGTCTTCCGGTCTTCCCTAATATTACTGACAAAACTCTTATCAATTTTAATAATATCGAAAGGAAAATCTTTAAGATAACTTAAGGACGAATATCCCGTCCCAAAATCATCAATAGATATTTTAATTCCCAATTCTTGCCATTCCTTCAAAATTATAGCCGCCGCCGCTTCATTTTGCATTACCATACCTTCAGTAATTTCTAATTCCAAAAAATTAGCCTCTAAACCCGTTTCTTTCAAGACCAGGCTAACGCGATCGCTCAAATTTTTTTGCTTGAATTGACGCCTCGACAAATTCACCGCCACCCGCATCTGAGGAAAACCAGCCTCTTGCCACATTTTCATTTGCAGGCAAGCAGTCCGCAATACCCATTCTCCCAGAGGAATAATTAAACCCATTTCCTCTGCCATCGGAATAAATTCAGCGGGGGAAACCAACCCTTTTTCTGGATTATGCCAGCGGAGGAGAGCTTCCGCACCAATAATTTGACCCGTCTTAATATTTACCTGGGGCTGATAGTAAACCTTAAATTCCGAACGTTCTAAAGCGCTGCGCAAGCTCGTTTCTAAAGCCAGTTGTTCTCTCGAAAGAAAATTCACTTCCGACCTATGAAATTGATAATTATTTCCTCCCTTTTGTTGAGCGTAATACATAGCAGTATTAGCATTTTTTAGCAGTTCCTCCGCCTCCATACCATCCTCTGGATAGAAAGCCATGCCAATACTAGCAGTCACATAAATTTCGTAATCCTCCAATACCACCGACTGAGAAATCACATCTAAAATAGTTTGAGCGATCTTAGCCCCATCGCTTTTAGCTTTCACCGGCTCTAAAATTATCGCAAATTCCGCCGCTTCTAAGCGAGCTAATAAATCTATTCCTTCGACGGAATTTAACAGCCGTTTGGCCACGCTACAAATTACTATTTCCCCATTATTATGTCCTAAAATACCCGTAACTCTATTAATCCTATCCAAGCTGACATAACAAATAGGCAAAAGAGAAATAAAACCTTTTTTTCCGTCGTAAATTTCTCCTCTATCTTCTTCGCGAGCCCCTGCTAAGATTTCATTAACTCGCCCTCTAAATGAAGTTCTATTCGGTAAATTGGTCAAAGAATCATATTGATATCTTTGTAAAGCAATTTGAATAGTTAAATGTAAATTTTTCTCCTCAAAAGGTTTGACTATATAGCCCAAAGGATTTGTATCTTTTACCCGTTCCAAAGTTTTTTCATCCGCATAAGCTGTTAAATAAATAGCAGGTATTTGGTAACTAGATTTTATCTGTTCCGCTGCTGCGATGCCGTCCATTTCTCCTTGCAGCATAATATCCATTAACACTAAATCTGGCTGTAACTTCCCCGCTAAGACGATCGCCTCCTCTCCAGAAGAAACAATGCCAACTATCGAATATCCTATGCTTTCTAAGCTGTCCGCAATATCCTCCGCTATAATGCTTTCATCTTCGACAATCATCACTTTGGCTTTTGACATTTATGCACCTCTATGCTATTTAAAGTAAACTGGAAAAAGAGATTAGAAAAACCGTGCCACCACCGGGTAGCAATTCTATACTACCCCGAAGTTGCCTCGCTAACGAACACACCAGCCGCAAACCCAAAGAACCAGAGTTTTTATAATCTAAATCTTCAGGAAAACCTCTGCCGTTATCGCCAACTGTCAGCAAGAATAGGTCGTTATCGTCGCGCTCGAATTTAATGGTAAGTTCCCCGTAATTCCTATCCTTAAAAGCGTACTTCAGCGAATTAGAAACCAGCTCGTTAATAATCAAACCACAAGGCACAGCCGTATCAATATTTAGGAATGCAGGAGCCAGCTTTAGATTTAACTTCACGCCCCTAGCATTAACCTTATAAGCTTGAAACAAATTAGATGCTAAGTTGTGGATGTATTCAGCAAAATTAATTCTCGATAAATCTTGAGATTGATAAAGTTGTTCGTGAACCAAAGCCATAGACCGGACTCGATTTTGGCTTTCTTTTAACATTTCCATAACAGTCCCATCTTGAATATACCTCGATTGCAGTCGCAGCAAACTAGAAATAACTTGAAGATTGTTTTTCACTCGGTGGTGAATCTCTTTTAACAGCACTTCTTTTTCCGCCAGGGAAGCCTTGATTTGTTCCTCATCCCTTTTTCTTTCCGTAATGTCTCTGACCACCGCTTGCAGCACTTTTGTTCCCTCAAAAAGATTTTGAGCATTTTTATTGGGAACCCGACCAAACTCCATTGCAGTTAACAACACTTCTGCCGGAAATTCCGTTCCGTCAAGCCGCCGATGTACCCACTCGAAGCGAGCGTTACCTGTTTCTATAGCTATGGCAATTTGCATTGTTAGTAAACTCTCCGTGTCTCCATCGTTGGGTTGAAATGGGGGAGACATATCCTTCGGATGCTTGCCGCAGAATTCTTCTTTAGTCGGACAGCGAAACATTGCTAAGGTAGCGCGGTTGCAGTCAAAGGAAAACCCTTCCTCGTCCAAAAGCATCACGGCATCGCTAGTTGCTTCGTAGAGGCTGCGGAATTTTCTTTCTGACTCTTGCAGAGATGCGATTAATTGTTCTTGCATGGCTTCCGCTCGTTTGCGATCGCTAATATCAATCCCCACCGACACCGCCGCTTTCCCCTCATCATATTTCTGAGTCACGATGGAATAATTTCTAATCTTGCCATTGACCCTTGTATCGACCTCTCTAGAGATTTCCTCTTGCGAACTAGCGAAAAAATCGCGCATAAATTCAGGGAAATCGGGAGCCGTGTTCAAAAAGCCTATTTCTCGACCGACAAATACTTCTGGAGGTAAATTAAAACTCTCAGCTAATTGTCTGTTGACGCCGATGTAGTGTAAATCCGAGCTCGTCCACGAAACCAACCAAGGCACTGCATCCAAGACGGCTTCTAGTCTATCTTTTGCCTGTTTTAATTCCGTTTCCGATTGTTTGTGTTCCGTAATGTCGCTAGCAGTGCCGGTTGCTCCTTGGAAGTTGCCGAATTCGTCCAAAAGAGCGATCGCGTTGAAACTCAGATATACAGGAGTTCCATCTCGGCGTTGATGCACAGTTTCCCACTGAGCGTTAGGGCTAGAAGAAGTCTGGTTTATCAGTCTATCTACGAAGGAGTCGCTTGCTTCTGGGGGGACATTTTCCACTCCCGGACGCGCCAGATCCGTTAATCGCTTGCCGATCGCTTCTGCCGGTTCGTAACCATAAATGCGCTTGACTGCTTGATTGACAAAGGTAAAACGCCCTTCCACATCCACCGACCAGATTAAATCCTGAGAGGTTTCTACTAAATTGCGATACTTTTCTTCGCTGTTTGAGAGCGCCTCTTCTACTCGCTTGCGCTGTAGGGCATTGACTAACATTTCTGCCATAATTTTCAATAGAGAAATTATATCTTCCGACCAGGCTTTAGGCGATCGCACGGACTCAAATCCCAATACCCCAATTAAATTGCCGCTATATAGCATTGGTACTAGCACTAGAGATTTAATCGATTGCGATCGCAACAATGCTTTCATGCGACTTTCTGCTAATGGTAGTTTTGCCGCATTTTCAATATAAATTATTTCTTCCGTGCGAACTGTATTTGCCCACTCTCGAACCTTTGCTAGCGGTATATTTTGTCGTTTGTCTATTTGCGGCTCAATTCCCCCCGCGCACCATTCATAACTATTATTAATACATTGCGTGCCTTCATTTAATAAAAATACATAACTGCGATCTATGCCGCTAAAAGTTCCAATCCACTCTAACGCTACTTTAACGCCTTTATCTATCTCCGATGACGCTAAATCTATCAAATAGGTAGAAAGCGTAGCTAATAATGATTCTAAATCTAACCGATGCCGTAATTCTTGTTGCGCTAACTTGTGCTTGACAACTTCTTCGACTAAGCGATCGTTCGACTCTTTTAATGCTGAAGTCCGCTCTTCGACTTTGATTTCCAACTCTTCTTTTGCTTTTTGCAGCGCTGCCGAGGAGCCATAACGAGCCGTAACATCAATCGATACCCCCCTTACTGCCAAATTTTTTCCCTCATAATCTAGTTCTGGCACAGCTTTTGTTTCGTAAACAAAATCCGCAACTTCCCACATCCACTCCTTCTCGAACCCTGCTAGTATCAGAGAGATATTTTCTAAAACTACCCCATCCTCTTTGCATGACTCAAATACTGACGAACCTACGGTAAAAAGCGATCTAAATCCAGATGATTCCAGTTCTTGCCCCTCTATAAAAGTAAACAAACCGTTATTATCTAATTCCCACAACACGAGCGGCGCTTCCTCTAGCACTGCATTCAGACGCGCTTCGCTTTTTTTTAACATTTCTTTAGATCGCTGATTTTCTACTTTCTCCCGCCCTAGCCGCTCTTTAACATTTTTTAGCTCTTTTGTCAACTGCTCTACCTCTTCCTGGAAGCCGTTAGTAATGCTTTCCCTTTTTTCAGTTTCGAGACAATATTTTTTAGGCGATTTTTGATTTTGCATAGTTCGATATTGCACCCTTTGGTAGTAGTTGTTTCGATTTAATTAAGCAGTTTTCATTTTCAATAATATTTGTTATACCAGATATCAAAACCTCAATATTTTTGCTCTTTTAAAAACTATTTGCCAGCGACTTCAGCGCCCTTCTGCTATTTAATGATTGGGGCGGGCAGGCGATCGCCTCTAAAATAATCTAAAATCTAAAACCAGGTCGTAACTACATAATTTTCATAATTACCTATTGCCAACAACTGATAATATTTTAAAAGAATTAAGTAAGTGGATGGTACGCCAGTAACTGCAAGAATCAATGAATTTACCAGACTCCAGCAAACTACAGTTTACTCCAGACCTAACTATCTGTCGAATTTTGAACGGAATGTGGCAAGTCTCAGGTGCCCACGGACGAATAGACCCAAAAGCCGCAATCGAAAAGATGTTTCGCTACACAGACGCAGGTTACACCACCTGGGATCTGGCAGACCATTATGGCCCAGCCGAAGATTTAATTGGAGAATTCAGGCGACAAGTAAAGGCCAGGCGTGGGCCAGAAGCTCTTGCCAACATTCAAGCCTTCACTAAATGGGTACCAAGACCCACAAAAATGACCAAAAAGTTAGTCGAGCAAAATATCGACATCTCCCGCAAAAGGATGGATGTAGAAACCCTCGACTTAATCCAATTCCACTGGTGGGAGTATCAAAACAAAAATTACTTAGATGCCCTGCGCTACATGGCAGAACTTCAGTCGGAAGGCAAAATAAAACACCTTGCCTTGACCAATTTTGACACCGAACACCTGAAAATTATCCTCGACAATGGCATCAAAATAGTCTCCAATCAAGTACAATTTTCTCTAGTGGATCGTCGCCCCTTAGTACAAATGGTGCAGTTGTGTCAAGAACGCGACATTAAACTTTTTGCCTACGGAAGCTTATGCGGCGGTTTATTATCAGAAAAATACCTGAAAGTTCCCGAACCACGCGGCCCCCAATTAAACACAGTAAGCTTGAGAAAATATAAGAATATCATCGATTCTTGGGGCGGTTGGTATCTATTTCAACAATTGCTAACTGTGCTAAAAGAAATTGCAGAAAAACACGGAGTAAGCATCCCCAATGTAGCAGTTCGTTACGTTTTAGAACAACCATCTGTAGCCGGTGTTATAGTAGGGGCAAGGTTGGGAATATCCGAGCATTTGGAAGAAAATGCTAAAGTATTCAACTTCAATTTAGATGCCGAAGATTACGACCAAATTAATTCTATAGCCACTGAATCGAGAGACTTATTTAAGTTTATCGGCGATTGTGGCGATGAATATCGACGATAAATTGTTAATTGTTAATTGTTAGTTGTTAATTGGAACGTAGAACAGGCATCTTGCCTGTTATCCCCGTAGAACAGGCATCTTGCCTGTTATCCCCGTAGAACAGGCATCTTGCCTGTTATCCCCGTAGAACAGGCATCTTGCCTGTTATCCCCGTAG
>JAXHVR010000154.1:0-11169 GCA_034189005.1 Cyanobacteriota bacterium | reverse complement strand
CGAAACCTACAACTAATAGGTAAAGGTTTCGCCGTGGCAACGCTGACTAATACTCCCTGAGTTTGACTCGGGTTTTCGTTATAGCGTAACTGCCACTCCCACGGCCACGCCCGACAATAACTTTTATGGTCCGTCCGCTTCCTCTCGAATACTCCCGGCGTCACTAAATAAGCAATGGATTTTCCTCCTTTTTCCTTATTTTCGTTTGACTGCTTCTGCAAGTTCTCCCACTGGGAGTCGAGGGTTTCGCATCTAGTTAAAATTGCCCGATGCCCCTCTCCTCCTAACTGGATGACTGCGGGGGCGTTGACTTCCTCCTCCAGGGCGATCGCCAAACCCCAACCCTCCAACATCCGAACTCCGTTTTCCACAAAGTACCCATCTGCGTCCTTGACTTGGCGGGTACCGGGGGCGATCGCGTTATGAGGCCGCGTCTCTATTTTCCACGGTTTAACCTCGCTTTCGTCCTTCGCTGTCAAGTCGCTTTCGGTAAATTCCCCCTTTTCTAAATATTTCTCCACCACCGAGGCCGGCAGATATTGACCGTATTTTGTTTCCTCTTCCTCATCCTTATCTTTATCCTTTTCACTGGGTACCGTTGCCAGGGGGCAGGGTAAAGTTTTATCCCGTAAAGCTTGGTTTAAAGATAAGTCTTTATTCCACTCCAAAGGAACTAACGGCGTCGAACCGACAAACCCTAAAGGTCGGGGTAAATAAAGGGTTGTTTCTTCTTCTTTGGTTCGACAGAAAAACGGACCTTTCATTGTTAGTTTGTTTCTGCCAAAAGCTTTCCGCAAAGAACCGGCGATCGCGTGCCCGTTGGGAGGGAAAACGCTTCCCGCCCAGGCCCTTTCCCCCGGCGTAAACGGTTTGGCATCTCTAAACATTAATATGTCTAAAGGCGTTATTATGTACCATTTCATTATTATTAATCTCCAATGTTAATTTCACGCATTTCAGAAACCTGGTTGTTGTCGGTGTCTCAGAAACCCGGTTTTTTAAAAAAACCGGGTTTATTGGCCGGTTGCTAGATTTTTATCTCCCGATTTCTGATAACATAAGCTGCAAGTTTCAACCAATTTTGTACCTCATTATCTAACTTGTTTCCTGGTTCGGTTGTATTCCACAAGTCCCCAATAAACGACCCTAGTTTTTCTGCAAATTTATCCCGTTTGACCTCATCATCTTTGAAGAAGTCTCGCCGAGAACAAAAGGCTTTAGTCCAAGGTTTAATAGCCAATTCTATCGGCGCTGGATGTTGCCCCCAAACTGTTGCCGCTTGCTCAAAGATGGCACTTTCTAAATCGCCGATTATTAACTCTTTCCACTGTTGGAAAACATCGAATTTAGCCGTTGCTTTTAAAACGTTACCGTTGCCGTAAATTACTCGTACTTGTACCGCATCTTTTTTCTTACCATTAACGTATTTATGTTCCTTCGCTTCCTCCTCAGCTTCCCACATATTTTCGAGGGCGATCGCCAGTGGAACGGAGTGATGGGCGAGGACTATTCCAAAGCTAATAGTTGCCTTACTTCCCATCGTAAATAACGGACGATTTGATAAGTTTTTGGGTAAGAATTTTTCCTCATCTTTCCACCGCCAATAATCTCCGCTATTATCAAACTCATCTTTACTATCTTTTCCTCCTTTAAAACATTGACGAACATCCCACAACCAGCTATCCCATTCCCATAAATTAGTGTAAGCTAAAACGTCGTCGCCTCCCCCATAAATTAGCCGCCCGGCGTAGCGGTCTTCCGTCAAATATGGTAATAGTTGATTGGAGAAATCCAGGAGGGCGCGACTGAGGGCGCTATGGGTAGAAGGCCCCATGCGTTTTTTGAGTTTCAAGAACTTCTCAAAAGCTTCTTTAATATCCCCTCGCAACCTGTTTAATTGAGGTTTTAGCGCTTCGCAGATGTAGTGTTCGTAATTATCTAGGGGTTTTCCTTTCAACCATTCCCCCATGCCGTCGCCGTCTCCAGCAGCGATCGCGTACCAATCAGTCGGATTATTTCCGGGGGCGAAATATCCACTAATAGACTCCCTTAATTCCCCCAATTTATCTTTAATTTCTTCTGGAGTTTTATCGTCATTGGCGTTAAAATCCTCAATCGCCCAACCGGCATTTAATAATCGGGGATGGTTCCAAGTATCGCCTTTATTTTCGTGTATCCAAGGAATGCCCCATTTCGGTTGTTCACTGTTTTGAATCCACTTAAACTTGTCGATAATTCCCTGACAAGCGTTTTGATAATAGGTTATTGCCTCCTCATTTCCTTCCTTTTCCATTTGGCGCAACCAGCCGGCAACTCCAGAAGTTAAATCGGGATAATACCACTCGCTTCTATTTATATCAGTCAGGATATCTGGTAAGATTTTATGCAGTCCGCGCTTGACAACTTCCGTGGCGTTTAATTCCTCGATGCCGTCGAATAAACCCATGTTTCTCGACCATGTTTCTCTGGTTTCTCCCTCCGTCGCCCAATCCTTTTTATTATTATGAGAAATAGGACGAACTACCGGTCCCAAACCGGAAATTGTGGAACGAGGACCGAAGGCGGTTGGTAGTTGCCAGTTGCGACAATTCTTAACAGCATTGAGGCCGAATTTTGTCCGGTCAAAAATGCTGCCCCACCAGGAACCGACGTTTAAATTTGGTTGGCGGTTGGAGACATATTCTCCCTCCAGATTTTTGATGACTGCTTGGACGAATTCATATTCTGCTTGAACTAATAAATCCTCTGGGGGTCGGGCAAAATTGTTTTGTGCTTTTTCCCAATTTTTATAAGCCTCTTCCTTTTCTTTTTTTCCATCTATTCGCGGCGACTGATGCAATTCTGCTTCAGCATCGCCTAACGGTAAAGCGGTCCAGTAAGTTTGCCACTGACACTCCAACCAGTCACCCCAAGTTTTAGGATTAATGTCGGGCATCCAGTTAGCATCCTGCAAATAATTTAAGACATTTTCTCCTAATTTTAACCATTCCTCCCTCAGAGTTTGTTCGGCAAATTGCATCGCTGCTTTTACCGGATTTTTAACTTTTGCCTTTCTGGAGGAGTCGCCGTTGTCGGGCAAAATTATTACCAAAACGTTTGGGAAACCTGCTGTTAATAATTGTCGGTCTTCTGGCTTTTCCATCCACTCGTTAAAGTCGGGATATTCTTCTAATAACCAAAGGTCGATTAAAGGCTGTTGGTAGAGGCAGGGATATAGTAAGGTGTCGGGGCCGTATTTTTTAGCGATCGCCCAGGCAACCTTAGCGGATAAATAGTGCAATATCCACGAACCGGCCCAAAAATCCCGCATTTTCCGACTCGCTTTGATTAACTCCTGGACGGGGGTAAAGCTGAAAATGGCGACGTGGGGCCGAGATTTGTAATAGTCTTTGTTGACCGTCGCCCCTTTTTTCGGGTAGGCCCCATCGTCTCGCTGATAACCCGTCAACGCCCCCGCCAGGGCGGAAGTCATGGTGACGTGACTCCAGAGAGAGGCGTCGGGTATTCTGGTATCTGCCGGCAGCAGGGGCAAACCGGGTTCTTCGGGGATGTGGCGATCGCGGTTTAATGCTTTGCTTATTTCCTCGCCGTAACACCGCCACAACCACCAGAACACTTTTCGCGGGTCTTCGCATTGGCGGATCTCTGGGGGAATTGAGATTTCTTCTACCCAGGATAACCACTCGCGCCGGTTTTGCTGTTCCATTAAGCGGTCATGCCACTGCCCCAGTTTGAGTTGAAGTGGTTCTCCCGATAATAAGTGTTTGATTTCGATACCGCTATCGTCGTAGTCAACGTTAGTCTTCACTCGACCGATGGCTGCGCGATCGCTTGCCGATGCCAGGAGGTCGCAGAGGCCGATATGTTTCAACCACTCGCCGCAGAGGGGACTGCTAGATTTATCGTTACTCTTGGGCGAGACCCACCCTTCCATACAAGCGAGACTTTCCCAGGCACCTTCGCCCCCTCGTCCCGCGTTGGTATGTAATGCCTTGAGTATGGGGTCGTGAAGCAGTCCCCAGATTTTTGCTTGCCAATAGATATTCATTTGTTACCTCCTTTGTTTAATTAATAATTAATAATTTATTCTTTCCCTCTCGTAGAACGGACCAGAACGTCTGTTCGATGTGTTGGGTTCCGTTTCACTTCACCCAACCTACGGGAGATTAACCGTAAACTCCAACGATACCTTCCCCAATTTTGCGAACTTTCTCTCTCAACTCCGCTGGTTCCACAACTATTACCTGTCCGCCAAAACCTGCCAGCCAGGTCAGTAAATCTATTGACTCCAAACACCAGCGGGGCAGAGTAACTTCCAGGCAGTTGGGGAAGCGGGAATCAGGGCTTTTTTCTAAAGAGAATAAACCCTTTTTTGAGGGAGGTTTGCCGTTAGGCGGCGACATTTTCATCCGGTGGGGCGGGAATCTTTTCGTGCCTTCGCTGATAAATTTAAACATCTTGTCGTTAAACGACAGTTTAATAGTTACTTCTACCTTCTTTTTATCGCTTTTTTTCTTGCTGAGAAATTGCCTTTGTTGTTGGCTGCTGGTTCCTAAATGAATGCCTGCGCTGTTATTTAGTAATTTCTGCATTTTTTTGAGGGATGCTTCTTGGATTTCTAGGGAACGTTTGTCTAAATAGCGGCGGCTGAGATAGAGTCTATCCAATCTTTCTATTTTGATTAAACCCGGTTCTTCTCCTCCTTCGCGTTCTAGGGCTAAATACCAGGCTGAATTATGAAATAGTATTTGCAACAGCCAGGCTAGAAAGAATCCTTCTTTTTCTCCTTGAAACCTGCCGGTTCCCCGCCGCTTTCCCAGTTCTACTAATTCTCCATTTAAGATTATTTCCTCCACATTTTCCGTTTGACAGCATAAGGCGGTTCGGTCTTCTAGTTGGTCGATATCTACCATGGGTTGATGGGCGATCGCTCTTACTGGATAGGTCGCTTTCTCAGCATTTTTGCTCCAAACCATCCTTTTTTCAAACATTTTACAAACTTCTAATGCCACGGGATTTTCGATGCTTTTTGCTTGGACTTGCAGGATATCTAATACTTTTAATAATTCCCCTCGCGACAAGATTCCCGTTCCGGCAAAGTAGCCGCGCTTTAACGGTTTTTCATCAATAATCTTATAAGGTTTTAATACGTTTTCGATATCTTTGCGCAATCTTGCTTCCCATTTTTGGCTGCTTTCTAGTTCCAGGGCGACGGTTTCTGCCAGTCCTTTTAAATTACTTTTATCATTTCCTGGTAAGAAAGGACGGTTGAATATTATGCGGATAGTGGTTAGGAGTCTTTGGAATTCTTCTCTACCAGAATAGCTGTGGTTGATTATTTCTGGATAGTCGGTTTTTTGTAAGTAGATTTTGGGAAGAATTTCTGGGAGTTTGGAGAGGCGATCGCCGCTAATAATATAGTTACTTTCGAGAAATTCTAGGTCGGCGGCTAAGGCTTTCTCGTCCGCATAAATTGCCCCTATTTTTTTGCGGATAGTCTCGGTTATTTCCGTTAGGGAAAAACCGGGTTGTTCGATGAGGATGGAGAGGAGGTGGAAGAGGCGATCGAAATCTAACAAACGGGAGTAGGGATGGTGGATGGTATTTTTTTTAATGCCGTTTTTGCGGTTAGTAACTCTGCGGTCTAAGGTTTGAATTTGTTGGGTAATTTCTGCTATAGAATAGTTGCCATTTTTGAGAGTAACCGCGTCAATAAATCCCTCCGCAGCGATGGGTGGAAATTCTTTGAGAGACAGATCCATTGCGGCAATTACTTCTGGGGGAACTTGTCGATAGCGCTGCCGATTTCTTTCCAGGCAAATTTCCAAGGAAGTTTCCAGATACCACGCCATCCAGCGAGAGTTTGGGGGAGAAATTTGGCTAATTTTATTTAATAATTCCATCCGCCAGGGGCGTTTGGTATTTGTGGCGTCGTAGATGACCGGTCGACCGGCGGCGAGGCTTTTTTTGATTCTATTTAATGCCTCAGTTTCTATTAGCTGCCAGTCTCCCTGGATCCTCTCCTCGCCAAAGAGTTCGGCGCGGATGGCGTCGGTGGATACTATATTATAGTTGTCGGTAGCTGCTAGTTCTTTAGCGAAGGTGCTTTTGCCGGAGGCGGCGGGCCCGATGAGGAAGTGAGAGGTTAGTTGGTGATTCATGGTTAGGCGATCGGGTGTCTATATTTTTAAGTTACACCCTCCCCACCGGATCTGGTTAACGAGTTATGCGAACGACGAAAACGGGCCCGACCGGGAGCGATCGGGCCCGCGTTAGTCCCCGGGCTTCGTAGGACGGGCGTCCCGCCTGTCCCCAACTGGCTAAATTTGTTTTATTCTTCTAAAATTGAAGTTGGATGGGCATCCCGCCTGTCCTCAATTCCTTATTTAACTATGGGTAAAAAGAATCATAAAAAAGCAATTAGGAGTTTGAACCAGAGGATTAAAGAACATGAAGAAAAAATTAGATTAGAATTATAAAAACAGCTACCAGATGAAGGATTAATCGAACATTGGGAAAAGGAAATCAAGGCTTTCGAGAAAGGAATTCAACAAGCAATGAAAAGATTAGGGAGGTCATAATGCAGATTAAAAACAGGAGTTTTTCCTTGAGTAATTCAACTTTAGAGACATTAATTGCGGAGTGGGAGTCTGAGTGCGAAAATGTTTTAAATTTGATGGAAATTTTGAAGAATAGTTCTCCCTTGGCTGGGGCAGCAAAAGTCGATATCTTGGCGGAGTTATTGGCTGCTTCTATTCATTTACATAGCCACTGCGATGAAGATTTTCAAAATTTAATTGCAGAGGAGATGGAGAGTTTGCCGGAGTAGGGGCAACAGCATTCGGGCGGTAAGTTTTTTAACTAAACATAAATTTTGATTCCCGAATGGTTTGCCCTCGGTTGATTTTGATAATAAAAAACCAACCTGTAGGGGCAACAGCATTCGGGCGGTAAGTTTTTTAACCAAACATAAATTTTGATTCCCGAATGGTTTGCCCTCCGTTGATTTTGATAATAAAAAACCAACCTGTAGGGGCAACAGCATTCGGGCGGTAAGTTTTTTAACTAAACATAAATTTTGATTTCCGAATGGTTTGCCCTCGGTTGATTTTGATAATAAAAAACCAACCTGTAGGGGCAACAGCATTCGGGCGGTAAGTTTTTTAACTAAACATAAATTTTGATTCCCGAATGCTTTGCCCTCAGTTGATGTTGATAATAAAAAACCAACCTGTAGGGGCAACAGCATTCGGGCGGTAAGTTTTTTAACTAAACATAAATTTTGATTTCCGAATGGTTTGCCCTCGGTTGATTTTGATAATAAAAAACCAACCTGTAGGGGCAACAGCATTCGGGCGGTAAGTTTTTTAACTAAACATAAATTTTGATTCCCGAATGCTTTGCCCTCCCACGAATTAAATCCCCAAACCAAAAGCAAAAACTAACCTAAAATGGCTGTTGGGTTCCGTTTAACTTCACCCAACCTACAATTTTTACTTAAAAAGGGAGACTGTGAAATGGCTCCCCCCGATCCTCGGGGGCTGGGGGAGAGCAATTATTAATTATTAATTATTAATTATTAATTGTTAACTGTGCTTGGATTTGTTGTTCCAAAATTGGGATGATTTGCTTGAGTCGGGCTAGTTTTTGTTGGGTTTCTAATAACTGTTGGTTCTTGTCGTCCGGTGGAATGTTGCCTCCGGTTTCGGGTTGCGGTTGTCGGTGAATTACGATTAATTCTTCGTTCCAGGAGATTGAGATTTCTGGGGTTTGTTCCAGACTTTCTCTGAGTTCTTCCGGTAGGACTAAAGTACCGTCTTCTAATACTTTTATTGTTGTTGATTCCATGGTTTTTACTCCTTTTTGGGTTAGATTATTTCTATGATAACCAAAAAGGCGGTTTGGGGATGTTTTATTGAAAGAGGCAAATAAGTTTGAATCTCCGGCCCGTAAAGTCGGTGACGATCGTAGCTTCCCCTTCACAGGGTTCGTTAAGGGAATTGGAAACTTTTTTACCGCAACTGAACTCGATCGCGATCGCTCCACCATTTCTGGAAGGGCGATCGCTATGCTTATTCCCCTAAAACCTCACGATCGCTTTTTTACTCCAAGCGATCGGGATCGACCCCCAATTCCCGCAACTTCGCTGCTAATTCTTCGGCTCGTTGCAGTTGCTCTTCGGCTCGTTGCAGTTGCTCTTCGGCTCGCTCTTCGGCTTGCCGTCGGGCCTCTTGCTCTTGTCGTCGGGCCTGGCGTTCTTGCCGTTGCCCTCGTTGGGCTTGCCGCTGTTCTTGTTCGGCCATGAGTCGCCGAAGTTCCGATTGCTGTTGGGCCTCTTCTGGAGTAGGATATCGGTTGCCCTCTATGTCGTACCAATACAACCATTCCCGGTTAATCCCTTGATAAGTTCCCACTTCGCTGCCGATACCCAGACCGATTTCTGGCATCCACACCGGATTATCTTCTAGCAACTCATATTTATCTTCTTCGCCCTGTCGATAAATCGTCAATTTTCGCTTGCGCTTGCGAAGTGGAGCGTAAATTACATAGTACAACACTCCATATTTGGCGTATTTTTTCTTTTTCTCTTTATATTCACCTCCTGGAGTTTTCGATACTACTTCTAAAGCTAAGGAAGGAATCACTCCATTTTCTTCCCAAGTAACGTAACTCAATCGCAAGTTTTCGCCTTTGATTCGCCGGACTCCCAGAGATAAAAAGCCATCGGGAACTATGGCGCTTTTGTTTGGGTCGTAGTACCAGCCCATATCAATACCAAAAAACCAATCGTTGCGATAGGCCCAGATGTAGGCGAGGATTGATTTTAATAAATGAGCAATTAGGTCTTGTAGTTCGCTATCCACTGGTTTGCCGTCTTCGTATGGTAGCTCTTCCATGGTCGGAAGGCGCTTTTGGGTTTTGTCATCCGATATTAGCATGGTTCGGAAATTATGGTTGTTTCGCGGTCTTTAACACAATTTAACATAAGCGATTACTACGAACAATCGCTAAAGCGATTACTACGAACAATCGCTGAAGCGATTACTACGAACAATCGCTGAAGCGATTACTACGAACAATCGCTAAAGCGATTACTACGAGCGATCGCTACGAAGTATATTCGTGGAGTTTCGCGCGAATGGTTTCTATCCTCTCGCGGTTAACTCCTAAATCAGACTGTCCCAGACGAGAAGCAGATCGCGCTTGAATGACGTTTGCTTCTGGGTCGAGATAAAACTCTACATCGTCCACAAATCCCATCAGCGAGGAAGTAAACTCCGCATATAGATAATTCTCGCTTTCCGAGACAACCTTCGCGCTATCCTCAGAATTGATAATTGTTTTGAGATTGGCCATAGCATCTTCCGCAGAAGAATCATAAGTCAGAGGCGCGATACCGTGTTCCGCATCTTCACTGTAACTGCTGACGCAATTGGGACTGCTGGGACAAGATGCCAGTCTTCCCGCTTGGATGCCCAGGTTATCCGGTCTCGAACCGGCGAATATGCTGGTGTTGCTCGCTATTAAAACTCCCAACGCCAGCGCCACTACTACTAACACCGCAATAATCAGATATAACATTTTCTTCAGTAAATTTGGCGATTGTCCTTCCGTTGTCTGCATGGCAGATTTAGTGTAAATTAAACTCAATTGACTTTAATCTAACATACCATGACTGAGGAAGAAAAAGCAGTTTTAGCCGCCAACGAGGCTTTTTATCGAGCTTTCGAGAAAAAGGACATCGACACCATGACCGCCCTCTGGTCCCAAGGCATTAATACTGCCTGCATTCACCCCGGGCGATCGGCTTTGCGAGGTTCCGATAAGATTCGTAAATCCTGGGAGACTATTTTTAAAAACACGGCTTATATGGAGATCGATACCGAGATTATTAGTACAGAAATTAGCGGCGATCTTGCCTGCGTTCTTTTAACGGAAAAAGTTTTACAAATAAATAAAGGAAGGAGAATGAAAGCCCAGTCTATGGCAACTAATATTTTTGAGCGCATGGCAGGAAATTGGTATTTAATTCACCACCACGGCAGTCCGATAATGTCTTGATTAAAATGCATTTTTACCCCCGTTCGTAGTAATCGCTTTAGCGATTTTAATAAGAGTTATTTAAAATCCCTAAAGCGATCGCTACGAACTAGCTAATTACGATCGCTACTTTTTAATAATAATGAATTTATCTAAAAACAATTCCCAAAAGCCCATTTTCTCGCTAACTTGGGGAATGACCGCGATTTTTGTTATTTCGGCAGCCTTGCGCTTCTGGCAATTAGGCAGATTTAATACCCTCGTATTTGACGAAGTTTATTATGCTAAATTCGCTAACAATTACTTAACCCAAACAGAATTTTTTAACGCTCATCCACCCTTGAGCCAATATTTAATAGCGATCGGCATTTGGATCGGTTCTCATCTTCCCTTCGGACAAGAAGTTACTAACGATTTAACCGGTTCCGATCTCGCCCCCTGGACTTATCGTTGGTTAAATGCTTTAACGGGTTCATTTATTCCCGTAGTTGTAGGAGCGATCGCCTATCAATTAACCCGCCGTTCTAGTTATGCTTTGATTTCTTCTTTATTAATAGCAGCAGATGGTTTGTTCCTAGTAGAATCTCGCTACGCTCTTAATAATATTTATCTAGTAATATTCGGCTTATTAGGTCATTTATGCTTGTTTGTAGCTCTGAAAGCAAGAAAAAATAAAAGATGGATTTGGTTGACTGGTTCGGGAATATTCTGCGGATTATCCGCAGCTATTAAATGGAACGGATTGGGTTTTATATTGGGATTATTTTTAGTATTTATTGTCGCTGTAATTATCGACATCGTAATATTTTTAAAACAAGATAGACAATTTCCCAATCCAGCAAGATTAGCGAGGGTTAGATGGCGATCGCCCCTATCAAAGTTACCCCTATTGGGACTGGCAAGAATATTACTTACTTTAGCTTTCCTACCAGTATTATGCTACAGTTTGATTTGGATACCTCACCTGATATTAAATCCAGAATTTGACTTTTTAGAAATGCAAAAGCAAATAATGGGATACCATCAAAGTATCGAAGATGGAACCGACGTTCACCCTTATTGCTCCCAATGGTACAGTTGGCTTTTGATGGTTCGACCGATAGTTTATTTCTACAAAAACACCGCCAC
>JAXHVR010000153.1:0-11586 GCA_034189005.1 Cyanobacteriota bacterium | reverse complement strand
TAATAAGTCTGGAGGGGGATATTTTCCTAAAACCTCCTCCGCCCAATTTTTCACCGCCAAATCGTCAGCAACATCCACGCTGCTAAAATGATGGTTTGTGCCGTATTCCTCCTGGAGACTTGCTATAGAAGAAGGCGATCGCGAGCAACCGATAACTGTATGACCCGAGGAAATAAATTCTTGAGCCATCGCCAAACCCAAACCTCGACCAACTCCTGTAATTACAATTGTTTTTTTCATTTCATCTAGCTAATATCAACTAACAACTAACAACTAACTATTGAACTACATCTTCATTGCCGCGTCACCAACGCCCAACCTTCAGCAGTTCCTAAAACCTGGATATCCTCTAAGAAAATTTTAGGCAAAGTTGACTCTTCTACTAATAGATAAACCTGCTTTTCTCCCTTCCATTCCTGTTGAACCTTAGCAAAACCCACCCGCTTAATTTGGCGATCGCTATAAAAATTCAACGAAGGGCGATCCTTATCGTCGAAAGTATAAACAATCTCCCTCGCTGGCGCGTACTTGCGAACTATTTCCGCAACAGGTTTAACCGCATAATCTTCCTTCAACTCCCAAACCCAAAGATTGGAACTGACGAACAGCAACAGAGAAATGTAAGTTCCCCAAAACAAAACCACTAAAAACTGCCGATCGCGCCTATGCAACAACCAAGCAGCGATCGCCACAGTCAACCCCACCGCCAGCAACATCAACTGCGCCCCAGGCAGTTGCCGCGCCGAAATTAAATAAAGACAACCCCCCCAAGCGATAAACGCCAGCAACCCCAACAACCAAACCACCGAACGATGATAAACCCCCGGTTCCCCCATCGCATCCATCTCTTTAGTTTGAAAACCATCGGTCATCGCCCCCATCTCGTCTTCCGCAGGCAAATCCTCCTCAAACTCCCGACCAAAAACTCCTAAATCCATCGGTGGCGTCTGATACCAAAGGTCAGAAAAATAAGAACCCACTGCCAGAGCAAAAGCAGGATAAAGAGGGAAAATATACCAAGGCAATTTCGTACTCATCAGAGAAATTGCCAGCAAATAAACCCCAGTCCAAACTAATATTAATTTCCCCCAACTTAAATTACGATTTTCCCAAATCAAACGCAAACTCGGCGGCCAAAACAGCAGCCAAGGCCAGGTAAATTCCACTATTTCTAATAGATAATACCAAAGCGCTCCTTCGTGGCTGCCTACCGGCCGCCAAACTCGCCGTAAAGATTGATGGATCAAGTTAGCATTAACGAAGGCCATACCATAATGAACGAACTGGGCACCGTACCACAATAAAACCGGGACAATACCCAGAAAAATACCCCCCCAAAGATATCTAGAAGTTAACAGTCTCGGAGTGTCCCAGAGAAGAAATAAAAGAGCGATCGCCCCCAAAAGCAACCCTAAAACAACACCTTTAGTCAGACAAAGCAAACCAAAAGCAATACCAGAAGCAAGAGCATAACGGAGGTTGCGGCGCGATCGTAACGCGCACCAGATAGTTAATAAGAAAAAACAGACCACCGCCCCATCCAACATTGCCAGACGCCCGTGCCGAACCACTGGAAATAAAGTTAAGTAAACCAAACCCCCAAACATTGCCGTCGTCCGCAGGCGAAACAGTTCCCGTCCCACCAGATAAACTAAAGGCACAGAAATTGCCGTCAGCATGGCCGGCGGCCACCGCGCCGTCCACTCGTTAACCCCGCCGATGGCGTAAGACAAAGCGATCGACCAATGTACCAGAGGCGGTTTATTGAAATAAGGAGTATCGTTAACGGTAGGATAAAGCCAATTCCAATCTCCCCGCCCAATTTCCCGGGCTACTTGGGCCACTATTCCTTCGTCCCAATCTCGCAGGGGCAATTCTCCGAGATTAATTCCATAGAGTAACAAAGCGGCCAGCAGCAGCCCCAGGGCAAAAACTAGATCTACCCATTTATCGTTTAGGGGAGTTTTTGGGTTTGGACTGCCCCAACCAAAGAAGCTAAACATTTTGACAATGACCTTTTCGTAGGCGAATTAATAAAGGGTTTAACCCCTAATTTCTCATAAATAGGGAGATTATTATTGCCGATGCTGTAAACTAAAACAACAGTTTCCCATCTTATCCGATCGCCTGCAACAAGAAACGTTAACTTTAGAACGCGGAAGAATGCTTGTTAAATTTTTCCCTAAGTCCCAAAAGCCACAATTGTTAATTCATTTTTAACCAGTCCATCTCATATTTGCTTATAGACTTTTTATGCAAACTGACAACTGACAACTAACAACTAACAACTAACAGTAAAATATTGGTTTTATTAATTATTTATATCTAGCATTTTAACTCCAATTATTACCCCCAAAAACAATGAACTTTACCGTAATTTTAGACATCATCATCGGCTTAATATTTATTTATGTAACCTTAAGCCTGCTAGCAAGCGAAATTCAAGAACTAATCGCCACAATTATGCAGTGGCGCGCCGCTCATTTAAAGAAATCTATAGAAGTGCTGATAGCCGGAGATCCAGACCTGAGACAAGACCCGCTTCAATTTCAAAAGATCAGAAAATTATCTAATTATCTCTACGGCCATCCCTTAATTAAAAATTTGAACTATAAAGCCCAAGACCCTCTCGAAAGATGGTTTAGGGAAATAGTAGGTCAAATAGGTGCAATATTTCGTAGTATCACTAAAAACAAAAACCTTTTCGGCGAAGCCTCCAGCGCTCCTTCTTATATTCCTTCAGAAACATTTGCCAGTAGCTTAATAGAAACCTTAAAAATCTATCCCTTAGTTCAGGCTATTAGCGAAACCAGATTAGAGAAATTTAAAGACCGTAAATTAGGAGAAATTAAATACATTCTCGATCGCCTGGATTTCGACGAAAATACTCAAAATCTTTTAAATGGCGAGATGGAATCTTTGACAGAGGGGTTTAATCGAATTGTAGAAGATTACAAACAAGAGCGATCGACTTTAAACAACAGCTTCGATAGGATGTCGGACCGCGTTAAAATCTTTATCGAAAATTCCCAAGCCTATCTACCAGCGAGCGAAAACTCTGCCCGAGAATTTCAAACCAAAATGAGGTCTGTTAGGGAACTTTTTGAGAGTAAAATAGAGCGCGAAGTGCTGCTGTCGGAAATGATGCCGAGCTTTACAAATCTTTTAAATGTAGTCAGACAAGTAGTAAAAAGTGAAGAAACGCTCGAAGAAGTTCTGGGCGATAAAGAGGGAGCAATTTATAGCGAAATTAAAGAGTCTATTGACGATCTTCCCGACTCATTAAAAGAGAGCCTTTATATGTTAGCGCTGCGAGCGGAAATTAAAGCAAAAGAAACAGGGCAAACTTTAAATCAATTTCAGAACGAGGTCGAGCTTTGGTTCGATAACGCCATGCAACGAGCATCAGGCGTTTACAAGCGCAATGCCAGAGGAGTTGCTATTATTTTGGGCGTTCTCATCGCAGTCGGTGCTAATGCCGACACCTTGTATATTGTCGAACATTTGTCAAAAGATTCTTTTGTGCGGACTACCGTTAACGAATACGCAGAACAGTTAGTCGCCAAAGAAACCGCACTAACCCCCGATCGCCTGACTGGCATTCAAGAAGAAGTAGATCGGGCTTTAAATAAAGTGGCCCTCCCCATCGGCTGGGAAGACAAAAAAATTATAGAAGTAAATCCCAACCAACCCCTCTGGTTGGGAGTCATAAAAAAGATCTTTGGTTGGTTGTTAAGCGGACTTGCAATTTCTATGGGTTCCGCTTTCTGGTTCGACCTCCTCCAGAAGCTAGTCGGCATTCGCAACGCCGGCGGCAAACCCCGATCGCCCGAGGAAACAGTTAGAAAATAAAAATAAGTTCCAACCTCCACTCCTTAGCTTCCCGAACGATCTCTATTTTTTCGATGAACTCTCGAAAATAAAATCGACGCTCGGACTCCGATAAATCTAACCAAAACTGAGGATAAGCAACCGCTTTAGCAGTTTCGATTAAATTTACTGGAGGAAGTTCCGCGAATTTCCCCTGCAACTCGGCAATTTCCGTCCGCAGTTTGTACGCGCGCAGTTCAGCAGTTTCGTTGTCGAGGAGCCCTCGTGCCGCCAATTCGGGAAGTTCGGAAAGGAACCCTTCTTTCGAGGCGATCGCTCCAATTATTCCCCCCTTCACCCCATCCATATTCGGCATCTCCAAACCAGCAACCGCCAACGGCAACTCCCGACAAATTGCCTCGATCGTCTTCTCCAAAATCTCCTGATAGGGCAAAGCCTTACATTTAGGTTTCAGCGGGCAACTCCCAGGGCGCAAATACAAATATTCTCGTTTCTGCCGATAAGAAGTAACTTTAGTAACGATAGTTTGAGATTGACATCGGGCGCATCGCACCAAACCGGCAAGCGATCGCGGAGCGCTGGCAGTGCGCGGGGGCAGTCGGCGGTTGCGTCGCAGCAGGCGATCGACCTGGGCCGCCTCTTGTCTGGAAATAATCGGAACGTGAGTGTTAGAAATAGTTTCTTTATTGCGATATTCGAGATCCCCTCGATAGGCAGAATTGGTTAACCACCGACGACCGGTGGTGGCCGAGATTTTTTTACCGTATTTCTTATCTATATAGCGAACGGCACCCCGCAAGGAACCGTAGAGCAGGAAATGCTCGAAAAAATCTTTCACTACAGCCGCCGCACTTCTGTCTAAAGCGTAACGATCTTTGCCCCGCCGATATCCGTAGGGCGCTTTACCCGGAGGGGGCAAAGCTTTGAGCCGATTGCGGGCGTGTCCTTTTCTGATTTTCCGGCTGCGCTGGTTCTCCTGGAGGTCTTGGAACAGTTTTAGTATGTCCGTTCTGGTGACACTTTTCGGCGTTAGTTTGCCCGAGTCAGCGATCGCCTCCTCCCCATTTGCTTCGATAATATCGTCCTTTATAATAGTCAGTTGCGATTCTAACGGGACGATTTCAATGCCGAAAGATTCTAATTGAACCAGGCGATCGCATACCTCCTCCACCGACTCCCCCAACTCCTCAACCCGCCGAATTAACAAATAATCTGGAGGTTCGCCTTTGCAGTCTCCCAGGAGTTGTTCCAATTCTGCGCGTTTTCCTAAATCTTGATAGACGCGATCGACCTCCCACCCCCAGATAGTCTTATCTGGGATAGCTTCAAGCAAGGGCTCCGTATAAGAATAAGCAAAGATTTTCATTGGGCGATTTGGCTTAATTCGATAATATTACCATCGGGATCTCGGGCAAACAAAGCCGCCCGACCGGAGGCGCTAGCTTGCAGCGGGCAATTATTCGCTAACAATCGCTCTTTGGCCTCTTCTATATTAGTTACAGAAAATGCTAGATGTCGGTTCCGTCCGTATTTTTCGCAATTGACTAAATCGGGGATAACTTCTGGGGATTGGATTAAGTGAATTTGGAAATCTCCCACCTGATACCAGGTACCGGGAAAATTCAGAGGGCGATCGACTTTTGGCAACCCCAGGATCTTGCCGTAGAAATTTTCGGCATCTTCCAGGTTGGAAACCAGAATAGCAGCATGGAGAGGTTTGGTAATTTGCAGCATCGGTTATTAGAGCCATTAAATTTTTGTCCCTACTATTATAGGCAGGCAAAAATGGGCCATCGTTCTCCCCCCTCTGGGTGGCCCAGGCGTTGTTAAAAGTGGGTTATTAACCGGATAAACAGGGGATTTTTCCTTTAAAACCAAGAAAATCCGGCACGAGCAACCCCCTGATAAGCAAGACAGTGCCAGTTGCTCGACCGCCCACTCCTCAGACTTCCTACTCCCAGAATCTCATGGCATCGGAGGTCGTTCTACCAAATACCCGCCCCTAAAGACTTCCCGACTCTTGCCTCCCCAAAAAAAAATCAAAAATTGAAACACTCTCTTAGTAGTGAACTTAAGAGAGTGTCACTTTTATATCAGTTTTTCCGGACGGACTTTTTTAGAGTAAAAGTGTTGAGTTAATTGTTGGACCCATGAAATCTAATCTCTGCCTCGAACCCAAAACCACCGCTAACGACTTGGACGCCTGCATCGCCATCGCCTGGCTGGACCTGGTAGCAGCCACAGAAGACGATCTAGATGGAGATGATTGGCTGGCCCTCTGTGGGGATATCGACGAAGGCGAAATTTACAGAGAATGGTTCATCTGGTACGACGAGGAAGTTTCTCAAGAGTGGGAAGCTTACGATATTGCCACAAACCAACGAATCGTGGCCTCCGACTCCACCCAACTTAAGGCCCGCATTGACCTACTCGAAGATGGAATAAATAGCCAAGCTAAAGCAAGTTGAGGGGTCGAACCCTGCAATAATAGGCGATCGCCCCATCAGCAAATTTTGCCTCCATCCGCTTTTGCCAACTAGATCGCCTCTCCCCAGATACCTCGATCGCCTTCTCAGTATATTTGCGATCGCTCAAACAACTAAAACTAAACTATAGAGTTAAGGACAAAAATGATGTTTCAAGTGAACCAACAAATCATCTCTGACATTTTAAATGGCGTTCAAAGCAAAGGCTTCCTAACTTTAGCCGACCACTATCAGTTGATGGACTTCACTTTCAAGCACTCTATTGATGAAGAACAAAGAAAGTCTGTTAACAGTCTCTTAAAGTTAGTCGATCGGGGCAAAATAAAGCTCGTTAATAAATAAAGTTTTTTAATTAGTATTTTTTTTGCGGCTGTCCGAACTTCATTAATATTTTTTTTTAGATTTTGGTTCAACAAATATTTTTATATTTTTGAGCTTTTACCTCCTATTAACATAACAGTTTTATAAAAAAAGCTGCCCGGACCGGCAGCTTTTTTTTATAAGGCGATTTAGAGGAAATAGAAGTCTTTTACGGCTAGCGACCGGATAAAAATTGCCAAAAGCGATCGCCATACTTTGCAGCCAGCAAACCAAAAATAAATCCTAAAATCAAACCGAATACAATAAATTCTCCCCAACTAGCAAATCCCCAGCTAAAGACAATAATTATAGCAAATAAAGCACCGCATCCAAACCTAACAAAAAACTGCAAGCGATCGGAGTTATCTTTTGGAGGAGGATTAGTTTTCATAAGCCCTTTATCATTTAATAAGCAACTAAAAAGTAGCTAGTTGTTCTTCATCAAACTTTAATCAAGCCAAATTTCCCACCAAGAACCCGTATTAGACACCGACGAGTCAACCTCTTTAATCCCATAAATTTGCTCCCCTCGTCTCAAAGTTTTTTCTGCTTCTCTGGCAGCCTCATCTTTACTATTTGCTTCAACCATAATATTCCTTCGGTTTAAAGACACGCGGTACTTCATGTTTTAGCCTCAATTCAAATTTCTTTAAGTAATATTCTAGCGGTTCATCTCTACTAGGAAAAAACCAATAATTCGCCTATTCTGGTGGCGAGTCTCCAGACTAGCCACCAACTCTTGCCCCTCCGCCGCCCTTCGATGACCCCCAAGAATTTCTAATAAGGAAACTTGTATTGGAAATCCCGAGAACCTTCATATCCCGACAAGTCAGCCAGAGTTTCTAATCGCTGGACGCCAGGATAAAGTTTACCATTAATATCCCAGGTAGGAACTCCCCTTAAACCAGCAGCTTGACACAGGTCTGGTCGAGCATTTTTGCCCTTAGGATTGCATTCAATATTATTAATCAAACTCACCGCTTCTTTGCCAAACAATTCTTTTTGTTCGTGACAGTGGGGGCAAGTGTAGGCAGTATAAATCTTAGCGCCAGTTTCAGTTAAATGTCGCGCTAAAGCCATTTCCGTCGGTCCTGAAACATTAGCGATCGCAGGGCCCGATTCTCCCGCAGTTACTTTAGCAGAATTACTATTAGAACCCGCCACTTGAGAATCGACACTGGCATAGACTCCTAAAACTCCTATTAAACTAACAACCCCCACGATTAAACAGATAAAGAAAACCTCTCCTATATCTTCCCAATATCTACCAATTAAAGTCAACACAAATAAACTTAAAGATAGCATGGCAGACACAACACAATAGGGGCAAAACGCCTCAATTTTCCAAGCCATTACCGACATTAAATAGCCGCTAGAAACTACCATCGTTGTTGTAATTCCTAGCAGCAAAAACCAGCTTTTATCCTCTAACTGGGAACCCCGGGATTTATTGTTTCTTAACTGCAATAAAAAAGGAGCAAAAGCAATAATTGCTACGCTAGTATAACCTAAAAATCCAAACAAGGTTAGCGGCACTCCGAAAACCATTGCATAAGGGCTTTCTAAAACCTCTTTACAACCTTGAGTAGGGCAAACATCAGCAGCCTTACCAAATATTTCAGCAAAAGTCAGAAAAGCAGTTTCTACCATTCCAACCCCCGCAATACCCCCGATTAAGAACCGAGACCAACGATGCAGCCAAGGTAAAGAGCGTCTATATTCCACAATAAAATCTCTCCAATATCTACAATTTACAAATCCAAATAAAGAATCAATAAACGACAAAACACCCTGACTAAAGCCAGGGCAAAATTTAGATTTAGCTTTGGACAATTAACCAGAGCTACAATTTGTTAATGTTTTTTTAATTAAAAATTAGGTCGGGCAGATTTAGCGCAATAGCGATCGCTAACTACCTTAGAACGGATAGCTACAGGTTGCATATCCGATGACTCTGGCATTAACCGCTTTTTCGGATGAATTATAACCTCCTTACAAACCAGTTTTTCGCTGCCAACAGAGGCATAGTCCCAAGTGTAAAATTCTGTATCTTTAACCGTGGCATTAGCAGGCTGGAAAAACGCACTTAATAATACTAATTCCAGAGCTACCAGCGCCATTATTAGGAATTTAAACATCGCCTTTTTCCTCCTACAACTTTGCAGAAGTAGATTTTATTTTCATAATATCATAAAACTGACAAACCGTCAATAGGTACAGCAACAGCAGTCTAATTTTACCTCATAACTAAAGATTACCCCTACAGCATCTCGAAGCGATCGCCCCCACCCACAAAGCATAAAATTTCACCCAAAGACGGATAACCAAAATTGACCCGGCGCTTAAAATAGAGCTAATTAACTTCTTTTTCTCAGGGTCAAACAATGAAAGCAATTCTACTGAGCTTAATAGCAGCCTTAACCATCTCCACCGCCCCAGCCAGAGCCCAAGTCTCCGATAACCAAGTCCAAGCATTAGTGGAAGCTTTGCGACAAGCAGCCCCCCAAACAGGAACGGCCAACGACGGACTCTTTAGCGACTGGCAGATCAAACCCGACAACATCACTCGCTGGTCCCAATTATGCACCGGCGAAACCCTAACCCCCGCCCAGTTCGAGGCCAATACCGACAAAGCAAAGGACATCTTGGGATGCGTCATGGAAGACGTTCTCAAGGAACAATACCCCGCCAGCAACAACAACGAACCTCTGGCCGTACGGCGGGCAGCCGCTTGGTGGATGACAGGAGACCCAGAACAGTACGATAGCGGCACAACAGCCGAATATACCCAAAAAGTTTTGGACTTTTACCAGCAACAGAAGTAACAGAAATATCGGCGATCGCTCTGGATGCCGCAGTTGCCACTCCCAGGTCAGCTGCGGTAAACCCTACCTCTTCTTTACGGTTTCCACGAATCAACTTTATTGACGTATTGTTCAACATTGAAGATATAGTCAACACAGATAGGAAAATTCCATGTCCAAGAAAATCGACAAAGCAAGACTGGGCGAGGATCGAAACATCAGCCACGTTCGTTTTGAAAATAGCGAAAAATTCACTCCTATAAGAAAAGCAATTCCCATGGCAGAGAGAGGGGAAATCGAACATATTCACGTCGTCAGACGCTGTGGAAGGAAATATCTTCGCAGCAACCCAGACAACCGACGAGATAACAACTTACTAGAATTAGCGAAAAGATGAGGGTCGCACCTCAGACGTAAAGGGGAAAAGTAGAATTTAGAAACCCGGTTTTTCTCAAAAACCGGGTTTCTAGGCTAGTATCTCGTAGGTAGCGCGCACGCGACAGCGAAACCCAACATCTTGAGTTAATTGCTGCGAGACGCACCAGTTTCAACAAGCCCTAAAAACCATCGGCACTCAATGCGTACCAACCCGGTCCCTCGTAAGTGAAACTCGGGAAATTATCAATAACGTTGTTCTTATTCTCCTCGCTGCCAGTAAAAAAGTGAACCGGAGTTCCAGCCGCCGCCGAAGCATCTTCGTTATAAAAACGGTGAATGGGAACCGCCGAAGCAGGTATAGAACCATTGGAACTATTGGGAGAAAAAGCATAAAACGCGACCCCATCGCTCTCGAAAACAGGAAATTGACCGGTAATTTCATCCGGGGTTTGCAGAGTGTAGAAAAAAGTACCAGTCCGCTCGTTTTCAAAGCGATAAACAGGCAAAGCCCCCGATGTAGATGGCGCTAATGCCTCAAATTCCACACCTTCGTAGCTATAGCGGGCGGGGTTGCTCTGGCGATCGCTAAATTCAGATTGACTCGCAGTAAAGAAGTGGGACTCAGTTTGTACGTCCCAAAAACGATGTACCTCTTCTCCAGTCAAAAGGTCCGTCATAGTTCCCCCGCTTCCCCCATCGCCGCCCCCAGTGGAGGAACCTTCAATAGTAGGTAGTCCCGTGGGGTCCGTTTCTTCCCCAAACCAAAGAGCCGCGTAACCTTCGTAAATACCCACACCGATAGCGTTCCAATCGCGATCGCTCCAGATATCCCGATTGAGAATAACATTATTATGACCGGAGCTATTTTTCCAAGCTTCCAGAGCAACTTCCGCATCGACAGAATTAGCAGTTGTCAGGAAAAAATTCTCGTAACCGATGCCGGGATAACCAGTATTTAATCGTTGGGGCGCTTCCCACATATTCGGGTAAGTGCTGCGGTCCGAGGAATCGTAAGGCCCCCAACTCCAAGAATGGGGATTGCGCGAATCGCCAAACGTTATTTCCAAATTCTCAGCTACATCCCGAACGTGACGGTTAGCCACCGTCGTCAGGGCCTTCGATGCCGTAATGGGGGGCAAGCCGTTCTCGCCCCGATATTCGTTTACCAGTTCCAGAAGCTCTAATTCCTCAGACTCCAAACCGTCTAGTAGCGATGGCGAAAAGATATCGACTGACATTTTTTTTGCCTCCGATCTGTTTTTGTTTTCTATTACTATCGAGACGTACCCATCAGGAAGGAAATTTGGACGTAAGAGAATTGCGGACCCCTCCTCCATCAATGACAGAAATGAGTCTTTTTGCGTAAGTCCTAATTCAGTTTTCAATTTCAAATATAACAAAAGCCTCTTCCAATAAATTGAAAGAGGCTTTTGTTAATTATTGCCCTGGCATCGAGCTATTTTCACAGGAGGCTACCCTCCAACTATCTTCGCCGCTGTAGCGTTTAACAACCGAGTTCGAGATGGGATCGGAGTGGTTCCACTACGCCATTGACACCAGGAAATTTTTTAAGCGTTCGGTGCAATTGTTTGAAAAATCGCAAGAACCCTGAAGGCTGCATAGTAAAGTCAAGTCAGAAGAAAAGTATTTGAAAAGTGTGGAGTTTATTTGAGGTCAAGCCCTCGGTCTGTTAGTGCGCCTTGGCTTCGTACATTGCTGAACTTCCA
>JAXHVR010000152.1:5036-11704 GCA_034189005.1 Cyanobacteriota bacterium | reverse complement strand
CAGCGCAACTAGAATTGCTTCCTAGCTGCACTCTCAAAGTAACAGTAGAGGAATTAGGGCTTAATGCTTATAGGTTCAAGGCATTTTCGCCCTCCAAAAGTCCTTGTTGCTTTACATATAGCGGCCAAACATATCAAGTAGAACTGGGATTTGAGGCAACTAAGGAAGAATTTTTCAGTTACGACAAAGGAATTGACTCTAATACAGGCAAGGCCAGTTGGGGAGCCTTATTCGGGCCATATCATTTTGTTAAACAGGAGGATTTTACTTCTGAGTTCAGCCTAGAAATTTAAAAGGTGAAAGGCTGAGGGGGAAGAGCTTGGTGTTGAATGCCAGAAAAATAGAAAATTCTCGTACCATCCAACACTGAAAAAATTAAAGCTCTTTTGTTTGCCAGCAGTTTTTTTTGTGCCGACAATATCTCCTCAGCCCTATAGAGACCATAGCGACGATCGGATTTATTTTTAAGCCTTTCCTTCGCGAATGCCATGATTTAGGGCTTCTTCTTCTGTTTCAAAAATTTCAAAAACAGAATCCATCATAGTTACCTCAAATACGAGCTTGGCCTCTGGATGTACGTTACAAATGCGAAAACTGCCTTTAACTTTATCGGCATCCCGCATTCCTGCCACTAGCGATGTCAGGCCAGAGCTATCGATAAAGTTAACTTGACCTAAATTCACGACAACATGGCGACTGAGCTTGGAGATACATTCCTGCAATTTGAGGCGAAATTGCCAAGCAGTTGTAATATCCAAGCGTCCGGTTGGTGCCAAGACGATTACAGTTGTACCGTCTTGGGTCGTGTGGGTTTTTTGTTCGATATGAATCACTGACCCTTCCCTCGGGATTATTTAATGCGCTTAGTTCTTTAAAGTGTAGTTTAACTCAGACATTCTAAGAATGAGGATTCCAGTTTACCCAATCCTGCGGCTTTAAGAAAGTTTCATATAACTGAGCCTCGGGTGTATTGGGTTCTGGCTGATAGGAATATTCCCAGCGTACCAGAGGTGGTAGGGACATGAGAATAGATTCCGTGCGTCCGTTAGTTTGGAGGCCAAATATGGTACCGCGATCGTACACTAGGTTAAATTCGACGTAACGACCGCGACGGTATAGCTGGAATTGACGCTCGCGATCGCCTGATTCTATGGACCTTCTTTTTTCGGCAATGGGCAAATAAGCGGGTAAAAAGGTGCTGCCGCAGTCTTGGACAAAAGCAAACATGGCTTCCCAGTCCATAGGTTCTTGGTTGCCGATTTGGTTGCTATGGGCTGCAGCTTGGCCTTGAGGATTGGGTCCGCGATATAACTGACCATTGCCGTCTTGGTAATCAAAAAAGATGCCGCCGATGCCCCGACATTCTTGACGATGCTTTAGATAGAAGTATTCGTCGCACCAGAGCTTAAAGGTGGGATAAAACTCTGGGTGGTGGCGATCGCAAGCATCTTTAAATGTTTTATGAAAATGGGCCGCATCTTCGTGAAAGGGATAATAAGGTGTCAAATCGACTCCGCCACCGAACCACCATACTGGGCCTGCCTCAAAATAACGATAATTCAGGTGGACTGTAGGAATGTATGGGTTGCGCGGGTGCAGGACCATTGAAGTGCCTGTGGCATAAAAATTATGACCTTCGGCTTCGGGTCGCTGGGCCAAAATGGTAGGAGGCAAACTTTCGCCCCAAACTTCTGAGAAGTTGACACCACCTTGTTCAAACACTCCTCCATCGGTGATGACGCGAGTCCGACCTCCGCCACCCCCCGGGCGTTCCCAGGCATCTTCAACGAACTTCGCAACGCCATCGAGTTGCTCCAGTCCTTCACAGATTTCATCTTGTATGGACATCATAAACTCCCTCACCCGATCTCTGGCATCGGCGGGAGGAAGGTTGGTAGAAGTAGTTGCCGGTCTTGTAGAAACAGTCATATTTAAAATTGACTTTGATTGAGTACAAACTTTATCTTTAAAAGCGTAAGATATCCTACCATGTCGGTCAAATCTATTTTTTAGCTCTGGGGTGAGATGGCGCAATTAAAACTCAATCGATCTATTGAAGTAACTACTGGAGCTTGGTTTTAACTTTATAGGGCTAAAAAATTACAGAATTTTTTAAGAAAGCGGTATTCTTGTACACTAAGAATAAATATCTAGTCCCACTTCCAGGCATTTACGATAAAACCCATGTCCAATAGTCTCGATACCAGTTCCGTTTTAGAAGTATTGCGGCCAGTAGAGGATCCCGAACTGCGCAAAAGTTTGGTGGAACTCAACATGATTCGCAATATTAAGATAGATGACGGTCAAGTTAGTTTTACCTTAGTCTTGACTACCCCCGCTTGTCCCCTGCGGGAATTTATTGTCGAAGACTGTCAAAAGGCGGTTAAGCAATTACCAGGAGTAAAAGAAGTTCTGGTGGATGTTACGGCGGAAACACCTCAGCAAAAAGAACTGCCGGACCGTCAAGGGATTAAGGGTGTTAAAAATATTCTTGCCATTTCTAGCGGCAAAGGTGGTGTTGGTAAAAGTACGGTGGCTGTCAACGTTGCCGTGGCCTTGGCCCAAGCCGGGGCCAAAGTGGGCCTGTTGGATGCGGATATTTATGGCCCTAACGACCCGACTATGTTGGGGCTGGCAGATACGAAAGTAATGGTTCAACAAGGCCCTCAAGGAGAGGTGTTGGAACCGGCTTTTAATCACGGGGTGAAATTAGTTTCAATGGCCTTTTTAATCGACAAAGACCAGCCGGTAATTTGGCGGGGTCCGATGTTGAACGGGGTTATTAGGCAATTTTTGTATCAAGTTAATTGGGGCGAGTTAGACTATTTGCTAGTAGATATGCCTCCTGGAACTGGCGATGCTCAATTGACTTTGGCCCAGGCAGTACCGATGTCGGGAGTGGTAATTGTGACTACTCCGCAAACTGTAGCTTTACTGGACTCTCGCAAGGGTTTGAAAATGTTCGAGCAGTTGGGGGTATCGGTATTAGGAATTGTGGAAAATATGAGTTATTTTATTCCTCCAGATATGCCGGAGAAAAAGTACGATATTTTTGGTTCTGGTGGAGGTGAAAAGACTGCTGCGGAATTAGGAGTGTCTTGGTTGGGTGGGGTGCCTTTAGAAATGCCTGTCCGAGAGGGTGGGGATGTAGGGGTGCCAATTGTGGTAAGTTCTCCTGAGTCTGCTTCTGCTAGGGAGTTGAAGGCGATCGCCGGACGAATTGCGGCTTCGGTGTCTGTGGCTGCTTTGGCATAATAGAAGCTAAATTAACCTTGCAATTTAAGGTTGATTCGATCGTTTGATTTGAAGGATTAGTAAACTAAAAACAAGAAAAAATTTAAGCATTATGATTTTACCTGGTGTAGCGGTTAAAGTGAAAAATGGTGGGGATATTTACTACGGCTTTCAAGGTCAAGTTCAAAGAGTGGGAGATGGGAAAGCTGCGGTATTATTTGAAGGGGGAAATTGGGATAAATTGGTTACTTTCCGATTGTCGGAATTGGAAGAGGTAGATGCTACTGCGGGTCGCCAAAAGAAATAATAAAGATGTTTTGGTTCGCGTAACCAATGAAAGCGAACCAACATTTTGGGGCTGTTTGTTAGTTGTCAGTTGTTAGTTGTTAGTAGGCAAAAAAAGTCTGTTGGCACTGGCAGAAACACTCCTATGTTTTGGCTAAGTCTGACTTTGACATAGCTTTTAAAAATGCTATCGATCGCATTTTGTTGCTGAGAATAGGGCATCGACTAACGGCTAATTATTAAGAAGATTACAGAAAAAACACAGATAGTTAAAAATGGATTAAGAGGATGCGCCTTCCTTTACCTCAATTTCCGGCTTCTGCTCGGGAACCAGATAAAATAGCGGAAGTAATTGAAACGGCAACTACAGAATTTCTGGCTCAATGTTTGGAACCAGAAGAACTCAATTTTCCGGCGATGCCAGCTTTCGGAAGCTGGGTTAAAGCGATGGATGAAGTGTCGGGGAATCAAGTATATGGAGCGATCTATTATGCGACGACAACGCCAATAGATTCAGTTCATAGAGCGCGAGCTTTGGGGATGTCGCTACCTGAATTAAGGGAGCAACAACCTCAAATTTTTGCGATGTTAAAAACTGAGTTTAGAGCGGCTATAGTGGGTTTTACTTCTTCCGAGCAAGGGTTAAACGGTTCGACGGCAAAAAAAGAAATTATTTGTCAATATATTCCTCCTCGCCCTCCGCAAATTCATCAATCAGTTTATTTATGCACGCCAGAAGAGGTGATTAAATTTAGCGAAAAGTTGGAATTTTTACGAACGCTATTAGAGCTTAAGAATGCTCCTGTAGATTCTTTGGTGGCAACGGCGATTAGAGAGATTTATAAACTGAGAAAATACGATCGCTCTTGGTTAGTTAAAGCAGGAAGAAATCTGAGCGTGCTGCTTAAGGACGATTACGATCGCTTAAGAATAATTTTGGGGCAAATATCGTCTTAATAATTAATAATTAATAATTAATAATTAATAATTGATAGACTGTGCCTTGTGAATTGGATGTTATCTTCGCGAGATATCGGGGAGTTGCATGAATTTTTGTCTATTTATGCGGGCTTCATTAGAAGAAAAAGGAATGTTACATGGATGAAAATTAAAAAATTTAAGTCCGTGGGTGGCGGGGCATGACTCTTGTAACTCAAGAAACAAGATTTCAAGGTTGAAGCTCAAAAAGCAGAGTCGGCTGTGGTAAGCTGGAAGAGTTGTCTAAATTCGCACATCAAGGCGATCGGGTGTTTGAAGGTTTGACCCTTCAGAAAGATGCCTTGATGGAGGATTAACCCGAATCAGGAGATAGAAAAACTTATGCCAGTTGTCAGTTTGGCTCAACTTTTAGAGTCTGGTGTCCACTTTGGACATCAAACCCGTCGGTGGAATCCAAAAATGGATACCTATATTTATACCGAGCGTAATGGCGTTCATATCATCGATCTGGTTCAGACCGCCCAACTCATGGAAGGTGCTTACGATTACATGAGAACGCTGTCCGAACAAGGAAAAAAAGTTCTCTTCGTCGGCACGAAGCGTCAAGCCGCAGGTATTATCGCTACTGAAGCTCAAAGGTGCGGGGCATATTACGTTAACCAAAGGTGGTTGGGCGGAATGCTTACAAACTGGACCACTATTAAAACGAGGGTGGACCGACTAAAAGATTTAGAGCGTATGGATGAAACTGGTTCTCTAGCTCTTCGCCCTAAAAAGGAAGGGGCGGTTCTCAGGCGGGAGCTGGCCAAACTCCAGAAATATTTGGGCGGCATTAAAAATATGCGTCGCATACCAGATGTGGTAGTGCTGGTGGATCAGCGACGGGAATATAATGCGGTCCTAGAGTGTCAAAAGCTGGCAATTCCTATCGTGTCGCTGTTAGACACTAATTGCGATCCTTCTCAGGTTGATGTTCCGATCCCGGCAAATGATGATGCTATTCGGTCGATTAAACTAATTGTAGGGAAATTGGCTGATGCTATCTATGAAGGTCGCCACGGTCAGATGCCAGATGATGAGACGCTGGACGAATACAACTACGAAGACTACGAAGACTACGAAGATGACGAAGGCGCTGAAGAGGAATTCAAGCCTCAAGAGAGCCCAGAAGATAACTCTTCGCCAGAGTCAGAGTCCCAGGAGTCGTAACAATTAAGTTAAGCGTTCCCAGGAGGGCGGTTTCAGTCATATTTATTCAAGGATTATTCTGCGACTAAATATGTCTATCTATCTGCCTTTCTAGGAAGGCTAACAACGGGTGCATTTCAAGAATGTAATAGCTTTTTATTATTGACTCATACCGATCGCTGAAAAAAACGTTTCTTTAGCGATCGGTAATAGTAGGAGATTAGAAATTAGCATAATTGAGATGTAACCTTAATAACTGACATAAGCAATCTAATTGCTGTGTATTATTCAAACAAAGAAGGAATTTAGGAAAGATGGCGGAAATATCTGCAAAAAGCGTTAAAGAATTGCGCGATAAAACGGGCGCGGGGATGATGGATTGTAAAAAAGCTCTCAAGGAAAATGAGGGCGATCTGGAAAAAGCGGCTGAGTGGCTGCGGAAAAAGAATATGATTTCTAGCGGTAAACTGGAAAATAAGGTTGCAGCAGAAGGGTTAGTGGATAGCTACATTCACACGGGGGGTAGAATAGGGGTTTTGGTAGAGGTAAACTGCCAAACTGATTTTGTCGCTCGCAATGATGCTTTCAAAGAGCTAGTGCGCAATATTGCGATGCAAATTGCGGCGTGCCCCCAGGTAGAATACGTTCGGGTAGAGGATATTCCTGCGGATTATATTGAGAAAGAAAAGTCTATTGAGATGGGCAGAGAAGATCTGGCTAGTAAACCGGAAAACATAAGGGAAAAGATCGTTCAGGGACGGATAGACAAACGTTTGAAAGAACTTTCTTTGATGGAACAGCCTTATATTCGCGACCAAAATAAGAATGTTGCGGAGTTGGTGAAGGAAGCTATGGCTCAGTTAGGAGAAAAAGTTGAAGTTCGCCGCTTTGTAAGGTTTGTTTTGGGTGAAGGTATTGAGAAGGAAGAAAGTAACTTTGCTGATGAAGTGGCAGCCCAAATGGGGGGAAAATAATCCGATAAGATAGTTCGGATTAAAGGGGAGCATCTCAAGAATGTAATT
>JAXHVR010000152.1:0-4936 GCA_034189005.1 Cyanobacteriota bacterium | reverse complement strand
TTTGGGTGAAGGTATTGAGAAGGAAGAAAGTAACTTTGCTGATGAAGTGGCAGCCCAAATGGGGGGAAAATAATCCGATAAGATAGTTCGGATTAAAGGGGAGCATCTCAAGAATGTAATTTATAGCGATTATTGAATCCATGAGGTACATTCCGAACGATCCCCCCCAGCCCCCCTTTTTAAGGGGGGAGCCGGAGCGACTCAAAGTCCCCCGGACATTAAAAACTTCTTCTTCTGGCCTCCCCCTTTTTAAGGGGGACGGGAGGGGGATCGACAGGGGGACCAACGGGGTAGCGTTCAATGTACTTCACCGATTCGACAAATGCTATATATCGCTCTTTTTTTTTTCTTATGAAGTTCTTAATAGTAAGAGTAAGAGTAATTATCTTGAAAGTTTAGATTTTTGAGATGCTTCCGATTAAAGCGGTTCTACCTAGTTTTGTAGGGTTGGAATGATAATTAATATCCCTAATTTAGGAAGGTGAAGGGCTAGTTTTTGAGCTTGAGGGAAGGTGGAAGGAAGAAGTAAAAAATAGGGTTTTATTTTTAATTTTAATTTTAATTAGGTAAGATGGGGCGGGTAAGATATGGTAGGAGCAATTGAAAGAATCGAAAACGAACTAGCAGAGATAAAAGAAGCGATCGCCGATTTGGCAGAAGAATTTAATTTAACTTACGAAAATTATCTAGCTGCGTTGGGAGAAGCAACGGGCAAGCAGCTAATCCTTGCTGGCTACCATTTATGCACTCAAAAAGAGCCGGAGGCTTTTCTTAAATTATCATTTTCAAGCAGAGAAAAAATGCAGCAAGAAATGCGACTTTTAACGAAAAAAGCTACTGAAAAGCTGCACAAACTCTTGAAGCCAGAAAAAGAAAGAATGTCATCTACATTAAAATTATTATCGATTCTGAACTTAACAAAAGAAGTGGAGCCAAATATAAATTTGGAAACTAAGGAAAGGGGCGCAGAAACAAACAGCATCAATATAGAACCTTCTCAGTTGTTTCCTGTCAAGGTAAATTCTGGCTTACCGCAACCGTTGAAAAATGAAATAGTTGATGAGGATGTAGCCGAAGAGGATGTAGCCGAAGAGGATGTAGCCGAAGAGGATGTAGCCGAAGAGGATGTAGCCGAAGAGGATGTAGCCGAAGAGGATGTAGTCCCAGAGGAAACAGAAACAGAAACAGAAGAGAAGAAAATAGAGAATCCAGAAGAGCTAGCAATTTGGCAAAATAGAATAGAAAGGTCGATACCTAAAATTCTGAAAAATTTATCTCAAGATAGTAATATTTTACTGAAAAAAGCAGGTATTTTACCTAAAAAACTGCCTCCTCAAGTTTTAGAAGCGGCGGCACAAATAGAAATGAGCGATTCTCCAGTGGCAGGACCTCCTAATTTATTAAATTTATTAATTGAAACGGAAGAAAGGGAAGAATCAGAATCGGAGGAAAAAAGTAGGGATGTTACGAAGGTTACGGCGATTAATCTACGGTTATCGGAGATTGAGTTTGCTGATGCTAGAGTAACGGCTTGGCGCAAGGAAATTAGCAAACTTTCAGGAAGATTAAACCAGCTACAACGCAGTTACAATAAAAAGCAGCGCGAACTTGCTGTAATAGAGGCTGAGTCTGCTTGGCGGGCAAGCTGGCACGAGGAATAGAAGGGTTAATAATTAATAATTAATAATTAATAATTAATAATTCAAAGTTAAGCTTGCCTAATTAATAGTAGATGATTTTCAGATAGTTAATTGATGCACAATAGAAAATTGAAGATGAATTGAAGTCTGTAAAAGGCGAAAAAATTGAAAAATAAAAAGAATAGCTATGAATACTGAAAAACCGGATTGGTTGCGTTTGGAAAAAGCTCTATCAGTAGAGGAAAAAACGGGGTTTAATAATATTCAGGGAAAGCAATATTTATTTAACGATTTTCTGAGCATCAGTTTGAGCAAGCCACTGGATATTTTGCCAACTTTTTACGGTCGCAAGTGTCAGGAAATATCGCGTAGGTTTGCGATGTATTGTCAGATGAGCTTAGAAGAACGGCAAAATTTGATAGCCAAGACTAGGGAATTTATTATAGAGCTAAAGTCTGTATGCGAGGCTGCAGAAAGGGCGGAGAAGAAGAAGAGAGAAAGGAGAGAAGAAGAGAAGAGTAATTCCAAGGTCGATCGCACCAAGCAAGTTTCTAAAACAGCAGTTAATGTAGGAAAATTTAGCCGGGATAATTATTTAGACCAACCATTAACATATATTAAAGGAGTGGGTCCGAAAAATAGCGATCGCCTTGGTAAATTAGGATTGCAAACAGTCCGCGACGTACTATTTTATTACCCCCGGGACCACATAGACTACGGTCGTCAAGTCCCTATTAAAGAACTGGTACCGGGAGAAACAGTAACGATCTTAGGAAAAATTAAGCGTTGTGGCTGCTTCAATAGTCCGAAGAATAAAAAATTAACTATTTTTGAAATAATTATAAAAGATGATACGGGGCAAATAAAAATAACTCGTTTTTTTGCGAGTATTAGGTTTAGTCATAGAGCCTGGCAAAATCAGCAAAAAAGTCTTTATCCGACAGGTGCGGTAATAGCGGCGTCGGGGTTGGTGAAAAAAAATAAATATGGGGTGACTCTGGATAATCCCGAATTAGAAGTCCTAGACAGCGAAGGCGGTGCGATAGAGTCGATGAAAATAGGTCGCTTGCTGCCGGTTTATCCTCTAACTGAAGGAGTGGGAGCAGATTTAGTCAGACGAGCGGTAGTTGGGAGTATGCCTGCTGTAGAAAGAATTCACGATCCTTTGCCGGCGGCGTTTTTAGAGAAATATCAATTGATAAATCTACAATACGCGATCGCCCATATCCACTTTCCGAGCGATCGCGACTGTCTGTCTGCGGCCCGTCGCCGTCTGGTATTCGATGAATTATTCTACCTCCAATTAGGACTGCTAAAACGCCGCCAGGAACACCGCAAAATCCAAACAAACGCGGTTCTACCAGCGACGGGGGAACTAATAGAACAGTTTTATAAACTACTTCCCTTCGCTCTAACTAACGCGCAGAAAAGAGTAGTTAGCGAAATTTTAATCGATTTGCAAAAACCGGAACCGATGAACCGACTGGTACAAGGGGATGTGGGGGCGGGTAAGACGGTGGTAGCGGTGGTGGCGATGCTGGCAGCTATTCAGGGTGGTTATCAAGCTGCTTTAATGGCACCGACGGAGGTACTGGCAGAACAACATTATCGGAAATTAGTAGCTTGGTTTAATTTGTTGCACTTACCAGTAGAACTTTTAACTGGTTCGACAAAGGCGGCGAAGCGCAGAGAAATTCACGCTCAATTGGAAACTGGAGAGTTGCCGGTTTTGGTGGGAACTCACGCGCTAATTCAAGATGCGGTAAGTTTTCAGAAATTAGGTTTGGCTGTAATTGACGAACAACATAGATTTGGGGTTCAACAGAGGGCGAAGTTGCAGCAAAAGGGTGAATCTCCTCATGTTTTAACTATGACTGCGACGCCTATTCCTCGCACTCTGGCTTTGACTTTGCACGGGGATTTGGATGTGAGTCAATTGGATGAGATGCCACCGGGGAGACAGCCTATTCAAACAACTACTTTAACTGGGAGACAGCGTAAGAAGGCTTACAATTTAATTCGCAGGGAAATAGCGCAAGGACGACAGGTTTATGTGATTTTGCCGTTGGTGGAAGAGTCGGAAAAATTGGATGTTAAGTCTGCTGTGGAAGAACATCAAAAGTTGGCTGAAATTTTTTCTGAATGTCTGGTGGGTTTGCTTCACGGTCGGATGAGTAGCGCCCAGAAGGAGGAGGCGATTAATGATTTTCGCGATAATAAAACTCAAATTTTAGTATCGACTACGGTGGTGGAGGTTGGGGTGGACGTGCCTAATGCGACGGTGATGTTGATAGAAAATGCGGAACGTTTTGGGTTGTCTCAGTTGCATCAGTTGCGCGGTCGCGTGGGGCGCGGTTCTCACGCTTCTTTTTGTTTGTTACTTAGGGGGGCGGGGAGTAATGATGCGATCGAAAGATTGCAGGTTTTGGAACAGTCTCAGGATGGGTTTTTTATTGCTGAGATGGATATGCGCTTGCGGGGTCCGGGGCAGGTTTTGGGTACTCGCCAGTCGGGGTTGCCGGATTTTGCTTTGGCGAGTTTGGTTGAGGACCGCGAGGTTTTGGAGTTGGCGCGGGTGGCGGCTGAGGAGATAATAGAGAAGGATGAGAGTTTGAATGATTGGCCGCCTTTAAGGGATGAGTTGGAACGGCGCTACCAGAAGATGATGGGTGGGTCGATTTTGACTTAGTTGGAACGTTGGAACAGGCCGGGACTGCCTGTTATCCGCGTAGAACAGGCATCTTGCCTGTTATCCTATATTCCAAACGAACAATCAGGAGGGGCTAAGTGCTGGTTTTTTGTCTTGCTTGTTTTAGCATTTCAATTAGGGTTTGATGGGCGTCTTCGGCGTCTTTTAGATCGCGGTCGAATGGGATGCGGATGGGGACGGCGTATCCCATTTTTTGGGCTGTCAAACTCATGCCTTTGGCATCAATTGAATCCATTACGGCTTCGGTAACTTCGGGAGAATTTCCGTAGGTTTTGGCGTAAAGAAGGACGGCATCGGCGTGGTCTTGGTTCATGTGGGAACAAATGCGATCGCTTATTTCTGTAGAAAAGGGTTCTGACATGGTAAAAATCCGGTAATGGGTAATGGGTAATGGGGAATGGGTAATGGGGAATGGGTAACAGGCAAGATGCCTGTTCTACGGGGATAACAGGCAAGATGCCTGTTCTACGGGGATAACAGGCAAGATGCCTGTTCTACGGGGATAACAGGCAAGATGCCTGTTCTACGGGGATAACAGGCAAGATGCCTGTTCTACGGGGATAACAGGCAAGATGCCTGTTCTACG
>JAXHVR010000151.1:1741-11741 GCA_034189005.1 Cyanobacteriota bacterium | reverse complement strand
AACTGGCAAGCCTTATACCATTTACGGTTATAAGGGCAAACAAGTCCGCGACAACATCCACAGCGAGGATTTGATTAAAGCTTTTTACGAATTTTTCCAGGCCCCACGGGTGGCGGAAGTTTATAACATTGGTGGTGGACGCCATAGCAACTGTTCTATGTTGGAAGCTACCCAAATGTGTGAAGAGATTGCGGGGCGGAAGTTAAATTCGACTTATGCTGAAAGCAATCGTACTGGGGACCATATTTGGTGGATCGGCGATCTAGGCAAATTCAGCAGCCACTATCCTAACTGGAAGATGAAATACGATGTCAAGGAAATTCTCAAGGAAATTTACGGCTTTAATCAAGAACGTTGGTTGAAAGAGGGGGAAAAATAAATGATCGATGGGGGGAAAAAAAATATTGCGGGCGTGTTGGTGAACGCCATTGATTATGAAGCGGCCGTCGCTAAAATTATTGAGGCAGCTAAGGCAAAACAACCAATGGCTGTTTCTGCATTGGCGGTTCATGGGGTGATGACTGGGGTGCAAGAGCCCGTCCATCGCTATCGTCTCAATCATTTCGATCTAATTTGTCCCGACGGCCAACCGGTGCGGTGGGCGATGAATTTGATGTACAAAACTAAACTCAAAGACCGGGTTTACGGCCCCACTTTAACTTTATTGGTTTGCGAGAGGGCTGCGGCTGAGGGGTTGCCGATTTATTTGTATGGCAGCAAGCCGGAGGTTTTGGAGGCTTTGTCGGGAAAATTGCGCGATCGCTACCCCAGCCTCATCATCGCCGGTTCTCAACCTTCGAGGTTTAGAAAAGTCTCTCCAGAAGAAAAGCTGGAAATTGCTAAAGAGATTCGCGACAGTGGGGCCGCTATTACTTTAGTGGGTTTGGGCTGTCCGCGCCAAGAGGTATGGGCCTACGAATATCGAGATGAGTTACCGATGCCGTTGTTAGCTGTTGGGGCGGCTTTTGATTTTCATGCGGGGTTGCTGCCCCAAGCACCAAAAAAACTCCAAGACTTAGGTTTGGAGTGGTTTTATCGGTTGGTGCAAGAACCAAAACGCCTCTGGAAGCGGTATTTGTTTTTAAATCCTTATTATGTAGGGCTGATAACCTTGCAGATGTTGAAGTTGCGCCAGTTTGACCCAACAAAAGTGCCGCAACCTCAACAAGAAATCCTGTACGGTTAATAGGCCCCTTGTTTGCCCAAGACTACTTTAACGGTCTTGAACAAAATCTGGATATCCATCAATAGAGACCAATCATTGATATAGATCATATCCAGGCGAAAGGCATTTTCAAAATCAACAATATTGGAACGACCGGATACTTGCCACAAACCGGTAATGCCTGGCATAACGTTATGGCGAGCAAAATGGTGGGGCTTAAATCCTTCGATGTCGCGAAGTGGTAGGGGTCGCGGTCCTACCAAACTCATTTCACCGATGAGAACGTTAACAAGTTGGGGCAGTTCGTCTAGGCTGTAGCGGCGGAGGAATTTGCCTACTTTGGTTATGCGGGGATCGTCTTTCATTTTGAAGATGGTTCCCCCTTTGATTTCATTTTTGGCTTCTAGTTCCTTCATTAATTCTTCTGCGTTGACTACCATCGTGCGGAATTTCCAAACTTTGAAATGTCTGCCGCGCAGACCGACGCGGGTTTGTTTGAAAAATATCGGTCCTGGGTCGTCGAGTTTGATGGCGATCGCGATTATTAATAGCAGAGGACTGACTAATATGGTAATGATGGCTGCCACGATAAAATCAAAGGCTCGTTTGAGGAAAAAGTCGCTGCCAATAATAGCTGGAGGGCTAAATTTAATCGTCGGCATCCCACCAATCATTTCTATGTGGGGGACTTGACTGCTGATGTTTAACCCTACTGGTAAAAATCTCATGTGAATGCCAAGAGTTTTCAAACTCCAGAAAACGTCCATCTGTTCGCCGAGGGACTGCCAGGAACAAACAAAGATTTCTCCTACACCGGACCCTGATATCTCTTTGAGGATGTCCGGCCAGCGATCGTAATTTTCTTTTAAGGATAAATCCAGTTGACCTATAATTTCAAATTCTTGACGAGTTACCAACTTCAACGCTATTTTCGCTACTAAAGTGTCTTGGGGGGAACCTATCAGGTAAATTTTACGAGTGACTCTTCCTTGATGGCGAAGGCTGGTAATGATTTGTTCTGCTACAAGGCGACCTGTTAGTACAAAGATTAGGCTAAAAAACCAAGCTAGCAAGAAGGTAGAACGAGAAATAAATACGCCTGGTTCGTATAAATAAAAAATCAGTATTAAAATTATTTGCGCTAGGGTGAGGCTTTTGATTAGCTGAGGAAAACGACGACGTTTGTAGCGCTCTCCATAGAGTCCTGCTGCTAAAATCGTACTCAGTGTAATTCCTAATATGGGCAGCAAAAAACCTGGTTCTTGAATGCTGTCTCCCCAGAGTTGAAAAGAGCTAACAACTTCTAATTCATCTATTCTATAATTAACAATTTGGGATAGCTTCCATGCCATAGACACTAAAATTGCGTCTAGCATTAGAAAAGCAAAACCCCGAAGCCAACCAATACCTAGACCGCGACTTAAGCCGACAACTTTCTCGGCGGCCCTTCGATCTAGAGCGCGTATTTTGCTGGATGGATAAGTAGTTTTTGGGGAGTTATCTTGCTGGTCAGACATCTTATGGATTACCAATATTTATTACATTTTTTGATAGCAAATACACTCTTCGTCTTATTTTTAAGTTGCAACACCCAGACAATAATAAATAACTTCCACCCTTTTTTTCTATCTTTTTAGACTTTTAATAGACTTCGCCGCAGTTGTCGGAAGCAACAGGCAAACGGGAACAGTAAAGAGCGAATAATAAAAAATGAAGGAAAGCGGCGATGTCTAATGTAAACGGAAGCGATCGCTACCCGTTTACTACTTAATTTTGCGATCGTCTCTCAAACTTTGCATCCGCCATTTTGCTGAAGAATTAAAATAAAATATATTTTTTTTTTGATTGCTTACCGGCCGGCATAAACGCTCATGGGTTCTTTAATAAACCGAATGTAAAGATGCTTAAAAGTTGACTTCATTACCCTTGGCATCCCAAAATCAATGGGTACTAAAGCGGATGGTAATTTCCAATCTTCTATCTGGAGTTCTTCGGGTTTCAACAGGGGGAAATCTATATCGGCGACCTCGGGACAAAGACCCATTTTTTGAGAAACAGCGACGGTGGGTACCTTCCCAGAGTCAACCCCAATAATATCGAGTATTGACCTATCGAGAGCAAACACATCCTCAGAAGCACCCAAAAGTCCCAGTTCGCGGGGTTCCCCACCGCTAGGCCCGTTGCCCTCATGCCCGATGATGCCATCAATCAGGGTTAAATCTGGATTAATGGCCCGTGCTGTTTCTACCAGCATTTGGCCGAAGCGGTTGGCATCTTTACCCGCTTCCATGTGCCACCAAGCTTTCATTTTACCTGGAACGCAACCAAATAGGTTTTTAACGCCCATTGTCATTGTTAGCTGAACGTGGGATTTTATCTTTGGCAAATTAATAATTACATCGGCCTCCATTGCTTCTTTACTCAGTCGCAAATGGTTAAATTGATTACATTTTTCCCCCGTGGTTTCGTAACGTTTGCCGTGGAATTCTATTACTGGCAAATTGAGTTCTTCTAATAGGGCTAAATAACCGTTGGCTTTAGCTACGCCTATGGCGCTGCCAAAAGCTGGACTGTCTCCTAAAAATGGTTTTCCCCCCGCTTCTATTACCATTTTGGCAACGCAATAAACTACTTCAGGGCGGGTTACGCATTCTTTGGTGGGGCGCGAACCGGTGAGTAGATTTGGTTTTAGGAGGACGCGATCGCCTTCTTTAACAAAAGCTTTAATACCTCCTAATGGTTCCAGGAGGGTTTCTATTGACTTGTTTAAGGATATTAAATCGTAGGATTTAGCTCTGACTAAACTAACAGCAGACATTATTTGGTAATTAATGATGGGTAATTGATAATTATCAAATGATTAATTAGGAAAAATACCCAATCGATCGTTATTGAGATAATAGCTTTATCTTGCAGTGCTACGTTGGAGGGCGGTGATTTGCTGGCAGTCTGATAATACGCTGGCGCCTTGTAGTTGAGTAATAGGTGGTTTGATTTCCATTTTTACCACTCTTTCCGTCGCAATACAAACTGTCCGATCTAGTAAATGTAAAGTCAACCACCGTTTTTGTAACAGACTTGGAAGTTGCTGGGCGAATTCTGCTGGTGACATGGGAATGCTAAATGTTTCTGTATGACCTTCGATGTAGGAAAAGGTCACTTGTGTATTGTTTTCTTGGGCATATTTGGCAAAAGAACCTTTCATAGTTTTGGCTCCAAATGTTGGTAATTACAACTATTTTTAGATTTTAATTTGTGGCTTTATTTATGGAGGGAGCGAACTGCTTGGAGGCTAGCGATCGCTTCCTTTCAATTATTCTAATATCATTTATTTGCCCAAATGTCAACGGTTAGTTAGTCATATTTTTTTTTCAACTTTTGGTATAATCCTAAGCTCTGGTTGTTGCGCCACCGGAGGGAAACCCAATACTCACGCCCCCACGATCGTGCCTAGGCCGGGGTAATTTTCCATAAAGATTGGTGTTAGGTTGAGGTTCGATCGCCCCCGACCTACATTTTTCGAGTGCATCTGATATGGCAATTCGTTCGCAGGTTGTAGGTATTATGGCAGCCTAGAAACCGGGTTTTTCCCAAAAAAAACCGAGTTTCTTAATTTCAATACCTTCGCCTAATGGCGGAAAAATACATACCATTAGTAGGTTGGCTCAAGGGCAGCGTAACCCAACATACTAGCACTGCACAGCTAAAATTGTAGGTAAACTTCGCAGGCTAGCTCGTAGTAATCGCTTTAGCGATTCATAGATATTAATCGCTAAAGCGATTACTACGAACTGTTGCTTTACCAGCCATTTTATATTAATCGCTAAAGCGATTACTACGAACTGTTGCTTTACCAGCCATTTTATATTAATCGCTAAAGCGATTACTACGAACTGTTGCTTTACCAGCCATTTTAGCTCTGCTGCGCTAATACGATCGGCATGGAGATTTAAGAAACCGGGTTTTTGGCAAAAACCCGGTTTCTGGCGGGCGAATTAGCATTGCGATCGGAAAATGGCGAAGGTATTGTTAATTTCAAAGATCGAAATATTAATTCCTTTATGCTTTCTCCCTACTTCCAGAATTAATATAAAATTGAGAAGCAACCTCAAATTTTAGGTTGCTTTATAGGAATTTCAATCATAAATTCTGCTCCCCTGCCTGGTTTGCCGAAACAATCTAATTTACCGCCGTGTGTTTCTACCACAATAGAATGGCAAACAGATAACCCCAAACCAGTACCCTTACCCACAGGTTTAGTAGTAAAGAAAGGATCGAATAATTTGGCGCGAACTTCCTCTTTAATGCCCGGGCCGTTGTCTGTAATAGAAATGGCAACCCGATCGCTTTCTACTAAATAAGTTTTAATCCAAATAGTGGGAGTAATATCGGAAGTGGAATCGGAAAATTGCCCTTGTTCCATACTCAATTCCAAAGCATCCATCGCGTTGCTAAGTATATTGAGAAACACCTGATTTAGCTGACCGGGATAGCATTCTACCTCCGGCAAATTACCATATTTTTTAATAACATTAATTCCTTTTTGCTGCCGGCACTTCTGTTGTTCTTCAACTTTGTTTTCTAGGGATAGTTGTAATATGGTATTGAGGCGATGTTGTAGAATAAGTAAAGTGCTATTAATGCCAGAATGTAGGTCAACGGACTTTAGTTCCGACTCGTCTAGGCGGGAGAAGTTCCGTAGAGAAACCACGATGTTGCGGATGCGATCGCTCCCTTTTTTCATCGAAGATAAAAGTTTGGGTAAATCCTGTTTGAGATAATCAAGCTCTATTGCTTCTATTTCTGCTTCTATTTCTGGCACGGCTTCGGGATAATGCTCTTGGTAAAGATCTATTAACCCTAGAAGATCGTTCATGTATTCCTTAGTGTAGCTGATATTGCCAAAAATAAAATTAACCGGATTGTTAATTTCATGAGCAACTCCCGCTACCATCCGCCCCAAACTAGACATTTTTTCTGTCTGAATCATTTGGGCTTGGGTTCGCTTTAGTTCTTGTAAAGTCCGATAGATATCTTGATTTTTTTCTTCTAATTCCAGAGTCCTTTCTGCTACTTTCTCTTCTAATTGTTGGTTCGCCGTTTCTAAGTTGTCATTAGCCGATAATAGCTCCTGGTTGGCAGCTTCTAAATTAGAATAAAGAGCGGCATTTTCTAAAGAAATTGCTGCTTGGGAAGAGAGAAGGTTTAACAGTTCCAAGCGATCGCTCGTAAAAGCTGCCGCCATGGAGTTATTCTCTAAATATACCATGCCCATAAATTTGCCTCTATTGACGATGGGCGTACATAATACGGAGAGGACTTTGCCCTGCTGAATGTAAGGATCGAAATTAAATTGACTTTCGCTCTTAGCATCGCTTAATACTAAACTTTCACGAGTTCTTTCGACGTAATTGATTACCGAAATAGGCAGGCTATTTGATATTTCTCCCTGAAGCGATCGCTCTACTACTATTTTCTTTCCTTCGACTTTTCCTCCCGCCACTATCTCTAACTTTCCTTCTCGATATAAGATTAAAAAGCCTTTTTGCGCCCCCGCATTTTCAATGCCTATTTTTATCAAATTATCCAGCAAATCCTCCAAGACAATTGTCTGAGAAATAGCTCGGGCAGCTTTCATTACTGCTGGTAAATCTAATAATCCTAAATTGCCTGAATGGGTTGTAGTAGCCATTAAAGTTCGACTGATGTCAACCTGTTCCTGTTCGCGCATTTTAATTCCCGCGAGTAAATGAGGATATCTATCTTCTAAATCTTTAACTTTAGCAGCCGCTCCCCAACGGGCATAACAGTAGTAGGATTCTATCAGGTGTAACTGGGCTAAATCTGAGCTATCGCTCTTTAAATAAAACTCTGCTGCGAGTTCGTAACCCAGGGCTTCCTCTTGAATAAATCCTTCTTTACCTGCTGCAGAAAAAGCGCGAGCGTAATATTCTCTTGCTTGGGGATAATTGCCCAACACTCGCGCTTTTTCTGCCTCCACTAAATCGTATTTGTGCTGAAAATTCATTGGGGCGCATTCCGCCCAAAATTTCATTTTTTCTTGATTGATTTCTACTTGCTGGAGGTCTTCCCTTTGTCGATCTTTTTCCCCATCCAAATAAGCAGCCAATAGAGCAAGAGAATAGTAGAAATTATTTTCCGCAACCGTCACCATTCCCGTAGCTGCCTGGAGATATTTTTCGCACTCTTTTGCCGCAGCAATGGCCTGGAGTGGTTCTTTAAACAGATAAGCCAAGATTGCTTTGGCCAGATAAGCATAAACTAGGGAAGTCCCCACTTTGTACTCTATTAACATTGGCAAAGTTTCCGACTCGTTAAAGGCCTCTCCTATTAACTGGACGTTATTTTCGGCGCGACCCAGTAAATTTAAAGTTAATTGCCTGCCTATTTGACCGTAACCCACATGATAGATAAGTTTTAGTTTTTGCAGGCGATCGAGATATTGCACCTGCTTTTGTTCGACCGACTCTAAATGCTCTCCTACAAAAAACAAATGAGCGCAATAGGTGACCGAAGCATAACCGGAATAAACTAACTCTCCGGTTTCCTGCCCGCAAAAGAAAGCTTCCAATAATGGTTCTAGGGTTTCTCTTAGGTGTTCTTTCCAGAATCGGATATGACTGTTAAATGTATTCAATGCTACTGATTTTAGTTCTTTAGCATCAAATCGCTCTAACAACATTACACCCAGTTTGCCAAATTCATATCCCAACTCTATGTCTCCCATTGCGCCGCACAAAAGCAAACCATAATCGGTATATGTGTTGGTGGCTAATGGCGAATTTCCATATTTTCTGCAAACAGCCACTTTTGTGAATATCAACCTCCCTGCTAATTTCGGATCGCTGACGTAAGCAGCGCTACCGACGCTATTTAAGATCCGCATGGCAGCCTCTTTTTCTGGTTCCTTCAAAACAGGCAAGTTGGCTAACTCCTCAAAATTATGAGGCCTTGGCGGCTCTTCTTCCATAGCGACGCCGAGCATTGCCAAAACTTTCAGAGCTAATTCTATTGCTTCTGCCATTTGGCTCCTAGCGGTGCAGGATAGAATCTGAATCTCGTAAACCTTTACTTTTTCCAGCAGGCTTTTAGCATTTGATATAGCTATCCCCGCCAGTTCGTCCGATCGCTCGAAATTGCTATAGAGATACTCCGCCTCAACCGCTTCAACATGGAGTTCCCAGCTTAAGCCATAGTTCCTCTCCCAACTATCGACCCCCAGCAGTCCCAAACCAACGTTGAGATAATTAACTGCTGCTTCGTAAGCTGCCGATGCCTTGGCCTTTTGGCCTGCTATCTGATTTAGCTCTGCCAGTTCGTCTTTTTCCTGTTGCTCGGCCAGCAATTCGATGCCGTAGTTGAGTTGGTTTACTAAAGCAAAAATATTTTCCGTTCGTTCCGCAGCCGTAGTATTTGCCAGCAGCAGTTTACCGATTTTCAGATGAGTTTGTTTTTTCTCGGACTCCGGTATTAAAGAATAAGCGGCTTGCTGGACGCGATCGTGCAAAAACTTGTAGCTAACCTTAACATCGCTAGTATCGGGAAATACCGTTTCTTCCGTTGCAAACATCAAGGGAATTTTGTAATTTTTGCTCGTCGGCAGAATCAGACCCGCTTGGAGGGCTTCCCATAATTGGGCGGCAGTGACCGTCTGGGGTTCCCGGTTGGCGATGGCCAGCACCTCCAGATTGAAGCGATCGCCTATGCAAGCTGCCAGTTTTAAGACTTGTTGAGTAGAAGCTGCCAGCTTTTCTATATTGCGGGCGAGCAATTCCACAACGCTGCCATCGGCGATACCGATAGCTTGAATTTCCTGGACGTCCCACTGCCAGCTATCGCTATTAGTATGGTAAACCAGCAGTTTTTCCGAGTAGAGAGTTTTCAGCAGTTGCGTCACGAAAAAAGGATTGCCTTGGGTCTTCTGAAAAATAAGCTTGGCCAGGGGTTGCGTTCGGCTGGCTGCACCCGACTTCGATTTAGTTTTCCCCAAAGTCTCAGCCACCAACTGACTGACGTGACTAAACTCCAGAGGTTTGATAGAAATCTCGTTGACCGCCGCCCCGTCTTCTCGAATCTTGGCAATGGTCCGAACCAGAGGATGGGTAGGACCGACTTCGTTATCTCGATAGGCGCCTATTAGCAAAAGATATTTGCTATCTGGGTCGCTCGCGAGGAGCTTAATCAACTTCAGCGAAGCGCTATCTGCCCACTGCAAGTCATCCAGAAATAGAACTAGGGGATGTTCCGCTTGCGTAAAAACGCCAAGAAACTGTTGAAAAACCCGATTAAAGCGATTTTCGGATTCCGTCGGTCCTACCTCCGGCACTTCCGGCTGGCTGCCGATAATTAATTCCACCTCGGGGATAGCATCAATAATTATTTGCCCGTTGGGAGCGATCGCCTTCTGGATTTTCTCCTCCCACCCTGCCACTTTCTCGGAACTTTCCGTCAGCAGTTGCCGAATCAATTCCGAGAAAGCTTGAAGGAGCGCCGCATAAGGAATATTGCGCTTAAACTGGTCGAATTTGCCGGAAGTAAAATATCCCCGCTGGCGAACTATCGGTTTGTGAATTTCGTTAACGATGGCAGTTTTCCCAATACCAGAGTAACCAGAAACCAGCATCATTTCCGATCCCCCAGCCTCTGTTTCATCCACGAAACTCTCGCCGACAGGCGTCTGGCCTCTCTCAGCGACAGGCGAGACGCCTGTCCTACGGGCAGGGGAGACACCTCTCTGAGCGACAGGCGAGACGCCTGTCCTACGGGCAGGGGAGACACCTTTCTCAGCGACAGGCGAGACGCCTGTCCTACGGG
>JAXHVR010000151.1:0-1641 GCA_034189005.1 Cyanobacteriota bacterium | reverse complement strand
AGCGACAGGCGAGACGCCTGTCCTACGGGCAGGGGAGACACCTTTCTCAGCGACAGGCGAGACGCCTGTCCTACGGGTGTCTGGCCCATCCGTTACATCCCGTAGGACGGGCGTCTCGCCTGTCCCGGTTGCGAAATCCCTTGCCAAGCAGACTCTATCGAAAGCCTCCAACAACAGTTCCACTTCTCGTTCCCTCCCGTAGAGTTTTTGGGGAATCAATAGTTGGGAACCCCGGTCGCGCTCTCCTGGAGAAAAATAAAGTATTTGTCCATTTTTAGTTAGCTGGCTGAGACATTTTTCTAAATCGTATTTTAATCCTTGGGCGCTTTGGTATCTGTCTTCAGCATTTTTGGCCAACAGTTTCATAGCGATCGCCGAAACCGCCTCGGGAATTTCTGGTTTTAGTTCGCGGGGCGAAGCAGGTTCTACGGCTAAATGAGAGTGTACCAGTTCCATTGGATCCTTGCTGCTAAAAGGTGGCTGACCTGTTAGCATTTCATATAGAGTTGCCCCAAAAGCATAATAATCGCAGCGATAGTCCATCGCCCTGTTCGTGCGTCCCGTTTGCTCCGGCGACATATAGGCTAGAGTGCCTTCTATGAAATTTGGGTTAGTGGCGCTTGGATTTTCTTGAGAAAGACGCGAGGCGATACCGAAGTCTATCAGCTTAACCTGTCCCGTTTCGTAATTAATAATGATATTGCTAGGTTTGATGTCTTTATGAATTATTCCCGAGCGATGGATTTCTCCTAAAGTATCTGCCACTGCTATGGCTATGCGCAGTATCTCCCTCAGCTGAAGTTTCTCCCAAGCGCAGATCTGTTTCATCGACGCGCCAACTACATCTTCTAAGATCAGCGCCAAACCGTTTTTATATTTTTCCAAGGCGTAGGCTTTAATAATTCCTTGGCAATCTAGGTTTTTGGCGATGGTGTATTCTTGTTTGAGGCGGGTAATTTCTTCAATGGTTGGATATTGGGCGCTCGTCCGTTTAACTATTACCGGACGGTTATCGCTTTTTCTTATGGCTCGATAAATTACCGTACCGAGCCCGGTGGCAATTTCTTGAGCAAATTCATATCCGGGTAAGGCCATTGTTTTTAGCATGATTGTCATCCATTAAAAAATTTTTCCCAAGCACCCAAGCCCATAGGCCATCACCTTCCAGGAACAATGGCCTTTTATTGGCAAAGCTGGTGCTTTTACAGACAAGCACCAGCAGAAAATGTTAGCGACAGATTAAAATACTGTGTTAAATCTACCTTAAGAAATAGGCCAATGTCAAGTTTCAATTTATTGGCTGTCCATAATTATTTTTTCTTGGGAATAATTACTGTTGTAAAAACAATCAAAATTCTCAAAACCAGCGTACTATCGCTTAATTTTTAAGATAGTACTTCGATCTCTGCCCGACGCTATCCAACATAAACCCTAAAACTCAAAGCAACTGAAAGTCACAAATAAGTAGTCGGGAAAAGCGGAATTTCAACAAAAATTTGGTCGCGGACGGCGGCTGTATCAATGGTAATTCGGCATTCAGAGGATGAATGTCCAACAATTATTAATTATAGCGATTATTGAATCGGTGAAGTACACCCCGATCGATCCCCCTAAATCCCCCTTGAAAAGGGGGACTTTGAA
>JAXHVR010000150.1:0-11816 GCA_034189005.1 Cyanobacteriota bacterium | reverse complement strand
TTTTGGAGGGGCAACTGCCGACAAAATACTTAAAGAAGCTATATCTAGCAGATTAACTTCAGTAACAGCATGGTTTACATTCTTGGTTGTTTTGCTGCCTAATTTTGATAGTAATACTGCCCTTCTCCTTCTAAAAAAACGTTTAGTTATCACAATAGCTCAATTAGCTGATAGCAATCAAGACCAAACTATTGCAGCAGAAAATTTATTGACAAAATTGAATGTTGAAAATAACTACCCTTGGACGGCTCTCACCTCGACATTCGCGCTAGGAAAAGCTGCAATTGATTATTTTATTCACAAGAAAGAGATTATCCAAGTACAGAAGAGATATACCGAAGAAGAAGAACGACTAGAACCTGAATTTCAAGAAGCATTTCAAGGTGGAAAAAGAGATGTGTTTAATAAACTAAGGCAGATAGATGCCGAACTCCACGAACGTTACGGCGTGAAACGCATATATGATGACAATGATGACAACAACATGATGCCTGTTGTGCCACCTCAAGCTTATTAGATGAGGAATTTCTATAAGTCTGTTTTTGGCTTGCTGTCTTGCAAAATATCGATAACTATTACAAATTCTATGTTTCAACAAAAACTCAAAAAATTCAAGCGTGAAAAAAGCATAATTTCCCCTAATTGGACGATATGCTTGCCCTTGGCAGTAATAATTATGCTGGTGTCAGTTTCCTCGGCAGCGGCTCAAGGAACTGATGGGATTACTCCAGAAGAACTAAAAGTTATACTAGACACAATTTGGGTCGTATTTGCTGGCTTTTTAGTATTCTTTATGAACGCCGGCTTTGCCATGTTAGAAACGGGTTTGTGTCGCCGCAAGAATGCTGCAAATATTTTGGCAAAAAACCTGCTCGTATTTGCTATCTCTACAGTGGCTTACTGGATTACTGGTTTTGCCTTGATGTTCGGCGATGGAAATTCTGTTTTGGGAACTCAGGGTTTTTTCTTAAATCCCATGGCTAATTTTAGCTCCCTAGATTCAGAGGTGCCCCTCAAAGCCAAGTTTTTCTTTCAATTAGCTTTTGCTGGAACGGCGGCCACTATTGTCTCTGGAGCAGTTGCAGAAAGAATTAAGTTCCTGGCTTTTATCATCTTTAGCCTTTTGCTTGTCGGCATTTCCTATCCAATTACAGGCCACTGGGTTTGGGGAGGTGGTTGGTTACAAAGTTTAGGTTTCTGGGATTTTGCCGGTTCGACGGTCGTCCACTCGGTGGGCGGCTGCGCTGCTTTGGTAGGTGTAGGACTATTGGGATGGCGCATTGGTAAATACGATGAAAACGGTCAACCTTTGGGGATTGCGGGACATAACCTGAGCATTTCTACCCTTGGTTGCTTAATCTTGTGGCTGGGCTGGTTTGGTTTTAACGCCGGTTCGACAATGAAAGCGGATCCCGATGCCATCTCTCATATCTTGCTGACAACAAACATGGCTGCTGCCACTGGTGGAATTGCTGCAACTATTACTTCTTGGCTTTACTTCAGTAAGCCCGACCTTTCCATGATTATCAATGGGGTTTTAGCCGGTTTGGTGGCCATTACAGGTTCCTGTCGGTTTGTCAATACCTTTTCGGCAGCAGTTATTGGGGCCATCGCTGGAATCGTTGTCGTTTTTTCCGTGGACTTCTTAGACAGGAAGAAAATTGACGACCCAGTGGGTGCTATTTCCGTTCATCTGGTTTGTGGATTTTGGGGAACTATTGCAGTTGGTCTGTTTAGTCAAGAACTGGAGGAGGTATATAGCCAGGGGCCCCTAGAAGGACTGTTCTTTGGTGGAGGTTTCAAGCAATTATTGATTCAAATTTGGGGTTTTAGCTCCGTTGCTATCTTCACAATACTATTTAGTCTGGTTTCTTGGCTCGTTATTGGGCGTATATTCGGTCTGAGAGTTTCCAAGGAAGAGGAGCGAGAGGGTTTGGATTGGAGCGAGCATGGTATAGAAGCTTACAGGGGGTTCGGCAAGTAAGAGTTTTTGCAAGAGGTTGACTCATTCCATCCATCAGGATTGTAATTTCCTGCCTCGCCACATTACTTCTTTTCCCTCCATACCTTCGAGATCGGGAGGCTCTCCGTTATAACTATCTGGAGTAATTTTTTCTCCATCGAGAATAACTTCAGAATCAAGTGCAGTTTTAAGTGCTTTTACTGTGCGATTAATTGCCATCCTTAGACCCCCTAAAGGACTATTATTAATAGCCTTAACCAGCAAAAACACTTCGTTATCGCAACGGATTCCAATAAAGTAATTTTCTTTTGCTTGCAGCCACATCTGTTCCAATGGCGACCAACCCAGATGCTCGCCTGTGGTATCAGTTAGAAAAAGCATTGCAGCAGCCATACCAGTAATAGATTCTTCATCCCATTCTCCCATCGGGTTAGTAATAAGTTCTGCCTGATGGGAAACCAAAACTGCATCTATAACCGATCCGGTTTTAACAAGTTTTTGGATAATTATCTCGCTTTTATTATTCATAATATTTAAAAATTACTATTTATGCACCGATCGCAAAAGAGATAATAACCTTTCACTAAAACTTCAAATCAAAAGTTAAAGGGTGCATCAAATTCGCGTAAATAAACATACTTTTGTTCGGGGAAAACTAACAACTAACAACTAACAACTAACAACTAGCCTAAATTTGGGGTTAAATTTAATTATTGAGATGTTTAAAAGTTCAATCTATCAAAAGTTAATTCATGTATCCCATGCCACTGTTTTATGTCTTCTCTAAATGCTCTCCATTGGTCGTAAACCTGTTTAAATTGCCGATCGTTTCTGGCATTTTCTTCGTACAGTCCCCATGCTGCATTTTCCGCTGCATTGATAATGTCATCGCTGTAGCGCACGAGTTCAGTGTTTCCATCATTTGTCAGTCTCCTTAATGCTTCCCTATTTACAGAATCATATCGTGCAAGCATACGAATGTTTGCCTCATAAGTAGCAGTTTCAAATATTTTCTGATATTCCTTGGGGAGCCTATTCCACTCTTGTAGGTTCACCAATGCATCAAATGTAGTACCAGGTTCCCACCATCCCGGGTAGTAGTATAACGATGCTACTTTATTTAAGCCCAATTTTTCGTCATCGTAGGGACCAATCCACTCTGCTGCTTCTATAGTCCCTGCGTCCAATGCATTATAAATTTCGCTAGCAGGTAAAACCTCGACATTTACTCCTAACTTACTCATTACTTGACCACCTACTCCTGAGATGCGCATTTTCAAGCCTTCGAGATCGGCTTGTGTATTTACCTGTCGTTTAAACCAACCTCCCATCTGCACTCCCGTATTACCAGCAGGGAAGTTGATTATGCCGAAGTCTTTATAGATTCTTCGTATTTCTTCTAAACCACCACCATGATAGAGCCAAGCATTTTGTTGCTGGGCGTTCAGACCAAAAGGAACTCCTGTAGCAAAACTCAAAGCCTGGCTTTTCTCTAAATAGTAAAAGCCGCAAGTATGACCGCATTCTATTTCCCCCCTTTCGACTGCATCTAAGACCTGGAGTGCCTCGACCTTTTTACCAAGTCCTGCTACTTTGTCATCTACAGAATAGGGAGTGATTTTGAACCGACCGTTAGTCATTTCGCTGACGCGATCGCAAATGATTTGAACTCCTCCATAAATAATGTCAAGAGACTTAGGCCAGCTAGTGGCCATTCTCCAACTAATCGGAGGTTGTCCGCAAGCACTGACACTCATAAGGGTTGCTGCACCACCACTCATGTAAAAAAACTTTCTACGTTTCATTGTTGTCCCTCCTTATAAGTTTAGATTGAGAACTGAAAGCTTAATTGTTACTTGTTGTCGAGTTCTGGTATGCGCCAAATTTTAATAGTTATTAAATCACGGCCAACGACAATAGTCTGTCCGTTTGAGCTAATAGCAAGATTAATAGACTCCCCTGAATAGTCTAAGAGTTTATAGGTTTCTAGTAATTCCTCCGTGTTTAAATCCCAGATTTTAACGATTCCATCATTATCGCCGCTAGCCAACAGTTGTCCATTTTCGCTTGTAGCTACAGAACCTATTTCGCTAGAATGCCCGGTAAGCCTTTTTTTTGGCTCCCCACTGTTAAGATTCCATATCGTTATGGTTTTGTCTGAACTGCTAACGAGCGGGGTTTGCCCCTTTGGACTAATGGTAAGGGATGTCACTGAACCCGAATCCTCTTTAAGATTAGAATGCAGCGCTTCTCCTGTTTCCAAGTTCCATATTTTGATTTTTCCATCATTACTGCCGCTGGCAAAGGTTTGTCCATCTGGGCTAATAGCTAGGGATGTTACTCTATGAGAAACTTCACCTTCTGAAAATTGGGCATTTCTAGAGGTTCCCTGAATCAGGTTCCAAACTTGGATAGTGCCATTACTATTACCTCTAACCAGTACATTCCCTTCTGGGTCGAAGGCGATCGAAGTAGCGTTGTAGTTCTGCCCGGGTAGAGTTTGCGACGGCTCTGTTCCATCTAGCTCCAAATACCAAACATCAATTGCATCATTGCCCAACCAACCAATAGCTAGAGTTCGCTCGTCCTTGCTTATGGCAATAGATGTAACACGACTAATATCTTCCCTATCCTCGAAAGAGAAAGAACGCAGCTCGGTCCCAGTGTCCAAATTCCAGAGCTTAATTTTTCTAGCGTCACTGGCACTAGCGAGAATATTACCCAGGGGACTAATGGCAACAACATTGCTGAGGCCTTCTAGTTCTAAGGTATTCTCAAGAGCAACTGTTTCTCCCTGTTCCGTCGGCGGTGTAGTAGGAGGAGGAGGAGTCTCTGGTTGTTCAGTAACAGTTTCATTAGTTCTCGGAGGAGGGGATATCCACAAACCAACACCTGCTACAGCACCTAGTACGATCAATCCAAAGAGAATCGAAAATAGAGTTTTTCTTGTTTCTGATTCCATTTTTAGTGCTAATTAAATATTTACTAAAATTAACTGATAATAATTACTAGACTTCTTGCAGAAGTAGGCAACAGGCAACAGGCAACAGGCAACAGGGAAGAGTTTTTAAGGAAAAAGGAACGAAAAACGATTTTATTTTTACTTTTGCCACGAGGTCTACTAATTATTTTAACGTTAAAAAAAGCTATAGTGTTGGAACGAATGTCCTTTGCCTCACAGGAATAAGTTTTTCGGTAGTGGGTCAGAAGTAGTGGTTTTAAAATATTAAATAGTTATAGCAATTATCGCGCTCGGTGAAGTACATTGAACGCTACCCCCGAGCAAGCCTTGAGAAGGGGGGAGCCGGAAATTTTAAAAGTCCCCCTTTTTAAGGGGGATAATGGTGGCTCGATCGGGGTGTACTTCACCGATTCAATAATCGCTATAATAAGCCTTGACATACTTTGGTTAATTGAGTACATCTTTACCACTACCAAAAAGACGAACCAAACTAGGCAAAACTTAAAGGGATTCTGCCTTGCCCGATCGCCTATTAACATAACACCTTTCAATCTCAGCGGCAAAACAAACTGTCCGTTTCCCCCAGAAACCAATGCCGCTATAATCAATAACAAACTTCTATTGCCAACAACACCTCTATGCCAGGCAAACATTTCCGCAAACCAGAACCAGAACTAAGCAACCGCGTCCCACCGGGTCAACATCTGACCGACGGTTTCCCGGTCCTCTCCTACGGGGCAACCCCCCAAATAAGCACGGATGAATGGGAATTCAAAGTCTGGGGCCTCGTCCAACCAAAAACCTTCACTTGGTCGGACTTCATGGCTATGCCCCAGAGCAACTTTACCGCCGATTTTCACTGCGTCACCCGCTGGTCCAAACTCGATGTCCGGTGGACCGGAGTTAAAGTAACGGATTTCATGGCCCATCTGGAAGTCGATCCGAAGGCGGTTCATATCCTGGAACACTGCTACGGCGGCTATACGACCAACATTTCCCTGGAAGACTTCCTCCGCGAAGAAAACTTTTTTGCCCATACTCTCTCTGGGGAAGCGCTGCCGGCAGACCACGGGGGGCCCATGCGTTCTGTGGTGCCGCACCTCTATGCCTGGAAAAGCGCTAAATGGATCAACGGTTTGGAATTCCTCGATCGCCAAGAGTTAGGTTTCTGGGAACGCAACGGCTACCACCAACGGGGAGAACCTTGGGCGGAAGAACGCTATAGCGATGATGCGGTCTATTAGCGAATAGGCAGTTTCCTTTATTTATGGCAAAATTTTTTCTGGCAGGCGCTACTCAACAACCGAGTACCGCCTGCCAGAAAAAAGAGTATGAATAAAAGTATGAGCGATCGCAATAGCGAAGGGGTAAGATCGGAATTTTCGCCTTGGCTGACCCCCTTGACTTATTTTTTGTTTTGTAAAATAATATTGCCGTTTTACTTCAACCTCGAAATAAACGGTCGAGAAAACCTGCCCCAGGAAGGGGCAACTATTCTGGCCCCGACTCATCGTTCTCGGTGGGATCCCCTTATTTTGGGTTATGCGGCAGGTTGGTTGGAAACGGGGCGGCAAGTGCGGTCTATGGTTTTAGAAGAACAAACCAAGGGTTTGCAAGGCTGGTTCCTGCGCCGGTTGGGAAGTTTTCCCGTCGATCGCGATCGCCCCAGTATCTCGACTATTCGCCATAGCGTCGAATTATTGCAAAACAAAGAAATGCTAGTCCTATTTCCCGAAGGTCATATCTTCCTAGATAACCAAATTCACCCGCTAAAATCGGGAGTTGCCCGCATCGGTTTGCAGGCAGCATCTAGGGAAACCGAGTTAAATTTACAAGTCATTCCTATAAGTATTCGCTATCAATATCCAGCCCCCCCACCTTGGCGCTGCCATGTTAGGGTTAATATCGGTTCTCCTTTGGCGATGGATAATTATCGGGATGATTCTGTTAAGAAAGCGGGTAAAAAATTAACCGCCGATTTAGAAATGGCTTTGAAAGAATTACATCAATAATTGACAATTAGCAATTAATAATTAACAGGCGAGACGCCTGTTCTACGTTTGTTCCTAACAGGCGAGACGCCTGTTCTACGTTTGTTCCTAACAGGCGAGACGCCTGTTCTACGTTTGTTCTTAACAGGCGAGACGCCTGTTCTACGTTCGTTCATTCCTAACAGGCGAGATGCCTGTTCTACGAAAAATGTATTGGCTGTATCCTAAGAAAAAACAATCTGACACCCTGTTTATTGCTTATGATGCGAAAGACCCCAGGAATTTTTCTCCTCCGGGGCAAAATTGGGGAGCCCTGACAGGGGAAGAATGCGATCGCGTTCTTTCTTTATCAAAATCGGAACAAAGCATCCAACTTCCTAATGCCCAAAATAACTATCTCCCCCGAGATTACCATCAAGCCTCCATGGTGTCTATTAATTATAACGAAGAGACAAAATGGCTTTGGCAAAAAGTAGTAAACAACCTGACGTCTGCTAACGAAAATTGGTGGAATTTTGATGTTTATGGCATCGTAGAACCCTTGCAAGTTTTATGTTACGATGCCAGCAAAGGTAAAGAAGGAGAAAAAGACCGTTGGGAACCACATATTGACAACGCTCATCCTTTTTCCTGTCGGAAAATTAGCTTCTCTATAGAACTTTCCGATCCTAATACTTACAAGGGCGGAGAACTTAAGGTTTATGCTTCAGAAAAACCAATCGATTTACCTAATTCTAGGGGAACTGCGATAATGTTTCCTTCCTTTTTCCTCAACGAAGTCAAGCCAGTAGTTGAAGGTCAAAGATGGGTGTTAATTGGTTGGATAAGCGGACCGCAGTTTAAGTAGTCATCTTTAGATTTTTGGAGGTGCGATTAAAAATGTTTTGGATGTATCCTACTCCTAAATATCATCAAGTAACTTATGCAAGTTACGATGCTAGTCAAGCGAGTCATTTTTGTAAACCGGGCGAAAATTGGGGAGCTTTTACGGCGCAAGAATGCGATTCTATTATTGCTTTATCGAAAGTTTTTGAGAGTAGGCGACCGACTGTTGATGGAAAATATCAGCCGGAAAGAAGGCAAGTAAAAGCTTGGAAGGTTGATTATTCAGAAGAGAGTAGGTGGCTTTGGGAGAGGCTTAGTAATAATATTAATTATGCCAACAACCAATGGTGGAATTTCGACATTTATGGCATTTTAGAATCCTTACATCTTTTATGTTATGATGCCGGCCACGGGGACGGAAAAAACAAGGATCGTTATGTGAAGCATATCGATTACAACCAAACTACTCAAAATCGAAAAATAACCTTTTCGATTCAACTTTCCGACCCAGAAGATTATGAAGGCGGCAATTTAAGATTGTATGCGGGTAAAGAACCGGAAATTTTGCCTGACTCCAGAGGAACTATGATCGTGTTTCCCTCTTTCATTCTCCATGAAGTGGTGCCGATCGTTCGAGGGAAAAGATGGGCTCTGGTTTGTTGGGCAAGCGGTCCCAACTTTCGATAAGCCGTTCGTAGCGATCGCCAAAAATCAAATATCTTATCGGCATGGGGATTTAAGAAACCGGGTTTAAAAAAAAAAACCCGGTTTCTGCCGTGCGAATTATCATTGTTCCGCAAAAATGGCGAAGGTATTGTTGAAGAAACCGGGTTTCTTAGATATCTTCAACGATCTACGGATTGCTATATTTGTAAATAGATATGAGATAAACCCATGGTTATAGCGCCAAGACCCAATTGTTAATTATTAATTATTAATTATTAATTATTAATTGATATTAGCCATGGAAAAGCTCAAAGATTTAGTTGATTTGGCAGCAGAAGGCGCCGGGGGGAAAAGACGCAAGCTAGGTTCCGCAATAGAAATGTTCGCCTTCGTTCCTATTGGCAAAGCCCGAGCAAAAGTAGTCCTAGCAATTAATTCTTGTCCCGAAGAAGCACGCAAACAATAACGAAATTCCCGACCCAAAAACTGCCTGTCGCGCACGATAACCGAACCATTCTCATCTGGTTCTAAAACTACATCTTCCTGACGGATCATTAATTCCCCGCTGTCTAAATCTTTTAAATAATTAACATCTTTATTATTAAGACCGCTAAACATACTTAAATCGAAAGAACCGATCTCTGTCTCCCAAACTTCACCCCTACGTCGGGCAGAGATAAAATTAGCCTGGGTGACAAACTCGGCGACAAACTGCGAAGCCGGTTCCATATAAATCTCCTCTGGAGTGCCAAACTGTTCTACGCAACCGTTTCGCATCACTGCCACGCAGTCCGATATTGCCATTGCCTCCTCGCGATCGTGGGTGACAAAAATCCCAGAAGTACCGCTTGCCTTGAGGATATCCCGTAACTCCTGCCGCAGCCTCACCCTTACTTGCACGTCCAAATTACTCAAAGGCTCGTCCAATAATACCATTGCCGGACGGGGGGCTAGGGCGCGGGCCAAAGCAACTCTTTGCTGCTGACCTCCCGAAAGCTGGTGGGGGTAGCGATTTTCTAAACCGGATAGTCCCACTAGGGCCAAAGCTTCGGTTAATTGTTGTTTAATCTCAGCCCTTGACTTTTTACCAGAATTGTGCAGCCCAAAAGTCGTATTATCTGCTACCGTTAAATGCGGAAATAGGGCATAATCCTGAAAAACCATCCCCACTCCTCGCTTTTCTGGGGATTGCATAACACCGTCACCGGCTACCACCTGTCCGTTAATGCTTACAGTTCCCGTTTCCGGTCGTTCAAATCCAGCAATGATTCTCAATAAGGTGGTTTTACCGCAACCGGATGGCCCCAACAATCCCAGAATATCTCCTTGGTGTAAGGTCAAGGTGGCGTTTTGGACTGCGGGGACTTCGCTACGGGGGAATTTCTTGGTGACACCCTCTAAATAAAGTACGACTGATTTGGACATTTTTTTCGAGAAAGCTGGTGGATAACAGTTATTATTGAAACTTCAATTCAATAGTCTGGGATTATCTTAACCTAGTTTTTATAATAATTCTCATTAAGGCTCTATTGCATTTTCTGTAGTACGAGAAATTACGGATGTTTCAAATTTCTAAAAGATTTCAAGGTCAAACTATAAAAGGCTGGACCGTAGTAGCGATCGCCATTGCTGCCCTCATCTCCACGCCAGTCCTATTCGTCCTCAGCAGCATCTTCAGCGACTCTGGAGAAATCTGGAGTCACTTAGCCTCTACAGTCTTACCCCGCTATCTGCTCAATTCTTTCTTACTTACCTGTGGAGTAGGCATCGGCGTTTCTATTATCGGAGTTGGTACTGCCTGGTTGGTGACGATGTGCGAGTTTCCGGGCAACAGCCTGTTTCGATGGGCCTTGTTGCTGCCCTTCGCCGCTCCGGGGTATATTCTAGCATATACTTACACGGAATTTTTAGAATTTTACGGTCCGGTGCAAACGGGCCTGCGAGAGATATTTGGCTGGAGTAGCGTCAGCGATTATTGGTTTCCCAATATCAGATCTACGACGGGAGCGATCGCTCTTTTAACCCTGACCCTATACCCCTACGTTTACCTCCTCACCAGAGTCGCCTTCCTGGAACAATCTACCCGTACCTTAGAAGCTAGTCGCTCTCTGGGGCGCGGACCTTGGCGCAGTTTCTTCACTGTGGCCCTGCCCCTAGCCAGACCGGCTATTATCGCGGGCTTGGTCCTGGCGCTGATGGAAACCCTCAACGACTTCGGCACGGTGCAATATTTCGGAGTCGATACCTTTACTACTGGCATTTATCGCACCTGGTTCGGCATGGGGGAACGGGTGGCATCGGCCCAGTTGGCAGCGATGTTGATGCTATTGATTCTCTGGTTGATATTACTCGAACTCTGGTCCCGGCGACAGGCGAAATTTTATCAAACCGGCAGCCAGCAGCAACACCTACAGCGATTTAAACTCCGGGGCATCCGCAGTTTCCTCGCCAGCGCGGCTTGCAGCGTACCGATTATTTTAGGATTTCTGGTGCCTGCGGGGTTGCTGCTGGAGATGACGATCGCTAATAAAGGAAAAAGCTTTGACAGTCGGTTTTGGAATTTTGCTTCCAATAGTTTAATTTTAGCAGCGCTGACGGCGGCCTTAGCAGTAGCGATCGCTCTAGTCTTAGCTTACGGCGTCCGCTTAAACCCAACTTTGGGGATGCGGTTGGCGGCGAGGGTAGCGGCCATGGGTTACGCGGTACCGGGTTCCGTCATTGCCGTGGGTATCTTAATTCCCATCGGCAGGCTGGATAACGCGATCGATAGTTGGATGCGATCGCTCTTTGGCATCTCCACTGGTTTGTTATTAAGCGGAACCATCGCGGCCCTAGTATTTGCCTACCTAGTCAGATTTCTAGCCGTAGCCTTCGGCACCGTAGAGTCCAGCTTGGGCAAAATCAAACCCAGTTTAGACGACGCGGCCCGCAGTCTGGGTCACAACTCCGGCAGCACTTTAGTGAAAGTTCACGCCCCGATGATGTGGGGAGGTTTGTTGACGGCGGCGATGCTGACATTTGTAGATGTAATGAAAGAGTTACCAGCAACCATGGTGATTCGTCCTTTTAATTTCGATACTCTAGCGGTGCGAGTTTATAACTTAGCCTCCGACGAGAGGTTAAGCGAAGCGGCCGGTCCCGCCCTAGCTATTGTTTTGGTCGGCATAGTGCCGGTGATTTTGTTGAGCATGAGAATTGGGCGGGATAGGGATGGTTTGTAGTAATCGCTTCAGCGATTGTTCGTAGTAATCGCTTTAGCGATTGTTCGTAGTAATCGCTTCAGCGATTGTTCGTAGTAATCGCTTTAGCGATTGTTCGTAGTAATCGCTTCAGCGATTGTTCGTAGTAATCGCTTTAGCGATTGTTCGTAGTAATCGCTTTAGCGATTGTTCGTAGTAATCGCTTTAGC
>JAXHVR010000015.1:0-85291 GCA_034189005.1 Cyanobacteriota bacterium | reverse complement strand
CTCGCCTGTTATCCGTAGAACAGGCGTCTCGCCTGTTATCCGTAGAACAGGCGTCTCGCCTGTTATCCGTAGAACAGGCGTCTCGCCTGTTATCAGTAGAACAGGCGTCTCGCCTGTTATCAGTAGAACAGGCGTCTCGCCTGTTATCAGTAGAACAGGCGTCTCGCCTGTTATCCGTAGAACAGGCGTCTCGCCTGTTATCCGTAGAACAGGCGTCTCGCCTGTTATCCGAAACGTTGGAACGTTGTCAGTTACACTCGCCGACTCGATCCCAACTATAGCAATCCGCGCAGGGATTATGAAAAATTAGGGGGCCAGAAACCCGGTTTCTCAAAGAAACCGGGTTTCTAAAATATCGCGAAGGATCTACGGCTTGCTATATTAAGTTGAAGTAATTAATTATTAATTATTAATTATTAATTATTAATTACCGAGTCACCCCCCCATCCACCGGTCGCACGTCAGGACCGGAAAAAGCATCAGTACCCCCGCGCCAGTTAAAATCGCTGATGCGCAGAGTCAAAGTGCCTATTTGACGTCTGGGCCGATAGCTTAATACTACCCCATAAGTTCGCCTGCTGTATTCTAAAGTCAAAAGATCGTCAACTATTTCCCCCGTTTCTAGGTTTATACCGCTTTGGAAGCCGAGGCGGAAAGGACCGTAAATTTGCTGCACCAACCCAAAACTCAATACGCTGGTATCCACCAAGCGATCGAAGAAAAAGGGCGAGTCGCCGCTTTTAGTTGCTTTAAGGTAAGTAATATTAAAACCAGTATAATCGAAATAATCCCGGGAAAAATGACCGAACTGTCCCGATAATCCGATGCTACCTCGAAAATAAGACTGATCTTCCCCATTACTATAAATACTGCTAGCCGCCCTGCCCCCCAGTACCAACTGGACGAAAGGAACCACCGGTTTGCGAGTATATCTCAACCCTTCCTCCCGCGTCCTCGGCAATGCTTCTCCAGTCCACAGCCTAATAGGATACTTAAAGGAAACAACGTTTTGGAAGCGACCGAGATCCGTTCTCCCCCTGGGGTCGTCTTCATCTTCCGGGATACCTTCAAAAGGCTCTAAATCCAGCAATTCTCGCCGATCGCTCCTCGCATTAACTAACTGATAGCCTGTTTGGAACTCAAACTCCGCACCGGTCTCCCCAATAGCAATGACTGGGGAATTGAAAACAAAACCGACGCTGCTATACACGGTCTGAAAACCGAGAGTGCCGTTAAAGAGGCGATCGCGAAAGCTAGATTCCAGAGTGAGGATGTAACCATCAAAAAACTCCTGCCTAAATCGCAAGCTGCCCCGGAAATTATCTTCTATATCCGGGAAATCTTCAAAACTAATCAAATTAGCCCGTCCCACCAAGCTGCTTTTCGGACTCAAAGTCGCATCCAAACCAACTTTCAAACCGTAGAGGTTCGGATTAAACGGCGGCGAAGTATCTTCATCCCCCAGAATCGCCCTTTCTATATAAAATTGCGGGCTGATAGTAATTCGCACGTCCCCGGTTCTCATGGGCTCGAAATTACCCTGAACGTACAAACCTCCTCTATCTTCGCGATCGAAACCAAACTGAATGGGGTTCGGCTGTCTTTCGCGCCTATCTATAACAGTACGCTCTCGCAACAAAGGCAGGGTAAAGCTTTGGTCCAATACCAACCGGGGATTGGTGGTAATCAACTCGTCCTGAAACGGCGATAGTCTGGTCAAAACCGCCGTATCTGCCCTCAGTTCTAGTTCTGGGGGCGAAAAGGGATCGTTAGTCAAGCGCAAATTTTCTGCCACCCAGCCGCCATCCGCCGTCAAGTCCAGGCGGTCCGCCTCGAAGCGCAGTCTATTAACTATGCCTCCCTGCTGCGGCACCCCCAGTCCCCTGCCGACTCCAACTCCTATAGTTACGCCGCCGGTAGATCGGATATTTTCTAACGGTTGGGCTGCTGTGAGGCGATCGCTCAACGGTGCCTCCAAAGTTGGGGCACCTTCCACCCCCTCCGCCGGCAAACTTGCTCCAAAGTCGGTACCCGTACTCGGTACGAATAATTCTCCGGTGGCTTGCTCTACTACCCCAACATTGAGAGTTAAATTATATTCCATGATTTGGCCGCGCAGGACTTGTTCGCCGCGAGTAAAAGCAGCGTTTCCTTGCGCCACTAGCTGGCGAGTTTCCAAATTAACCTGCACCCTATCGGCATCGACTACTCCCTGGCGAAATCTAATTAAGACATTTCCTTCGGCAGTAATGACGTTTCGCCTTTCGTCGAATTCTTGGCGATCGGCGCTTACTTCTATTACATCTGCCGGCAGGGGTATTTCTATTTCCTCTTTCTCCTCTTCTTCCTCTTTCTCCTCTTCTTCCTCTTTCTCCTCTTCTTCTTCCCCAGGCATTTCTTCTTCTGGAGGTTCCAGTCGGCGTTGGGAAAGTTCTTCTTCTTCTACTTCTACTTCTGCTGGGGCAAGTTGCCTTTGCCAGCGCTGTAAAATATCTCTGGAGTCCTCAACTTCCAACTCGGTTTTCTGCTCTACGCGATCGCTCGTCGTCGGTAATAACAAACAGTCCGACAGCCACAACTTCGGCGAAGACTCCACAATAGGTGTCTCGGAAAACAGCGCTTGCCGGCATTTCAACGGCTGCACTCCCGACGGACGGCGGGCAGCTAGCCCATCTATTGCTGCTGCCGGGTTTGCTTCTAGTCCGTTTATCTCTGGGTCGCCCTTTGTCTTAGCAAATTGCTGGAGTATTTCTCTGGCGCTTTGGCTGTCTCTTGGCGACCGGGTAGCTCTGAAATTACTCTGAATTTCTTCCGCTGGCGCTGTTGGCATCCCAGAGGAGGTGGGACTTGCTTTGGAAGCAGAGGGCAAACCCATTTCCATAGGTGGCCCTAGCTCTAGAGCCTTCGTTTGGAACGGGTTTTCCTCAGATGTTATTGGCGGCAGCCTGTACCAGATAGTGGCCCGATATGCAACTTTGGGGTGTTGGCCAGAAAAGACCGTTGGTTCTGTTAGCTGACTGGTAATTTTTGGGGCGATCGCCTCTAATTCTCTTAGCTGGTTCGCAGTTTCGGGCGATGGAAAAATTATGGCTGGAGGTTCCGGCGGGGGTGAGTAGGGCATATTTAATAAAATACAACTTAAATTAAGCGCGGGTGCTTACCGCCCGCCGCGCTTCTTGCTAGTCTTTTTTATTTTTACTATCTATTTTTACTAGAGGCTGTTCGTAGTAATCGCTTTAGCGATTTTAATAAAACTTTTTGAAAAATCGCTAAAGCGATTACTACAAGCAAGGGTTTTGGTCCTACAGTGCGACTTTGGAGCTACTACCCAACAAGATAGACGATCGCTAAGAGGCTAATATAAATAAATTTTGCTATTTTTGAACCAAAGTTTCAAAAACAACAAAATTGCAAGGGGCTAAAAGCTTTTTTTAGTACCAATCAATCCCTTGTAGGTTGGGTGGAGCGAAGCGCAACCCAACATCGGTATTTTATTAAATTGCTAGTCCCTTACTGCTTTTTTAGATTTTAGATTTCATCTTAGAGTCCGAGAACTCTCGAATTATAGCTATTAATGCCAAAGGCATTAATTAGATTGCCCCCGCCCCAGTAATTGAGGCGGGGGCTTAATTTTTATGCCAATCTTATTCCATATCGCGACCGCTGGGGTTCCGGGACGGATCGTTGGACAAAAATCCAAAGATGAATAGGGCTACGAAAGAGAGGACGACGATGTTAACGATGATTTTCAGAGTCAGCATTCTATATTTCTCCTGGGGAGGCTTTAAAAATCTACAACTTTCTTATCATATCTCAATATAGTAGCTCTTCGTAGCGATCGCTTTAGCGATTTGGAAAAAAGTCCTATTCAAATCGCTAAAGCGATTACTACAAGCAAGCTTATGAACTGGTAACGAGTCTGAAGTTGTTGTTGTTCGTAGCGATCGCTTTAGCGATTTGTAAAAAAGTCCTATTCAAATCGCTAAAGCGATTACTACAAGCAAGCTTATGAACTGGTAACGAGTCTGAAGTTGTTGTTGTTCGTAGTAAGTAGGTAGGCAAAAATATTTACATAAAATTATGTCTTATTCCCCCGTAGAACAGGCGTCTCGCCTGTTCCATCTGTCCAATTCATTCTGCACTGGTACTTAGCGATGTGGAAAAAAGTCTTATCTAAATCGCTAAAGCGATTACTACAAGCGAGTTAGTTTAGAAAACTCGCACCAGGATTAATCATCTCTGTCGTCCGACTCTAGGCGAGATGGAAAGACAATATGATGGAACCATTTGCCAACTTGGAGGATGCTTTGTTCCAAACGCAACATCACCAGGTCCAGCCATTCCAATAATTGCTCTAAAGGGTGTTTGACATATCCCACGGATACCGAGTTTGCTTCGAGAAAGTCGGGTTTGTACTCCAGGCCATCCTGGTTGTTATCGCTATCCCCAGACCCAGAAACAACCTGGAGATTGACGCTAGAAACAGATTTGAGACTCGGCTGGTTCGATACGGGCAAAGATAAAGAAACGTTTGCCCACAAATTCACCGTCTCGGTCAACTCCCAGCGACGAGACTTTGGCTGTTTGGGAGCTTGTTTTTTCTTAGCCGCTACAGTTCTTTTCGACCTTGCCGGGGCTGAATATTCTGCCCCTTGCCCCTTGTTTGCTTTTGCTTTGCGGGTTTTTGGGGCAGATTTTGTCGCTACAGCCACTTGCTTTTCTTTTCCTAACTGCGCTTTTGTAGCTTTGGCCCCAGCAGAAGAAGACTTCGAGGAAAACTTAACAGCCCCTAGCTCTTCGAGGTATTCTAAGTCCTCTTCCTGGGAAGGTACTAATCCTCCTAACCCAAATAGGGGGGCCATTGGATAAAAATATTGGCTGAGAAAACCTTGCCAGATGCTCTCGGTGGGGACTTTGCTTTTTGGCAATAGTTTTTCCGATTTTGGCGAGTGCCACTGAGGAGACGAGGCTGGGGTTTTGCTATTGCTCTGGGCTTGGATATCCAATACTTGCACCAGATCGCCTTTTTCTAATGCGGCGATCGCTTCGTCTAAAAATAGCAATAAGGAACTCTGGGAAAGACCCATTAAAGGTTGAAGCTTGGGGGCGGGGCTCTCTTCTTCCCAATTTTGGCTTAACTCCTCGAAGCGCGGGTTGGGGTTAAAGATTACCAGAGAGCTACGAGAGGCTGTCTCATTCTCTGGGGGAGTATAGGAGTCTCGTATGTCTGCCAAGGCCGATTCTTCAAATAAATTGGCCTTAACTGCCACGGGACTTGTTTCGACCCAGGCCAACATTTGCCACCATAACTGGGTTGGGCCCGCTTCTTGATAAGCTATTCGGGCGCAGGGTTCGAGTTCGCGGTCTTGGGGCTTTTGTTCGAGTTGTTCTTTTAAGCGGCGATCGCGTTGATAGCATAATATTTCTAATAAAATCCGTCGATTTAGCCGCTGTTGCCGTTCTTGGCTCAATACGTCCAATACTTTATTGCCCGTCGTTACCAACACCAAATTTCCGTTGTCCAGACTGCACGCTATCCCCACAATTACGGTATAAGGCGCTGTTTTGCTATTGCTCTTAATACCTCGGTGGTTCGCCGCCCTGCGCATTTTCACTTCCCAAAAGCGGGCTCTAATATATTTGTTTCTGCTCTTGGCAGGAATTTCCTCGTCCCCGGTTTTTCTGAAACTTTCTCGACTCCCATCGGCAACGGGCCCCTCGTTTACTAATTCTGCCGCCACATCTAATACTTTTCTGACCGGCCTGTCCCGTGGGGGGCCTTCGAGTTCCGAACTTTCTTCTATTTCTTCGTTGACAAATTCGTTAGCTTGTGGTAGTAGCTTCTCAGCTTGCTGTTGCAGTCGCTTGACGCTTAAGCGGATCGTCTGGACTGCTACATAAACTGGGTAAACTACAATTTGTGTCGTCGTGGCGGTGGTGTATTTGACCTGGTTTAACGCCCTTTCAAATTTGTCGGCAGTCTTTTGATATTGGTTGGCTAAAAAGTTAAATAACTTGCTTTTATAAGGACCAGAGTGAGTCGAAGTCATGGTTCTATTCTAATTTTAGATTTTAGATTTTTACTTAGAAATTGAAGAGGAAGAGGGAGCGCCCAAGGAGATAATTTGAAAAACTTCTATGATTTTGACCGTCGGTATAATTATTAGTAAGATTAGAAGCCATTTAGGCGAGGGCGGCTCAAGTTTTAGTGATTACATACTAGCAAACATCGGCAAAAATTATGAAATTGTCGCCAGCAGAAATAAAAGAAGCGATCGAAAAACTGCACCAGCTAACGAGACTCGACATTCAGCATCGATGGCGATACTGGGAGGGCGACATTGCCGATGGGGCTCTTACTCCTGCGGACAGTTGGCCGACTGCCTCTGCCAACGAAAAAGGACACCTCCCCTGGGGGCGAGGGCAGAAAGTTCTCTGGTTGAGGCAAGATTTAATCCTTCCCCAACATCTCAACGGTTATTTTATAGCAGGTTTATCCTGCCGCTTGGCATTGAGATGGTGGGCAGAACTTGCGGATATTTTTGTTAATGGGATTTTAGTACATACTGGGGATTTATTCGACTGTTATACGAGAGTTTTACTAACTCCATCGGCAGTGCCGGGAGAGAAAATAAAAATAGCTTTGCGCTTAATTAGTCCGGGGCACGACGATGGTGCTTTAGTTAGTTCTCGTTGCGAATACGAAATATTAGATAATCCTTATTTAGTGCCGAGTTTTATTGCGGATGAATTGGCAGTATTAGAAGAGTATTTTGCGAAAGTTAGCCTTAGTGGAGAAGAAGGATTAAACTATCTAAAGGCTTCAATAAGATTAATAGATTGGCAGGCGGTTTCTAATAGAGATAAATTCGATCGCTCCCTCTCTAAATTCAGAGATAAATTATTAGCATTAACTGACGAAAAGCAGCAAAAAACTTCTACCAAAAGCTTAACTATAAAATTATTAGGTCACGCCCATTTAGACCTAGCATGGTTATGGCCTGTTAGAGATACTTGGGAAGCGGCACAAAGAACTTTTGAATCGGCATTAAATTTACTCCAAGAATTTCCAGAATTAATCTTCACTCATTCCACTCCCGCCCTTTATCAATGGATAGAAGAAAACCGCCCCGATCTATTCAAACAAATCCAAGAACAAGTTGAGAAAGGTAAATGGGAAATAGCCGCAGGTTTGTGGGTGGAACCGGAATTGAACGTAATTTCTGGAGAAGCGATCGCCAGGCAAATTCTCTACGGTCAGCGTTACGTTAAAGAAAAGTTCGGTCGGGTTTCTACAGTAGCTTGGTTGCCGGACAGTTTTGGTTTTTGCTGGCAATTACCGCAGCTTCTCAAAAGCGGCGGCATCGAATATTTTGTCACTCAAAAAATGCGTTGGAACGATACTACGAATTTCCCTTACGAATTGTTTTGGTGGCAGGGGCTAGATGGCAGTAAAATATTTAGTTTTATCTCCCCGCCTATCGGGGAAAATATCGAACCAGTTAAGATGGCGAAATATGCTTGCGAGTTCTCCAGGAAAACTGGTTTGAAGGAGGCTTTTTGGTTGCCGGGAGTGGGCGATCGCGGCGGCGGCCCCACTAGGGATATGTTGGAAATGGCTAGAAAATGGCAGACTTCTCCTTTTTTCCCGCAATTAGAGTTTGCGACGGTTGAAGATTATTTAACTTCTCTTTTGGCACGAGAAACAATAACAAAAGAAGTAGCCTATCCAGTTTGGAACGACGAACTTTATTTAGAGTTTCATCGCGGTTGCTATACGACCCACGGCGACCAAAAGCTTTACAATCGCCGCTGCGAAAATTTGTTATATCAAGCTGAGTTATTTGCTTCTATCGCGGCGATCGCTACTGGGGCGAGCTATCCGAAAAACGAGTTGGAAGTTGCTTGGAAAAAGGTTTTATTCAATCAGTTTCACGATATTTTGCCCGGGTCGGGAATTGCCGAAGTTTATCTGGATGCTAATTTGGCTTGGCAGGAAGCAGAAAAGGTCGGTTGGGAAGTATTAGAGAATGCTTTGTCGGCTATTGGCGATCGCCTTCTTCTCTCGCCGCCAAGAGAACTTCTACAGAAGCAAAACTCCGAACAAAATCCTTGGAGCATTAAACCGATTGTGGTTTTTAATCCTCTTAATTGGGAGCGATCGCCTGTAGTGGCAGTTTCCCTCCCAGATTCCACGCCCTCCTGGCAGTGGCAAGTTTGGGATGATTCGGGATTATTGCTGGAGTCGCAGATGTCTCCGGCTGAGAGTTATCATACTCAAACTAATACTCGGACTCATACTCAAAACAACGGTCCCGCGTTGCTATTTTTAGCAAATAAAGTGCCGGGGGTTGGATACCGAGTCTTCTGGTTGCGGGGTCGGGAGGCGGAAAGTGTCGATATATCTAGCTTCGAGCGGAGCAAGCCTCCAACAAGACAGACCATGGGGCAGGATACTACTAAAAATCTATCAAAATCGGGCGGTGTTGTCAAGCAAGTTAGTTTGCCGGAGAAAGATAGGGTTTTAGAAAACGAATTTTTGCGGGTATTAGTGGATGGTAAAACAGGCGATTTGGCGAGCATTTATGATAAAGTTTATTGTAGGGAAATATTGAAATATTCCGAGGGAGAAAGTCAGTTGCAAGCTTTCGCAGATAGCGGGCAATATTGGGATGCTTGGAATATCGACCCCGATTACCGCGATCGTCCTTTATCTCCACCCAAATTAAAGGATATTTCTTGGGTAGAAAATGGCGATTTGCGGTGGCGCTTGCGGGTTATTAGGGATGTAGAAAACTCCGAGTTTTGTCAAGATTATGTTTTGGAGCGTGGGTCGCGAGTTTTGAAGGTGGAAAATCGGGTTGATTGGCAGGTAGATGGGGTTATGGTGAAGGCGGCTTTTGCTTTTAATGTCAAGAGCGATCGCCTGACTTATGAGATTCCTTGCGGAGTTATGGAAAGACCCACTCGACCTAATTCTCCTACGGAAAAAGCTAAATGGGAAGTACCGGCTTTGCGTTGGGGGGATATTAGCGAGGATGGTTACGGGGTTAGTTTGTTGAACGATTGTAAGTATGGTTACGATTTTGATGGCGATCGCCTGCGTTTGACATTGTTGCGAGGTTCGACTTGGCCGGATCCTCAAGCAGATCGGGGAATTCATTATTTTACTTATGCTATTTATCCTCATTTTGGTAGCTGGCAAAATGCGGGCACTGTCCGACGGGGTTACGAGTTGAATTTGCCTTTGTTGCCACGGGCGATGTCTTTTATTTTTAATGGAAAAAATGAGGTTAAGTCCGAAGTCAAAGAGAAGTTATTACCGCCAAAAAGTTGTCTTTTAAGCTTTTCTGAAGAGAGTTTAATTTTGATGGCTTTTAAACATTCCGAGGAACATCCGCAAAAATGGCTTTTGCGTTTTTATGAATCCGAGGGAAAAGAGGTCGAGCTTGAATTGGGGGGAGATTTAGAGTGGGAGGCGATCGAGTGCGTCAATTTATTAGAAGAAACTCTCGCGTTATCTCCAGAAGTTAATGGGCGATCGTTTTATATTTCACCTTGGAAAATTGTTAGTTTGCTGGCAAAAAAGCGTTAACTTAATTAGTTTTTATCGGCTTTTTTCGATCGCAAATCAACGGGGCTATTTTTTCAGAGCATAAAACAATCGAAATTAATTTTTAATTGACTTCATTGATAATATGGCCATCCATTTTTGACCTTGTGAAACTAGAGAATCTGTCGGGAAACAGGCTCTCTAAGGATAAATACCAGGAATGCCCCATGTAAGGGATCGATTTTGAACGGGCAAGAATATTAGAAAACCTTGTTTTGAGTGGGTTTTATAGCTATTCGTTATGAGTATGAGATAAGGATTGAGCTTAAGATTCAACCCCTAGCGGGAGAAGGAGAAGAAGAAGAAGTGGTACGATAATATGAATATAAAAAAAATTGGCGACAGGCAATTCTTTAAAAAAATCGTGGTGCATCGATTGAAAATAAATCAGATCGATAATCTAAGTAAAAATACTTATAATATCCTATGTCAAAAGGAAAGCTAAGTTCAACTTATTCGGAAAAAAGAGTTTGGGACCATAGAGATTCTTTGGAAAAAAAAGGAGGAAAAGTGTGGGATGAAACTTGCTGGGATAATTTACCAGCGATCTGTTTTGCGATAGATACAGAAGGGGTAATTAGAAAGATAAATAAATGGGGTGCAAAAGAGTTGGGTTATGAAGTAGAGGAATTGCTCGATCGCTCGATTTTAACTATTATAGTTCCAGAAGAGCGGTCGAGAATGCAAGCCCAGTTGTTAAATTTCTTTGAAAAAAAAGAAAAAAATTTCAAATATAAAAAGCAGATCGGATTTAAAATCAAATTAGAAGGGAAGGAAGGGGAGATTAAGGCAGTCGAGGTATTAGGAAATAGCTTAAAGCAAGAAGCAAAAAAACGAGGTTTAGAAGATGAAGAATTAATGGTCGGTGTAATGGTAGTGGAGTCTGAAAGAAGCGAAGAAGAAGCTGTAGGGATGCAGCCTTTAGAAAAACAAATAAGACAAACCTTATCTCTACTTCATACAACCTTAGAATCTACAGCAGATGGGATTATTGCAGTCAACCCAGATGGAGATGTAATTAGCTTTAATCAAAAATTATTAGAAATGTGGCAACTGCCGGCAGAAATGATGCTGCCAGGAGTTCAAAAAAGCCGTTGGGCATTTTTTGAAGAGCAGTTGAAAGAGCCCGAAGGTTTTTTAGCAAGAGTAAAAGAGCTTTATAGCAAGCCAGAGTTAGAAAGTTTCGATATTTTAGAGTTAAAAGACGGTCGAATTTTTGAGAGCTACACTCAAGCGCAATGGTTGGGAGAAAAGATAATTGGCAGGGTGTGGTGTTATCGGGATATTACGGAAGCGAAATTGGCAGAGATAGCCCTGAAAAGACAGGCAGCAAAAGAAAGGTTAATTCTAGAAAGTTTGGCGCGGATCCGTTCTTCTTTAGACTTAAATGCGATCCTGCAAACTACGGTAGATGAAGTGCGAAAGTTTTTGGGGGCTGACAGGGTCATTATTTTCCGGTTTTTACCTGACTGGAAGGGAGTAGTAGCGGTTGAATCAGTCGAAGATGAGTCTTTATCTATTGTCAAAGAAATTATCTACGATCCTTGCGTGAGCGAAGTTTACATCTTGCCATATCGTAGAGGCAGGGTAAGGGCGATCGACAATGTGTACGCGGAGGGTATTGATGAATGTCACTTGAATTTGTTGAGTCAGTATCAAGTGAAGGCTAATTTAGTAGTGCCAATTTTACAGGGGGTTCATGCAGGGGAATTAGAGGAACAAACTGAAGCGATGGAAGAAAGTAGGAAGCAAAATTCTATTTTGTCGATGGTTAATTCTCCTGCACCGCACTTGTGGGGTTTGCTGATAGCGCATCAATGTTCTAGTGTCAGACATTGGCAGAAATTAGAGGTGGATTTGTTGAAGCAGTTAGCGACCCAGGTGGGAATTGCTCTTTATCAATCCCAATTGTATCAAAAACTGGAGAAAGCAAATCAGGAGTTGCAGCGTTTGGCGCATTTAGATGGTTTGACCCAGGTGGCTAACCGCCGCAGGTTCGATATCTTTCTCCAGATGGAATGCGGGCGAGTAGGTGGGGGTCCGTTGTCGTTGATTTTATGCGATATTGATTTTTTTAAGGCGTATAACGACACCTACGGACACCAAGCGGGGGATGTTTGCTTGCAGAAGGTGGCGGCTGCTATTAGGGATGCGGTGGAAAATCCTAGCGGTTTGGTGGCTAGGTATGGTGGGGAAGAGTTGGTGGTGGTTTTGCCTAATACGGAATTGCTGAGGGCGGTTGAGGTGGCTGAGGAAATTCGCGAGGCGGTGGCAAGACTGGGGATAGTTCATGCTAAGTCTGGTGTCAGCGATCGCGTGACTTTGAGTTTTGGGGTGGCTAGCACTTCTACGAACAATTGCAGTCCAGAAGTGCTGATATCAGAAGCAGATATGGCGCTTTACGAGGCAAAAAATACTGGGCGCGATCGCATTGTTACTGCAGGTGGGTAGTTTTGCCGCCCAAAAACCGATACGTTTTTGGGAAAGCTTCATGCATTGACCTACTCCCGTCCGCCTCCGTCCGCCAGCTATTGGCAATAGAGAAAAATTAAGAAACCCGGTTTTTTAGAAAAACCGGGTTTCTGGGCTGACGATAAATATCCCCGTTGCAAATATCAGATGCACCAGTTGCTAATGAAGGAGATATAGCACTCCTAAATGGATTATGAAAAATTAGGGGACCAGAAACCCGGTTTCTCAAACAATACCTTCGCCATTTTCTTGTAGGTTGGGTGGAGCGATAGCGCAACCCAACATCTTCGAGCAAAATCCAACGATTTTGTTGGGTTTCGCTATGCTACACCCAACCTACGAATGGTATTTTTTATTTTGGCGAAGGTATTGTCAAAGAAACCGGGTTTCTCAAATATCGCGAACGATCTACGGCTTGCTATATAGCATTTTAATTGTTAATAGTTAAGCGCGCTCTAGAATTAATTAAAATTACTCGACTGCTATCTACTAAAAAGGTGAAAAAACCGCGATCGCTAACCCTTTTCAAACTCTCGGCCGCATTGCCCACATTAGGCGTATAAGTTACTAACAAAAAGTTTTTGCCCCCGTAGGAGACTAAACCGATATCGCGAGCTAACAGCCTTTCTAATTCTGCCGCCGTTTCCGGTCGCTGGGAATAATCTACTAAAACTGCATAACCAGGACCCAGTGGTGCGGGGCCTTCGGGTGTTGTAGTTCCCGTCCCTTTGGTTACATAGGCAGGCAAGCGAATCGTATCCTGGACGTATCGCTGCCAATCGTTTGCTAGAGCTTCATCTTGGAAGCCACCGACGCGGACGACAACCCCATCTAGATATCGACAAAGACCGATGTCTATATCGTTCGGCAGCCTGGCGATCGCCGCCTGTTGGCTCTCTGGAGTGGGAGTAGAAATCAGCACCAAATATTCTCCACGAAGGGGCGGTCGGCAATTATTGACTATTTGCTGCGCCCTAGCATGATTTGGCTTAATTGTCAAGGATATTAGAGATAAAAGAGCGACTGCCATTAAATTTGGCAAAGTCCCTTGGTTTCCCCGGGGTATTTTCGCTCTCAGACGACCCAAAACGATAGATTTTGAGGTTGGCCCTTTATAAATCATAGTTCAAGACTGCTGCATAGAAGCTGGATTGAGAGATGCGATGGGGTCGGGTATTGTTTCCGACGGGGAAAGAAATTCCCCTTTAATTACATACTCCAAGCGCAATTTTAACCAAGTAATGAATTGAGGGTTGGTAGAAATAATAGCTGCCGCTGGTTGGGGGCATTTGGCTTTATTTTCTGCCATTTCTGGTGCTTCTAAAAATGCGGGATTTTTCACCAACCAAAAATCAATTTCTTTCCCTTTCTCTTGGTAATCTCGCTTTCTTTCCTTAAACACTTCCTCTAAAGGTTCTTCTTCTATGAGAAAACGTTGGCTAGCTAGAATGTAGTAATAAGTTTGCATATTTATTTCAAGAAAGTTGTCAGTGGTTAGTTGTTAGTTGTTAGTTGTTAGGAATGAACGTAGAACGCGGCGGAAGAATGCCTGTTATCCGCTTAGTTGTCAATTAACAACTAACAACTAACAACTAACCACTAACCACTAACAATTAACAATTAACAAGAATCAAAACAGGCCGTGCATGGCTTGTTTCATTTCGCGGACCGCTCGGTCTAATCCGACTAAAACTGCCCGAGAAATAATAGAATGACCGATGTTTAGTTCTTCTATTCCTTCGAGACAAGCTACTGGATAGACGTTTGCATAGTTAAGGCCGTGACCGGCATTAACTCGGAGTCCGGCAGCGATCGCTATTTTACACCCATCAGCTAACAAAGCTAACTCTTTTTTCCGTTCCTCTTCATTTTTGGCCTCGGCATAACAACCGGTGTGCAATTCAATAAACTTGGCCTTAATTTGGGCGGATGCCTCAATTTGGGCGGGTTCGGCATCGATAAACATACTGACGGGAAATCCAGCACCTTGTAACTGGGCCACTACTTCCGTCAATCTGGAGATATTCCCGGCTACATCCAAACCGCCTTCGGTCGTAATTTCTTCGCGCCGTTCGGGGACTAGAGTAATGTAATCTGGTTTGAGGTCGAGGGCGATCGCTACCATCTCCTCGGTAGGGGCCATCTCCAGATTCAAATGAGTAACTACTATTTCCCGCAACAAGCGGACATCCCGTTCTTGGATGTGGCGGCGGTCTTCCCGCAAATGGGCGGTAATGCCATCGGCCCCGGCCAATTCTGCCAGAGTTGCGGCGGCGATGGGGTCTGGTTCTGCGCCCCGTCGGGCCTGTCTGATGGTGGCAACGTGGTCTATGTTGACGCCAAGGGTAGGCAACTTTAACACTTCCTAATGCCTGAAAAAATAGGTTTGCAAAATCGATGATATAGCAATTTTTGCAGTTTTTAGCATTCTGCACTAAAATTACTTTAGTTATGCTTGGTTGCAAAAATTATCTGGTTCCCAAATAACTAAATCTTCTGCGCTTTCTTTTCTAGCTCGTTTTTCACAATCTAGCAATGGTTGATTTTGTGTTTCTTTCTTAAAATAGAGCATTAGGGAAGTCTCTTTTTCAACATTCAATGGAGTAATCGAAAGGATTTTTATGATTGAAAATAAAGTGATTACCATCGACAACGTCACTATTACTAATTGCGATCGCGAACAAATTAATATTCCTGGCTTCATTCAGCCCCACGGGATGCTGTTTGTTTTAAAAGAACTAGACCTAGAAATAGTCGAAGTCAGCCGAAATACCAAGATTTTTCTAGGAATTGAACCAGAAAAATTAATCGGCAAACCTTTATCTAGTTTGTTGGGAGATAGGCAAATATCATTTTTACGAAAATGTCTAAATAACGATTTTGAAAATATTAATCCTATTCCCATTTTCCTAGAGGACAATTTTAACGCCATCCTCCATCGTAACGATGGCTTAGTAATCTTAGAAATGGAACGGAGAGAATCGGAACAACAAGCTAATTTTTTCAATTTTTATCAGCTAACTAAAGGGACTTTAAGCAAGATGCAAAAAGCATCTAGTTTAGAGGAACTATCTGCAGTAATAGTCAGAGAAATCCGCAACCGAACCCGGTTCGATCGCGTCATGGTTTACCGCTTCGATCGCGACGAATCTGGGTTCGTAATTGCGGAAGATAAAAAAGAAGATTTAGAACCATATCTAGGCTTGCACTATCCAGCAACGGACATTCCTCTACCTGCCAGACGACTTTACAAACTTAATTTTCTTCGCTTAATCCCCGATGTAAATTATCAACCAGTAGAATTACCTGCAAATCCAGAAACTAACAAGCCTTTCGATTTGAGCTTTTCAGTATTAAGAAGCGTTTCTCCCATTCATATCGAATATCTACGAAATATGGGAGTAGTCGCATCCATGTCTATTTCCTTAGTTCAAGATGGAAAACTCTGGGGATTGATCGCCTGCCACCACTATTCTCCTAAATATGTACCTTATGAAATTCGTACTGCTTGCGAGTTTTTTGGGCAAGTGATGTCTTTAGAATTAGCCTCCAAAGAAGAAAATCAAGACATAGACTACAAACTAAAATTAAAATCAATTCAATCCCAATTAATTGACTCTCTATCTCAGTCAGAAGATTTAGGTAAAGGATTGCTAGAAGACAGCCAAAACTTACTAGATTTAACCGGAAGCCATGGAGTAGCGCTACTTTATGAAGGAGAATGGACTCTAGTCGGTAAAACTCCTAAGGAATCGGAGATAGAAGATTTAAGCGAATGGATAGAACCTCAAATAAAACAAAATATTTGGACGAGCGATTGTTTGCCTAGCGTCTATCCAAATGCGGAAAATTTTAAAGATAAAGCAAGCGGTGTTTTAGCTTTGTCTTTAACTAAAATTCAGAAAAATTATCTTATTTGGTTTCGACCGGAAGTGTGGCAAACTGTTAATTGGGCAGGGAATCCAATTAAAGGAGTGACTGTAGAAGAAGACGGCAGTTTTACCCTGTCCCCTCGGCAATCTTTCGACTCCTGGAAAGAAACTGTAAAAGGTAAATCTCTGCCTTGGAAAAAATGCGAACTAGATAGCGCTTTAGAACTAAAAAGCGGCATCTTAGCAATAGTTATCGGTAAAGCCGAAAAACTGGCAGAAATTAACTTGGAATTGCAACGCAGCAATACAGAATTAGATGCCTTTACTTACATAGCTTCCCACGACCTCAAAGAACCACTGCGGGGCATTCATAATTACTCCAATTTTCTGCTGGAAGATTATGAAGGCGTACTTGATGAGGACGGAGTATCAAAACTGCAAAGTTTGGTGCGTTTGACTCAGCGAATGGAGGAATTAATTAATGCTTTATTGCGCTATTCCCGGTTGGGAAGGTCGCAATTGGCCATTAAGCCGGCTAATCTGAATAAATGCATCGACAATATTAGGGAAACCTTAACAATGAGTTACCACGACTCGGAGTGGGAAATAGTGATGCCTCGGCCTTTACCGACGATAGAATGCGATAGAGTCTTAGTCGAAGAAATATTTAGCAATCTAATTTCTAATGCCCTAAAATACAACAACAAACCCCAAAAGTTGGTAGAAGTTGGTTGGTTAGAAAGCGATAGTCAAACTAAGCAATCTCAAGAAACCGCTACCCAGCAAGCAACTTTTTATGTCAAAGACAACGGCATAGGCATTCGACAAAAACATTTAGATGCAGTTTTCAAAATCTTTAAGCGACTCCATGGCCCGAAGAAATACGGTGGAGGTACGGGGGCGGGCTTAACAATTGTTAAAAAAATAGTCGAACGTCATGGGGGTAAAATTTGGATTGAGTCCGCTTATGGCAAGGGCACTACTTTTTATTTTACGTTATAGCAATGGAAAACATTTTAAATCAATTACCGAGCATAAAAAAGCGATCGCTTCTAATAGTAGAAGATAGCGATGCAGACTTCGAAGCCTTGAATAGAACTTTAAAAAAAATAGGATTCAATAATTCTATTTATCGAGTTACGGATGGCGACGAAGCTTTAGATTATATCTTCCATTTTGGCGAATATCAAAACGAAGAAATTGCTCCCGAACCGACTTTAATTATGCTCGACTTAAATTTACCGGGAACGGACGGACGAGAAGTTTTAGCTAAAATGAAAGAGGATGAATCTAGCAGAAAAATTCCCGTTATAGTTTTTAGTACGTCTTCCAATCCCGAAGACATAGAAACTTGCTATAAATGGGGTGCAAATAGCTATATGTTAAAGCCGATGGATATAAACGATTTACAGAAAACTCTAAAGCTGTCTATGAGATACTGGTTTGAAGTGGTAGTGCTTCCTAATAGCTAAACGGGACCGAAGGCTAGCTCGTAGCGATCGCTTTAGCGATTTAGATCGACTAATCGCTAAAGCGATCGCTACGAACGACAAGTATTAATAAAATCAACTTTAAAAAGAATGAAAAAACGAAAATCGATGATAATTGTAGAGGACAATGTGGAAGATCGCTCGGTATATCGAACTTACCTAGAGCGCGATCCTGAATATGATTACGATATTTACGAATGCGAGTCTGGGGAAGAGGGGTTAAAACTATGTATGGAGAGCCAACCCGATCTAGTTTTGGTGGATTATCTGCTCCCAGACATGGATGGTCTGGAGTTTATAGGTACTTGCAGGACGCTTAATGACAACAGCAAGCTACAAGCAGTCATTTTAACCGGGCAGGGCAACGAGGCCATAGCCTTGCAGAGCATGAAGAAAAACGTTCGAGACTATTTAATCAAAGGAGAAATTACTGCAGAAAGCCTGCAAAAAACGGTGCGCGAAGCTATAGCTGCTAGTGGAGAAGCCACCATGGGAAGCAATCTCAGAACTATAGCGGTGGTGGATGATTCTTTGGAGGATCGGACGGTCTATAGCCGCTATTTAAACCGCGACTCGGAATATAGTTATGAAATTTTAGAGTTCGAGACTGGGGAAGAAGCTTTGGAAGCCTGCCAAGAGAAGATAGTGGATGGGATTTTGCTGGACTTTTTACTGCCAGATATGGATGGGTTGGAATTTTTGGCAGAGTTGAAAGAAATTTGGGGTACTTCGGTACTGCCAGTGGTGATGGTAACGGGACATGGCAACGAAGCGATCGTGGTGGAGGCGATGAAAGCGGGGGCGCGAGATTATTTGGTAAAAGGAAATGTCACTTCCGAGAGCATCCGTCGCGTCATTAATAACGCGATCGCCCAAACTACTTTGCAACTTCAGCTGACCCAAAGCCGAGAGCGAGAACGATTAATAGCGGCGATCGCTCTAAAAATTCGCTCTTCTCTACAGCTAGAAGATATTTTGCAAGCTACGGTGGAAGAAGTGAGGGGGTTTTTGAGATGCGATCGCGTAGTAGTATTTCAGTTAGCCGAGGATATGAGCGGGGCGGTGGTAGCGTCATCGAGCGGCGATAGCTGGGGAACTCTGGAAGGATGGAAGTTGGAAGCTCCTTGTTTTTACGAAGAAAGCAAACTTCTACTGCTGGAGGGGAAAGCTAGGGCGGTCGCCGATATCGAACAAGCTGGCTTGAGCGAATGCAACCTGAATTTATTGCGGGAATTGGAAGTCAGGGCCAAGCTGCTAGTGCCGATCTTGCTCCAGCCAGAAAATAGTAGGGCCGCGCCCAATCTTTGGGGTTTGTTAATCGCCCATCAATGTTCTAAGGCTCGCTACTGGGAAGAAAGAGAAATCCAATTCCTCGCGGAGTTGGCGGTGCAAATTGCTGTGGGCATTCGGCAGGCGCTCTTATTAGATCGCCTCCAGGAGGAAAACCGCCTGCGCGAAGAAACCGCCGAACGCGATCGGGCGATTTTAACAGTAGTGGAAAGAATACGCCAAAGCTTAGACAAGGAAGAGATTTTCCATGCGGCAACTAAGGCATTGCGGGAAACTTTAAAATGCGATCGGGTTTGCATTTATCAGTTTGACCCAGACTGGAGCGGCAAATTTGTTGCCGAGTCCGTTGCCGATGGCTGGATGCCGTTAGTAGGTTCCAATATTAAGACCGTTTGGTTCGATACTTATTTACAGGAAAATGAGGGGGGCCGATACCGCAACGGAGAAATATCTGCCGTGACGGATATCTATAATGAAGGCTTGAGCGATTGCCATCTAGAGATTTTAGAACAATTTAAAATAAAAGCTTTTTGTATCGTACCAGTTCGTGCGGGGGAGCGGTTGTGGGGGTTGCTCGCTGCCTATCAAAACAGCGGCCGGAGGAAATGGGAAACTAACGATGTTGAATTATTAAAGCGAATTGCCAATCATTTAGGAATAGGGGTGAAACAGGCAGAATTATTTAGCCAAATTCAAGAACAAAAAATCGCCCTCCTAGAAGCTAAAGATAGCGCGGAGCGAGCCAACGCTTCCAAGAGCGAATTTCTAGCAAATATGAGTCACGAAATTCGCACCCCGATGAATGCCGTTTTGGGATTTAGCGATCTGCTACAACGAAAAGTTACCGATAGCAAACAGCGGGGTTATGTTGAGGCGATCGTTACCAGCGGCAAGAGTTTGTTGAGTTTAATTAACGACATTCTAGACCTCTCCAAAATCGAAGCCGGCCAACTGGAGTTAAACTACCAAGCGATGAGTCTCAGGGCATTAATATATGAAATAGAGCAGATATTTTCTCTGAAAGCTGCTGAAAAAAACGTCTCGTTAAAAGTAGAAATATCGGATAATTTACCCCAGTCAATTAATTTTGATGAACTTCGCCTGCGGCAGATTTTATTAAATATTATAAGCAATGCTACTAAATTTACCGAAGATGGCTATATTAAAATAACTGCAAATTCCGAGATAGACCCGGAATATGACAGCAAAACAAACTTAATAATAGCCGTAGAAGATACGGGTATCGGCATCAAACTAGAGCAACAAGAGCAAATATTTGCACCTTTTATCCAGAGCAAACAACAAAATGTCCGCAAATATGGAGGCACCGGTTTGGGGTTAGCAATTACCAGGAAACTGACAGAAATGTTGGGAGGTTTGGTGAGTTTGGAGAGCGAATTCGGTCGGGGAAGTAAGTTTACTTTTGCTTTTCCCGATGTCGAAATTGTAGAGTGCGATCTAACGGCATTTGCCCAGTGTCAATTAGAGGAAAATTTAGAGCAACTCCCAGAGTTAAAAATTTTAGTAGTGGATGACGCGCGGTCTAATCGCGATTTAATTAAAGGATATTTTGCCGGTACGAAGCATTCAATTTTAGAAGCTAAAGACGGTGAAGAAGGGATTTATCTGGCAGAATTTCAACAACCCGATGCGATTTTAATGGACTTGCAAATGCCGGTGTTGGATGGTAGAGAAGCAACGAAATATTTAAAAAAAAATAAGAGGACTAGAAATATTCCGACGATATTTATCACGGCGGCCTGCGAGAAAAAGGAGCGAAACGAGCTAACGAAAATCGGCGATGGTTGTCTGAGCAAACCGATCGGTTATTCTCAGTTAGTAAGCGAGTTGAAGAGATTTTTCGATCTCAACCATCCAGAGGAAAGCACTGCGGAAAACGATGGGGAAAATTGGGAGGCGATGGTGGAGGAGATCGAACCGGAAGACATAGAAAAGCTGCTGGAATTATTAGAGAAATTACAGGATACAGAAAAGACAGTCTGGTTAAAGTTACGCCAAACTATGGTCTCGCGAGAAATTAAGCAATTTGCTGGGTCTCTGCAGCAGTGGGGTGAGGAATATGGATACCGACCTTTAATTGATTACGCTAATTTCGTGAAGGCTCAGATAGAAGAGTTTAATTGGGAGAATTTACCTCAGACTATAGAAGCTTTTCCAGATGTGGTGCGGCAGTTGCAAGAATTAACAATGGTAGCGGATCGCAAGTAGCGAAATATAGTTCGTAGCGATCGCTTTAGCGATTCATCTTTAGAAATCGCTAAAGCGATTCATCTAGTTCGTAGTAATCGCTTTAGCGATTCATTTTTAGAAATCGCAAGTAGCGAAATATAGTTCGTAGTAATCGCTTTAGCGATTCATCTTTAGAAATCGCTAAAGCGATTACTACGAACTAGCTCTTTGCTTTAGCGATTCATCTTTAGAAATCGCTGAAGCGATTACTACGAACTAGCTCTTTGCTTTAGCGATTCATCTTTAGAAATCGCTGAAGCGATTACTACGAACTAGCTCTTTGCTTTAGCGATTCATCTTTAGAAATCGCTAAAGCGATTACTACGAACTAGCTCTTTGCTTGAGCGATTCATCTTTATAAATCGCTAAAGCGATTACTACGAACTACCTCTTTGCTGAAGTTTTTCTTGACTGGCACCTCAAAGACTGGTATCATTTCCTCAAATACTCACTACGACCTAAATTGAGGAATTATGAAAGACAAAAGCAAACCCAACTGGATCGGTGACGACTTGCTCTCGCAATTTGTGAACTTGTTAATCGAAACCAAACCCATCTACCAGGTGATGAAAGGTCAAGCGCGGCGGGTGCTGATTAAAACCGCCGAAAAAAATGGAGTTCCTTGGCGGCAAACTTACCAGGAGTTAGAGGCATCGGGGGCGAAGGGACTGCTGGAGGAGATTGCCGACCCGAAGGTTGGCTATCCAGAGTATTATCAAGTGCCCTTCCACGCCTACGATCGCGGCAATCTGTGCTGGGAGGCGGCCTTTGAAGCATACCCGGCAACTTAGGTAATGGCTTTAAGGGTGTGGCAGGAAGAAAACCTCTCTAGAGAAATTGCAAGCGATCGCCTCCGAGACACTTTCCATCAAGTATTAGACCAGTACGGTCCGACCGAAGTCCAAGATGTATTAGACATGGGCTGTTCGGTGGGAATCTCAACTGTTGCGCTTCACCGCTATTACTGCCAGAAGCAAGAGAGGAAAGTTAGAAGCGTAGGTTTAGACTTGTCGCCTTATATGCTAGCAGTCGCGAAAACTTTAGATATTGACGGGGATATCTCCGAGTGGGTCCACGCGAACGCGGAGAAGACTGGTTTGCCAGAGAATTCCTTTGATGTAGTAACGCTAGAATATGTATTACACGAACTGCCGCGCCACGCGACCCGCAATATTTTTATAGAAGCGTTGAGGATTTTGCGTCCCGGGGGCTGTCTGGCGATCGTAGATCGAAATCCGCGATCGGTCGTCATCCAAAATCTCCCACCCGTACTCTTCACTTTAATGAAAAGCACGGAACCTTGGAGCGACGACTACTATACTTTTGACCTGGAAGCTGCCATGGAGGAGGTGGGTTTCGAGTATAAAACAACAGTTGCCAGCGATCCTCGCCATCGGACGATTATAGGTATTAAGTAATTAATAATTAATAATTAATAATTAATAATTGTTGGACATTCATCCTCTGGGTGTCGAATTACCGTTAATACCCGACCCGTCGGCAACCAAATTTTTGTTGAAATTCCGCGCCGTCGCGACTACTTAAGCCAGGGGAGTCTAAGGAGTAAGATAGTGGGGGGCATTATTGCTCCCCAATTCGCAGTTTTCGAGTTTCAGTTTGGGCGATCGGCTGTTATAATATTTAAGCAAAATCTAGCGACTGGAGAAAGCAGAAAATGTCTCTAACACTAACGGAACAAAAAATGTGGCCCGAAAGCACAACAAAAGGCAAACCTAAAATGTCTGACGACCAGTTATCCCTAGAAAATTGGGCAGGAGAGCCAAAAATACTTCTCGAAATCAACAGGGAAAAGCTTCCTAGTTTAGTGGCTTCTCTAAAGAAGCCTGGGTATATGGATTTAAAACTATTCGATATCGGAAAAAAACCCTGGAACAAACAAAAGCAGTCTCGACTGATAGAGTCTTTTTTAATTAATATCCCTATTCCTCCCATCGTTCTTTACAAGAAACATTATAACTCCTATGATGTAATAGATGGCCTGCAAAGAATTGCAGCGATTAGAGATTTTTATGATAACAAGTTCGAGCTTACTGGGCTGGAAATTTTGTCTCAAATGGAAGGACTTGCTTATAGAGAGCTTCCCGCTAATATTCAAGCAAGGCTAGATCGTCACTCTCTCTCGTCGATCGCCATAATTACAAAGTCTAATTCTAGTTCCGAAGAAGCATTGTTACTCAAACAAAAAACCTTAGAGCGTCTTAATACCGCAGGAGTGAATTTAAGCGACCAAGAAGTGCGAAATTGTTTGTACCAAGGAAAGTTTAATTCGCTGTTGCACGAATTAGCAAATAATGAAATATTTGTTGAAGCTCGGACATTTATAAGGGAAAAAATACCACAAGAACGCCATCTGGAAAATTCAGCTTTCCCAAAAATGGAAGATATAGAGTTAATTTTGCGGTTTTTTGCTCTAAGAAATGCCGACCATTTTAGCGGCGGCATGAAAGACTTTTTGGACACCTATATGAGAAAAAGCCTGCATTTTTCAGACCGAGACATTGAGTCGCTAAAAAAAATATTTTTAGAAACTATTGCCTTGGCGAAAGAACTTTATGGTAAAAATTTATTCAAACCGTTCGATCCTACATCTGGAACTTGGCAAAGCAACTTCTATCGAGGCTATTACGATGCACTAATGGTTGGATTGAGCAGGCATTTATCCGAAGCAAATCTACTAAAAGAGCGAAAATCGAGAGTTATTGAAGAAACAAAAAATATCTTTCGAGGAGATAAAGCACCTTTGCTGATAAATGACATAAAAAACAACGACGATATTCGGGAAAGGATCGATATCTTCGACGAGATGCTGTCTCAAATAATAGGAAAATAAAGAGGAATGCTTGAGGAAATAACTAATAAAGTAAGGGTAAGTATTGCCACGATTCGTGGGGTTACAAAAACCAATAATAGGCTAAGGGAAATTGCGAGCGCTCGGGAAAATGAAACCCTAAAAGAATTGAACTCTAACGTAAACTTTAGGGAATTAATAGAAGGACTTCCCAGAGAATATGAGTGGGGAAAGTATGAAAATTCGGCGGTATTAACGCGCTTGTATGCTGTTTACGAGCGGTTTGTAGAAGACCTAATTAAAGAATGGCTTCAGCTTCTACCCAATCTAGTTCCCAATTATTCCGATCTAGAAGCAAGAATTAAAAATACTCATAGAGAAGGTGTCGGACGCTTGCTGCTAGAACTGAATAAAAGAAGGTTTCAAAATCTCTCACCCGAGAAAATTGTTAAAGGTTTGTGCGAAGGAGTAACGGGCGATGGAGAGTACGAGCTAATCTCTGAAGCATTTTTATTGCAGGAACAAAATTTGCGAAAAGATATACTTGAAAAATTATTAGCGGATGCCGGAATTTACGATCGTACCTGGAATTGGGTTAAAAAACACAGAGAGGTAAAACGATTTGTAGAAGAAAATCAAGAAAATGAAAATACGGCAGAAGGGGAACTAAATCAATTAATTTATTATCGGAATGATGCGGCTCATGGATTCTTAGATAGGATTATAGGAACCCAAGAATTGCTGGATTTGACTTATTTTATCGAAAGTTTGTGCCAAGCTTTAGCAGAATTAGTAACTTACCGCATAATTTCCCTCCAAACAAGGGCGGGTGAGGCTAGAGAAATCGGTAAAATAACAGAATGGTTTAAAAAACCGAGGGCGGCGGTGGCAATAATTAATGATATTAGCTTGTCAGTGGGAGACAGTTTGTTTCTAGTTAGCGAAGAATCTTCTTATTGTCGCTTGGCAACAATTGAAAGCATGAAAATTAGCGATCGCTCCCAACAACAACTACAAATAACCGCAGCAACAGAAGTAGGTTTGAAATTCGATCTCGACGCCAAAAAAGGTTTAACTGTTATCGCTCCACCAAACAGCTTAAATTAAATTTTAAAATTATTTTATCCTTTATAATATCCGCTACAATAACAAATAAAGTCTTTTCACCATCAAACTCCCGTGCAAAACTATCCCATCTCCAAACCAAGCAGCGATCGCCTACCGGACCAGCGCTGGTTCGTCTATCCAGAGAAACCCGAACTCGCAACGGAAGTCGCGGAAATAACAGAACTCTCCCCCCTACTAGCGCAGGTACTCATCAACCGCAACATCGAGACGCCAGCAGAAACCGCAGCATTTTTAGACCCGGAGTCTATCGAGTTGCCCTCGCCCCTGGATGAATTTCCAGACCTGCCCAAAAGTATCGAACTCTTAGAAACTGCCATTACCCAAAAACAAAAAATCGCCATCTGCGGCGACTACGACGCCGACGGCATGACCAGTACGGCCTTGTTAATACGAGCGTTTCGGCATTTAGGAGCGATCGCCGACTACGCCATCCCCAGTCGGATGCGCGAAGGTTACGGCATCAACGAACGCATCGTCGAAGACTTCCACGCCGAAGACATCCGACTAATTCTCACCGTTGACAACGGCATCGCCGCCCACCAACCCATCGCCAGAGCCCGAGAACTCGGCCTCGATGTCATCATCACCGACCATCACGACCTCCCGCCAACCCTCCCAGAGGCGACTGCCATTCTCAACCCGAAATTAATAGCCGAAACTTCGCCATATCGAGGTTTGGCGGGAGTCGGCGTAGCCTACGTTTTAGCCATATCCCTCGCGCAACGTTTCGACGCCGTTAAATCTTTGACAAAACCTCTTCTGGAGCTATTTACTCTCGGAACCATCGCCGACCTCGCCCCCCTAACCGGAGTAAACCGGCGTTGGGTGAAACGGGGTTTGCGACTTTTGCCACGTTCGGGACTCGTAGGAGTAAAAGCTCTCATCCAGAGGGCGGGCATTACCGTCAGAAGCGATGGCAGCGCCGGAATTTTGAACCCCAACTCCAAAACTACCCGGGCGCTGAAACCGGAGGATATCGGTTTTCGTTTGGGGCCGCGCATTAACGCCGTCGGGCGCCTCGACGACCCGCAAATTGTTATCGAGTTACTGACTACGGAAGATGTGGCCACTGCCATGAAACGAGCGGGGGAATGCGAACTTATCAACCAACGCCGCCAGCAGTTGTGCGAAGAAATAGAAAAGGAAGCGATCGCCTTATGCGAGAAAAGTCAGATCGACCTCCAGCAAGAACGAGTTTTAGTCTTAGTAGAACCAGACTGGCATCACGGCGTTATTGGCATCGTCGCTTCTCGTCTGGTAGAACGTTACGGCGCGCCGGTTTTTATCGGCACTTACGAGGAAGGTCGCATTCGGGGTTCCGCCCGGGGCATTCCCGAATTCAACATTTTTGAAGCTTTACAATATTGCGACGAAGTGTTGGGAAAATACGGCGGTCATAAGGCGGCGGGCGGTTTTTCCCTACCAGAGGAAAATCTGGAACGGTTTCGTCAGCGACTCAGCACCTTTGCTCGCCGCTGTCTGGAACCGCGACACCTCAAACCTTTGGTAGCGATCGATGTTGAAGCGAGTTTTAACGACATCGACTTGGAACTCTACCATCAAATAGATGCCATTCATCCCTGCGGCATCGAAAATCAAGACCCGACCTTCTGGACTCCCAACGTCCGGGTTATCGAGCAAAAAATTGTCGGCAAGGGGCATATTAAATTGACTCTGGCGACGGGAACTATTATTAACGGCATTGCTTGGCGCTGGTCTCCTTATTTCCCCCTGCCTCCAGTAGTAGATATTGCTTATAAGTTGCAGGAGAATACTTGGAACGGCAGTACCACCGTCCAGTTAGAATTGGTAGGAGTGCGTTTGCCCGCCTCCGGTGTTTGTGCCAAACCTGCTTCTCGTCCTAAATTGGTCGAGTTTGTTTATAGCGATCGCCCTTACACCTGCACCATGTCAGACTGGGGCGAGGTTAAGGAATTAAAAATTCGTAATGCCGAGGGGAAAGTATTAGCAGTTCGCCAGGGAGAAAAAATCGGTTTGTTAGGCAAAAGTCGCCTAGATGCCAAAGAAGTCAACGTTTCGGAACCTTTCTTTTTTAATTTAATTAAAACCGCCCTTGCCGCGTTGGAGAGATAGTTCGTTTGTAGTAATCGCTTTAGCGATTGATATATTAGAATCGCTAAAGCGATTACTACGAACCAGCAAAAAAAATCTTAGAAAAACCCCTTGACAATCCCTTTTTTATTTGTTACGATGAAATCGATGAGGAAGAACTATCTACATACATGAGGGGTCTTACCCCTTGGTCTTGCTCCCAAGTATTGTTTTAGCGCCTAAATCGAGTTTGTAGTAATCGCTTTAGCGATTTATCTATATCAATCGCTAAAGCGATTACTACGAACGGTAGAAATTTAAGAAACCGGGTTTTTTGGAAAAACCCGGTTTCTGGTGAGTGACGGAATTTGTGTTATGGCCTCTGCCTACACTACGATGGCAATTTTGCCAAGAGAATTACATATCGCCGCCCTGAAGGGCCAAAAGAACTATGACCACTGGGCCAGCAATGACGATCGCGGCTAGCATGGTAAGCTGGGCGATGGTTTCAAAGTTGATACTGCTAAATAAATCGGTTAAAAACCCCATGTCTCCTATCAGACCTCGTTATGATTGAAATTATTATGGAAAATTGTTCTCATTTTACAGAGCGATCGCCCCTTTTCTTTAATTAATTTTACAAAACTCAATAATAAATAGTATTTAATCTAAAATCTATCTCCAACCCCAAATAATTATTATGGCTACTTGGCAGTGCGTAAAGAACTGTGGTGCTTGTTGTTACCTCGAACCAAAGGAACGTCCAGAATTGGACCAATACCTATCTCCCGAAGAACTAAAACATTATCTGAGTTTGGTAGGGCCAGATGGATGGTGTATCAATTACGATCCTACCGCCAGAGAATGCCGTATTTACGACGAGAGGCCGGGCTTTTGTCGAGTCGAAGCAGATGTATTTGTGGAACTCTACGACATCGAGGCCGAAGAACTCAACGACTTCGCGATCGACTGCTGCGTGCAACACATCGAGGATATGTACGGCCCAGAAAGTCCAGAAATGAAGCATTTTAACCAAGCCGTGGGTGTCGAGGCCAATTAAGCTGCTATGGAATTTTCAATTCGGGGTTGACGTATAGCATAAAAGTTTGAAATAATAAAGAGTAATTAACAAAAATCTATCTTAAAGTAGAGCAGCCCGTGAAACTCGACCCAATGCCACCCAGCTTATCGGCCCCTCCGTTTGTCTCTTTCAGCGATGCCCCAAAACAAGATAAAGACTCTGGGGAGAACGTGCCTTCGTCACCTCCTAGCAGTTTGCCGCCGGAAGTTACAGAAAAGAACAAACCTAAGTCTGGAGAATGGGCTGTTTTTGTTTCCACTTTTGTGACTATTTTGCTAGCTGAAATAGGAGATAAAACTCAACTAACTACTTTATTAATGACTGCGGAATCTCACGCACCTTGGATAGTATTTGCCGGTGCTGGAACTGCGCTGGTAACTACGAGTTTGTTAGGAGTATTGCTTGGAAAATGGCTGGCAACACGTTTAGAGCCGAAAACTATAGAAACGGCAGCGGGCATAAGTCTGTTATTAATTTCTGTAACCTTGTTTTGGGATATACTGCATTAAATATAGCAATCCTAAATGGATTATGAAAAATTTGGGGGCAAGAAACCCGGTTTCTTCAACAATACCTTCGCCAAAATCAACAATACCATTCGTAGGTTGGGTGTAGCGTAGCGAAACCCAACAAAATCGTTAGATTTTGCTCCCGTTAATGTTGGGTTGCGCTATCGCTCCACCCAACCTACAAGATGCTACAAGATGCTACAAAAAAAATGGCGAAGGTATTGTTCAAGAAACCGGGTTTCTAAAATATCACGAACGATCTACGGCTTGCTATATGACCTTTAATAATTAGCAACTATTAATTGTTAATTATTAATTATTAATTATTAATTATAAAGATGGACTGGCAATTATTAGGACTGAGTTTTATTGCGGTATTTTTGTCCGAACTAGGAGATAAAAGCCAACTAGCGGCCATCGCCCTCGGCGGTAGTTCCAAACATCCCCGGGCCGTATTTCTCGGTACGGCCGCCGCTTTGTTACTGGCAAGTTTTCTCGGAGTTTTGATAGGAGAAGGGGTGGCAGAAGTTTTTCCTACCCGGTTGGTAAAAGCGATCGCCGCCATCGGTTTTGCAATTATGGGCCTTCGTCTTTTGTGGCCCAGTGGCGAAGAAGGGACGGAAGAATAAGCAAACAAAAAAAATAGGGGGCGCAACCGCGCCCCCTAAATTCCACCTTTATAGGAAAGGAAAGAGAAAAGCCTTAAGAGCGATGTTGCATCTGCAACGCTTCGCGATCGCCAAGTTGACGATAACACCCGCTCAAGAGACTACCCACCAAAGCAAACTTGACAATTTCCAAAACCCAGTAGCCTGCGTGCATTTGGTTCATGGCCGCCGGCACTTCGTTAGCAGACTCAAAGAGATTTAGATTTGCTCCCAAAGCAGTCATCTGGGGAGTCAGACCGTAGGTATCGATGAGAGCGATCGCCAAAAGTACGAAGGATAAAATAATTGCAGTGCGGCCTTTATTGCCGGAATCTTTTGACAAATTGCTCAAAACCAATAAACCCGTCACGCCCAAAGCAGCGCAAACTAACTCCACTCTATTAAAAACAGAGAATAGCGTAGAACCTGCCGTAACAAAGGCCGGTTCGGCCATCATGCCAGAAACGTACATACTAGGCATAATTACCAAGTCCAATAACAGACAAGCGCTCAACCAGAAACCCAAGGTCATGCAGACGATAGTCTGCCAGCGAGGCTTATTGAATTCGATAGAAGATGTAGTCATAATTGTTATTTATGTATTTGATGTCTCTAGCTTAACGAAGATTTTTCTCAATTAGTGTTAAGTATTTTTACAATTTTGCCTTCATAAATCTAAAGTGGAGCTATTTCTCTTGCCAAAGCCTTAAAAGCACTGCTTTGCGAACCCTTGCCCGGCATTATTTCCTTACAAATAGCCCGCAATGAAAGTTAATGATAAGAATTGTTACAATTACTTGACAAGAGAAAAAAATGTGTTAATTTTTTTGCAATCAAAAATCTAAAGTAGGGTGTCAGGAAGCACGCAAGTTCGTAGTAATCGCTTTAGCGATTTATCCATCTCAATCGCTAAAGCGATTACTACAAGCTAGCCTGCGAAGTCGGCCCACAATTTTAGGCTTTATGGCGGTAGTAGGGTGCTTCCTGGCACCTTAATTTTTACTAGGGAACTCAATTTTTTATGAAAGCAGTTATTTTATTATCTGGCGGGTTAGACTCATCGACAGTTTTATATCAAGCAAAAGCCGATGGTTGCGAATGTTATGCAATATCCTTCGACTACCAGCAGCGACATCGGCGGGAGTTAGAGTCGGCAGCGAAAATAGCCCGAAGTGCCGGAGTTGTGCAACATCAAGTAGTGAAATTCGATCTAACTCTCTGGGGAGGTTCTGCTTTAACCGATAATAAAATGGAGCTACCAGGCGATCGCTCCCTCGAAGAGATGTCGGAGAAGATACCTGTTACCTACGTTCCCGCCCGCAATACAATTTTCCTCAGTTTTGCCCTAGCTTATGCAGAAACCATTGAAGCAGAGCGGGTTTATATAGGTGTCAATGCCTTAGATTACTCCGGCTATCCAGACTGTCGCCCAGATTATATAGAAGCAATGCAGTCCGTATTTCGACTGGGAACCAAACAGGGGAGAGAAGGAGAGGCGATCGCTATAGTTGCTCCCCTCATCGAGCTCAAAAAAACTGAAATAATCGAATTAGGAAATAGTCTGGGAGTGAAATGGGAAGACACCTGGTCTTGTTACGCAGGAGGCGAGAAAGCTTGCGGCGTTTGCGACTCCTGTCGGTTGCGAGTGGCGGCATTTTCCGAACTAGGACTAACAGATCCCCTGCCTTATGTCAGTTAAACCAGGAGTAAGTTGCAATTGGCAACCAAGAAACCCGGTTTTTTGAAAAAACCGGGTTTCTGGACTGACCGCCGTGGTATGATTATCGCCACGGTAACTGGATTTAACTGGATTTAAAACAATGATTCCCGATTTCAACCTTCGCATCGGCAACGGCTACGATATTCACAGACTAGGGCCCGGACGTCCGCTAATTCTTGGCGGAGTCAAAATCGAACACGAACTGGGGCTCGTAGGTCACAGCGATGCCGACGTCCTGACCCACGCGATTATGGATGCCATGTTGGGGGCCTTGAGCTTGGGAGATATTGGCCACTTTTTCCCTCCAAACGAGGCTAAATGGAAGGATGCCGACAGCATGGACTTATTGCTCCACGTCTATAATGTAGTCAGGGCGGGGTGTTGGGAGATTGGCAATATTGATTCCGTGGTAGTGGCAGAACGTCCGAAGCTCAAACCCCATATTGAGGCGATGCGATCGCGCCTTGCCGATGTCTTAGAAATAAAAAGCGATTTAATCGGCATAAAAGCTACCACCAACGAACAATTAGGGCCCGTAGGGCGAGAAGAAGGAATTGCCGCTTATGCGGTAGTTTTGCTTCACAAAAACGAAGGATAGGAGAATAAAAATATGGAACGAACCAAATATGAATTCGACTATGAAACTGAAGCAGTAATAGTTGCGGATTTAATCGTCACTAAGAAAAAGAAACCGATAATGTTAGTTCGTACAGATCCCCGAACTGAATTATTAGAATGGGGATTAAAAGAGCTAATTTATAACCTGAAATACTCGGAAACTTTCTTTCCGTATGCCATGCTAGTCCAACTAGAAAAAACCAAAATTTTCAAATGGGACGGCGAAAAGTTATCGGAACCGATTTTTGTCAAAAAATCAGAGGCAATTTTCAAATATTATAGACCGGATTTTGGCAAACAACGAATGTTTTATATAACTTCCCTGACAGAGGTCTGGCTCCATGACTTAGATTATAATTGGAAAATGGAAAATCCTCCTGGTTCTAAAGAACTAGCAGAAATAGGTTTGCTAGAGTTATTAAAAGGAGCGCAAACCGAAACAGAAGTAGTCCTGCGCGGTGAAGTGGAGGAATGGTGGTAATGCCGATTTTATATATAGCGATTATTGAATTGGTGAGGTACACCCCGATCGATCCCCCTAAATCCCCCTTAAAAAGGGGGACTTTGATTTGCTCTGGCTCCCCCCTTTTTAAGGGGGGCAGGGGGGGATCGAAAATGTACTTCACCGAGCGCGATAATTGCTATATCGAAACTAATTTCTTAATGAGTGTTGCTTTTGGACGAGATGCGGAGGCGGGTAATTTACTTTTAAATTCTCCTGCATCCCTCGAAATAGCAATACCAGAAGTTTGCTGCATGGAATCTCTTTCAGCTTTAGAAAGCGAGCAGAAACGTCGCTTTCGTTTTAACAACGAACTAAAGCAACAGATAAGTCAGTTAAGACGGGATTTAACTTCTCCTTCTGCTAGCTCTCTACTTTCTTATTTAGATATGTCTTTGGAAGAAAATGAGAATTTACTTAACGAGATAAAAAAGCGTTTGTTTTTAGCCTTAGAAAACATAGCCGCAAATGCCACAACTATTCCCTTAAGCCCCGAGGTAATTAGGGCGACTTTGAGTAACAGTTTAATGTTGGAAGAACCCACAGATAATTTGATTCTTAAAACAATATTAAGCCACGCACGAACTAAGCCTACAGAAGTAAAAATATTGCTTACAGGCAATATCAAAGATTTTACTCAACCGACCGTTAAAGAAGCTTTACAAAATGCTGGAATTAACCTGTATTTTAGCAAGACTTCAAGTTTTATCGGTTGGCTGGAATCTCAGTCTGGATAATTAAGTTATTATAATTCAAAAAGCGTGAAAATTAATAGTTATTAACTAATAATACCATGAAAATTAGTCCTATTAGACAAATTAGTATGGGGTGGTTAGCGATCGCCCTAACCGCAACCCTAACCTTAAATGCCTGCACTCCTCTCCAACCCAGAGAATTATCTGGCATGGTAGTACCAACCCCCAGCGATGCGGGTACCTTTAACTACCCCTTAAATCAATCGGCCTATAGCGTATTTGGCTATATCTACGATGGCTTAATTCGCGACAACGGCATCACTGGCGAACTAGAACCGAGTTTAGCAGAATCTTGGGAAATCTCCGAAGACGGACAGACAATTATTATTACCCTAAGAGAAGGATTAAAATGGTCCGATGGCGAGCCCATGACCGCCGACGATATTATTTTCAGCTATAACGATGTTTATCTCAACGATGAAATTCCTACCAGTTTTAAAGACATTCTCAGAGTAGGAAAAAGTCGCGGACTGCCTACAGTGAAAAAACTCGACGATCGCCGCGTCGAATTTTCCACTCCAGAACCCTTCGCCCCCTTTATCAGATATGCAGGGGGACTTCCCATTTTACCCGCCCATATTTTAAGGGAATCAGTGTTTACTAAAGATGAAGAAGGAAAACCTTTATTTCTGGAAAAATGGGGAACTAATACGGACGCTTCGGAAATTGTCGGCAATGGAATGTACCGCCTGCAAAAGCACGTTCCCAATCAAAGAATTATTTTAGAAAGAAACCCTTACTATTGGCGAGAAGATGTGGAAGGAAACCCTCAACCTTACATTAAAAATATTTTCTGGCAAGTTATTGAAAACTCAGATAACCAACTATTAAACTTTCGTTCCGGGCAGCTAGATACGATGGAAGTGCAGCCGGAAATGTTTCCGCTTTTAAAACAAGAAGAAAATCGCGGCAAATATACTATTTACAATGGAGGGCCGACCTCCGATTCTGCTTTTCTGTCTTTTAATCTTAATAAAGCGAAAAATGCTGAAGGAGAGCCTTTTGTAGAGCCGGTTAAGTCGAAATGGTTTAATAATAAGAAGTTTCGACAGGCGATCGCCTACGGGATTAACCGCGAAGCCATGACTAACAATATTTATCGAGGATTGGGCGCTCCTCAATATTCGCCTATACCCGTTACCAGTCCTTTTTACCTCTCTCCCGAAGAAGGTTTAAAAACTTATAACTACGACCCAGAAAAAGCCAAGCAACTATTATTAGAAGCGGGGTTTAAATATAACTCTGAAGGAGAGCTTTTAGATGCGGAAGGCAACCGAGTAGAATTTACTTTACTCGCCAGTGCAGGCAATAAGGTAAGGGAATTAATGGCAACTCAAATAAACCAAGATTTAGCCCAATTAGGAATAAAAATTAACTCCCAGTTTTTAAGTTTCAATACTTATGTAGAACGCTTATCTCTATCTCGGGATTGGGATGCTTATTTGGGAGGTTTCCGAGGTGGTGGAGTAGAACCTCACGGGGGTTATAATATTTGGTCTGTTAATGGCAGATTGCATACTTTTAATCAAGGACAGCAACCGGGAGAAGAACCCATACAAGGTTGGGAAGTGGCTGATTGGGAACAGGAAATTGACGACCTTTATGTAAAGGGTTCCCAGGTACTTGATGAAGCCAAACGTAAAGAATTTTATGCCGAAGCGCAACAGATTATTGCGGAAGAATTGCCATTTATTTATATGGTAAATCCCTTGCGTTTTGAAGCCATACGCGATCGCATCGAAGGCATCCAATACACAGAATTCGGCGGCGGCTTTTGGAACCTCTACGAACTACAAATCAATTAATAATTAACAATAATAGTAGCAGCAGTTCGTAGTAATCGCTTTAGCGATTCATCTATATAAATCGCTAAAGCGATTACTACAAGCTAATCTACGAAGTTTACCCACAATTTTAGCTGTGTTGCGCTAGTAGCTAGTAGGTTGGGTGGAGCGCAGCGCAACCCAACATAGCTAAGGCATGGAGATGTAAGAAGCCCGGTTTCTTGCGGGCGAGTTAGCCTTGAATAAAATGGCGAAGGTATTGTTTGAGAAACCGGGTTTGTCTTCGATGCCACAAATCATTAGAAAATTAAAAAAATAACTAATTACAACTAATCATGAACTCCGAAGACTTAAAGCAATTATTAGAAAGTATCGCCACCGGGAAAATAACGCCCAAATCTGCCTACGAAAAAATCAAATATTTAGACTTCGAGCAAGTAGGAGACTTTGCCAAAATAGACCATCATCGTTCCGTGAGGACAGGTTTCCCTGAAGTTATCTGGGGAGAGGGGAAAACTATCGAACAAATAACAGAAATCATGGAAGTAATGCGGGAGAAAAACCCGGTAGTAATGGCAACTAGAATTACGCCCGAAGTTTACGAACAACTGCAAGATAAAGTGCCCAATTTATGTTATTATCCAGGTGCGAGAATCTGCGCGATCGCTCCTCCCAACCTCGCCCCCAAACATGAGGGCATCATTACCATTGTAACTGCCGGTACCGCCGACTTACCAGTAGCAGAAGAAGCAGCTATTACTGCTACTATGAGCGGCTTTCAAATAAAGCGTCTTTGGGATGTGGGAGTAGCGGGAATTCATCGGTTATTAAAAAACCAACATTTAATAGCAGAAGCCGACGTATTAATAGTAGTAGCCGGCATGGAAGGAGCCCTGCCTAGCGTAGTAGCCGGTTTGGCAGATTGCCCCGTAATAGCAGTACCAACCAGCATCGGTTACGGAGCGAGTTTTAACGGTTTGGCCCCCCTATTAACCATGCTCAATTCTTGCGCCCCCGGCATTGGCACAGTTAATATCGACAACGGTTTTGGCGCTGCTATTTTGGCGGGGCAAATTCTTAGAGTGGGGGAGAAATTAAAAGAGCGTTCGTAGTAATCGCTAAAGCGATTCTCAAAAGATCGTTATTAAATCGCTGTAGCGATCGCGACAAAACCCAATAATAATAAAAACTTATAACTATGACAAGTAATTCAAATAATTGCCGCGATACAATCCCAGTATCCCTGCCTTACTGTAGAATAGTATGAAAGCTAAATAAGCAACAAACCGAACAAAAGGGTACTGACATGAGCTTAATAGATTGCATCTTAATGACAGTTTTCAACGCCGCAGCCTGCATCTGCTTGCCCGCCCTGCTAATAGGGATAATATCTCGCAGCAAAACCAAGAATAATATAGAAGGGCAACTCCAGTCGCAAACAGTCTCAGAAACAGCGGCTCAACTGTCTGTATAGCAACTTCGATGGTAATGAAACAGAAAAGACAGAAACATCAAGGAAAAAGGGTGCGCCTGGCGCACCCTTAATTTTTGTCGATTCATTTCGCTCGAACCGAGACCGTGCTTAAAGTCAAGGCTTTAGCGCAGGAAGAAATTGTCTGCTTCGAGAGTTGGGGCATCAGTCAAAGTAGCAAACTGAACTGCTTCACCATCGCCGTTGTAGTACAACCCACCATTTTCAGTCTCGTAAATAATGAAAGCGTCGGAAGTAGCAACGGCATCTTCAGTATCAACCACCTCAAACTCAGTGTCGATGCTAAATCCTTTTACACCATCGTCGCTAAATGCCTGACTTCCAGCATCGCTTTCGAGGGCGGCGAAGGTAGTCTTATCTAAAAGAATTAGGTCTCGGGCGACATCGAAATCGGTAATAGTATCGACACCGACATCTTCCGTATCGAAGGCTTCATTGGTGTTGAAGATAAAGAGGTCTTTACTCGCTCCGCCGGTAAGTTGGTCGGAGCCCGCGCCGCCGTTAATACGATCGCGCCCGATACCCCCTTCGAGGGTGTCGTTGCCATCGCCGCCGAAGAGGCGATCGTTGCCCTGGCGGCCTAGTAAGACGTCGTTGCCATCTTTACCGAAGAGGCGATCGTTGCCCTTGTTGCCGGCTACGCGATCGTCGCCGTCGTCACCAGATAGAATGTCGTTACCAGCGGCACCCCGGATGGTATCGTTGCCATCTAGACCGTTGATGCGATCGCCTTCTGGAGTACCCAGGAGGTTGTCATCCCCATCAGTGGGTTCCGAATCTGGTTCTTCATCAGTAGTATTGAGCAGCACTGAAACCGTAGCATCTTCTTGGCTGCCTACCACCAAATCTTGGAAACCGTCAGCATCTATATCCTCGACAGCAACCGCCCAAGGAGCAGTTACGCCTTCAATGTTCGTAGCCTCGGCAAAAGTGCCGTCTCCATTCCCCGACAACACGGATATGACATTAGATGAACTGCTACTTGTAGCAATATCCTCGTTCCCATCGCCATCCAAGTCCGCTACCACAAGTTCAAAAGGTTCGTCAGCTACGTCAAATTCCGTAGGATCGCCAAAACCGCCGTCGCCATCTCCCAATAAGACGGAGACCGTACTGGAACCATTATTCGAGACGGCTAGATCGGGTACTCCATCTCCATCGAAGTCACCTGTCGTAATATCGTAGGGACGATTATCTCCATCTCCTACAGCAAAAGAAGTAGCATCAGCAAAACCGCCTTCTCCGTCTCCCAAGAGTACGGAGACATCGTTGGATAAATCGTTACTCGTGGCGATATCTGGGCTTCCGTCTCCATCGAAGTCGTCAGTGACGATGTCTGAGGGAGCATCCCCTACGTCAAAGTTTGTGGCTTCGCCAAAAGTGCCGTCGCCATTACCGAGAAGCAATGAAACTGTATCGGTATCTCCCTGAGTTTCGCCGCCGTCGTTTCCTACTGCCAGATCGAGGCTGCCGTCTCCATCGAAGTCTGCCGCCACGATGCCGTAAGGGGCAGTGCCGACATCAATATTTGTAGCTGCCCCAAAGGTGCCGTCGCCCTCTCCTAATAGGACCGAGACGTTATTAGAAGCATAGTTGCTAATTGCCAGATCGACGTCGCCGTCTCCATCTAAGTCTGCCGCCGCGATGTAGGCAGGTCCGTCGCCAGTATCGTAAGGGACCGGATCGGCAAAGGTGCCATCTTCGTTTCCTAATAAAATGGCTACTTGGTCGTCGCCATCTACCGTAACGGCTAAGTCCGGTCTGCCGTCGCTGTTGAAGTCGGCGATGCTGATGTTAAACGGACGACTGGTTAAGGTGTTTTCGGTATCGACGGCAAATGATATTAATACTCCCGAATAAGACTGCCGCACTTCTGGCAAAAAGGCATTGGTGGTAGTTACTTTTCCTACTCGATTTTCTAGTTCCCAGGTTCCACCTTTAGCGGCATTACCTATCTTCTGGGCCGATGCTGCGATGTTAGCGCCGGTGAGTTGGTGGAGCTTTTGAATAAAGTTTTTATCTTCAGCTACGTTGCAAGCATATAAATGAATATCCTTAACTGCTAGTTCCGAGAGAATGTAGCTGTATTGCGAGAGGTTGTCTCCAGTCAGGGGCGTTTTGCCCATATAGAGAAGGCCTGGGGCTCCGTGGCAGGCGATCTGGAGGCTGTCGGCGGGCCGATCGCTAAGGGCCCTAGCTATTTGACCTACAGCGTCTCTCTGGGGGTCGAGGAGCAGGACGTCGGTCCCGAACTCGACCCCCCCTGCCAGCTTCTGGTAATCTTCTAGCCTGGTGTCGATGGCCACTAATTTTCGCGATCGGCCACCGAGGTCTGACCGCGAAGCCAATTGGCCCTTTTTTACTGGGCCATCTAAAGCTAGTCTATTTTTATCAAAAATTATTAATTTTGTCATGGTAGAGCTTTACTCTCTCTGGATATGTGTATTTTATTTCTAGCCTAGCTTACCTAATTTCTGGTAGCTTTTGTTGTAAATATTTACATAGATTAACAGGCCTAAAAGCAAATGAGCAATTAAACTTAAAAAAAAATTTAATGTTGCTCGATTATTCAAGTTGGAAGTAGGAATTAAAACAGAAGAATGCCGCTTCTTATTTTCAAGCCTAACTATTAATTAAAATATTCTATAGCAATCCTAAATGGATTATGAAAAATTTGGGGGCCAGAAACCCGGTTTCTCAAAGAAACCGGGTTTCTAAAATATCACGAATGATTTAGGCTTGCTATATTTACGACAAAATGCTTAATAATTAAGGACGGCGATGGCGAGCCTTAATTATTAATTCCTAAAACTCTAATCCACCAGAGAGAAATCGGATGCTTTTAGTTCGGGTGCCCCTTCTAAAGTAGCAAATTTTCCGCCGCTACCAAAACCCGGTTTGCTGCCATTAGCGTTGTAGAATAAATCCCCTGTTGTTTGGTTATAAACGATAAATGCTTCGCTGTTTTGAGGCTTATTATCACCATTGACTGCTTCAAATTCTGCGATAATGCTAAAACCTTTTCCGACAATGCTTTCTAACTTATCAAAAGTTGTCTCGCTCAGAACAATACTATCCTTCTGGGCAGTTTTAAAGTCAGTTATGGTATCTACCCCAAAATCTTCGGCGTTAAAGGAGCGATCGCTACCAAACTTAAAGCGGTCTTTGCCTTTACCTCCAGTAAGAGTATCGTCCCCAGGACCGCCCATGAAGATATCGTGGCCCTTACCACCAGTTAGAGTATCGTTGCCCGTCAAACCTTGGAGCTTGTTTGCCTTTTTATTACCAGCAATCTGATTGTCCAACTCGTTGCCAGTACCGTGGATCTTGGCATTACCCGTCAAGAGCAAATCTGGTTCGCCCTCTTTGAGAGTATAGCTTTTAGCAGACTTGACAGTTTCAGGTGTTTTCTCTCCTTGATTTAATAGCACCGAAAATTGATTAATAGTTTCGTAGGAATAAGCGTTAATCTGAGCGACATCTATGTTGCCATCCCCATTAAAATCTCCCAAAGCAAAGTCGCCATATTCCTTCGTGTCTAAAGTTTTAGTAGTAGGAAACTTGCCTTTGCCGTTGCCTAAAAACACTGAGACTTGACCGCCGTAGCCATAATAAGGAGGAGGGATGGACAATTCATCTGCTGGACCTTCTCCTTCAAAGAAGACGTAACTATTCTGGGATGCAGCCACGTCCAGCTTGCCGTCGCCATCAAAATCTCCCACGACGATGCGATCGACGGGTTCTTCCAACTCGACCTTCGAGCCTTCTACGAAGCTAAACTCTCCTTTGCCGTTGCCTTTGAGTATCTCGAAACTGTCTTTTCGCAAACCTGCCCCAACGGGAACAGTTCCAGGGAGAGAAGTATCCTCGCCACTGACACTCGTTACTGCCAACAGGTCCATCTTGCCATCCCCAGTAAAATCTCCCGCCGCGAACTTCTGAACGTTCTTCAAACCAGGAATACCAGGTTGTGGGGTGAATTTACCGTCTCCACTGCCGGATAACAACTGAGTTATGACATTGAGGTTATAGGAGTTATAAACATTTCTCGCCACTACCATATCCAGGTTTTTGTCGCCGTCGAAGTAACCCACTACGGATTTAGCGTCGGATTTAACCTGGATGGGTTTTCCTGCGGATTTAAAATTCCCTTTTCCATTTCCTAACAACACCCTAGTCTGGTTCGTGCTGCCACTGAGATAATCGTAAGTAAATTCATCGGCTACTATGTCGAGGTTGCCGTCGCCGTTGATGTCTGCCAGTTTTACGGTTGCGGGAGCATTTCCCTCAAGTTCGACAGTTTTTCCTTCGCTAAATTTGCCCTTACCGTTACCCAACAATACCTGAATTTTTTCCTCCTGGTAAGGTCCAAGCACTAACACCAAGTCTGGGTTGCCGTCGTTGTTAACGTCGCCTCCTCCTACCAGGTTCAGAGGATTTTCTACTTTAACGTCGGCAGACTCACCCAATTTGCCGTTTTTCTTGCCGAAGTAAACGCCGATGCCGCTTCCAACAGAGGATTCAAAAGAATTTACGGCTATATCGTCTAAGCCATCGTTGTTGATGTCTTCGATGCGGGTATCATAATCGTTTTCCCCAAGGGAAACTTCAGTATCTAGAGTAAATTTACCCTTACCATCTCCCAGGAGTGAGGATACTTTTCTTTCGCTGATGTAGGTTTGCGGGTTGCTAGAATATGTCTGTACGACTAAATCTAGGTTGCGATCGCCGTTTAATTCAGCTATTTCCAGCGTTCCGGAACCTTCTAACTCGATACTAGAGTTTTCAAGGGGTTTAAATTTTCCTTTGTTATCTCCCAATTCAATTGAGACAGTAGTTTTATTGGAGACGTAGTCGGAAATACTCGTCGCCCGGTCCATGAAACCGTCGCCGTTGAAATCTCCCATAACCACGGGATTTAAAAATGGATCGTTGGTAGCAAAAGGATCTCCTTTTGCTGCTTTAAACCCTTTGTTATTTCTTAACAGTATTTCGATCTTGTTAGTACCGTCACTGGGAGAGTATTTGCTCAGAGACAGATCGTCTAAACCGTCGTTGTTGAGATCGGCGAAGGAGATAAGATTGACATTTTTGAGGTCTAGTTTGGTATCGACGGTTAGTTTGCCTTTGCCATCTCCCTTTAAAGCAGTAATTTTGTTCAAACTCAAGGAGCTAGTAGGATCGAAGGCACTTGTCACTACTACCGCGTCGAGGTTGCCGTCTTTGTCTAATTCTCCTATTTTGATGCTGCTAGGAGAACCAGGCAACTCCAGACTTTTGCCACTGGCTTGAAATTTCCCTTTCCCATTTCCCAACTGGAGTTTGACTTTGGTACTGGTGGAGAAGTTGTCTGGGTCGATGGCCTCTTCTAAGATTGCGCGATCTAACTTTCCATCTTTGTTGAAGTCTCCAAAGGCAAAATAAGCATTGTTATCTTTTAGTTCTATGGGAGAGTCTTTCGATGGAGTAAATTCTATTTCCAGCAGTCCTGGATAGTTGGCGATCGCCTCGGATAACAGCTTGTTTTCCCCTATTTGATTTTCCAGTTGAGAGGTTCCACCAAGATTTGCATTTCCTACCTTTTCTCTGGTGGCGGCGATATTTGCTCCCGTTAACTGGTGGAGACGGCGGAGAAATTCTTCATCCGCGACGTTACAGGCATATAATTGAATCTCCTTAATTCCCCATTCCGAGAGTAAGTAGGTATGTTTGCCGATGTTGCTGGAATTGAGTAGAGTTTCTCCAAGATAAAGAGTACCCGGTTTGCCGTGACAGACTATCTGGAGGGTTTCTGCACCAGTCTCCGAGAGTGCTTGGGAGATTTGCACTAGCGGGTCGCTGCCGCCATCTATTACTATTACCTCGGCTCGTCCCTCCATCGCTCTTAGCAATTGCTGGTAATTTTCTAGGGAGCGATCGATTGCTACTAACGACTTTCCGGTTCGTTTTTCCTTAGTTACTCTCGGTAAAGTCGAGGATGGGAGAAGATTGCTATTGCTTCGAGCTACTATCATAATACACCTCTAGGGGATCTTTCCCCTTTTTTTGGAGCTATCGATTCAAGCTAGCACGTCTTTTTCTAAGTTAGCGAAACTTTTAACAAAAATTAACATTTTCTTTAGGGAAGTCCCCAAATTAAAATATCCAAATATAGCAAGATAAAAAGCCTAAAGTTTGCCCATAGATTCCATAGTTAAAATCCGACTAATTTCATCAGTTTGAAAACCCAAAGCCATGGGTCGTTTTACCTCTGGCAAAACCTGAACGTCATATAATTCCGTAATAATCCCATCAAAGCGCAACCAATCTACAACACTACCTGTATTGAGATCGATAACCATCAAACCGCAGCGGGGAGCGACATCTTTCTCTAGCAATTTTTCGTCTAATTCCAAGCCGGAAAAAGTTTTTTCTCTAGGTTTGGATAAACCGACAATAGCCCAATCTTTCCAAAAAGCCAAACCGCGCAAATAACCGGGGCAAAAAGTAATAGGTTCAAACTTGCCATTGGCTAAATCGACAGTGCCCAAAAAGCCGGTTCCAGAATTCAATAACCAGAGCTTATCTCGATAAAATCTAGGGGAATGGGGCATGGATAATCCTGTTAAGATAATCTCGTTAGATTGCAAGTCAATTACACAACCACCACTGCGTCTTTTGTCTCGCCAACCATCCACCACATCCGACCTACTAATAGTAGTAACATAAGCAGGTTTGCCCTCCACCATTGCCAAACCATTGAGATGACAGCGGTCTTCATTGACAACTTTAGAAATAAAAGGAGGCTTCCATAAAGGAGTACAACTATGGCGATCGCTTACAGTAGCCAAACAATTCAACAAACTACTAACAAAAATAATTCGCCCGTCGCGATCTACAGCAAGATCGTGAATGTCTAAATCCCCCGTAGTGTAACCGATCCTGGGCACATAAAGTTTATCGTAACCGTTATAAAACTGCTCTGGTAAAAGAACGTTATCCAGTTGCCAAAGTTGATATTTAGAACTGAGATAAAGGCGGTCTGTAGTGGCATATAATCCCATCGCCCGATCGAATAATCGCTCAAAACCAGAAAGTTTGCCTTCCGGGTTAACTCCTAATAGTAATAATCGAGAAGTTTGATAGGTGGTAAAAGCCAGACTAATATTTTCGCTTTGCAGCCAGTCGGTGAAATGACGGGAGGCGCTAATCTCTAAACCGGAAGAGGGGGTTTGTTTGGAAATATTATGTTTATCCACGGGCAGTTGAACGAACGACCGTACTATTTTAATCAATAACGGGACATTTTTGATTTTTAAATTTAGACTTTAGAAGAAAAAAAGGCAAACCTGTCTTTGGGACAAATTTAATGAGAGAATAGAAAAGTTGAAATAGCGGCAGGGGAAAACTAAAACCTACTGCCAGCATTGTCGAAAATGAAAACCCAAAAAATCTTTAAACGAACTTTGGCCATAGCTTTAGTCGTAGCGACGTTGGTTATGACGGGTTGCGTTACCCCAGGGGCAGGACTAAAAAGCTATGCGGACACCCTCGACGGCTACGAATTTCTCTATCCGAATGGCTGGGTATCGGTGAAAGTTGCCGGTGGTCCAGACGTAGTGTTCCACGATCTAATAGAACCAACAGAAAATGTCAGCGTAGTATTTTCTCCCGTACCAGAGGAGAAAAGTTTGGCTGAGTTGGGTACTCCAACGGAGGTGGGGTACCAACTGAGTAAAAAGGCGATCGCCCCTCCAGACTCGGGGCGCGAAGCGGAATTAGTCAACGTCGATACGAAAGAATCGAAGGAAAAAACATACTATTTATTAGAGTATGCAGTCACTTTGCCAGGAAATCAACACCGACATAATTTAGCCAGCGTAGCGGTCAGTCGCGGCAAACTTTTCACCTTTAACATCTCCACCACGGAAGATCGGTGGGAAAAAGTAGGCGACAGGCTACAAGAAGTCGTAAGATCTTTTAGGGTATATTAACCTCCGTAGGACAGGCATCTTGCCTGTCATCCCCAAAATCTCCCCTTTAATCCCCCGTAGGACAGGCATCTTGCCTGTCATCCCGACGATTTCCCCTGTCATCCCGACAATTTCCCCCGTCATCTCCACAATCTCCCCTGTCATCAAATCATTCTCAGCTAAATATGGAAATACCAACCTTTGTATTAGCCTCCGCATCTCCAGCGAGACGACGTTTGTTAGAAACAGTCGGCATTAAGCCAGTAATATTGCCTAGCGACTTTGACGAATCGCAAGTTCGGCTTACCCAACCGGCCCAACTGGTAGAAACTTTAGCCAAGCGCAAAGCCGAGACTGTGGCAACAGCTATTATAAGCGATCGAATATCCGATCTCTGCGACCCACAGGACTCCGAGACGAGTCAAAATCTCAAGGCGAGTTTAGTTTTAGGATGCGACTCCTTGTTAGTTGTCGGTGGAGAGATTTATGGGAAACCTGCCGATGCCGGGGAGGCGATCGCCCGCTGGCAGAAGATGCGGGGGCAGGTCGGTCAATTATATACGGGTCATGCTTTAATCGATTTAAGACAAGATAAAAGTCTGAGGCGAGTGGGAGCGACCCAGGTTTATTTTGCCGAAGTCAGCGACGCAGAAATAAAAGCTTATGTCGCCACTGGGGAACCCTTGAAATGTGCCGGTTGTTTTGCGATCGAAGGAAAAGGCGGTTTATTTATAGAGAAATTAGAAGGCTGTCATAGCAACGTTATCGGTTTAAGCCTGCCGCTATTGCGGGAGATGTTAGGAAAATTAGGATATAGCGTTAAAGATTTTTGGCAGCAGTCCGACAAAATCGACAAGGAAAAGGAGGTAAAAAAAATGCAAACTTCCCTAGCTAAAAATATAGATTTTATCCCAGATATTGTGGTAAAAGATAAAGACGACGAGCCAATTATGTTTGTTACTGTCAGAACTTCACCAGTATATGGAGCAGAAGAATTTACTCTTCATGGGTTAGAAAGTTACCAGCACGTTCCTTTTTTGATGTTTGTCAACCAACAATACATCCGAATTTATAAAGCTGGCAATTCGGAGCCAGTAAAAAAATTAAATCCTCTGGAAACTTTCAAGTTTTACGTCCCAGATTTTAATGAAACAAAGATGGTTCAGTTTTTTGTAATTACGTTAATAGAAAGTTGGTTAAGAGATTTAGACTATCATTGGAAACATTCTAATCCTCCAGGTATGAAAGAAATTGAAGAGATAGGACTTTTAGACAAATTAAACGATATCGTCACTGAGGAGTTAGATTGGTAATGCAAGTCATCTTATATCTGGAAACTAATTTTCTTCTAGCAATGGCTAAAGGACGAAATGGGTCGATGGAAGAGATTTTGCAAACTTCTACGGAAAATGTTACTATTGCTATACCCAGTATTTGTTTGATGGAATCTTTAGTTGCTTGGGAAAAAGAAGAAAAACGGAGTCAATCTTTTAGTCAAAAAGTTAAGATTGAAATTAGTGAAGCCAAACGAAATGTTCGCTGCGAGGATGCTCGGTATGTGGCTGAGTCTTTGGAGAAATCGCTTATTAGTTATAACAATTTATTGCTCGATCTGGATAAGAGATTTAAAAATGTTTTTGAAATATTGAAAAATAGAGCCGAGTTAATTCATCCAAAAATAGAGAATCTACAATCAACTTTGAACGAGCCTCGGTTGACTCAAAAATGGGAAAGAAGGGACGATTTTATTTTGCAGTGTATTTTGGACCATGCTAGCTCTAACCAGGATAAAACCAAAGCTTTTTTTAGCGAAAATAGCAAACAGTTTAGGCAATCTGCTGTTAGAGATGTTTTGACAGAAAAGGGGATTAGGTATTTTAGCAATAGCTCTAATTTACAAAGTTGGTTGCAATCTTGGGAAAAAAAGTAATATTGTAAGGTGCGCGTCGCGCACAAAAATCGCGTTTGTAGTTAAAACATCAATTAAAACAGCTAATGCCTACTCCTATTTACCACATCACCCACATCAAGAATCTCCCGTCCATCGCCACTACAGGATTGCTCTCCTATAAGTCAATGCAAGTTCGAGAAAGAAAATATATCAATATCGCCTACCAAAATATTCAAGACCGTCGCGCAACAACTATGGTTCCCTGTAGTGCGGGTGGCACTTTACACGATTATGTGCCTTTCTATTTTGCTCCTCGCTCTCCCATGCTATATACCATTCACAAGGGTAATGTCCCTGGCTACAGCGAAGGTCAAACATCTGTGGTCCACCTTGTCTCTACAGCCGAAATAATTCAAACTGCTGGTTTTACTTTTGCTTTTACCGACGGTCATGCTATCGTGGCATACAGCGAATTTTTTGATAATTTCGACCAACTCGATCGCGTCGATTGGGAAATAATGAAAAGTACATTTTGGGCCGATACACAGGAAGATAACGATAGAAAACGAAGAAGGCAAGCCGAATTTTTAGTTCGCGACTGTTGTCCCTGGAAGCTGATTAAAGAAATTGGCGTGGCAAATCCTCAAGTTATGGGGCAAGTTCGAGAATGCTTACAAAATTTTACCTACACCCCCCCAATTAAAGTCTATGCTAACTGGTACTATTAAACTAAAACCTCAATTATGAGCAATGATAGACTTTAAACAAGGCAACTTATTGGAAGAAGATGTCCAGGCCCTTGTCAACACCGTTAATTGCGTGGGTGTCATGGGTAAGGGCATCGCTTTGCAATTCAAACAGGCATTTCCTGAAAATTTCCGGCAATACGCAAAAGCTTGTCGCGCTGGGGAAGTGGAACCGGGACGGATGTTTATCGTATCTAGGGATAATCTTTTTAATCCCCGGTATATTATTAATTTCCCTACTAAGCGTCACTGGCGAAATAACTCACGAATTGAAGATATAGAGAGGGGGATGGAAGATTTAATACTTCAAGTAAAACAGTTGGAGATTCAGTCTATTGCTATACCTCCTTTAGGTTGTGGCAATGGCGGTTTGGATTGGCAGCAAGTAAAACCTGCGATCGAATCGGCTTTTGCTACATTGCCAGATGTCAAAGTGGTAGTATTTACTCCCCAAGGCAGACGGGCAGCGGATACGATGAAAGTGAGTACGTCTAAGCCCAACATGACCAGAGGTCGTGCTTTGTTAATCCGTTTGTTGGAATTGTACGAAATACCGGGCTATCGACTCAGTTTGCTAGAAATTCAAAAGTTGGCTTACTTCCTACAAGCTGGCGGAGAAGCGTTAAAACTGCGATATATCAAATACAAGTACGGTCCCTACGCCGATAACTTGAATCATGTTTTGCAGCGAATTGAGGGGCATTTTATTCGAGGATATGGCGATCGCACTGGGGGTCGTAATACGGAAATTTATGTATTGCCAGAAGGTAGAAAAGCGGCCCAAAGCTTTCTGGAGGCTAGCCCCGATGCGATCGAACGATTAACTCGTGTTGGCAATTTAATTACAGGGTTTGAGACCCCTTATGGTATGGAAATGATGGCAACAGTTCACTGGGTTGCAAGAGAAAACCCCCAAGCTGCAACAGATGTTGAAGTGGCGATCGCTAAATTCCAAGAATGGAACGAACGCAAGCGCAACCTTTTTAAACCCCAACATATCGAGAAAGCATGGCATCGCCTCCAAGAGCAAAACTGGTTGTAACTATATAAGTAGTACCCCTGCGTTGGCAGTACTAAGTTGTTTGGAGGCATCGGAACTTTGCGAATAACAGAAAGCACGCAAGGAGTGGGTTAGCGATCGCTAACCCACTCCTTGCGTGCTTTGTAAATAAATGTAACTAAATTATGATTTGTGTTGCGAATTAGTTTAAAAATAGTTTACAAAAATTTACATAATCGGTCGCTCTAACTGCTGCGACTCGGTTTATAATAAAGTAGCATCACACAATATTAGTAGCTTTATCGCGATCGTTTGAACCTGTCCGTTCTTTATCAAAGGCAGGCGATCGCTCTTTTGACTACAGCGCGGTTTCGATCGATTTTAGAAATTGCGATGGCTTATCGGCATCGCACCCGCGCCCAGTCGATGGTTTCAGACTTTATAAAATAAAAGTACCCTTGCAGTGTTAAAATAAAGTCCAACTCTAAAAAAGCATACGCGAGGACAAACAACCATGACAACTTATGACTACGATCTATTTGTAATAGGCGCAGGTTCCGGCGGACTGGCAGCCTCCAAACGCGCCGCCTCCTACGGGGCAAAAGTCGCGATCGCCGAAAACGACCTCGTCGGCGGTACCTGCGTCATTCGCGGTTGCGTGCCGAAAAAACTCATGGTTTACGCCTCTCAATTCTCCCACCTCTACGAAGATGCCGTCGGTTACGGTTGGAGTAAAGTAGAAAGTAGCTTTAACTGGTCTCACCTCATCGAAGCGGTAGATAAAGAAGTACACCGCTTGAATGAAATACACATCAAAAATTTGGAAAAAGCCGGCGTCGAACTCATCCCAGAATACGCTAAATTTGTGGACGCCCATACCGTGGAAGTAGGCGATCGCAAAATTACCGCCGATAAAATCTTAATCGCCGTCGGCGCAAAACCTGTAAAAATCGACATCCCCGGCATCGATCGCGCCATCACCTCCCGGGATATGTTCCTGCTGAAAGAACAACCGAAAAAAATGGCCGTTTGGGGAGGCGGTTATATCGGCGTAGAATTTGCCGGCATTATGAACGGTTTGGGTACGGAAGTAACAGAAATCATCCGTCGGGATTTGATTTTAACCGGCTTCGATGAAGATATCCGCAGCAACATTCAAGAAGGCATGACCAAACATGGCATCGAATTTCGCACCAATACCACTTTAGAAAAAATCGAAAAAGTACCAGAAGGTTTGAAAGTTTATCTCAAAGGAGAAGAGTCGAAACCTTTAATTGTGGATGCTTTGCTAGCTGCAACCGGACGGGCTCCCAACTTAGAAGGTCTGAATTTGAAGAATGCCGGAGTCCTAACAATGGCAGGGGCGATCGCCGTAAAGCAAAACGGTCGCACCAGTCAGTCTAACATTTTTGCCGTGGGAGACTGCACCGATCGCGTGAATTTAACCCCGGTAGCGATCGGCGAAGGTCGCGCTTTTGCCGATACGGAATTTGGCAATACGCCCCGGGCAATGTCTCATAAAAACATCGCCAGCGCCGTTTTCTCCCAACCGGAAGCGGCAACAGTAGGTCTGACGGAAGAAGAAGCGCGCGAACAATTCCGCGACTCCATCAAATGTTACAGGGCAAAATTCGGTCCCATGTTCCACAGTTTCACCGATGCCGATGAAAAGGTGATGGTTAAGTTAGTGGTAGAGTGTCATACTAATAAAGTTTTGGGAGTTCACATGGTAGGCAAGGACGCGGCCGAGATTATTCAAGGTATGGCGATCGCTGTTAATATGGGTGCCACTAAAGCTGATTTCGATCGCACCGTCGGCATCCATCCCTCCACCGCCGAAGAGTTAGTTACTTTGCGATAATTAACATTTTCCCAATTAACATAGCAATTATTGAATCTTCCGAGGAAGAGCAAAATATTCGCTCCCCCGTTGGTCCCCCTGTCGATCCCCCCCCGCCCCCCTTGACAAGGGGGGAGCCAGAGGAGAAGATTTGATTTGTACGGGGAGGTCAGAGAAAGTTTTTTTAGAGTCCGGGGGACTTTTACATTTTCCGGCTCCCCCCTTGTCAAGGGGGGCCGGGGGGGATCGATCGGGTCGTATCTCATAGATTCAATAATTGCTATGATTAATAATTGTTAATTTCCCTACGAACTATTCAATCGCTGAAGCGATTACTACGAACTATTCAATCGCTGAAGCGATTGCTACGAACAATAATTATGAACCTACCCAGAAATAGAACTTACATCTATTTACATGGTTTCGCATCCAGTCCTCAATCTGCTAAGGCTAGATATATCAGCGATCGCTTTTCTTCCCTCAAGATTAACCTGACAATTCCAGACCTAAATCAAGGTGATTTCTCCAGTCTAACTTTAACCAGACAACTAGAACAAGTCGCCGCCGAAATTGATGCTTCACCTTCCCCAGTAATTCTAATTGGTTCCAGTTTTGGCGGTTTAACATCGACTTTTTTAGCAGAAAATAACTCAAAAGTTGAGAAGTTAATATTATTAGCCCCCGCCTTTAATTTCCTCTCTCATTGGTTGCCTATCTTGGGAGAACAAGAATTACAAAAATGGCAGTCGGAAGGATTTAAGTCAATTTATCATTATGCTGAAAATGACTATTTGCCCTTGAGTTACGATTTTGTCGTAGATTTGGCAAAATATGAGGAGGAAAAATTAGAGCGGTCGCTCCCCACCTTAATCCTACACGGTCGGCGCGACGAAGTAATTCCCATTCAAGCCAGCAGCAACTTTGCGGCGAAACGTTCCTGGGTGCAATTAATTCCACTAGATAGCGACCACAGTTTGGGTAATGTCATGGCAGAAACTTGGCAAGCAATTAATCAATTTTTAACTTGAAAAGGCATTGCTAAAATACCTAAAATTTTATCTATCTCTGCCAGATAATAATCGTTCAAATCTATAAAAATAGTCTGCTTTTCTAATTTAAGAAACTTCCAAATATTCCCCGTAGTCACCGCACCATAGATTGCTTCAACTTCATCCTCTTGTTGTTGGTTAAAAAGTCTAGCAGCTAGCATTTCTGCAATGCATTGCCCCAATCCTCCTTTAATGTTTTCATTCTTGGCTTCCACCATAGTAACTACCGGAGTTCTAATTTCATAAAGTTCCCTAGAAGCAGTCAAAATATAATCGCAAAATCCAGTTAGTCCCGTAGCGGAATCTACATTAAATTCTACTCCAGAAAAAAAACCTATTTGAAAATTTAAAATGCGTCTTACTTCCAATAGTACCGGTGCAATAATTAACTCCGAACGCGCTTTTTCAGTATTAATAGCATTAGCCAGAGGTACATATTCTTTCAGCGTAAGTTTTAAATAGTCGCTTGGTTCTATAGGATTAATCTTAGTAAATAGTTCTTGACTTTCGATGAAACTCAAGTCAAAAGCTTTTCTGACTTTTGTAATCGTAGTAAAATCGCTGTATGCCATAAGTAATTAACAATTAATAATGAACAATTAACAATTTCCAAAATGCTTTTAAGTAGGTAGGCAAAAATATTTACATGAAATTATTCTTTCCCCGTAGGCGTCTCGCCTGTTCCATCTGTGTAATTAATTTGGCACGGGTACTTATCCTACAGCTAAACTTTTTGATATTTTGATAACATTATGAGCCAGAAACCCGGTTTTTTCAAAAAACCGGGTTTCTTAGATATCGCTTTATACCAACGGATTGCTATAACATCAGAAATCTAAATTCCTGGGAGGGCGAATTCTATTCAACTTTTCCAACGCCCATTTAGCAGTTTCTCTAACGTCTTGGTCGGGGTCGTCAACAGCATATTGTAGAATATTGCTAACTGATATCGCTGCGTCATAAACATCAGTCAAATCGCGAATTGCATTTATTCTTACTTCTTGATTATCGTTTTGCAACGACAGCGACAAAGCCCGAACCATCGGTTTTAATGTTTTGTTACCAATTTGAGATAAAGTAGCCAAAATCATGCTTTGCTGCTTGGAGTCGGAATCTCTCAACATATTAATCAATGGTTCGATCGCCCGAGAGTCTCCCTTTTCCCCTAACTGCCAAATTGCATTTTTTCGGTCTTCGGCATCGGTATCGGTATTTTGTAATTGCTGGATTAATTGTTCGACAACATCAACTGGGGCCGACGGCGCAGTTTCTTTTCTTAACTCAATATCTGCCCGATGCCGATCCGTCGGTTCGCGATCGCGGCGAGGCGAAACCCTGCCTGCAGTATCTTTAACCTCATCGGGTGGGTGACTTTCTTCCTCTGGGCGATCTATCTTTTGGGGGCGATCGACAAGATCCGGTTCCATTGTCGGAGTCGATGTTTCCCCGGGCGAACTTGTATGGGAATCTTCCTCCTGCAATTTTGTCTGTATTTCTTTAACATCCCGTTCCATTGTCGGAGTCGATGTTTCCCGGGGCGAACTTGTATGAGAATCTTCCTCCTGCAATTTTGTCTGTATTTCTTTCTCTATATCTATTTCTATATCTATTTCTTTGTCTGCCGGCGGTTGGAGGACAGTTTGCCCCCTGCCATTATTATCTTGTTCCGAAACATTCTTGTTTTCCGTCTGGTAGGTAGGTTCCGGTATCTCCTCAGAAAGGCCCTGCCACGGTACCACAACTTCCTCCTCTGCCAGAGGAGAAATTTTTGGTGGAGGAGGAGTTACAGATTTATCTGGTTCTACAAAATGTGTTACTTCCTCCACAGCAGCAGCGCGAGCATTAGGAAACTCTACTTCGCTCTCAAAAACTGGTTCCTTTGCCTCGAAGTAAGGGTCTTTTTCTTCTAGTTCGGGGGCCATTTCTTCTTCCCCCGATCGCTCCAAGTTCTCTAATTCTGGCGGTAAATCTTCTTCTTCGTACTCTGGTTGACCGTCATCAAACAGTTTCAGCAGGATAAATACTGCCATCCCCGTTATCAAAACAGATATCAAGCTTAAGGCTAATAGAGTCTTGCGGCCCCTTAGCAGGCCCAAAACCATCCGCACCGGTTTTGGTACCCCAGAATCGGCCTTTTTCTTTTTCTCTTTCTCTTCAGCACCGTTCGACTCCTCTGCTTGGGCCATTTGTAAGGCCTTTGAGGAACTAGCTATTGCTTTAGGGCTTGTTTCGGCCATTTCTAAAAGCGATCGCTCTGTTTGAGAATAGGGAGCGATCGCTTTTTGTTGTTGGGAACTCTCGACAGTAGCTCTGCTGGCACCGGGAGAAAGGCCCAGACCAGTCAAACATATTATTATTAATAAACTGTAGCGGTATTGCGCCATAGGAGTCAACGGAATTTCACATAAGCCTGCAGCTAAAAAGCTACTAACTTTAAGCTAGCTTAATCCTAGCTTCTACAAACCTAAATTATCTTTAATTCAGCAAAATGTTATAGTCCCGATGCCCCTTAATTAAAACAAAAAGGAGTTTAACGAAAAAACTTCGTAACTCCTTTTACATTTATCTATTAGTTCAATCCAAATGCGGATGGCGAGACTCGAACTCGCAAGGCTTGCGCCACACGCCCCTCAAGCGTGCGCGTATACCAATTCCGCCACATCCGCGCTATTAGCCATTTACGGCCAATTACTTTTTCAAGTTTTCCTGACAGTAAATTATAATAGCACGGTTTTTGGCGGAGTGCAACAAGAAAATATTATTTCCCACAAAAAACGACTTATTTGCCAAACCTTTCTAACAATTGCTCGCGAGAAGCAGCCAACAACAGAGAAGTTAGCTCGTCCTGGGGCAACTCTAGCATCGGTTCGACAATAGCCAAAAGTTCCTCATCTACAGAACCAAAGCGGACTGTAAAGAAACTTTGAATCATTTGCCGCTTGATCTCCTGCTGGCCTTCTTGGCGACCTTCTTGGATACCTTCTTGGATACCTTCTTGGATACCTTCCTGGCGGCCTTCCTGGCGGCCCTGTTCTAAAGTGTCCTCTCGCCAGCGCAAATAAACTGGTGATAATTTCATAAGCAACTCCCGGTCTTCTTGGGTTACATCATCTTTTACTTCTATTGTGACGTGCCAACTCGCTAATAGCTCTGCTAAATTTTGTCTTAATGGATGGCCTTGGGGCAGGGCTTCTAATTCTAAAACTGCTTGTTCTTGGGTTTTACCTTTACCCAAAACCCTCAGCCAGAGAGTATCCTGGTTAACGGGCAACTTATTAATCGCTACTAAGGCCGTTCCCTGGTACTCGGGCAAAAAATAAATTCCTTGAGGCCATTGACCCGTCGTATCTTCCTTGGCACCAAAACCATTTATTAGTCTTGCGGAACAAGAGTGGGACAAAATCCACAACAGAGGCCATTCAGCCTCGGTATAAGAAGTTTTTTCCCGTCTGGCTTTGCGTTTTTGCTCGTTAATGACGGAGTTTAGTTTGGCCTGACAGTCGAGAACTTCCCCTCGCGTCGGTTGGTTGCGAAAGGGTTCGTACAAGGATGCCGTCCCTGCCATTTTCCCCAATACTCCTAAAATTTGAGGGTTGGTTGGCGGTGGCTTGGCGGGTACGAAGTTGACGTCTATCAGACGAGTTTCGCTGGCGACGCTGCGGCTGGTCTCCACTTGACCTAGTAGGCTTAATAGTTCCTCTAAGTATTGTTTGGCAAATTGATCGTGAGGGGTTCTGGTCATTTTTGTCTGGGCGCACTATTTCCCCATCGTATCTTTGCAAGTTAGGTTAACTGAAGGTTGAATTTTTGGCAAGAGGTTTTGAATTAAAAATTTTCAAAAACCTAAATATAAAGATTTGATTAAGTTAGCGAAATGCTATTGACACTAGGTACTATATTAAGATTGCCAGGCAAAAAAACAGATACATTTCTTAAATCAGATGATCTTACCAAACAACAAAAATCCAAAACAAAATCTACCGAACAAGAAGTTATTAAACTATATCCTAAAAGCTCTCGGCGGTGCGACGGTTTCCCTTGGAGCCACCTTTTCCCTCTTTCTCTCTGACGCACAAGCAGCATCTCTGATTAATTTTGAACCTGTGGATGGCAAACTTCCTGATGGAAGTGTAGCTGTAGATAATATGCCAATTACGAATCAGTTCTCATCCTTGGGTGTAACTTTTGGCATCGACCGTAACCTGGATGGTTTACCCGATGCCGGACTTTTTCCCAGGTTGGAAGCGGTTGGCAATTCAGATTCCGTAGTGGGTTTTCTATCAACAAAAGGAGGAGGATATGATATAGCTGCTCCTGGTTTTGAAGAGAGGTTAGGTAGTTTTTTCCTACGGGGAGTTGGTTCACTAGCTGATGGTGAATCTCTTCTAATTTCTTACAATTCTCCAACAAAAGCTGTATCGGCTGAAATTTGGGATATTGATGGTCATCCAGGAGGAACATTTGAACAATGGGAAGTTCAAGCATTAGGCTCTGATTTATCCGTGATTGATTCGATTGTCAGTCCTGCTGGTGCTTTTCCCTTAAAAACTGCTCCCTTAGAAGGTTCTCCTTGGTTTTGGTCTTTCGATCGCCCAGAACAAGATATTCATGCCATTCGCCTAGTCTATACGGGAAACGCAACTGACGTTGGACTTGCATTTGATAATTTTTCTGCACTGGCAGTAGAAGGTTCTGAACCTGAACCTACTCCAGTTCCCGAACCGACTTCTGCAATAGGTTTATTAATATTTGGTGCTTTTGCTTATGGTTTGAGGAAAGGCAAATAACGGGAGACCTTGCCAAAACGGGAAAATTGTACGCTGTTGTACTATTTTCTCGTTTTTTAAATCTTGGGGATAAAAGCAGTCAGCAAAAGGATATCAGTAAAGCAATAGAATACTGGAGAGACTACTATGAAAGACTTAACAATTCCAATAACTAGAAGCTACCAAAAATACCTCATCGAATCTCTTAAAACCAGTCCTGAAGAAGCGGCGGCTTACATGGTGGGAGTCTTTGAAGAAAAAAATCCAGAACCAGAATTAGTACCGATGGTTTTAAAAGATTTAATTGAGGCTTTTGGCCAATCTAATTCCCAGGAAAAACTAGATGAGTTATTATCTCGCTGTGGAACTGGTACGGAAATTTATGCTTTTGTCGAAGCATTGAAAGTTTTGGGTTTTGGGTTGGAAATTAAGGTGGAAAGCGATGTTAATCAAAAATATTAAAAAACCGAAATATTCCCAACAAAGGACTCAAAGGAGATAAAACCGTGCCGACATTATCCGAAAAAGCCGCTCTGCGCGATCGCCCCACAATAACCACATCATTATCCAACAAATTAGGATTAGTTTCCTCATTAACCTCCGCCGAAAAATCTACCTCTATAATCCTTTGAGAAACAGTACCGTTAGGATTGAGGCGAATCAATTCTACTTCCTTTGTTTGAGCCCTGCTGCGATCGAAACCCCCAGCAGCGAGCAACGCTTGGTTCAAAGAAGACTTCGGCGGCAGAGGAAAAGAACCAGGTTTAACTACCTCTCCAACAACATTAATATTAAGCGCCCCAGGAGAAAAACTAGATGCCGTAACCTCCGCCAATTCATCTAGATCTATCTCAGCAGCCGTAGGCACGAAAATTGTATCTCCAGGCTGTAAAATCAGGTCTTGAGTTAAATCCCCATTTTGCAATAATTTCCACAAATTTACCTTAATAACTTGTTCCGTCCCAGTGCGGGTTAGGCGACGAACCTCAAGCTCGCGAATATCAGCCGTAGGAGTAATTCCCCCCGCGACTTTTATCCCTTTAGTCACCGTATGTAACGCCGCTAACGCACCCCCCGCAGTCTCTTCCCCCTCGTTAGTAGCCGAGGCATTTTCCGGCATCAGAACATAAGGACCGGGGCGGGCCACTTCCCCAACTACCGCAATATTAATCGGCTGGGTCTTGTTGTCAGAGAAATTAGCAGCCGCTAGTTGAGTTGACTCTGCCGGATCGGGAGTAGTTATGCTCGGCACAAAGATCGTATCTCCATCCCGCAAAGCGATATTTTGTCGCAAGTCGCCATTTTGGATTAACTCCCAGAGATTGATATTAATAATTTGTTCCGGCATCTGGGGCTGCGGGCGGCGAACTTTCACTTGGCGAATATCAGCCGAACCCGTGATGCCCCCTGCCAATTTCAAGGCTTGGGTTATAGTTGGCAGTTGCGACCCTTGCCTTCCTTCCCCGCTTCCCCCAGCATTTGGCGACATGGTGTAAGAACCGGGATGCTGGACTTCCCCTGCCAGAGCTATTTGCAGCGGACGGGCGGCCATAACGTTAAGAGTAACCAGAGGAATTTGCAGATATTTGCCGTACTTTTCCTCTATTGCCGCCTTTGCTTGTTCTACCGTCATATTCCTAACAGAGACGTTGCCGATTAACGGCAGGTTGAGAGTGCCGTCGATCTGTATTTGGTGCTGGCCGTTTTCTCCGCTGTATTCCGGCACGTTGAAGATATCTATTTGGACGCGATCGCCCGGTCCTAGCATATATTCTCCAGCTTCGGGAATTGGACTCTCCGGCATTGGAACCGGCAAAGGAGTCGGCACTTCTGGCACGGCGGGAGGAGGAAGAGGAGGAGTCGGTTCTAGCAGCGGCCTCTCCTCCAGAAATCGCGGCAGAGTACCAGGTTGGGGCGATGGTTCTTGCGCCTTAGCTGCTGCACTCAGCAGCATCCACCCGCCCCAGCAGAGGAAGAACGAGAACAGATAAGCAGTCTTTCCCAGATACCGACGCTGTTTCTGGTTCCTTATTTTTTCCCCATAGCCTTGAGGTAGTTGGAGCAATTGTTCCCTCGATTTTTGTTTCATTTTTCCGCTACTCTCCCCTTGGTTTAATCTTAATTTTTTCAGAAAAAATTCCTGTCAACTTCCCTAAAAGTCCAAAACGTTCTATTCTAAACAGACATATTGAGCCAGAAGCACCGAAGATGGGGTTCTCAAAAATTCTCATAGCCAATCGCGGCGAAATCGCCCTTAGAATCATTCGCACCTGCGAAGAAATGGGCATACCGACTGTGGCCGTTCACTCTACGGTCGATCGCCAAGCCCTCCACGTCCAACTAGCGGACGAAGTAGTTTGCATTGGCGAACCTACCAGCAGCAAAAGCTATCTTAATATTCCCAATATTATTTCTGCAGCTCTGACGCACAATGCCTCAGCCATCCACCCGGGCTACGGTTTCCTAGCAGAAAATGCCCGATTTGCAGAAATCTGTGCCGACCACGACCTAGCTTTTATCGGCCCATCTCCCGAAGCTATTAGAGGGATGGGGGACAAGTCCACCGCTAGAGAAACTATGCAAAAAGCCGGCGTTCCCACGGTTCCAGGGAGCGATGGCCTCTTGAGCGACGAAGCAGAAGCCTTCGAGATTGCTAAGACGATGGGCTATCCTCTGATGATAAAGGCTACTGCCGGCGGTGGCGGACGGGGCATGAGATTGGTCAGAGAAGAAAAAGACCTCTCTAAACTCTTTCAAGCAGCCCAAGGCGAGGCTGAAGCAGCCTTTGGCAATTCGGGAGTTTATATGGAGAAATTCATAGAACGGCCCCGCCACATAGAATTTCAAATCCTCGCCGATAGCTACGGCAACGTCATCCACCTTGGCGAAAGGGACTGTTCTATTCAACGCCGCCATCAAAAATTGCTCGAAGAAGCTCCAAGCCCGGCCCTAAGTCCGAAACTGCGGGAAAAAATGGGAAAAGCAGCAGTTAAGGCGGCTAAGTCTATTAATTATCTTGGGGCGGGGACGGTTGAATTTCTCCTCGATAGCTCGGGCAATTTTTATTTTATGGAAATGAATACTCGGATCCAAGTGGAGCATCCAGTGACCGAGATGATTACTGGATTGGATCTTATTGCCGAACAAATTAAAATTGCCCAAGGGGATAAACTCTCCCTAAGCCAAAATCAAGTAAAGTTTGCCGGTCATGCCATTGAATGTCGGATTAATGCGGAGGATCCAGACCGCAACTTCCGCCCACACCCGGGCCGTATTAGCGGTTATTTGCCTCCTGGAGGGCCGGGGGTGCGGATGGACTCTCATGTTTATACGGATTATGAGATTCCGGCCTATTACGATTCCTTGATTGGTAAATTGATTGTTTGGGCGGGCGATCGCCCCCGGGCTATTCAGCGGATGAAACGAGCTTTGCGAGAGTTTGCGATTACCGGCGTTCCTACTACCATCGGCTTCCATCAAAGAATTTTAGAAACTCCAGAGTTTGTTAATGGCGAAGTTTATACTAATTTCGTCGAGCAATTGATGGAACGCGAAAGCAGAGCTAGCAACTAAAGCATCATTCTCAATAAACCCTGCTGCCCCAGAAGAATCTCTCGCACCAGAGAAAAAATACCGACGCAAATAATCGGGGTAATGTCCACCCCACCCAGGGGCGGTACAATTTTTCTCAAGGGTACTAAGAAGGGCTCGGTAGGCCAAACAATCAGATTGAAGGGGAATTTTTTCTGCTCAACCTGGGGATACCAGGTGAGGACAATTCTGAAAATAAACAAGAAAGTCATTATGGCCAGGAAAATGCCTAAAGTCCAATTGGCGAGATTGAAATAATTCATCGGTTTGAAGTAAGAGTTTAAGTTTTGTTAACAAATCCTTTGATGTTATTATTTTACAAGCGATCGCCAATAGTTGGCCAAAATGCCGAGAACAGGCGATCGCTCCATAGTTAAAATAAAAAAATCAATTTCACCAACAGAGGGCAATAATTCATGACACCTTCATTAGCGAATTTTCTCTTAAGTCTGTTATCGGGCACTTTGATCGTGGTAATTCCAGCCACAATCTTTCTAATTTTCGTAAGCCAAAAGGATAAAGTTAAACGCTCTTAGAACCTCAGAAATAATTTGATGGGAAGATGCCCCAGAGCTCGGGGCAAGAGATTATAAAAATTACCTTTCCATTGGCTCGTTCCCGATTTTTGCAACCTCAGCCACAGTCAAGAGACATTCTCAACCCAGCCGTCCCTTGCTAACAAACTGAGGTTTTTCTTGTTAAAGTGAAAATAATACAGAAAATGGGCGCTCTCAAAAATTAAGAGAACCAAGAACTTATTGCTTTTTGTCAGTTGTCAGTTGTTAGTTGCGATTTTGAGGTTTTTGCTTCGATGAGATGCGCCCCTGAAAATATTCTTCCTCCTACTACTGAAGATATAGAAGCTTTGAAGATTGAACTCGATAAAATAGGACAGGCTTAGGAGATTTATAATGGTAAACTTAGGATTAAACTGGAGCAGTCTGCTAGGAATTGTCCTGGCGATCGCCGGTGCGGGACTTTATTTTATGCGTAGCTGGCGTCCAAAGCTCGCAAGAGACCACGATATATTCTTTGCGGCAGTGGGTTTGCTCTGTGGAGGCATTCTCTTGTTTCAAGGATGGCGACTCGACCCAATTCTCGCCTTCGGTCAGTTTCTCTTGACCGGATCGGCTATATTCTTTGCAGCAGAAAGCATCAGTCTGCGCGGCGTCGCTACCCAGCAAGCTAAAAGCAGAGCCCCAGTGGTCGATGAAGAGCGACCGGTCAGCGAGGCATATAGTTATGTCGAAGCAGAATTAGACGAGCTAGAACCGGAAGAAGAATATCCAGTTAACCGCCGCAGAATTAGAGGTAGTCAAGAGCCACGTTCGTCGAGAGCTCAAAGTTACGAAGATGACTACGGCCGCCGCCCCCCAACTCGCGGTAGCAGTTACGACAGACCGGACCTTCCACCAGAGAGGCCCCGCCGCCGTCCGCGCCCGGAAGGTTATCCACCAAGCACTGGGAACGATTGGGAAGCTTCCACAGATACGGAACCGAGACGACGTCCTTCTCGCAGTAGAGATGATTGGGAAGCGTCCGCCGATACTCCGGTAAAAAGAACCACTCGTCCTCGTCCTAGCGATGCTTGGGGAAGCTCTATAGATGAAAAAGAAAAATACGGACGCAGCAGCGGTGGCGCTGCTTCGGTGACGAGCTACCCAGAAACTCGACCTACTAGAAGACGTCGGCCTCCAACGGACGCATATCCTACTCGAAATGATAATACTCCGGCTTCTAAATCCACTGATTATGTGGAGTATCGGCCGGTTGAGTCGCCGGAAGAGGATCTAGATAATTCCAGCAATTTCGATAAATAGACAACAATTAACAATTAACAATTAATAATTAACAATTAACGTTTTCCTCCTTCTTTTTGAGAAGGGGATTAACTTAAAAGGATAAAATTTGATTGGTTTATTCTTGATAAGGAAAGGCTTGAGACCTTAATTATTAATTATTAATTATTAATTATTAATTATTCGCTAAATGGTTTGTGTGGGGCGATCGCTGCTTTATCCAAAATCAAAAAAAACGGTTGGACGCTTATTGCTAAAGCTCGGCAGCAGCGTTCTGGTGGCTAGTTTGGTAGGGGGATGCAATCCCCCTAATATTAGCCCGATGGGCCAGAGAAATCTTAACAGTATCTACTCGGACGAACAGCCGGCTTTAAGCGGAGACGGGCGTTTTTTGGCTTATGTGTCCAACCGTAACGGCAAACGCAATCTGATGCTGTACGACTTAAAACAACAGCAGTTTGTGGATCTGCCTCGTTTAAATCGGCGAGATGCGATCGTAGAAAGCCCCAGCATTAGCAACAAGGCTCGCTATATTGTCTATTTAGCAAGCGATTCTGGAAGGCCAGAAATAGAACTCTACGATCGCATCACTCATCGCTGGCAAGTCCTGACTATGGGTTATCGCGGTTGGTACAGAAATCCTAGTATCAGTCCCGACGGCCGTTACATCGTTTTTGAAAGCGGAAGGCGGGGACAATGGGATTTAGAATTAATAGATAGAGGTCCTTTGGTGGAACCAGATCTAATTGATGCTCTACCGGTACCTTCAGTGGATACCTTCCTTAACGAAGAATAAGTACCCGTGCAAAATTAATTGGACATCTGGAACAGGCGAGACGCCTACGGGGAAATCAAGAATAATTTTATGTAAATATTTTTGCTTACCTACTTAATCGTGCTGAGGACTTACGCAGGCGCAACATATTTCTGCCCCCAAGGCGATCGCGCAATCTCTCACCCGATCTTGATGTGGCAGATGCGTAAGTCCAGAAAACTCAACAATTATCGTCCTCGGCCATTTCAACAGTGACGAAACTACCGAAAATCATATCTACTGTTGCTACTGTCAGCTTATTAGCAGGCTGTGTTGGCTATCCGCGCGTCGTCAATTACCCCTTCGACCCAGGAGGGCGAAGCTTAAATAGTCCTGGGGCCGAACTAAACCCTCAAGTAACCAAGCAATACATAATTTTTAGTTCCGATCGAAGAGGACGGCAAGACATCTACCTCTACGACAGACTGAACAAACGATTAGTTAATTTACCCGGGTTAAACGCTTTAGACGCGATCGCCTCCGATCCATCTATTTCTGCGGACGGTCGTTATATTGTCTTCGCTTCCTATCGCGGCGGCCAATCCAACATCTCGATCTACGACCGACAAACCACCCAACTGCGGAATTTAACCGCTAATCTCCAAGCGCAAGTCAGAAATCCTACCATCAGCGCTGATGGTAATACTATAGCCTTCGAGTCCGCCGCTAATGGCCAATGGGATTTATTAGTTTACAATCGCTTCGGCCAACGCTTGAATATACCGTTTAACCCCCGTTAAGAGAATTGGCTATTAAACTAGAAAACTAGATATTAATTGGTGCGGGATTTGCGAAAAGTCAGTCAAGGTCAGACTAAAGAATGAGGTAGGACGTCAGACCTTATGGAATTTTTCGCAAAATATTTAGACAGGCTATAACTACCGAAAACAAATAATTAACCATTATTAGCAAAAAAAATGAATCATCAACCTCTGCCTAGAACCAGAAGAGGAATATTAGCAGTGGCAACAGCACTAACGGCAACTATCAGTAGCTCGTTCCACGCCCAAATTCCAGCAGCAGCATTCTCCACCAAAGAGACAGAAAAATTCTCGGCAGGGCCAAGTGAAAAAATAACCTCGCGAATAGACACAGAAGAAGCGATCGCCCTCAGTCTAGAAGAGCAAACCAACATCCGCATTTATGAAAGGTCCAGTCCTGCCGTTGTCTCCATAGATACAGAAAAAAGCAACGGCAGCGGTACGATCGTTACTTCCGACGGCATGGTGCTGACAAATGCCCACGTTGTCTCCGAAGGGGGCACTGTAACCGTCACTCTAGAAGATGGTACAGAGCTAGATGCTGAAGTTATGGGATTTGGAGAAGACGGTCTCGACCTAGCAGTGTTAAAAATTCAGGGCGAACAAAATTTACCAACTATTCCCATTGCACCCGCCAATAGTATCCGAGTGGGGCAACGAGCTTATGCCATTGGCAACCCCTTCGGTCAATTTCAAGGCACTTTCACCGTAGGAGTAGTAAGCCGTATTGACGATGAAGAAGCCTTAATCCAAACCGATGCGGCCATTAATCCCGGAAATTCGGGAGGCCCGCTGCTAAATAGCAACGGAGAATTAATCGGAGTTAACACCTCTATTTTTACTCGCGGTCGCGGTGGCGGTAACATTGGAATTGGTTTTGCCATCTCAGCCGACAGAGTACCAGACTTCATCCAAGCTGTTCGAGAAGGAAGGGCTCCGCTGGTAGCTCAATCTTCGCAATCGATGTTTAATGACGAAGACGCGGAAAAATTAGACGTTGAAACTGTTGTAGAAATAGATGGAACTCTCGATCGCGACTCCAAAACTCTACCTGTGGACGATAGCTATTACGACCTCTACTCTTTTGAAGGTAAAGAAGGTCAGCAATTAACTATTGAGATGATAGGCACCGAAATCGATCCCTATTTAATCTTGCTGAGTTCCAGCAACCGCGAAATAGCTCAAGATGATGATAGCGGCGGGGATAGAAATGCCAAAATTGTCATTACATTGCCAGAAGATGATACCTATAAACTACTGGCTAATTCCTACGAAGCGGGTCAGTCTGGAGATTATCAATTAAGGATCGTGCCTGGGTCTAGTTCTAGTTCTAGTCCTTCTTCTTCTCCATTATTAAGGTCTTTATTCGATAACGAAAGGTCGATTTTGAATGAAGAAGGAACCTTAGATTCGTCGGACTTGGTGTTGGAATCTGATGGTAGTCTCTACGATGAATATACTTTTGAAGGTAGCAAAGGTCAGCAGGTAAGCATTAGATTAGAAAGTTCTGATTTCGATCCTTATCTAGCTGTTTTTGGTCCCAACGGTAATTTGGTGGGAGAAAACGACGACACTAGCGAATCTAATAATAATTCTTTTCTCAGAGTGGTTTTACCTGAAGATGGTTCTTATCGCATACTTGTTAATGCCTACGATAGTAAAGGTCGCGGCGACTATTTATTAAGGGTGGATTAAATATAGCAATCCTAAATGGATTATGAAAAATTTGGGGGCCAGAAACCCGGTTTCTCAAAGAAACCGGGTTTCTAAAATATCACGAACGATCTACGGCTTGCTATAGATTGGAAATATTAACGCCAATTGTGGCATAATCCACTTTGATATCTGGATCGAGGATGGGAATAATGCCAAGGGTTGCTTTCCTGCTGGCATTAGACAAGGGGCGAAATTTAAGCTTTTGGTCTTTGTCTTCCATGCCATGCCCGATCCGTCGTTGTTTATGGAAAGCAAACCGAGGTAATTAATGCGTAAAGTTCGTTTTTGGGCGATCGCTCCTCTTGGCCTGCTAGCTCTGTTCGTGACTTCAATTGTCTCTCCAAAAGTCTCCTCTTCTCTAGAAGTAGGAGTCAAAGACGGCGATGGTCGTACTCCTACTGAGTTTATTACTGCCCAAGAATCCTCTTCTGAGGAACCCAGCCCCACTCCAGAAGCTAGCCCATCTCCAGAAGCCAGCCCCACTCCAGAAGCTAGCCCGTCTCCAGAAGCTAGCCCATCTCCAGAAGCCAGCCCGTCTCCAGAAGCTAGCCCATCTCCAGAAGCCAGCCCGTCTCCAGAAGCTAGCCCGTCTCCAGAAGTTAGCCCATCTCCAGAAGCCAGCCCGTCTCCAGAAGCCAGCCCGTCTCCAGAAGCTAGCCCATCTCCAGAAGCTAGCCCGCCTCCAGAAGCTAGCCCATCTCCAGAAGCTAGCCCCACTCCAATAACAGTTCCTTCCCCGGGAGGTTCCGAATTCATTCTTGAAGTGGAGGGAACTCTCGAAACAGGAGATCCGATACTTCCTAGCGATGGAAGTCTGTACGACTTCCATAACTTTGAAGGTAGTTCCGGTCAGGAAGTAACTATTACTTTAGAAAGTTTAGATTTTGATACTTATTTGGCAGTCTTTTCGCCCGACGATAAATTGCTAGCAGAACACGACGATATCAGCCAAGAAAATTCTAATTCCGAGCTGACAATAACTTTACCGACAACAGGTAGTTATCGCATCATCGTTAATTCCTACGATAATACCGGTGTAGGTCAATACAGTTTAAAAGTTCGTTAATAGACCTCTTGCATAATTCGATTTTTATGTAGGGGCAAAGCATTTGGGAGACAATTTTTGTTGAAAACCAGAGGTTTTTATGTCCAAATGCTTTGCCCCGTCTTTATTTTTGCAAGAGGTCTAATAGTTAATCGATTTATTTGAGTAGTAGCAAAAGTTCGTAGTAATCGCTTTAGCGATTCATATTTATAAATCGCTAAAGCGATTACTACAAGCTAGCCTACGAAGCCGCGCACCTTAATTTAATGAGTTAATTTTCGCCCCAAAAATCGGGAATACAAATAATCAACTTAACGCAAACCAACCCAAGTAAAAAAATCTTGGCGAGTAACAAACTCTATTAATAACAATAAAACAAATCCTATCATAGCAAATCTCCCGTTAATTTGTTCTGCATAAGCATTCCAACCAAAAGCTGGTTCTGGTTTGTTATAGCTTGTGGTTGGAGATGGATATTTTGAATCAGAACTAGGAGTAGATTCTGGTTTATTTGTCGGTTGAGAAGAAGATTTTTCTGGAGTCATATTAACAGTTTATTTTGATTTTTTATTGTCGTTGGCGAATCAATTGAGGAAAGAGAAGAAGTGCGTCTCAAAGCATCAAAAATCACCTCGCTGCTTTGATGAATCGAATAAACTGGATAATTAATAGCTAATTACTTCCTTATTAATGTTATTTACTTTTAACGGATTCAATTAGCGATCGCACCGTATCCGTACCTTCAGAAGGTTCAAAAGTAAGAGGAAACTTACCCGACAATAACATCCTAACGCCCAACGGTCCCAAACTAAGCAAACCTTTAAGGTCGCGGAAATAATTGCCTACCACCTGAATGCCAAACTTTCTTTCATCGATCCAACCACCCTCTTTAACCAAATCGATTAAAACTTTTCGGTGGCGAATAGAACGACTATCTTGTTTATCTTTGCGATCGAGAATCTCCTGTTTAATCTGACCGATTCGATCCATCGGTGCAACTTCCATCGGACAAACAGAATTACAATAATAACACCGGGTACAACCCCAAACCCCTTGAGTTTCTTGGTTGTATTTTTCTAACCTTTCTGAAGTTCGATCGTCGCGGTTGTCAGCTATAGTTCGATAAGCTTTCGCTAAGGCATGAGGTCCGACAAATTCTGGATTAACTTCTAGCGCATTACACTCAGAATAACAAGCGCCGCAGAGAATACAATTGCCACTATCATTTAGTCGAGCCCTTTCTTCGGGACTTTGGAGAAATTCTCGTTCGGGAATCTTTCTAGCTGCCGTACTAACATAAGGTTCCACAGCTTCGAGATTGTTCCAAAAACTGCTCATATCAACTACTAAATCTTTAATTACCGGCATATTGCCCATAGGGGCGATGGTAATTTCTGGGACGGACGGTTCGGGCCCGGAAGCAGAATTAGACTTAGCAATTTCTTCCAATCTAGCAAGTTCGCTGCCAACATTCTCTTTGCAGGCGAGGGTGGAACGGCCATTAATTCGCATCGAACAACTGCCACAAATCGTATTGCGACAATTTTTTCTAAAAGCTAGGGTTCCATCTTGTTCCCATTTGATGCGGTTGAGGGATTCGAGTATGGTATTGCGAGGATCGACGTTGAGGGTGTAACTCTCAACTCGTGGGGAGTTGTTTTGATTTTGCCGAATTATTTTAAAGCAAACTTCCATATTTGATTAGCTAGTTTTCTGACTGCTGTTTTTAGGGTCGGTTCTCTTCTCTCTCTTATTTTAAATCGAATGGCGATCGCCGAACTTATAGTTTTTGTTAAATTTCTCCTCCTATAGCAATCCTAAATGGATTATGAAAAATTTGTGGGCCAGAAACCCGGTTTCTTCAACAATACCTTCGCCATTTTCTTGTAGGTTGGGTGGAGCGATAGCGCAACCCAACATCTTCGAGCAAAATCCAACGATTTTGTTGGGTTTCGCTACGCTACACCCAACCTACGAATGGCTACGAATGGCATTTTTTCTTTTTGGCGAAGGTATTGTTCAAGAAACCGGGTTTCTAAAATATCACGAACGATCTACGGCTTGCTATAGCTTTTGGACTGCCCGCTCAACAAGTCCCAGATATGGGATAATTGTCCCGGCCACAATTGTCTTTAGAGAGGTGCATCTCAATGCAAGACGAAAACCAACCCGTAGAACAGGCGTCTCGCCTGTTCCAGATGTCTAATTAATTTGGCACAGGTATTTATTATTGCTACAAACCTCAAAAGACTCTAATAAGTAGTCGTGCCAAATAATTAAAAAAAAAATTCGCGGAGGAGGTCTGCATTAACGCCCCCAAACCACTCAGAGGATAGAAGTCCAATAATTATTAATTATTAATTATTAATTATTAATTACTTAAGGATGTAGCTAAAATAGTAAGAGAAATAATAGCGAAACGAGGCTCCCTTCTCTGTTATGAGTTATGAAATAATGACCCAATTGCCAAGAGCTCCACTAGCTCGTCGGGTCGCCGCATTTTGCATAGACGCGGGGGCAATTTGGCTATTAAGCGCCCCGTTGAGCAATAATTGGTTTCTGGGTACCCTGTTTTTTATAGCGTTCTGGCTAGCTATCCGAGTTTTGTTAGTGGCCAAAAATCAAGGTCAAAGTCTGGGACGCTGGGCCCTGAATCTCAAAGTTTGGGATCCTAGATATCAAAGGACACCTGGTATCGTAGAATTGTCCAAACGGGAAGGTCTCTTGGCAGTAGCCGCAGTCCTGGCAGTTAGAGGAATAAGCGGTCTGACTTCAGGTAATGCGGCAGTATTGCTGCTATTTTTACCGTTGTTTTTGGACTGGGTAGTGGCTTTGGTGGATACGGAGAGATACCAGCAGGCTTTCCACGACCAAGTTAGTAAAACTCTAGTGATAGGGGCCATGCGGGGTTACTCTTTGGATCTAAAGGTTCGCTGGCTGATTGACAAAGCACGAAGCTATATGAGAAGATAATTATTTGTCTCTTAGATCGTCGAGCTTTTTTACAATTATGGCTAAAGGTGTCCGATTAATTATTACCTTGGAATGTACCGAGTGTCGTACTAACACGGATAAGCGCTCGAAAGGCGTGTCCCGTTACACGACTACGAAAAACCGTAGAAATACAACAGGGAGATTAGAACTGAAAAAGTTCTGTACCCATTGCAACAAACATACGGTTCACAAGGAAACTAAGTAAAAACCAACTAAATATCGATTAATTGGTTGAGGTTTTCTTAGATTAGAATCAAATCTGGAAAGAACCAGAAATAACGCAAAGTTAAAGATAGAGAGCGAAGGAAAAAACTAAGAACGATGGCTTATTTTCGTCGAAGAGTATCACCAATAACACCAGGACAACCAATCGACTATAAAGATGTCGATTTGCTGAGAAAATATATTACGGAACGGGGTAAAATTTTGCCCAGGCGAATTACTGGTTTCACCGCCAAACAACAGCGAGATTTGACTAGAAGCATTAAAAGAGCCAGGCAGCTTGCTTTGTTGCCTTATGTCAATAGAGAAAGTAGTAACTAATAGAATAGGTTGCATCGATAGGGAGCATGTCAATTTTGCGATCGCTCTTTTGAGATGTTTTCATACTCATATAGCAATCCTACTAAATGATTCGCTGCCAATTTTCGAGTGCTTTAGTACCCGCTAGCGGCCAGGCCTGTCCGTCGCCTGCGGATACTAAAGCACTGGCTTATTTTTAGCGAGCAATTAGAAATTGCTATCCTATTTTATAGTTGGGGGATTTGGAATTTTGGAAGTCCCTAAATAAAAACGGTTCAACAATTAACAATTAACAATTATTCTTTCTGAAAAAGAAGGAGATAGAGTAAAAGTAGAAACTTTTTATCGCTCCGTCTTTAAAGGAGAGGGTTGAAAGTGAAATTGTTAAATTATTAATTATTAATTATTAATTATTAATTATTTTGTAAATCCTAGATAAATTAGGAAAGTGCAGAAGGGAAATTTAGTAGAATTTAGAATTCACGGAGACCGTCGTCTGGGAGTAGCAGACCGTCCAGACGGCAAAAAAAATTGGGTGGTCGTAGAAGCTAGCGGCAAAACCAACAGCATTCCTCCGAAACAAGTAAGCTACGAGATAGAAGGTGAAAGCTACAAACCTTCAGACATTCCTAAGTTTATTGAGGAAGTAGAAAATTATTTAGATCCTTCTAGTTTGGAGGTTGCTTGGGAAATTTTGGTGGAGGACGGGGAGAGCGTTAACCCGCCAGAAATGGCGATGTTGTTGTTCTCAGAACAGATGCCAGCACAGTGTTATGCGGCTTACAGTTTGCTGTCGGAAGATAAGGTATTTTTTAAACAAAAAGGCGATCGCTACGAACCTCGTTCAGCGGCACAGGTGGCCGAAATCAAACATCAAATAGATGTAGAAACGCAAAAGAGACAGGAATTAGAACAGTTTCTAGAGAGGATAAAGCGGCGACTGGCGGGAGAAGAAGTGGAGTGGGCGCCTAGCGATCGCAACCGTTTCGACGCTCTAGAAAGATATGCTACCCACGCAGAAGAAGCATCCCATCAAGTTCAAGCCAAAGAAACATTGGCCATATTAGAACTAGCAGAAACAGCGGATGCAGCGTTTAAACTGTTAGTAGATCTGGGGCTATGGAGTCAGCACGAAAATTTATTTTTGCGACGCAGCCAGATCCCAACGCACTTTTCAACAAAGGTATTAGAAGTGGCCCAACGCTGCCTAGAATCTATCCCACCAGAGTCAGATACCAATCGTCTGGATTTAACCCATCTGAAGGTTTATACCATTGATGATGAAAGCACCCGCGAAATAGATGATGGCCTCAGCATAGAATTTTTGGAAGATGGCCAAAAAAAAATATGGGTACATATCGCGGATCCTACTCGCTTGCTGAAGCCAGGAGACGATCTGGAACTGGAAGCAAGACGCAGGACAACTACGGTTTATTTGCCAACGGGCATGGTGCCCATGTTTCCCGAAGAATTGGCCACGGGGCCGATGAGTTTGCTGCAAGGACAGGTTTGTTGCGCTTTGAGCTTTGGGACGGTCTTGGATGAAACGGGGGCAGTAAAAGAGTACAGCATTCACCCAAGCATAATTAAGCCCACCTACCGCCTCACTTATGAGGATGTGGACGAGATGCTGGAGTTCAACGTGCAGGGGGAACCAGAAATTCATGCCCTAAGCGAGTTTGCCGGGCTTCGGGAGAAGTGGCGACATTCCGAGGGGGCGATCGCTATCTATATGCCGGAGTCTGCCATCAAGGTTCGCGGAGATGAGATTGTGATTAAGTTGGTGGATGATTCGCGATCGCGACTGTTAGTAGCGGAGATGATGATCTTGACGGGGGAGGTTGCCGCGAAATACGGCCAAGCTCACAATTTGCCCATTCCCTACCGCAGTCAGCCCCAACCGGAATTACCGCCAGAAGAAGAATTGATGTTGCTGCCAGCAGGGCCCGTGCGTTCTTCGGCCATGCGTCGCTGTATGCCTCGCAGCGAAATTAGTATTATGCCTTCGCGTCATGCGAGTTTGGCTTTGGAGACTTACGCCCAGGTGACTTCGCCGATCCGTCGTTATAGCGATCTGTTGGCTCATTTCCAGATAAAAGCTCATTTGCGGGGAGAGGCTTTGCCTTTCTCTCGGGAAGATATGCAGGAGATGGTTCTCACTCTGGGGCCGTCGGCGAAGGAGGCTTCCACTGTGGAACGTTTTACTAATCGTTACTGGGCTTTGGAATATTTGCGACGGAAAAATGGGGAAATTTGGCAGGCTTTGATGATTCGATGGTTGCGAGAGGATAGTAATTTGGGGTTGATTTTGCTTGAGGAGTTGGGTTTGGAATTGGCGATGCGGTTTAATCGGCCGATGGAGGTAGGCGATCGCCTGGAGGTTAAAGTGGCTTATGTGGATCCGCGTAAGGATGAAATTCAATTCCAAGAGGTTATCGAAGCGGTGGTGTAATCTCCAGGGCGGCGATCGATGCAATTAAGAAACCCGGTTTTTTCCAAAAACCGGGTTTCTTGCTACGAATGAAGTTATTCTATGCGATCGTAGAACTATGGAAAAGAAAAATTCAATTGCTATATAAACTTTTATTCTTAGTAGGATTATGAGTTCTTGTAAAAAAGCAGTACCATCTCGGCATCAATGCAATAATAAACCTCCGAGTTCTGGGAAAAAAAGACTTTCAGAGTTGGTGGAGGAGTACCTACAAAACTGGGGCGATTTCTACCAAAATGAAGCTCAATGGTGGGGCAACCAAACTCTCGATTGGAAGAGTGCCCAAAAGAGAGCTTGGGAATCTCGCAGGGCCGATGGCAAAATGTCTCGCCATCAACATCGAGTGGGGTCTGAAAAGTTGAAAGAAGGATTGAGAATTGCACTAATAGATAACATCCAATCCGATCGCTTCGAGACCTTCGAGCAACTTTACGAGTGGGTGAAGTCCGTTGCTCATCAGGTCGATGGTCTTGGAGAATTAGTGACTTACGATGTCGCCCTACGCTTGGGAATGTGGCTGAATTTAGAGCCCGCCGTCGTGTATCTTCACCGAGGAACCAGGGACGGTGCCAAAAAATTCAATGTTAATGTTAAAGAAAAGACTGCCACTGTAAGCGCCTTCCCTCCAGAAATGCAAGAGTTAGGGGCGACTCATGCCGAGAATTTTTTATGCATCTATAAAGAGCATTTAGGCTAATTTTGGTTTTTCCAAGAAAAATTAGGGAAGGCGATCGTTGTTTTTTTAAACATAAGCCATCCCCCTCAAAAATTGATTCTTCTGTTCGTAAGTGATATAACCGTTCGCGATCGCCATCTCCATCAATTCCTCAAGAAAACTCTCGAAGGTTTCCAATACTTGAGCTTTATCTAATTGAAACTCCTTGGTGATGCAATAATTGCCGAACTCTCTCAAAGTACAACTAATTATATCCCCTTCAGGCACAAACTTCATCATCATCCAACTTTCGGGAAAGTCTATTTGTATTTTTTTACCAAAGGAAAGAGCCTGCATTTGTTCCGGTAGTTCGTCTAAAATCAAAATTATGTCAGGATCTAAATATAACTCTTCCCTCTCTTCTCCAATTTTCATCGCTACTTTATGATTGCATTCATAGCAAAACAGTCGCAGGCTATTTTCCAATTCGGTAAGTTCTCCCAACGGATCGTCTGGTGGTTCGAGACCTTCCCAAATCCAAAGTTCTTCTAATTGCAGTTCAAATTTTTGAGTATTATTCATTAGTTTTTCTCCTCAATTGCTATGTTATAGCGTTTCTCTTTATGCTGAAGTACGATCGAACGCGATCGCGTTTGGTTTTGGTACGCTTCGCTGTATCCTCTTTAAAAGATAACTGCTATAAAAATGCACTATCGGTTACCGGATATGCTGACTTTAGGGTTCCATCAGCATTTCTGATGATAACAGCCCTGGTAACAGATTCAGTTATGCTGCCATCAGGATGATAAACTTGACCTATAGGAACTTTAAAGTCGATTATGTAGCTTCCAGGATGTTTGGGTGTTAGCTTTTCAGCTTCTACCCAACCTTCTGCTTTAAACCATTGCCCTTGGTCTTTTTGTTTTTTACCACGAGCCCTCCCTTCAAATTCTCTGGGCTTTTTTTTAGGACCGTGATGGCGTTCTATATGGTCGTAAGCTTTCGTGGATTTAGGATTATTCCACTGTGGTTCCCTTCCGCTACCCGTCCATTCGCAACCGCTACCAACAAAAACTGTTGGATCGGTAATGTCTTCTTGTACTATTTCGATGCTCTTTGAAGCATCATCATCATTATAAACGATTTTTGCCTCCTTTGGCGATTTAGCTTATTTGTCCGATTATTAATATTACCATGTCAAAGCTTTTTTCCTTGCATCGAGACAATTAAAAAAGGGTCGATCGAAAAGCTAACTACACTTTTTATAACTTTCGATCGCTCGATTACCGAGACTTTAAAAAAAGCTTGACAAAAAAGAGAATTAATGATTTAATAGTCGTAAGTTTGCTTTAAACTCGATAGGAGCGTGCGACTTGCTAATTAATATCGATACGGATAATCCGAGATTATTAGAAGGTTTGGATGTCTGGTTGCGGTTGGGCTTGATATCCGATTCTCAAGTTAGGCAACTTTGCCAACAATATTTAAGCGCCCCAGTGCCAGAACCGGTGAGAGACGAGATGCCGGGAACAGCTAGGATGCCTGTTCTACGGGGGGGGAAAGAATTGGCCCCGGAACCGGAGGAACGGCAACCGGCCGGTTTGCGAAGCACTCCGAAAGAATCGCCCAATCTTGTAAGTCAGCTTTTGCAGTCCCTTAAGGCAGAACTTAGCGTCCGCTGGTTGCTGTTTTTGGGTTTGTTTATGGTGGTGGTCTCTTCTGGGTTGCTCGCTGCCAGTCAGTGGGAGAGGTTTCCTGCCGTCGGACAATATTTGGTGCTGCTGGCATATACTACTGCTTTTTGGGCGACGGCTGTTTGGACCGGTAGGTCGGCGGGTTTGCGACTGACTGCCCAGAGTTTGCGGCTGGTAACGTTGCTGTTAGTGCCGATGAATTTTTGGGCGATGGATGGTTTGGGTTTGTGGGGGAATTTTTGGGAATGGGGAACGGCGGCGATCGCTGCTTTTGTTCTTACTTTCATTGCTATTAATTTAACTAAAAAACAACAAGACCGAACCAGCGCTATTAATTTAACTAAAAAACAACAAGACCGAACCAGTAGCGAGACTAATATTTCGGTTAATTCTAAATGGCGTTCGCGAAGCGTTGCGGATGCAACATCGCTCCTTTTCTTCAACCTTTTGGGATTGAGTTATTTACAATGGGGTTGGGGCTTGGGAAATTTTCCAATTATCGCGGTTTATTTAGGAGTAATTGGTACGGCATCAATTACCCTTTCTAGGAACAGAAATTCAACTAACAACTTAGCTAACAATTCCGAACCATTAACCCGAGTAGCGATTGTAATTTATGCCTTGGCAATTTTGCTGATGCGGGCAATTTTTGTTGCTCGTGTAGATGTAGCGCTGTTGGGGTTGGCTTTTGGGATTAGCGGTTGGATTTTAATTAAAAGTAACCGGGAAACAGAACGGGAAAATAGCGCTCGAAAAAATCCTTTTACTCAATGGCAAAATCGCATCGGTGGCTGTTTATTATTGTTGGGTTGGTCGGTGTCCGTTGCGACTCAACCTTGGCAAGCTTTCGCGATTAGCGGTATTGGTTTGTGGGTTTTAACGGAAAGATTAAAGCAATATTGGCAAAAAGCAGATTTAGCAGCTATTTTTATCATTGGTTGGCAGGCATATTCGTCGGTGGGGCGATTAATTCCTCCAGAATTAAGACAACTTGCAATTAGTACGGGTACGGAAATTGCTAAGGCGGAAAATGCACGGGGAACTTTATTAACCGTAACTTGGTTGCCTTATCTAATTTTTATGGTATTGGTGACGGATTGGTTGTACCGTCGGGACAAAAAAGAACTGGCACAATTTGGGGAGTTAATGGCTTTAGGGTTTGGTGCTTTTTTGAGCTTTTTAGGGTTCGTAAATCCTTTGATGCGATCGCTCAATTTATTAGCATCCACTCTCATCCTCGCCGCAGTAACTTATCGCCGCCCCCGTAGAACAGGCGTCTCGCCTGTTCCTGTTCCTGTTCCTGTTCCTGCTTTGCTGAAACAGGCGAGACGCCTGTTTTACATGACTCATTTTGTTGGTTTGTTGGCGATTTGTTCGTGGATTGATTATTTTTTACCTAATCTCAGTTTGGGAATTTGGGCGGCAATTTTATTGGCAATGGCTGTCGCTGAATGGACGTTGTTTGCGGTTTATCATTTATTAACAAAAGAAAAAATTGCTGAAGCGATCGCTACGAACGATACTCTGCTAAGTGACTCGGAAGGGGGAGAAATCGCTGAAGCGATTACTACGAACGAGCCTCTGTTAAGTGACTCGGAAGGGGGAGAAATCGCTGAAGCGATTACTACGAACGAGCCTCTGTTAAGTGACTCGGAAGGGGGAGAAATCGCTGAAGCGATTACTACGAACTATTTTATCGCTGAAGCGATCGCTACGAATTATATTTTGGGTTTTATTTTAGCAGCAATTAGTTATTGTTTGCTATTGTTAAACCTCGATATTGTTGGTATAAATAATAATTGTAGCGATTTTACTTGTAAGTTTGCTTACCAGTGGGGGAGTATTTGGTTAGTTATTCCGGTGACTTTAACCATAATTGCTAAGTATTTAAAATCGCAAAAAGAAACAGCAATTACTGCTAGTTTGGCAGGTTTAATTATGGCGCAATTTTTCACGTTTTCGCAACCGGAAACTCGGTTAATAGGATTGGGCGTGGGGACTGTTTTAATGTTAGTTAATACCCGCGCTTTGCGAGATGAAATTGCTGCTGCTATTACTGTTGGTTTTGGTTTAGCTTTTATCGCTTGCGGGCTGCGGGAAACTATTCCGGCGCTGTCGTCGCTGTGGTCGCTGGGTTGGTTGTTAGCGATCGCGATCGTCACCAGCAGTTTGTGGTTATTTCGGGCTTTAATTCTATATAGAAATACTCGACTCGCACCAGTTTATGCTCCAGCATTAGACCGGTGGGCGATCGCTCTTTGCGCTTTGGAGTTGGGGGTCTTGACTCTTCATTCCTTGGCGGTTTACCAAAGGTTACTGCCACCGTCGATAACGGCTGTTGTTGCGGCGGGGTTAGTGTTGGGGGCAATCGCTTTTCGGGGCCGGCAGAGACCCACTCAAGCGGCGGCTTATAGTTTTGCTTGGGGGTTGGAGTTATTAGTAGTAGAAATCTTGGGTTTTGCAGCCGAGTCGGCGATCTATTTGGCGATCGCTAACTTTGCTTTGGGTTTAATTTCTCAATTATTAGGAGATTGGTGGCAGCGCAAAACTGGTAAAGAAAACTTGCGACCATTTTGGCAAGTTATCCCCATAATTTATGGCATTTTTGGTACTTTACTGCGGCAAGATACCTTCGCTAACTGGACGGGTTTAACTACTTTTGCTTTAGCGTTAATATTTATTGGCATCGGGCGACGAAAAGCGGCTTTCAAACCTTTAGTTTATCTAGGCATTACTGGCATATCTTTAGCATTGTTTGAAATGCTACTTTATCAAGTTTTTGATTTACCAAAAGGAGAACAACTAATTGCTTTTGCGACTTTGGGAGCCAGCGTTATGTATGTTTATCGGCTGCTAGCTTCTTGGTTGGGCGAGTACCTGGGATTTGAGGAAGGGGAAATAAGAAATATCGCTCATTGCCACTGGGGAATTAGCAGTTTTATTTTAATAAGCGCTACGGAATATCCCATAGTAGCTAGTAAATTATTGGCTTTGGGGACGGGGGTAGTTTTGAGCAGGTATGCCATTTTTCAAGGAAAACAAATTCAAGGTAGAAATAATCGTAACAAGCTAGCAGGAGAAATTTGGGTTTATTTGGGAGTATTAGAAGGATTTGCTCTTCTGCTTTATGTAGTTGATTTGCTGTCTTTGAACGAGACACTTTTACCCTGGGCGGGGGCGATCGCTTCCTTATTTGCCTACTTTATTTATTTCGCCCCATGGCAAAATTGGGGGTGGGAAAATAAGCCTTGGCGGCGAGTAGCTTTGGTCTTGCCAATAGCCGGGTTAATGGCGACTAGCTTCGCGGTGGAATTAGGCAGCGATGGTTGGTATTTGTCCGTGGCGATCGCTTCTTTCTTTTATATTTTGATGGCAAAGATAGATCGACAAATTCGGTTTACTTATGTCAGCGCGGTGCTAATAAATTGGGCGATCGCTGTTTGGTTCCTACAGCTTGGCGGCAATCTTAATAGTTTAATTTACGTTACGCCACCAGCTTTATCTCTGCTTTATTTCGCCCAAGTAGAACCCAATTTAAAACTACCAGAAAATCGAGGACAACGCCATTATTTGCGAATAATAGCAAGCGGTATTATTTGCGTCGTGGCTTTATTTGACGATGGATGGACGGGAATAATTCCTGGGGTAATTAGCATCGTCACAATCTTTGCCGGTTTGGGTTTGCGAGTCAGGGCGTTTTTGTATGTGGGGACGGCTACATTTTTACTTAATGCCTTCGTTCAGTTAGTAATCTTGAGTTCGATTTATTCATTTTTAAAATGGGCGATCGGCCTAGTAGTTGGAATTATTTTAATCTGGATAGCGGCTACTTTTGAAACCCGCCGCGAACAAATTGCAGCTTTATTGCAAAATTGGATTGGCGAGTTAGAAAATTGGGAATAATTTGGGGATTTCGTAGGACAGGCATCTTGCCTGTCCGCTATTTTTAAATTTGACCAATTGCTGCCAGTTAAGAAACACAACTACTAATTTCTGACTTCACAAATTAAAATGAACAAAAACAACAACAACAAACATTTGCTTCTGGGAGTTATTTTAGGAGCCGTCGCCCTCTTAACCTCTCCACCACCCCCAACCTCGGCACAACTGTCGCCAACCCCTAACGTCCAGTCCCCAGAGTCGGTAGAACTGCAACAACTTAAATTAAAAGCTTTGAGCCTCTGGGGCGAAAATAAATTTGAGGAAGCTTTAGCTCTTTTGCAGCGCGTCCTTGCCATGCAGGAAAAAACTCTCGGCCCGGAAAAACCCGAAATCGCCGAAACTCTCAACCTTTTGGCATCGCTTTATGGCACGCGAGGAGACTATTCCCAGGCCGAACCGCTCTACCTGCGGTCTTTATCTATTTATGAGAAAGCATTTAACCTACAACATCCAGGGGCGATCGACACCCTCCATGCTTTAGGCAGCTTTTACGCCAGCGTCGGTAACTACCAGGGTGCGGAAGCTTTATACGATCGCGCCCTCGCCATCCACCAAAAGCTAGACTACCCGGACGATTTAACCCGGAATACCAAAGAAATGATAATTTTCCTTGGCTACGCATTTCTCCAGCAAGAGCAAGGAAACTATCCAGAAGCCGAAACTTACTTCCTGCGCCTCCAGGAAATAGAAAAGCAAATTTATCAAGCCTCCCAAGTTGCTCCCAGTTACTATTATTTGGCAATTTTATACTTAAAAACTGCCAACTATGCCAAAGCCGAATCTCTCCTCCAAGAAGCCCTAGCTATTGAGACGCAAAATCCTTACACTAAAGGCTTGATGAGTTTTGCGTATTTGGGCGAACTCTATCTGCTGCAAGGAAAATACCCAGAAGCCGAGTCTGCATTATTAAAGGCAAAAGAAGCTTACCAAAGCCTCACCCAAGGAACGGATTACGTTCCCAACTGGATCGATTTGAGTTTAGCAGAGTTATACCAAATACAAGGCAACTACCCCCAAGCAGAATCCCTGTTACTAAGCTTTATTACTCATCCGATATTGCGATCGCAAAATACAGCCAATGCTTACTACTTAGAGAAGCTAGCATCTTTCTACTGGAGGCAGGGCAACCAAGACAAAGCTAGCGAGTTCCACCAGCAAACCCTTGCCGTCCAAGAAAAGCTTATCGCCTCCATCCTGCCCCTAGGCTCGGAACGTCGCAAGCGAGACTACATGAAACAAGTAGCAGAGAGTACCCACAGTTTCATCTCCTTTCACCTCCAGTCAGCCCCCAAAAATAAGGAAGCAGCTAAAATTGCCATGACCGCAATTCTGCAACGGAAAGGACGGCTGCTGGATACTCTGGCCTATAATTTGCAAGTTCTCAGGGAGCGCCTGAACCCCGAAGATGGGAAACTGCTCGAAGAACTAAACTCCGTTCGATCGCAACTAGCAACCATCGCCTTCAAAGGTATGGATAGCCAGCAACAGCCCCAACAACAGCTTATAACCCAACAGCAGTCCTCCACTGGAGAAGCGATCGCTCGTTTGGAAGCGGAAGCGGAACGTTTGGAGAATATCCTCAGCAACCGCAGCATCGAATTTGTCGCCGCCCAGTCTCCCCCAGTAACGATAGATGCCGTTGCCGACCTAATTCCAGCCGACGCGGCCCTAGTGGAACTAATTCTGTACAAACCGGTGGACCCGACTTTAACGGAAACGGCAAGCGTTCCCCGCCCGCCGGAAAAATTTGGCAAACCTCGGTATGCAGCTTATATTCTCTTTACCAGTGGAGAATTGAAATGGGTTGACTTGGGAGAAGCCGCCGCCATCGACGAAGCCGTTTTAAAATTACGCCGGGCCCTGCGGGAACAACCGCCGTCCGGCGATCGCCCCCCCCGCCTCACCGGTGGCGGTCAACTTACCCTGCCCCAAATAAAAAAGCTGGCCCGGGAGTTGGATGCTTTAGTAATGGAACCGATCCGTCCGCTGTTGGGCGACAAAACTCATCTGCTGATAGCCCCAGACAGTCAGTTAAATTTAGTGCCCTTTGGGGTTTTGGTTGACGAGAGCGATCGCTTTTTAATCGAAACCAATACCATAACTTACCTGACCTCCGGTCGAGACTTATTGCGGCTGCAACTGCCGAAACCCGAAACTCAGCCTCCTCTGGTGATGGGAAATCCAGATTTTGACAAAGCCGACAGCGTAGTAGTAGCCAGCGTCCGTCGGGGCGGCAATACTCGTTCTTTAGATTTGACCAGCCTCCAGTACGAAGAGTTACCCGGAACCAAAGCCGAAATCGAAGCGATCGCTCCCATGCTGTCTGGAGCTACAGTTTTTCAGGGAGTAGAAGCAACGGAAGCTGCTATTAAACAAGTCCAACATCCCGAAATTCTGCACCTGGCGACTCACGGATTTTTCCTAAGCAACGCCACCGCCCAAGCGACTGCGGTAGAAAATCCTTTATTGCGCGCCGGTTTGGCCCTGGCGGGTTTCAACTCTCGCGACTCCGCCTCCAACCTCGACGGCGTACTTACCGCCTTAGAAGTATCGGCCTTGAATTTGCGCGGTACAGAGTTAGTGGTACTCTCCGCCTGCGAGACCGGTTTGGGAGATGTTGCTAACGGCGACGGTGTTTACGGTTTGCGGCGGGCCTTTACCATCGCAGGCGCCGGGAGTCAATTGATGAGTTTGTGGAAAGTCAGCGACTTCCACACCCAGGAGATGATGGTAGGATATTATCAACGGTTGAAAGACGGCATGGGACGTTCCGAGGCCATGCGGGATATTCAATTAGAGATGTTAGGGAAATACGACTATCCTTACTACTGGGGGAGTTTTATTCCCGTCGGCAATTGGGAACCGATGGAGGGACGCTTTTAGATCGATTAACAATTAACATTTTCCCCATTAAAAATTCCCATGGGAGCACGTCATCTTTGCAAAAATACTTTAAAACTCTGCTACCCTGTTGCCTGTAGCACTCTTTGCCTGTTGCCTAAAAGCGATAAGTTCTTGGTTCGCCTCAAAGGTGACGTGCTCCCATTCCCATCGACTGCCCAACCCGTGTTTATTGCTCGAAATCGAACATAGTTACATCTTCTTGGGAGCGATCGCTGTTTTCCTGAGAGAGCCATTTACTGCTGCGGGTAATCAGAGTGTCCTCATCTGGCATAGCATCTATTTTGGCAGCAAGCGATCGCTTGCTGTCTGGAGTTTTCTCGTCCACCTTCCCATCATCAGCGGCGATCGTCACTTGTAACTTCGGTCCCGAATTTCCCAGACGAAGAATCATCCCATCCTTCACCGCCACTTGTACTATTGGTTCGTCATTCACATAAGTGCCATTAGCGCCAAAATTAATAATTTCCCAACCAGAAGGGTCTTTCCACAGTTCCACATGATGGCGGGAAACTACAGCGCTATAAATCACAATATCGTTATCGTTGGCTCTGCCAATACGAATAACTGCTTCCGATTCAAAAGTCCAGCTTTGAACCGACACTGACTGGGTTGGATGCATCAAAGTTAAAGTAATCACGGATATTTCACATCTTATAGTTGTACTGCGCGCGAGAAACAATCTAATTCAAAATAAATTAGCCATTTTTTTCCCATAATTTAGTCTGGCGATCGCCAAAAATATAACCTTTCGATTATCTCACACTTTATCGAGCGCGCGGGTTATTTTTTCCCCGCGATCTACAGTTGAGTTTGTATTATGGTTCTTCGCTTAAGTTATCTCGATCGCTTCCATCGGCTTTACCCTCCTGAGTTTTACCCTCCTCGGCTTTACTCTCCTCGGCTTTAACCTCCTCGGCTTTACTTTCCTCGGCTTTACTCTCCTCGGCTTTACTCTCCTCGGCTTTACTCTCCTCTTCATTCTCAGCCACCCCTGCTGCTGCATCCTGGCGAGGTGCTATTGTGCCAATCATTTCCTTAGCTTTTTGTGTTACTTCCGTAATTTGATTTTGGAACTCATCGGATGTTTCTGCCGTATCATCATTACTTAGATCGGACTTAGAACGCTGTTGCTGTTTATACTCCTGATGTTGTTCTCGAACCTTTTCCTTAATTTCTCCTGCTTTTTGCCCCGCTTCTGTAGCCAAAGTTTTGGCTTTTTCCTTAATTTCTCCCGCTTTTTGCCCCGCTTGCTCCTTTACTTGTTGAGCCTTACCATGAAACTCCCCCGCCCACCCTTGACTGTCGCGCTGCACCGTCTTAATATGTTCTTTCGTCTTCTGCAAATCTTCCTCTAAATAAGCCGTCGCCTGACTTATCTTCAGACCCAGCCCCGGAGTATAGAGTTCTGGGGTTTGCACTGACGCATCTACAACAATTACTCGATTGCTGCCAACGCTGGAGACTGCCTCCTGAGACAGCAAATACAAACCATCAACTATGCCGCGCCAGCCGTTCGATCTATATAAAAAATTGACTACCGCACCAGTTTGGGTATTAAAGAGATAATCTACTAATAACCCTGCTTTATTACCCGCATCCGTCCAGACTTCGCTTCCGATCGCCAATAGGCCCTCTTCCCGTTCCCGTTCGGGTTCTTGTTCGGCTTCTTGTTCGGGTTCTTGTTCCGGTTCCTGTTCGGGTTCTCCCCCTTCTACCTGTGAGCCATCGGGACTGATATTTGCTAGAATAGCATCAGCACCTATGGTGTCAATTTCTTCCCAAGTCAAATACCTTTTCTGTTTCTTAAAAAAGCCCAACTTACAAGTAACGCCGATTATCCGATTTGCTCCCTCGTTTAACCACACTTTTTCGATCCGACCCTGAGTTTCTACCGTTTTTTTATCCAAGACAAGCCGTCGTCGCAATTGACTTTGTTTGATAATTTCTGGAATCTTATTCATAGATAAACTCCTATTTTCAATAATTGAGATTGATACCGATGCTTGGGAGCGCGGAGCGCGAGTGCAAACAGACTGTTTTAGCCAACTAACACCATGCAAAGCTACTTATTAGGCCGATGCATCTCAACTTTTTCAAAACACTAAAAGCCCGTAGGACAGTTTTAATTTCTTTCCAAATCGAGATGCATCCCCATTTACTCCTGTCTCATAGTCATATTCTCGGTTTTTTCTTCTTTATCAGAGTCCTTGTTTTCCTCATTTTCCTTTTCTCGGCTGTCTTTCTTACCCTCCCAAGACCTGACTCTATTTTTTCCATACTTAATTTGGGGCTGTTCGCTGTCTATATTAATTACTATTTTCAGACCGCTTCCACCTAGATCTATCTCCATTCCATCTACCACGGGAGCATTAGCGATCGCCCTACCATTTAAGTATGTCCCGTTCTTGCCCAAGTTAATAATTTCCCAATTGCCATTGGTGCATTTCAACTGGACGTGATAGCGGGAAATTACCGAGCTATAAACAACTACATCGTTATCAGTAGAGCGTCCAATAGCGATCGTTAATTCTTCTTCAAAAGTCCAAGTTCTCAGGGGTGTTGGCTGTAATGGATGTTGCAATGTTAGCTTAATCACATTGGCAGTTCTTTAGTGCAAATTTACATTTTCAACTGTCAATTAAAAGCTTTCAGCATCTTTATCGACAAGAAAGAAAAGATAGTTTTTTTTACTTTCAAAGATCCATATTGCTTTTACTAAAAAAACAAGCTCTACTAGAGAGCTAGAATTAGTTCAGCGATGAAACTTTAAACAGAAAAGAAACTAAATCTCCTTTGCCGAAAGAAATGCGATCGCCTTCTCGTAACTTATGTCGGTTTCCCTTGAGAAGAGGATTGTTATTGATATAAGTTCCGTTAGAACTCCCTATATCTTCAATATAATAGCTATCCCCTTCTATTCTGATATCTGCATGAACCCGAGAAACCACCTCCGCATCTGGAAACCCCGACACATCAATATCTGGAGGTATCCGCTCGTTAGGTTTCCCCACATGAATGACCGATAAATTAGTCGGCAATTCTACCTTAGTATTAGTGCGTACATGCAGTAATAACGCCGACTGCAGTTGTAGCTGAGTGCTGGCTGGGCGAACCGATTTATTTGGCACAGGTGCCGCAGAGCTAGGTGCTTCTGACGATTCTGCTTCTTCCTTAGATGGCTCTATAACTGGAGCGGCAGAGCTAGGCGGAGTAGATTTTTCTTCCTCCATCTCCTCCATCTCCTCCATCTCTTTCATCTTCTCCATCTCCGAAGAAACGGAGGCCCCACTAATAGGCTCCGATTCCACCAAAGGCTCGACCGGAGCTAAATCTGGTATTACTCCCGACGATACCACTGTTTCTTCCACAGGAGCAGCAGGAGTTTCTCCCACATCTTGGCCAATAGGGCCAGATACCACCGTAGCTAATACAGAAGCATCTGGTTGCTCTGGCGTTTTACTTTGCTCCTCCTCGCCTTTCTGCCTCAAATCTACACCGCACTGACCGCAAAAAGCTGCATCTGCCTGAACGGTAGTACCACAGTTAAAACAACTCGTGGTAGCAGGTAAAGGAGTTAAGCAAGCTTCGCACTGAGTTGCTCCATCAGGATTTTCGTGATTGCAATTGGGACAGACAATCATTTAGTATCTCCTCGTTCTCCGTAACTTTTGGCCAGAGTAATTTTTTACATCAAAGCCGAATAAATCTAAAACCGCTTTACATTGGATTAGTTTATTTTACCATCACTTAGAAAAGCGAATTACTTAAACGACAATAGACTTCGCCGCTGCTCTCGCTGGAGGAAACCAAGAATAAATTAAGTATTTTTTCGCAGAATAAATTTAAGGGTTCTCCAAATAAAGAATCGAACCGTCGGTTGCCTGCAGCGAACCGGCAGGCAACAAGAGCCTGTATTATTTGGAGATTTTCACCTTGGTTCGTCCTTAAACGCTTACTCCAGTCAGCAACCACCAGAGTTCTCCTGTTGGTTGGATCTGTCGAGATGGGTATTTCGCCCCATCGGCCTCTTCGGCAAAAATACGATCTAAAGCCGGTTGTTTGGAAGCTCCTGCTACGACAAAAACCACGCAGCGAGCGTTATTTATTAGAGGTATCGTGAAGGTTATCCGAGGTTGGTCTTCTTTTGCCCCTACTGTAATGAGGCGATCGCTCACCTTCAAAGCATCTGTATGAGGAAATAAGGAGGCAGTATGGCCATCATCCCCCATTCCCAACAGAATTAGATCGAAACTGGGAAACTCTCCTGGCGACACTTGAAAAAACTCTTGCAACTCTGCCTCGTGTTTCGCAGCATCGGCTGCGGGGTCTCCCCCAGTAGTAGGCATGGGATAAATATTAGCTTCGGGAATGTCCACTTTATTCAGCCACAAGTCTCTGGCCATTTTTTGATTGCTTTCGGGACTGTCCACTGGGACATAGCGTTCGTCCCCCCAAAAGATATAGATTTTATCCCAGGGCAAATCTTCCGCAGCTAGAGCGGAGTATAAAGGTTTCGGCGTACTGCCACCGGACAAGGCAATAGTGCATCTGCCTCGTGAGGCGATCGCCTCTTGCATTTTGGACAAGCACAAACCTAGCGATCGCTCTATTAGAGCCTCCTTGCTTGGCAATACCTCTAATTTTTTTTCTACTTTCATCTTCCCTTTGGTATAATTTTTATTACTACTTATGCCCTGAATTTGTAGTTGAAAAAATTTTAACTGATTATATCGCGGGTGGCAGCGATTTAAGGAAATATCCGTGAGTTGGCTGTTATCGACCCCCCGGACTGCGGACAAAAACGACTTTTGTTAGGGACTAGCAAAAAAATGAAGTACCAGTCTCGTAGGTTGGGTGGAGCGTAGCGGAACCCAACAGTCGGTATGTTATTAAGTAGGTAGGCAAAAATATTTACACGCGATGTGCAACTTTTTTGCCAAATCTGAGCTGACACGAAGATGAAAGGACTTTTTAGTGTATTCAAGAATACATTTACCCGGAAATTTGGACCAATCTCTTGACAAAAAAAAGTCCC
>JAXHVR010000149.1:8872-12036 GCA_034189005.1 Cyanobacteriota bacterium | reverse complement strand
CGCTCCCAAAAAAATTAGCCGGGGAAAATCTTCCCCGGCTAACAAGCATCTATTTAACAGAACCAGAAAAAGAATCGCTACAGTTGCTTCACCTGAGAAACCAACTGAGCCACCATATCCTTAGCGCTGCCAAAAAGCATCATCGTCTTATCCTGATAAAACAAGCCATTATCAACACCAGCAAAACCAGTGCTGAGACTCCGCTTAATCACGATGGTATGCTTGGCCTTATCTACTTCCAGAATAGGCATTCCATAAATAGGACTATTACGATCCTCTCGCGCGGCAGGATTAACCACATCATTAGCCCCGATAACCAAAGCCACATCCGTCTGATTAAAAGTCGGGTTCACATCATCCATATCGTACAACTGGGGATAAGGGACGTTAGCTTCAGCCAACAAAACATTCATGTGGCCGGGCATCCGTCCCGCCACCGGGTGAATAGCATACTTAACCTCAACACCCAGACCTTCCAACTGATCTACTAACTCCTTAACCGAGTGCTGCGCCTGGGCCACCGCCATGCCATAACCGGGAACGATAACCACGGAACGGGCATAACCCAACATCATCGCCCCCTCCTCGGGATCGATGCTGCGCACGTTCTTATCCACCTTACCGCCGTCACCGGCAGCAGCAGTGCCGCTGTCGCCAGAACCAAAACCGGCAAAAAGCACGTTAGTCAAAGAACGATTCATCGCCTTACACATGATGATAGTCAGGATAATACCCGAAGCCCCCACCAAAGCACCGGCGATAATCAACAGATTGTTCATCACCACAAAACCAGCAGCACTCGCAGCCAAACCAGACAAAGAGTTCAACAGCGAAATCACTACTGGCATATCGCCGCCGCCGATAGGGATGACAAATAACACGCCCAATACTAGGGAAATACCAACCAATCCTAAGAATACAGGCACGTTAAAGGGCTGGAAGCACAGATAAACGCTTCCGACCAAAAAACCGCCCAACAGCAAAGCATTAACTATTTGCTGGAGTGGGAACAAGATCGGCGAACCGCTCATAATTCCTTGCAACTTAGCAAAGGCAACCATCGAACCGGTGAAAGTTACTCCACCAATTAACACTCCCAGTACCGCAGTAATAGTAGTAGGCAGGGGAGGGGAGTCGGCCGCTGCCAAATAGCGCCAGAATTCTCCGACGGCAACCATCGCAGAAGCGGCACCGCCCAAACCGTTGAACAAACCAACCATCTGGGGCATGGCAGTCATCTCAACCTTATAGGCAGCGATCGCTCCTATAACCGACCCGATCGCAATAGCAACAAAAATCATCTGGTAGTTAAGAACCTGACGTTCTAGCAAAGTTGCCACGATCGCGATAAACATCCCGATAGAAGCCCACAAATTACCTTCGCGGGCAGTAGCGGGGGAACCCAACTTCTTCAGTCCGAAGAAGAAAAACGAAACCGCTACAATGTAGCTCAACTGAATACCTGTTGGCAGAAAATCGCTCATGCCTTTGCCTCCTTCTTCTTAAACATTTGCAGCATCCGATCCGTGACCAAAAAGCCACCGACCACATTAATAGTGGCTAACACCACAGCAATCAAACCTAAGATTACAGTTACATTCCAATCTTTATCGCCAGCAACGATCAGCGCCCCCAAAACTGCAATGCCAGAAATAGCATTAGCCCCCGACATCAAAGGAGTATGCAGGGTAGGCGGCACTTTATTGATGACTTCAAATCCAGCAAAAGATGCCAGAACGAAGACGAATAAAGCAGCAATTAAAGTTTCAGCAGTCATATCAATATTCCTTGTCTAGTTCGTTGTTCCTATTAACCAGCAACAGCTAAAGCATCTCGAACTCGTTGGTTGCGAATTTCACCCATAGAGGCAACGCAAGCACCAGCAACGATTTCATCTTCAAAATTAAGTTCTAGCTGGTTTTCTTTATTAATCATCAGCTTGAGCAAAGCCGAGATATTTTTAGCATACAATTCGCTAGCGTGTATCGGCATAGTCGAAGGTAAATTCACCGGACCGATAATCGTCACGCCATTATATACGATGTCTTTGCCAGCTTCGGTACCCTCGCAATTACCGCCTTGCTCTGCGGCCAAGTCAACCACTAAAGAACCAGGCTTCATCCCGTCTAGCATTGCTTTGGTAACTAAGACGGGAGCTTTTTTACCCGGAACTTGGGCGGTGGTAATTACAACATCCGATGCCGCGACGCGATCGGATAGGACTTCCCGGGTGCGCTGTTTTGATTCCTCAGATATTTCTTTCGCATAGCCGCCCTCAGCTACGGTATCTTCTTTGAGAGTTACATCCACGAACTTCGCGCCCAAGCTTTCGACTTGTTCCTTAACTTCCGGGCGAATATCGAACGCTTCCACGACGGCACCCAGACGGCGGCAAGTGGCGATCGCCTGCAAACCGGCAACCCCCGCACCCATGACTAAAACTTTAGCGGGTCGGATCGTACCCGCCGCCGTGGTTAACATGGGAAAGAATTTTGGCATGGCCGTGGCAGCGATTAGGGCCGCTTTATAGCCGCCGATATTTGCTTGGGAAGATAAAGCGTCCATTACTTGGGCTCGGCTGGTTCTTGGGATCGTCTCCATGCTGAAGGCCGTCACTTTCTTTTCGGCCAAGCGCCCGACTATGGCCGGATTGCCCAGGGGATTGAGAAATCCGATGAGGATCGAACCCTCTCGCAGTTGTTCTATTTCCCAATCTTGCAGGGCTCCTACTTTTAGCAGCACATCTGCTTCTCTCCAGAGAGCGCCTGTATCGGCCACTATCTTAGCTCCTGCCTCTTCGTAGGCCTTATCTGAATAGAAGGCCCTTTCTCCTGCTCCTGCCTCTACTTCGATTTCGAGGCCTTGCTTGACTAATTTAGCTACCACGTCGGGAATTAAGGCCACGCGCCGTTCGTTGACATGGCTTTCTTTGGCGATCGCTATTTTCATATTCTGTTGTCCAACTCTCCTTAGTTTGACTGCGTTGTTTTGGCCGCTAGGCCCGTAATTAACTTAAGGACATCGCGGCCTATTTCGGCCGGTCGCCATTTAGCTTTGAGCTACAATTATCATGGCGATCGGCTAAACTCCTGGATATCTTTAACTTGTCTTATGGTTTGAGGCTATGCCCACCAGATGGCCTTCTTCGATCTTCTTTTTAAATA
>JAXHVR010000149.1:5120-8772 GCA_034189005.1 Cyanobacteriota bacterium | reverse complement strand
AACTATCGTTTGGACTCCGGTAGCGCCGGAATGTGGGACCGCTATCGCCTGCGGATACCAGCAAGCAAACTCAATTTAGCAGTGGCCCAAGTCTCAATTGTTTATCCAGACTATTACAGAGGGACATTTGACCCAGATAAAGTAGAGATTCGGATTAAAAATGAATCTGTCCCCCTAGATGAAGTGGTCTGGGACCAGGAAAATCATTTCCTAGAAATTTACCCAGCACAACCTATTCCAGCGGGCAATAAGATAGAAGTCGTTCTCCATAACGTCAAAAATCCCCGCTTTGGTGGGATGTACTATTTCAATGCCAATATTCGCACCCCCGGCGATGTCCCCTTAATGCGTTACATTGGGACCTGGGTTTTGAGCATTGAATAGAAAGGCCTTTAGTTGAGGCTAATTGCTAATTGCTGCATAGTCGGCAGCTAGTCCAGTGGTGCGAGCCGTTATCTTTTCGTAAAAATTGGGATGGGAGCGATCGCCAGTCGCGGTTGTGATAGAATTGCAGATTGTGACTTTATCAATTTTAGAAACGCACTAAATAAGAAGGAGTTGAAATGACCAAGCGAACATTGGGCGGAACCAGTAGAAAAAGAAAGAGAGTATCTGGTTTTAGGACCAGAATGCGAACCAAAAACGGTCGTGCGGTAATTAAAGCCCGTAGAAAGAAAGGAAGGATTCGTCTAGCAGTCTAACTTTTTAAAAAGTATCGAAGGCCAAAAAAAAACTAAATCGCCATGTTGCCCAAAGCCAACCGACTGCGGCGAAATAAAGACTTCAGCAAAGTATATCAAAAAGGATGTAGGCAGAAAGGGCCCGACCTGGTGTTAAGAGCTTTGCCTAACCCAAAAAAAAATTCCGAAATAGATGAAGCAGAGGGCGCAAAAACGGCCTCGCCAACTCGGGTAGGGATTTCTATCGGGAAAAAAGTGAGCAAGCACGCGGTAGTGCGAAATCGGCTCAAGCGCCAGATTCGCGCTGCCATGAAGGTTCTGTTGCCAAAAATAAAGCCTGGTTGGGATTTGGCGATCGTCGTCAAAAAAACAGCCCCACGGTGCAATTATCACCAAATTCTGCAACAATTAGAACAGTTGTTGGCAAAAGCAGAGGTTTTGGATGGGCATTAAAGAAGAACCAATTTATGAAGGCGGCCCCCATATAGGAGATTTAATCCTTAACTTACTAATAGGCCTGACAATTATTGGCATTCCTCTAACAGTAGGGGCCATAGTAAGGGCCTTGTGGCTGCGATACCGAATCACCAATCGCCGAGTATCAGTAATAGGCGGTTGGATGGGAAACGATCGCACCGACATAATTTACTCAGAAATAGTAAAAGTAGCCAAAGTGCCCCGTGGTTTCGGCGCTTGGGGAGATTTGGTTCTAACTCTGAGAAATGGGAATCGTTTGGAATTGAGGGCTCTACCTCGTTTCCGGGAAATAGAAGAATATATCAATGAGAAAATGGCTGCCAAAGCTAAACAAGCAGAAACTAAAGCTTGAAAAAAAAGACCCGACTAGGCTCGAAGCTGTTAAGCAGCAGTAAAGCTATTAACAGTAAAAAGACAGTGGAATTCGGTGTCATGGTGGGACTGGCAACAAGTAGTTAGGTAGGCAGAAATCAAACCAAAATTTATTTCCGCCCCTAACCAGTAACGAAGGTAATCTGCAATAAATTGGGCAAGCTTAATTAATTATCAATAATTAATAATTAATTGTTAATTGTTAATTGTTAATTGTTAATTGCCAAAAAAGCGAGTCCTAAAAAAAACTAGAAAAAAACATTAGCAGCCCAAAAATAAACTAAGAAATAATGGATTTTGGTATCGGGTTTCTCTCAAATAACATAATGTTGCCGATCCTAGATTTTTTCTACGGGATCGTGCCAAGCTACGGACTAGCCATCGTAGCTTTAACTTTAGTAATTCGTCTGGGTCTTTACCCCTTAAATGCGGGATCGATTCGTAATATGCGTCGCATGAAGGTAACCCAACCCTTGATGAAAAAGCGACAAGCAGAAATAGAAAAACTCTATAAGGACGACCCGGTTAAAAAGCAAGAAGAAATGGGTAACTTGATGAAAGAGTTTAACCCATTGGCAGGCTGTTTGCCCTTGCTACTACAGATGCCAATACTATTCGCTCTATTTGCAACCTTAAGGGGGTCGCCTTTTGCCAATATAAACTACAGCGTCAACGTAGAAGTATTGCCCCAAGAAAAAATAGAAAGGATAGATCCCAAAGCTTTTACAACCTCCCCGAAAAATATTTACGTTAACGACGGGGTACATTTCCCGGTAGTGGCTACAATGCCAGGCGGTAATAATTTGGGAGTGGGAGAAAAGCAAAAAATTGAGTTTGAAAGCGTACGAGGCACGCCATTTGACAGTCTGTTAGAAGAATATTCCCAAAACAATATCGAACAGACTTGGAAGATTACTAAAGGGGAAGACAAAGTAGCAATAGATGAAGAGGGTAATATTGTAGGGTTAGAACCAGGAAGTGCCACCGTAGAAGGAACAATAACAGGCATAGCAGCGGAGAAAGGATTTCTATTTATAGAAGCCTTGGGTCGCGTGGGGGCCTTTGACGAAGATGGCAGCGTTCGCTGGGATATTTTAATCATGGTAATTGGTTTTGGTGTCAGTATTTATGCGAGCCAAACTATCTCAGGAAAAGGACAGGGAACTAACTCTAATCCCAATCAAGATTCCATTAACAAAATTACCCCCTTTCTATTTTCGGGAATATTTCTCTTTACTCCACTACCAGCGGGCGTTTTATTATATATGCTCGTTGCTAATATTTTTCAGACAATTCAGGCATATATTCTCTCAAAAGAACCCCTGCCTGAAAACATTCAGAAAATAGTTGATGAGGAAGAGGCCAAAGCTGATAAAGCTAAGGGACGAGAATCACTACCCTTCGAACGGGGTCGTTCAAAAAAGAAGGCTTGATAAAGCGCGATGAGCAAAACTCAAATAGAAATAGCAAAGGAATGGCTGGAGGAGTTACTAAAGCTAGGAGAAATCCCAGCAACCGTAACTCCTAAGCAAGAAGAAGATAGTTATTGGTTGACAATTGATGAATCTAACCTCACAGCGGAACAGATTTCTATTCTGATCGGAAAGGATGGTTTGGTAATCGATGCAATTCAATATCTGGCTAATACAATTCTGAATATTAGCAAAGAAAAAGAACAAGAATTAGAAGAACAAGCATCCTACACGATAGAAATTAACGACTACCGTAACCGCCGCATTCAAGAATTGCAATTAATGGCAGATTATGCAGCAAATCAAGTCCGCTTAACAAAATTGGAGTACGAAATTCCTTCTCTTTCTTCTGCAGAGCGTCGTCAAGTTCATACTATCTTGAAGGAACATGAAGACCTCGAAACTTACAGTCGCGGACAAGAACCAGACCGCCGTTTGGTTGTAAAGATAAAAGATTAAGGGACGATAGCGTTCGTAGTAATCGCTTTAGCGATTTTTATAAAAGTTGTGGAAAATCGCTAAAATGACTTTAGTTTTCGTAGTAATCGCTTTAGCGATTTTTATAAAAGTTGTGGAAAATCGCTAAAATGACTTTAGTTTTCGTAGTAATCGCTTTAGCGATTTTTATAAAAGTTGTGGAAAATCGCTAAA
>JAXHVR010000149.1:2757-5020 GCA_034189005.1 Cyanobacteriota bacterium | reverse complement strand
TAGTTTTCGTAGTAATCGCTTTAGCGATTTTTATAAAAGTTGTGGAAAATCGCTAAAATGACTTTAGTTTTCGTAGTAATCGCTTTAGCGATTTTTATAAAAGTTGTGGAAAATCGCTAAAATGACTTTAGTTTTCGTAGTAATCGCTTTAGCGATTTTTATAAAAGTTGTGGAAAATCGCTAAAGCGATTACTACAAACAATCTTCTTGTTTTTGAAAAATAAAAAAACGTTAATTATTAATTATTAATTATTAATTGTTAATTGTTAAGAGGAGACGATTATGGAAGAAATTTATATTCCGAGTATCGCTCAAAAACCCAAGGCAACAGAGTCCATAGAGTTTGAAGAATTTATTTCCGACTTAGAAACTCTAATGCCTATAAAAGGAAGTTTGCGGGTTACTCATAAAGGAAATTATCTGGAAGTGGGGGGTAAAGCCGAAACAATCCTAACCTTAACTTGCGATCGCTGTTTGAAGCAATACAACCATCGCTTGGTAGTCGATACTTCTGAACTAATATGGTTAGAAGAAAGGCCAAAAGCTGAGGAATTTGTATCTTTAGATGTGGAAGGCGATCTGGAAGATTTAGTAGAAAAAATGCCTAGAAATGGCTATTTTAACGGCAAAGATTGGATATATCAACAACTTTGTCTGGCAATTCCTCCCCGGCAATTATGCGATCGCGACTGCGAAGGGATAAAACAAGCGGCAACTGCTGAAACTGGACTAATAGATAAACGTTGGGCAGCACTAGAATCAATCAAAAAACAGCTTCAATAAATTAAAAAATAAAAAAACTGTAGGTAGTAACGATGCCAAGGAGCTTTAAAGAAGAGTTTGAACTCTTATTAAGAGCCCGTTATCCCATAATATATATTCCCACCAGAGAAGAAGAAAGGGTGGAAATAGCGATCGCGGAGGCGGCCAAAGAACGAGGAAATAGGGCAGTTTACATCTGGGACTTCGTAGAAGGATACCAAGACAATCCCAATTATGCGGGCCTGGGAAAGCGCAACCCCCTCCAAGCATTAGAACTGACAGACAAATTACCGGAATCGGCCCCGGCAATCCTCATTCTGCGAGACTTCCATCGCTTCCTAGAAGATGTCTCTATTTCTCGCAAACTAAGAAATTTGGCAAGATCGCTCAAATCTCAACCTAAAAATATAGTTATTATCGCTCCCCAAATAACTATCCCAGAAGACCTCAGCGAAATTTTAACTGTCTTAGAATTTCCCCTGCCCGACGGCGAACAGATAAAAACAGAAGTGGAACGCCTCTTCGTAGCCATGGGCCAATCGGTCCCAAAATCTCTCCTCGATGATGTGGTCCGGGCCGCAAGGGGACTCTCTATAGAAAGGATTAGGAGAGTATTAGCTAAGGCGATCGCCACCCACGGCGAACTACAACCAGACGATGTGGATTTAATCCTCGAAGAAAAGCGCCAAACTATCCGCCAAACCCAAATTTTAGATTTCTACCCCGCCCGGGAAAATATCTCCGACATCGGCGGTTTGGACAATCTTAAAGATTGGTTATTGCGGCGCGGGGGCGCATTTTCCCAACGGGCGAGAGAATATGGTTTGCCCCATCCCAGGGGTTTGCTGTTAGTCGGGATCCAGGGTACCGGTAAATCTCTCACCGCTAAAGCGATCGCCCACCACTGGCATCTACCTTTATTGCGCCTCGATGTCGGCCGCTTGTTTGCCGGCTTGGTGGGGGAGTCGGAATCTCGAACCCGCCAGACGATCTCTCTAGCAGAAGCTTTAGCCCCCTGCGTCTTATGGATCGATGAAATAGATAAAGCTTTTGCGGGATTCGATAGTAAAGGAGATGGCGGTACTACCAGTCGCGTCTTTGGGACTTTTATTACTTGGTTGGCAGAAAAAACTTCCCCCGTCTTTGTGGTAGCTACGGCCAATAACATCCAATCTTTACCTCCAGAAATCCTGCGCAAAGGCCGCTTTGATGAAATCTTTTTTGTTGGGTTGCCGAACCAAGACGAACGAAAAGCAATTTTTGAGGTGCATTTATCTCGACTGCGGCCCCAGAATATTAAAAATTACGATTTGGAACGTTTGGCTTATGAAACTCCAGATTTTTCTGGGGCTGAAATAGAACAAACTCTAATCGAAGCAATGCACATCGGTTTCAGTCAGAATCGAGACTTTACGCTGGATGATGTTTTGGAAGCAGCCAGTCAAATTATTCCTCTGGCTAGAACTGCTAAAGAGCAAATTAATTTTCTGCAAGAGTGGGC
>JAXHVR010000149.1:0-2657 GCA_034189005.1 Cyanobacteriota bacterium | reverse complement strand
TTTTATGGATTTTTCAAATTTTTAGTCGGCGTTATTTTAGCGGTTCTCCTGCTAGCTGGAGCAAGCGTGGCAGCGGTTTTATATTTTGCCGCTAAATTAAGCACCCTTCCCGAGAAACCGGTTTTTCCTAACGAACAACCAACGGTTGAAAATGTCGCTCAGGTACAGTCTTCTGCTTCTAATTCTAATAATGGATTGGAACCAGGGGCTTATAGAGCGTTGGTTGTAGAGCCAATTGGTTTGATTTTACGGGATACTCCCACCCGAGATGCCGTTCGTATTGGGGGTATTTCTTATAATGAAGAAGTGATAGTTTTAGAAGAAACGGCAGATAAAAGATGGCAAAGGGTTCGGGTAAATGACGGGGGCGATCGCGTGGGCTGGGTATCGGGAGGCAATACGGAACCAATTAATTGATATTTTTTGTTAGTTGTTAGTTGTTAGTTGTTAGTTGATATTAGGTAGTGAAATCCGAATCAAGTTTTTGGGGTAATCCCCGTGTTAAAATAAGAGGCGATCGCCCAAAATTAAAAATTAACGGACTATGGCAATTGGCAGTTAATAATCAATTCCCAATTGCTAATTCCTAATTGCCAATTTTGAATTAATTTACCTAGAAAATTAAACTATGACTGTACTCGAAAAAGGCACCATCAGCATCCATACAGAGAATATCTTCCCCATTATTAAGAAGTCTCTCTACACCGACCACGAAATCTTCCTGCGGGAGTTGGTATCTAATGCCGTAGATGCCATTTCTAAACTTAAAATGGTCTCTCGCACTGGAGAATATAACGGGGATATTAGCAACCCGGAAATAGAAGTTAAGATCGACAAAGAGGGAAAAACTATTTCCGTTTCCGATAACGGTATCGGCATGACCGTCGATGAAGTGAAAAAATATATCAACCAAGTAGCCTTTTCCAGCGCCGAAGAATTTATCAAAAAATATGAAGGCAGCGATAAAGATGGCGGCATTATCGGTCATTTTGGTTTAGGTTTCTACTCTTCTTTCATGGTAGCGAAAAAGGTAGAAATCGATACCCTTTCCTATCAAGAAGGCGCAACAGCAGTTCATTGGTCTTGCGATGGTTCCCCAGAGTTTGAATTAGAAGAATCCTCTCGTACGGAACGGGGAACTACTATTACTCTAACTCTTTTAGATGACGAGGAAGAATATTTAGAATCAACTCGCATCCGCCAGTTGATTAAAACCTATTGCGACTTCATGCCAGTTCCGATTAAATTGGAAGGGGAAGAAGTTAACAAGCATAAGGCTATTTGGCGGGAGTCTGCTAGTAATTTAAAAGACGAAGATTATCTGGAACTTTACCGCTATCTCTATCCTTTCCAAGAAGAACCTTTATTGTGGGTGCATCTAAATACTGATTATCCCTTCATCGTTAACGGCATTCTTTACTTTCCCAAATTAAAGCCGGATGTTGATGTTACCCAAGGCAATATTAAGCTCTTTTGCAACCAGGTTTTTGTTAGCGACCATTGCGAGGAGGTAATTCCTAAATTCTTGATGCCTTTGCGGGGGGTAATAGACAGTACGGATATTCCTTTGAACGTTTCTCGCAGTTCTTTACTCAGCAACCGAACTGTCAGGAGAATAGCGGATTATATTGCGAAGAAAGTGGGCGATCGCCTCAAAGAACTTTACCGCGACAATCCTAAAGATTATACCAGTTCTTGGCAGGATGTCGGTACTTTTGTTAAGTTCGGTGCCCTCAACGACGATAAGTTTAAAAAACAAGTTGAAGACATCATTATTTTCCGTACCACTGCCACATTGAACGAAAAAGCAGAAGGCGAACCAGAAGCTACTCCGGCGGTGGAAGTACAGACCGAGGCGGGAGATGTTTGGCAAGAGGTAAAATCGGAAAGCGACGGTAAAAGTTACGTCGATGCTAAGGGGTATTCTTACACTACTTTGAAGGAGTATTTGGAACGCAATAAAGAACGCCACGAAAATCGGGTTTTTTATTGTACGGAACCGGTTTCTCAAGCAACTTATGTGGAGTTGCATAAGAGTCAGGGTTTGGAAGTTTTGTTTATGGACTCCTTCATCGACACCCACTTTATTAGTTTCCTGGAAAGGGAATATAGCGATGTTAAATTCTCGCGAGTTGACTCGGAAATAGACGACCAGTTAATAGATAAGGAAAAGGATGCGGAAATAGTCGATCCTAATACTCAGAAAACTCGCAGCGAACAGATTAAGGAGATGTTCGAGAAGGCCCTGAACAAACCTAAGCTGAATATTAAGACTCAGGCCTTGAAGTCCGACGACCCAGTGGGGACGCCGCCAGCGATGGTGTTGCTGCCCGAGGCCCTGCGGCGGATGCGGGATATGACTGCTTTGTTGCAGCAGGAGAAGATGGAGTTTCCCGAGGAACACGTTTTGTTGGTGAATACGGCCCATCCTTTGATTCAGAATTTGACCAGTTTGGGTCAAGGGGGCATCATTCAAGGTGGGGGCGAGTCGCCTTCGGCCGAGTTGGCGAAAATAGTTTGCCATCACGTTTACGATTTGGCTTTGATGGCCCAGAAGGGGTTTGATGCCGAGGGGATGAAGGACTTTGTGGAGCGATCTAATCAGGTCTTGACAAAATTAACCGAGCGTGCTATTTAAAGGCAGTATTAGCGATCGA
>JAXHVR010000148.1:3792-12118 GCA_034189005.1 Cyanobacteriota bacterium | reverse complement strand
CGAACATTCAATCGCTAAAGCGATTACTACGAACATTCAATCGCTAAAGCGATTACTACGAACATTCAATCGCTAAAGCGATTACTACGAACATTCAATCGCTAAAGCGATTACTACGAACGTTAAATCGCTAAAGCGATTACTACGAACATTCAATCGCTAAAGCGATTACTACGAACGTTCAATCGCTAAAGCGATCGCTACGAACTTCTATAATTTACGGGACTGACGGGATTCGAACCCGCAACTTCCGCCGTGACAGGGCGGTGCTCTAACCAGTTGAACTACAGTCCCTTGTTTTTCAAGCCATGTATCATTGTGCCTGCTCTTTCTCGATTTGTCAAGGGTTTTGCAAAAGTTTTTTTCTGGGGAATTTTCGTAAAAGTCCCAACAGGCTCTATTCCTTATCCCACATAGCTTTTATTCCTTGGATTATTTTCTACCTGGGTCTGTTTTTAGATTGTAGATATGGTTTTTTTCTATAATCTAAGCATTTTCTAAAATCTAAAGCCGAAAAACTAAGAATTGGGTCACTTGGAAGAAATTAAAATTATTATCGCCTACCAGGACGAGGGATGGCCTGCCATCAAGGATTGGGCCTAAAGTCATGCCTTCGATATTATCTAAGGCGAAACCCAAGTTATTTAAGTCCAGAAGGAGGGTTTTTTGAACGGGAGAAATCTCTGGCATCTCCTCTTTGAGACTATCGATGTCTTTAATATCCGTTGCTCCTTCCAAAGACACCTCGAACAATTTAATAAAATTACCAGGTCCGAGAGAAAAGGACCGCTCTAAACTCAGAAGGTGGCGATCGCCTAATGCTAAGAGTTCCACTAAACCATTTGTCATCAAACCTCCTTCGCTGGTGGGGGCGGCGGCAATAGGTTCGCTTAGATAAAGATACTCTTCTTGAGGTTGGTAATCGTTAAGATCGTATCGCAAAATACGAATAGGACTGCCTGTGGTTAAAGTTGCTTTTTCGCCATCTTGAATTAAAGCATTTTCCGTGGCGGCGAAGAGAGATTTTTTATCGGGGGTTAGGGTCAAACTTTCAAAGGCTAAATTATTTCTAATGCCGCCGTTAGGTTTGGCTAAAATTTTTTCGGGAATGGGGAAACTGCGGAGATATTTACCGTCTAAAGAAAATTCTTTGATGAAGGGAGGAATTTGGCGGCTGACGTCTCCTTCTGACGCAATAAATAAAGCATTTCCTCTCAAAGCTATTCCTTCGGGATCGAGACTAAATTCTGGGAAAGGCTTCTCATTTTCATCTAAGAGGGTAGTAACGTCGAGAAAAGTTATATTTTCTTCGGAAAACGAACTTTTAGAAAGGTTAATTTTGAGGGTGTAAAATCTAGCTGGTGCTTTGCTGCTGCGGTCGTCGGAGATGGCGTAATAAACTTGTTTTTCCGGGTCGTAAGTAATGCCGGATAGCCCGCCTACTTCCGTGTTTTGGAAAGTAAAACCGGTGCGTAATAAGCCTTGACCCAAAAATTCTTGCTGTTGCCCGGAGGTAGAAGCGATCGCTACTATATTAATTAGTATTGCTGTTATTAATCCCAGGATAGAGTATCTAGTGATTTTTTTAAAACAACAAAGATAGGGCATATTATTTATTATTTTTCCTTCAGCTAAATAACTGCTTGACTTATAAAATTTTCGAGCCATTCTTTCACAGAATAAGTAGCATAACAATCATCTTCATTGTAACGAACGATCGCCTCTAAGACAGAGCGATCGCCAGTCTTTAACCATCGATCGTACCAGCAAACAGATTGAGCGCCATTAGCATTTTCATCCCGCCACTCAAAACCGAGCCACCGAGCGATATGTTTGAGAGCGTAACTCTCCACTGGCAGAGTCGCGGTTTCCTTAATCAACTTATGAACGTCCACGCATCTTTTCAGTAAAGGTTTCCACTTATAGGCGGGAGTCTTATAAACTCCGGCCAAACGTTTAATCGTCTGAGTTTCGTACTCGCAGAAATGATAAATAGGAGCGATAGGATATTGCCAAAATAACTTCAATAATTGCTCCCAAATTGCTTCTTCCTCCGTAGCATTTTCTGCCAACATAACCTCAAATCTTTTAGTATTATTGCGATTATCTACTACTAAAACACCGTGTAAATAATCCAAATTATTTTCTGGCTGCGCTTCTATATCAAAATACAGTTCCACGGGAGCAGAAATTAATTTAGGTAATCGATCGTAATAAAGAGGTATTGGGTCTGGATGACTATCTAATTCCCATTTTTTCCTCGTCAATTCCCAACTGAGAAAAGGGCGATTTTCTAGACTAGATTTAGCTTGTAAAACTACTCTATCGGCTATGACATCGGGAAATTGCGGGTAAACAGCCAACACTTCTGGTTCGACCTCGGCCAGAGAATCTAAAGCAGTCAAGTTAAGAGTCTTTAATATAGAATAACGACTGGGGGTTACTCCCGGCACGAGAGAAAGATGTTGTTGAGAAGAGGCAAGGGAATGGCAGCTACTATACCAAGTACAAAGACTGCATTTTTGACGAGACATAAAAACCTCTGGTTCTTGTTTCTTCGCCAACATTTCTATTAACTCAGATAGAACAGCTTCCATCCCCGGCACTCGCAGTTCCAAATTAACGGCAAAAGGAGCTTTTTTGCGGAAAATAAGCCAGGCCGTATCGGGCCAGGTTCCTTGTACGGAAGCTAAAATATGAGCGTTAAAAGCAGCCACCAGTTGATAGTCCAGCTTGGGCCGCTTGCCCAGTTTCAGGTCTGCCGGAACGTAAGACCAATCTCCAAACTCAGAGGGTTTGGGTTGTTTTTTCAGCAAGCGGGGCCTGGCCATCAGGGTAAGAGGCTCGCCCTGGGGGGAGAGGTAGGACATCTGTATGATGCCGCGATAGATCGTAGCGACTCCTTGCTGCATTAAAGCTAAAGTAGCTTCTGCCCCAGCATTCCAATCTCCGCGAGGATAGTCTGGTTTATGATAGATTTGGTCTTCTAAAAAGCTAGAATCAAACGCCAAACTATCCTGTATTAGTTTTAGCAGAAAATCGCTTTTAGGGTCTCGCTTATGGCGATCGCCATAAACTTCTAAAAATGTTTGTCGCGGACAGCGCTGATAGGAAAGTAATTGTGTATCGGTTAAAAACATTAGTTCTGGTTCAAAGGTAACGCTATTTAACAATTTCCCAATTGGGAAATTGTTAATTGTTAATTGTTAATTGTTAATTGTTAATTACCAAAATAATCTCTATAAAAAATGTCATCAAATAAAAGGAAACAAACCCTAACAAGTTGGCTGACGGTACTCTACATTGCGGGACTAGGTGCAATTGCAGGCATCTTTATCATAGGGCAGATTTTAGTCTCGCGATCGCTCAAATACCAATTTACTAGCTCCCGAGTCATCAATATCGCAGGCAGGCAACGAATGTTAAGCCAGAAACTAAGCAAAACAGCCTTGGCCTTGCAATTTCAAACCGATGCCGACAAACTCGCAAGACGAAAAAAGGAACTGGAGGAAGTAGTCCAATTATTCCAAAGATCCCACGAAGGATTGCAAAATGGCGATGAAGAACTGGGACTGCCGGCTAATAACAACAGTGCCACAGTAGCAAAAATGTTTGCCGAGATGGAATCCGACTATCAGCCGATAATCGAAGCCAGCGAAGAACTGCTCGTTGAATTGGATAGTAGTTCTGGGGATGAGGATATCTCTGCCTTAGTACAGACAATACTCGATCGCGAAGGCTCCTTCCTCAGGCAAATGAACGATATTGTCTTTCAATACGATCGCGAGTCCCAAGAGCAGGTAGCCCGAGCCAGAAAGATCGAAGAAATTTTGTTTGTTATAGCCCTGCTACTGCTTTTATCGGAAGGTTTATTCGTATTTCGACCGGCAGTGCGGCGACTGGAGCGATATATCGGGGAACTGGCAAAATCCCAAGAAGAAACTGCCCGGGTAGCTGCCGAACTAGAAAGCAAAAACGAAGCTCTGGATATAGCGCTTCAGGATGCAAAGTCTGCCACGCGGCTGAAGTCGGAATTTTTAGCTAACATGAGCCACGAAATTCGCACGCCGATGAATGGAGTTATCGGCATGACCGGTTTGCTGCTGGATACCGAGTTGGAGGAAAACCAGCAAGATTTTGTGGAAACTATCCGCAATAGTGGGGAAGCCTTGCTGGAGGTTATTAACGATATTTTAGACTTTTCTAAAATCGAAGCCAACAAGATGGACTTGGAAACTCAACCTTATAACCTTCGCGACTGTATAGAAGCTAGCTTGGATTTATTCGCTCCCAAAGCGGCAGAAAAAGGCATCGAGTTAGCCTACATTTTTGATGAAGAAACTCCCGAAACTCTGGTAGGCGATGCGACTCGGGTGCGACAAATTGTAGTCAATCTTCTGAGCAACGGGCTGAAATTCACCGAGGCAGGGGAAGTGGTAGTGACCGTCGCCTCTCGGGAAATGCCGGAGGAAACAGACAGAGTGGAATCGGGTTTGTATGAAATTCATATTGCTGTCAGGGATACCGGCATTGGCATTCCTTCTGGAGGAATGGAGCGATTGTTTTTGTCATTTTCTCAAGTGGATGCTTCTACCACCCGAGAATATGGGGGCACTGGTTTGGGCTTGGTTATTAGCAAGCGCTTGTGCGAACTGATGGGGGGAAGGATGTGGGTCGAAAGTGGGGGTAATGTAGCTGGAGACCCTCCTGTTGGCTTTATAGCTGATGTCGCCGAATATCCCGTCCGCGAAGGCGGTTCTACTTTTCATTTTACTCTTGTTGCTCCCACTGGTCCGAGCAAACCCCAAGCTTTCTTGCTTCCTCAGCCGTTATTGAGGGGTAAAAAAGTGTTAATTGTGGACGATAATGCCACTAATCGCTTAATTCTTAAGCTGCAAGCCCAGAAGTGGGAGATGACGAGCCTGGATGTAGCCAGCGGCAAGGAAGCTTTGGAGTTGCTCGATGGCGGTGAATATCTCGATCTGGCAATTCTGGATATGCAGATGCCGGAGATGGATGGGCTTACTTTGGCTTCAGAGATCCGCAAGTATCGAGACCGTAACGCCCTGCCACTGGTGATGCTTACTTCTATGAGCTGTCCTACTGGGGACGCGAGGGCAAATTTTGCTGCTTGTTTGAATAAGCCGGTGAAGCCTTCTCAACTTCACGATGTCTTGATAGATACTTTTGCCCAACGTTTTCGGCGAGAGAGAATGAAGCCGACGGCTAAGGGCAATATTGATTCCGAGCTAGCCCTTCGCCTGCCTTTGCGGATCTTGATGGTAGAGGATAATGCGGTTAATCAAAAGGTGGCGCAGTCGATTTTGGGGCGCATGGGTTATCGGGCCGACGTGGCGGGTAATGGGGTGGAGGGCTTGGCAGCTCTGGAAAAAGTTGCTTACGATGTGGTGTTGATGGACGTGCAGATGCCGGAAATGGGCGGGTTGGAAGCAACGGAGCGCATTAGGTCTAAATATGGAAACGGACCTGATGCTAGACCTATTATTATTGCCCTGACGGCGGGGGCGATGGAGGGCGATCGCGATCGCTGTCTGGAGGCGGGGATGAACGATTATATTAGCAAGCCGGTTAAGGTAGAATATTTACAAGATGCTCTCAAGCATTGGGGGGCGATCGTCTCCGAGAGAACTGCAGCGTCCCAACCCTCTTCCGAACTGACGCCTCCACCGCCCTCGACTCCGGTTCGTTATCTAGGCGATCGGGTGAATTTGGAAGTGCTTCGGCAAATGGAGGAAGACTATCAGGGGCAGGGAGGTGCAGAATTGGTGAGGGAGTTGATCGATATCTTTTTTGAAGATACTCCTAAATTGTTGGCTAGGATGCGAGACGCCATAGCGGCAGGAAACATAAATGAGATAGAGCTAGCCGCTCATTCTCTTAAGGGTAACAGTCGTACTATGGGGGCGAATTTTATGGGGGAGCTTTGTGCGGAGTTGGAGCTAAAAGCTGAGGAGGATTCTTTGGATGGGGCCCAGAGATGTCTCGAAGAGTTGGAGCGAGAGTTTCAGAGCGTGCAAAGGGTGCTTGAGGGTTTGAAGGTTTGAGGGAGGGTTTTTCTGCTAATATAATCCTCGACCGAAGATTTTAACTGAAAATGAATCCTAACAATTCTAATTTGTCAAGTCACAGAGAAAAGTTTCCTGCTTTAGCTAATAAGGCTTATTTTAATTATGGCGGTCAGGGGCCTCTGCCTCAAGCTGCTTTGGATGCTATTTACAAGTCTTTCCAAAAAATCCAAACTGAAGGGCCTTTTTGTGGAAAAATCTGGCCTTTAGTGCGGGAAGAAAGTAATTTGACCCGAGAGGCGATCGCTTCTGAATTAAACGTCTCTCCAGACACAATTACTCTGACGGAAGATGTTACCGTTGGCTGTAATATTGCTCTCTGGGGAATTGATTGGCAGCCGGGGGATAATCTTTTGCTTTCCGATTGCGAACATCCGGGAATTATTGCGGCGATCGAAGAAATTCAGCGCCGATTTAATATAGAAGTTTCTGTTTTTCCTTTAATGGAAACTTTGAACGAAGGAGACCCAGTAGCAGCTATAGAAAAACATTTAAAACCTAATACTAAGTTATTAGCAATCAGTCATATTTTATGGAATACCGGTCAAGTTTTACCTTTAGCAGATATCGTTAAAGTATGCCACCAACAGGCAGAAGGACCGGTAAGAGTATTAGTAGATGCGGCTCAATCTGTAGGAGTTTTGCCTTTGAATTTAGCAGAAACCGGAGCGGATTTTTATGCTTTTACCGGGCATAAATGGTTGTGCGGACCGGAGGGAGTGGGGGCGCTTTACGTCAGCCCGGAAGCACGAAAAGATTTAAGCCCCACTTTTATCGGTTGGCGCGGAATAACTGTGAGTGAAAACGGTCAGCCGACGGGATTTAAAACAGGCGGAGAACAATATGAAATAGCCACTTCAGCTACTCCTTTATATAAAGGTTTGCGGGAGGCGATCGCCCTTCACCGTAGCTGGGGCACTGCTGAGGAACGTTACGAACAAATCAAACAATTAAGCGCCTATCTTTGGCAGGGTTTGTCGGAAATAAATAACGTTAATTGCTTGCGAAAAACTCCCCCAGAAGCAGGATTAGTTTCCTTTACTTTAACTAACGGCAAACCCCATAAAGACCTAGTTGACTCTTTGGAAAGCCGGGGAATAATGGTGCGGACTATTCTCGATCCCGACTGCGTGAGGGCATCGGTTCATTATCTTACCTTAGAGTCGGAAATCGACGGGTTAATAGCAGCAGTTAAAGAATTTAGTTGAAAGTAGTTCGCATTCAGACTACAATTGAAGTAAACCTAGCAACCCTAATTCTGGGGTTGCATTTCTAGTTGTTTAACCAGTAAAAAAAACCAATGGGAAGCGAAAGAATCGTTTTATTATCAAAAAGAGAAATAGAAAAGATGCGGCGGGCGGGGCGCGTAGCAGCAGCATTGCTACACTATCTCGAACCGTATGTCAAGCCGGGAATCACCACTGCCGAGCTCGACGAGATAGCCGAAAGTTGGACGAAAGAACGGGGATACCGCAGCGCACCTCTGGGGTATCACGGCTTTCCGAAGTCTATTTGCACCAGCGTTAATAACGTCATCTGTCACGGCATCCCCAATAAGAAACAGGTATTAAAAGACGGAGATATTATCAATATCGACGTAACGCCAGTGGTGGATGGCTATCACGGCGATACTTCCAAGACTTTTTTCGTCGGCGAACCATCTGCCGAGGCGAAGAAGTTAGTAGAGATTACGGAGAAATGTCTTTATCAAGCTATCGAAGAAGTGAAACCGGGGAACCGGATAGGGGATCTGGGTGCTGCCATTCAGGAATGTGCCGAACCCCAGGGTTTTTCCGTAGTGCGAGATTTCGTCGGTCACGGCGTGAGCAATGTTTTCCATACCGCCCCCCAAGTGCCCCATTTCGGCACTCGCGGAAAAGGCAAGCGCTTGCGACCTGGAATGGTGTTTACCATCGAACCAATGATTAACGAGGGAAGTTGGGAAGCTAAGGTGCTTGAGGATGAGTGGACGGCAATTACGGTGGATGGGGGTTTATCGGCACAGTTCGAGCATACTGTTGCTGTCACTCCAGATGGGGTTGAGATCTTGACTTTATATGAAGGAGACGACGTTTAATAGGTAGCGATCGGTTCGTAGTAATCGCTTTAGCGATTCATCCATATCAATCGCTAAAGCGATTACTACCAACGAGCTAATATAATAGAAGGGAAGTAGAAAAGAAGAAAATACCATGACATACAACACGCCGGAAGAATTCATAGAGGCCACGCGAACTATA
>JAXHVR010000148.1:0-3692 GCA_034189005.1 Cyanobacteriota bacterium | reverse complement strand
TATAATCAACACGGGTGATTTTTATGGAGCGCAAAAGCTGTCCTTTGAAGCAGCGCAAAAATATCCCGACCATCGGGAAGTTCAGAAAATAGCTCGGATTTTGGCCCCTCCCAAGATAACTGTAAGCAAGCGCCCGCACAATCGAGACACTTCGATCGATCGGGACTGGATCGAACAGAACCGGATGCAGTATCGAGGACGGTGGGTGGCCCTCAAGGACGGCAAGTTCTTGGCAGATGGAAAAAATGTTGATGAGTTAGTGGAGCAGGTTGGCGATCTAAAAGGAAAAGGCATATAGATCGCGGCAATTTACTAATGACACTGCTTTTTCCAAACGGGGACAATTTTGCAACCGGTGCAATTCGTTATGACTATCGTCCAGCAACGGAATCTGAAACGACCAATCGGATTGTTTTAGCAGTAGAATAGAAACCAGAAAACAAAGGTAAACAGCATGACATACAAGACGCCCGAAGAATTCATAGAAGCCACGCGAACGATCCTCAATACGGGTGATTTTTATGAGGCACAAAAGCTTTCTATGGAAGCAGCGGAAAAATATCCCGATCGCCAGGAAGTTCAGAAAATAGCTCGCATTTTGGCCCCATCCAAGATAACTGTTGATAAAGAGCGATCGCCTGTGGATATACTGGCCAATCAAAACTGGGTCAAGCAGAACCGGATTCAGTATCGAGGACGGTGGGTGGCCCTCAAGGACGGCAAGTTCTTGGCAGATGGAAAAAATGTTGATGAGTTAGTGGAGCAGGTTGGCGATATAAAAGGAAAAGACATATTTATCACGGCAATTTACTAATGACACTGCTTTTTCCAAACGGAGATAATTTTGCCACGGGTGCGATTCGTTATGACTATCGTCCTGTAACGGCAACTGAAACTACAAACAGGATTATCTTACCTGTATTAATCGAAAACATTCCTACTGAAGCTGTGGTGGATACAGGTGCGCCTTATGTAATTTGTCCGCCCCGAATTGCTAGACTGGCGGGAATTCAAGATATCCAACCTCTCGAAAGGTCTAAAATGTTGATTAGAGGTATGCGTCTGGATGGAAGTATTATTCGTCTGAGCATAAAAATAGTAGCTCTTGAGGGAGAAAATCTTACTGTGGATGCTACGGCTTTCCTTCCAGATGTAGAAGAGTATTGGGGGGATTTTCCTTCTTTTTTGGGTTTAACTGGATTTTTGGAAAGAATTCGCTTTGCTGTAGATCCCAATACCGACACTTTCTATTTCGGTCAACTTGTGTGAGTTCACAAAAAGAAGGGACAATTAACTGTTCGTAGTAATCGCTTTAGCGATTGATATGGATGAATCGTCGGTTCGTAGTAATCGCTTTAGCGATTGATATAGATGAATCGCTAAAGCGATTACTACGAACTATACTCGGCATGGGCAAAAATTGCGCTTTTTCAGAAAAAACCATGCAAATAAACCAGTGCGAGCGTCCCCGCTCGCACTAGAAAAATTGTAATAAATCCAGACTGGATCGTCAGCTAAAAACGCATTTTTTTGCCGTTTGGAGTATAGCTAACAACTACAAATCTATACCAATTAATTGAAAACTGCGTTTAATCTCTTTTGCCAAATCAAATTTATGTTGTAATTCGTACAATTCTACTGCTTTAAGATAAGCAGTTCGCATTTCCAGAAAGTTAGCATATCCCTCCCCCGCTTCGATGAGATGAAACAAAACCCAGCCTAAATTATGATACGCTTCGGCATAATTGGGGTTTAATTTCACTGCCGCTTCCAGATAAGAACGCGCTTGCGATCGCACCCCCCGATCGCCCAACAAACTACCCAAACGAAACAAACAAAAATCGTCCCCCAAGCTGGAACTATCCTGAGAAGTTAGATCTAACTTTTGTCGATAGATATCGATCGCGGCATCGTACCTCCCCACCCGTTCGCAAGCAACGCCCAAATTCACAAACCCCCACCAGGGAACTTCCCGTTGGCCGGTTGCCGTTTCTAAAAGAGCGATCGCCTCTTGCCATCCACCCCGAGTCGCCAACTTCCAACCCTTATATCCCCTGGCAAAAGCGCTATCCGGTATTTGCTCTATAAACTCTTCTATACACCTATCGACATCGGGGGCGGTTTCACCGGCTAAGGCCTTATCGATCGCTACGGTCAAACAAGGATAAAGCCATCGCTGCAATTCCAAATTATAGTTGTTATTAAAGCGCTTTAATTTAGTAATAGCCGGGCGAGTGGCGCGGATGGACTCTACCCACCGATTTTGCTGGACTAAAATCCAACCTTTTAAGCCTAATGCAAAACTAGAATTACGGTCTAATTCTAAAGAGCGATCGCAAGTTTTTTCCGCTTTTTCCCAATAGCCTAATTTAGCCAAAACCCAAGCGAAATTAGCCTGTATCCAGGACTCATCCGGCGCTAAAAACGCTGCCCGCTGTAACAGAGAAAGTGCCTCTTCCCAGTTAGCTTGCCGAGCGCTTATTAACCCTAAAACGCCATAACTTCTACCGTCATTCGGCTGTAATTCAATAGCTTTATTAGCTGCCGATGCTGCTTGGCGATCGCTACCCTCAGACATAAGCAACATTGCCAGTTCCACCGCAGCCAAGCCGTTATCTGGTTCTCGCGCCAAACATTCCTCATAAGCAGAAATAGCCTCTACAATTTTTCCGGCTTTAACTAACTCTCGCCCCTGCCTTAAAGAAGGAGAAATAAACTCACCTTTTAAAGCATCAATTAACTCATCCGCGCTCTGAAAACGTTCCTCCGCTTTCAACTTCATGCCAGTTAAAATTATCTGCTCTATGTTGCGAGAAATTGACGGCATTATTTGTCGCGGTGGAACCAAAGTATCCGCCGTCATTCTAGCAGGAGAAGCGACCGGAATTACCCCGCTTAAAGCGTGATACATCGAGGCGCAGAAAGCATAAAAATCCGTACTGGGATGGCGCTTGCCGAAATGAGCGTATTGCTCTAAAGGAGCGTATCCGGGAGTCAACATGGCAGTCATCTTTTTCGTAATACCTGCCATAAATTCTCTGGCTGCCCCGAAGTCGATGAGAATTGCTTTATCTTCGGAATTAATAATGATATTATCCGGTTTAATATCTCGGTGTAATAAATTATTGCTATGAACTACTTTAAGGGCATCAGCTACTTGCAGAAAATAATTTTTTACGCGAATTTCTGGCAGTTGCCCTTCTGTTTTTAAAATTTTATAAAGAGGTTTGCCTTCTACAAAATCCATGACCAGATAGGCCGTGTTATTCTCTTCAAACCAGTCATAAACTCTGACAATATGAGGATGAACGCATCTTTTTAAAGATTCGGCTTCTGTTTTAAATTTTTGGACCTGTTCCTCTCTAGCTTGTGCCGGCAGAGAATTGGGATAAATAATATGGGGCCCCTGTCTGGTAAACTTGTCCGGGCATAGTTCTTTAATAGCAACTTCCGCAGAAATGTCGGTATCGATCGCTTTGTAGGTGATGCCAAAACCGCCTTCGCCTAATGTTTTTTCGACGATATATCTGCTTTGCTGAAGTTTAGTTCCAGGAGGGAGTTGATATCCGGGAGAAGATAAAATAGTTAGGGGAAAACTGCAGGCAGCACAAGTAATGGAAGTATCTAGGTTTTGAGCGCTGCATTTAGGACATTTTATAGGCATTTTTGTCGGGGAATAAATTGTTTTTATG
>JAXHVR010000147.1:6250-12124 GCA_034189005.1 Cyanobacteriota bacterium | reverse complement strand
TTCCGAATGCTTTGCCCCTGCCCCACCTTTAACCTCCCGGCTTTTTATTTATTTCATAATAGTAGGGGCAACAGCATTCGGGCGGTAAATGTGTTAGAGAAGCGCAAATATTACTTTCCGAATGCTTTGCCCCCGTCCCACGTTTAACCTCCTTTTTATCTATTTCATAATATGAAAACTTATGCAATTATCGGCACTGGAGCGATCGGCGGCTTCTACGGTGCAAAACTGCAAAAAGCAGGTCATAAAGTCAGCTTTTTATTGCGTAGCGACTACCACCACGTCGCCGAAAAAGGTTTAACAGTTGAATCGGTCGATGGCGATATTACCTTACCCGAAGTCGATGCCTATAACGACGTCAAAAAAATGCCTGATTGCGATGTAATAGTTGTGGCATTAAAGGCGACGCAAAATCATTTTTTACCAGAACTATTGCCGCCATTAATAAACAACAATAACCTAGTTTTGCTATTACAAAACGGCATCAACATCGAACCAGAGATAGCCAAACTTATCGGAGACAATACCCTAATCGGCGGGTTGTGTTTTGTCTGTTCTAATAAAGTAGGGCCAGGTCATATTCGCCACATCGATTATAGTGCTATTACCATGGGGCAATATGCCGCTAATTATCAAGCTGCTGGCGTTACGGAAGCAATGGGCGAAATTGCCGGAGATTTGGAAAAAGCGGGCATTCCTATTAATTGTAGCGAAGATTTGCTCTTAGCCAGGTGGAAAAAGTTAGTTTGGAATATTCCTTATAACGGTCTTTCTGTAGTATTAAATGCTAGAACAGATGAAATTATGGCAAACAGGGACACGCGGTTTTTAGCAGAAGAATTAATGCGGGAAGTGCAGTTGGGGGCGAAGAGTTGGGGGCGGAGAATAGGCGATCGCTTCCTAGAAAAAATGCTAGACCATACGGAGAAAATGAAACCATATTTAACCAGTATGAAACTGGATTATGATGGGAAAAGACCTTTGGAACTTGAAGCAATTGTCGGTAATGCTTTGGGGATGGCAAAAGAGGTGGGAGTCGATTTGCCGAAAATTTCTGTGCTTTATCGACAGTTGAAGTTTTTAGATATTAGGAATAGGAAAGGTTAGTTAGCGACAGCAATGTACGGGATAAAACGAATGGTTGCTCAAATGAAAATATCAACATTAAATAAAGTCCATGCCAAGAAAAATTAGGGAGTTCAAAGCGCAGCTTGCTCGTGAAGGATTTGTTTATTTACCCAAACGTGGCAAAGGTAGCCATCAGCGTTGGCGACATCCTTTGATAAAAAAAACATTGACAATTCCAGGCAAGGATGGAAGCGATGTTCCACTTTACCTAGAAAAGCAGTTAACAGAGTTGTTAATTAAATTAGAAGAATTAAAGGAGGATTGAAATTTATGAGCCGATATAGTATCGTCGTTCAATGGTCCGATGAAGACGGACTTTTCTTAGTTACAATTCCCGAGTTTAGCGATCGCGTTATTATGCCTTGCGCCCACGGTCAAACTCGCTCGGAAGCTATTATTAATGGAGAAGAAGTAATCGAAATGTATTTAGAAGCTTGGCAGGCGGAAGGAGAATCTCTCCCCGAACCGAATACGCTTCAAACTGTTTAATTAATTTTTAGGGAAGTGCAGTTGGGTGCGAAGAGTTGGGGGCGGAGGTGGAGGCGATTTGAAGATTTGAGGATCCCATAGTTAAATTAACAAAAATTTAATATTTAGCAGTGGTATTATTTCCGCGATGTGGTGTTAGAGTGGGCGAGGTGTTTTTTCGATGGAAGTAAATAAGGCCATAGTTGACTTAACAAAAATTTAATATTTGCAGTGGTATTATTTCGGCAATGTCGTGTTAGAGTTGGCGAGGTGGTTTTAAGACCGAGCTTAAATGCTCAAACGCACCGTCTTCTTTTCTTATCGGGAGCAGTAGCTGCTGCCCCGCTTTCGCGTAAATCCATCCAACCAAAAAATAGACAGAGTATCTAGCAGGTTTGAAAGATGAATAACACTGAAATCTCATTATTTCCAGACAAGAAAAACATAGAACAGTGGGGGAATCTTGTTAAGCAAGTCGTCTCCCAACACGCTTGGCTCGCAAGTGCCCCTCCCGAGGAACTGCGTGCCGTTCGAGAAAAGACATCTGCCCTGCGAGTCGCAGCATACTGGTATCATTTCAGCGTCTTTGCAGCAGATTTCCTCTGTCAGTCCCTGCCGTTGCTCCAAAACCATGCCAATCGGAGCTATGTGGCTCAGACAGTAAACGAAGAATTGGGCAATGGAGTTCCAGAGGAAGTTCACTCAGTGCTTCTTCTAGATGCATTTACCAAAGCAGGTATGGACAAATACGCCATACTTGCCTATCCAACCATTGAGTTGGAGGAAGTTCTCGAACCTTTCAGGCAACGACTGGCAAAGGCAAAAAATGACCATGAAATTGCCGGATTTTTCCTAGGCTTCGAACTTCTGGCAGAACACAATATTTCTAACGTCTTTGAGTGTTTGCAGCCCTGCGAGTGTACGAGGGAAGAATTGCTAGAGACACCTTATTTCCAAGAACATTTCAAAGTCGAGCCCGAGCATATTAAAAGAGCCATAACTATGGGCATGAGGTCTTGCTCTGACGACCATCAGATTAAGTCAATGCTTAATACTTTCCACCACGGCATCTCATTCTGGAATCGCTTCTGGAGTGTAGTTCATCAGGATGTGCTGGAGCCAAAAGGTCTTGAAGTTACAGCAAATGGATCGCGCGATCGCGAACCCGTACTAGCCGAAGCCTAAAATTCTTGTAAGGAGATTAGCTCGTGGAGCTTGGATTAAAAGATCGCGTAGCCTTAGTGTGTGCTAGCAGCCAAGGATTGGGAAAAGCAATAGCTAAATCTCTGGCCGAAGAAGGGGCGATCGTCGCTATATGCAGCCGAAACCAAAAGACTCTAGAAGAAACTCGCGAAATATTAGAAGCTGAAACTAATGCCAAGATTATTGGTGTAGTAGCAGATTTGAGCTTGAAAGAGGATATAGAGAAACTTCTCGAAACCGTACGAGCTCGACTGGGATCCATCGATATCTTAATAAACAACACGGGAAACCCTCCAGCCGGTCGCCTCGCGCAATTGAGCGAGTCGGATTGGGACCGCGCCTACCAACTGGTACTTATGAGTGCCATTCGGCTAACCAAAGGAGCAGTCAACGGTATGATGGAGCGAGGCTGGGGGCGGGTGATTAATATCGCCACCAGTGCAGTGGAACAGCCAAGAGGCGATCTTCTAATTTCTACAACCTTCAGAGCGGGATTGGCAGCTTTTAGCAGGGCGATCGCCGCCGAATTGGCAGAGCATAACGTACTAATTCATACTGTTTGTCCGGGAGTAATTGGTACTGGCGCAATGCTGAACTTAGCTGAAAAAATGGCCGCGACTGAAGACATTACGGTTCAAGCTGCCAAAGACAGGCTGACTTTTGGCGTTCCGATGGGACGCATGGGGGAACCGGAAGAAATCGCCAATTTAGTAACTTGCTTGGCAGGCGATAGGCTCAATTACATGACCGGACAAACCATTACCATCGATGGCGGGAAACTTACGGTTCCTCTCAAAAGCGCATACGCAGAGGCTTCCCGAAAAATCAAAGATAAATAAAACTGATACCATTTTGTTAAAGTTATAGAAGAGTTCGATCCCCCCAACCCCCGATCCTGCGGGGGGCTTAAGAACTAAGGTTCATGTCGTAACTTTATCAAAATGGTATTGCCAAAAGATTGGGTCTAAAGACCCGTCCTGAAATCGTCAAACAAATAAGGAGACAAACAGCATGCAACAATTATCAACATCCAATGTATTGACCGATCGCCAAAATAAAGTCAGTACATCGCGTCCTCTATCTCCAGAGCAGATTAAACGGTATCACGAAGATGGGTTTGTGATTATCCGCAAATTTTTTGACCCAGAAGAGGTAGAGCCCGTACAAAAGTTAATCGCAAAAGATCCAGCTCTTAAAAGTTCGTGGACGGAAAGGAATACCAATAAAGAGGGAGATCATTTTAGTGCTGCGGTTTGGACGGAATTAGGAAATACGTTATTGGGGGTTATTCCTCGAATGGCGCGGATGGTTGATGCCGCCGAAACTTTACTGGGGGAAGAGTGTTACAATTGGCACACAAAGTTCCTTAAAATCAAACCAGGAAAAAATGGATTAGCATGGCATCAAGACTACGATAATTGGTATAAAGATGGCTGTCTCTATCCCAAACTCCTAAGCGGTACTATTGCCATCAGCCCCAGTACCAAAAAGAATGGCTGTCTCCGAGTCGTAAAGGGATCCCACTTGCTCGGTCGAATCAATCATGTAATTGTAAAAGAGAAGTGCAATCAAAATATTCCTGAATCCCCTCGGTTGGAGAAAATTTTAGAAAAACTTGAGATAGTTTACTGCGAATTTGAACCAGGAGATACCATATTTTTTCATGTTAATACTTTGCATGGTTCCGGCACAAATAATTCCGATGCTTCTCGGATCTTGCTGCACTGTAGCTATAACGCAGTTGACAATGCACCCTTTATTAAAGAAGGACAAGATCATCATCGCTATCGTCCCCTAATCAAGTTACCTGACTCGATTATCAAAGAGGGGAGTTACGACTCAGAGGCTCGGCATGAATTCCACCCCAGCGAAGCTAATAATAGTTCTGGGAAAGGTGTATTTTATCGTTCAGCTTGGACATCTTCAAATTCCAACAACTAAAAGGATTTTGAATTTGAGTTTAGGGACTATGGCAATCCTAAATCCATTATGAATTGAAATGCCCTCTCTCTATATCCCTCTCCCACGGGAGAGGGACTTAATTTTCCCCTTCTGCCACGCCCCAATATTTACAATTAGATTAATAGATTTAGTAGATTCCAATTATCAAATTACGTCATAATTACAACTGATACCCACTCCCGGTCATGCCCTAGGATGATTACAGGAGATGCGATCGCCACTCATCTCAATGCAGACTCCCAGAGTGGGAGTTGAATGCTGATACTTTTTTTTTTGCAAAAAATAAGAGCTGAGATAATAATGAAATAACAACGAGTCAATCATGAAGTTATATTATTCTAAGACTTCACCGTATTCGCGAAAAGTTTTACTCGTAATCTACGAATTGGGGATAGCAGACAGTATTGAGATGATACCAGTTAAAGCATTCGACGATCCCCCCGAGCTTCACAAAAACAATCCTCTGGGCAAAATTCCGACATTAGTCTTAAGCAACGGCGACTCCATTTATGATAGCCCAGTAATTGCAGAATATCTTCAGCGTCATTTTGGAAATAAAGCGGCATTATCATTAGAAAGTTACGTTTCGGGGCAGCGCTTGCAAGCCTTGGCAGACGGAATGATGGATGCAACATTTTCTCTTGTAATGGAACGGCGTCGTCCAGAGGAACAGCGTTCTTCGTTTTGGCAGCGAAGATGGGAAGGCGCGATCTCGCGCAGCATTGCGGAGTTTGAACGAAAATACATTGACGATGCAGGTCAATGGCATCTTGGCAGCATCGCCATGGCCTGCGCCCTCGATTACCTTGCTTTTCGTATTCCAGAAAATGATTGGAAGCGGCAACATCCTAAAACTAAAGCTTGGTTTGAAGAGATCGTTAATAAGCCCAGTATGCTCAAAACCGATCCAAGACAGCGAAGTGAATTGGAGACTGGGCATAATATGGGGGACTTACATTAAAACGGATGATTTGTCCGAGATTAAAAACAACTCACCGTCAAAATTGGTATAAATTTTAAGACAGGTAAAAATGCAATGGCTTGGAAAATTGGTAATGTTTCCATTACACCGGTAATTGAACTCGATATTTCAGTAGATCCATCATTTACCCT
>JAXHVR010000147.1:0-6150 GCA_034189005.1 Cyanobacteriota bacterium | reverse complement strand
TCACCGTCAAAATTGGTATAAATTTTAAGACAGGTAAAAATGCAATGGCTTGGAAAATTGGTAATGTTTCCATTACACCGGTAATTGAACTCGATATTTCAGTAGATCCATCATTTACCCTACCCGATGCGACTCCAGAAAACTTAGCTCCCGATTTCGACTGGCTCAAACCGCATTTTGTCGATCGCGATGGCAAGCTAAAATTCCGAGTCCAGGCACTTCTAGTGGAATCCTGCGGTCATAAAATTATCATCGATACCTGTGTTGGCAATGACAAGGAGCGATCGGAACCGGTATTCGATCGACTGAATGGGCCATTTATCGAAGATATTGCTAAATCTGGTTTCGATCGCAAAGAGGTCGATATCGTAGTCTGTACCCACCTGCATTACGATCATATCGGTTGGAATACGATGAAAGTTAACGGTGAGTGGATTCCGACATTTCCCAACGCCCGCTATCTGATCGCCCAGCCAGAGTTTGAATACTGCCGCAGTCAGAAAGAGGATTTTTGGGTAAAGGCTTTTGGTGATTCTGTAGCCCCGGTATTTGAAGCAGGATTGGTCGATTTAGTCGATTCTAATTATCAAATTACGCCAGAATTGCGAATGTTTCCAACTCCCGGTCATACCCCCGGACACTGTAGCGTGGTTATTTCATCCCAAGGAGAGGAGGCGATTATTACAGCGGACGTTATGCATCACCCATGTCAATGCGCCCACCCAGAATGGGAATGTGTTGCAGATACTTCTCACGAGCAAGCTCAGATGACTAGACGAGAATTTCTAGAACGTGTCGGCGACACCGATATTCTGGTCATTGGCACTCATTGGAGCGCTCCTAAACCAGTTAGCGTAACCAAGTCTAAAACTGCTTGGAAGGTAGAAATTTCTTAATTTGTTTGGAGTTTTAGATGTAGAAAAAGTTAAAATATATCTAATATTAATTAACAATTAATAATTAATAATTAATAATTGAGGGAAAAGTTTGGGATATTTGTTATGCCTTGCATTCCCCTTTTTCCTCTCTTTATTTTCTTATGGTTATTTATTGCGACTCGATCTAAACGAGGGTTGCGAGTATTTATTGTACTTATTAGAGGAAAAAAGCGCATTGTAAAATCTGTTAGCGTAATTCGATCGAGGGGAAAATAAATGCCTACAATTCTGGAACGATATCAACAGGCGTTTCCAAAAGACAGACAACTTGCAGAAAAGGCTAACACTATCCTTCCCGATGGCATAACCAGCGATGGTCGCTATACGCAACCGTTTCCCATTTACATCGAGCGATCGCAAGGTAGCAGAAAATGGGGAATCGGTGGTAAGGAATTCATCGACTACTGGGGGGGGAATGGTGCCTTATTGCTGGGACATAATCCGCCAGAAATTGTGGAAGCGGTAACAGCCCAACTGCAACAGGGAACCCATTATAGTGCCTGTCACCCGCAGGAAATAGAGTGGGCAAGCTTGGTAACGGAGTTAATCCCTTCTGCGGAACGGGTACGTTTTACTAATTCGGGAACGGAAGCAAATTTGCTGGCAATTCGGCTGGCACGAACTTACACTGGCAAGAATAAGCTGCTGAGATTTGTCGGACACTATCACGGTTGGCAAGATTCCCTAATCTTGGGTGCAGGAGAGGGAACTGGGCCGGGAATTCCCAAAACTGTTGCAGAGATGACAGTTGTTTGTCCGCCGAACGATATTGATGCAGTGGAAAAATGTTTGCAAGCAGACCCAGATATTGCTTGTATTATCTTAGAACCCACAGGTGCTTGTTCGGGAGTCATTCCCACCAACGGCAATTTTCTGCGCCAGTTGCGAGAAATAACGGAATATTATGGTGTAGTCCTAATTTTCGACGAAATTATTACTGGATTTCGGGTTTCTCCTGGGGGCGCACAAGCATATTATCAAGTTATGCCGGATTTAACAACCCTTGCCAAGGTTTTAGCTGGTGGTTTACCTGGTGGTGCAGTTGCGGGGAAAAAAGAGATTTTAGATTTAATCTCCAAAAACGAACAGGACAAAACAGCACGGGGCAAAAAAGTCTCCCATTTTGGAACCTTCAACGCCAACCCGCTATCAGCATCGGCGGGAATTGCTATGTTAAAAGTAGTGAAAACAGGCAAACCTCACGAACATATCGATCCACTGGCAAAAGACCTCCGTCGGCAACTCAATCTAGTCATCGATCGCTACCATCTAGATTGGGTGGTGTACGGTGAATTTTCCTGTATTAAGTTCCTCATCGGTCACGGTGTCGGGGGTCTGAAAACTGGTGATTTTGACCCGTATCAGTGGGATTATCGAGGGTTGATGCGCCGTGGAAACCCGGAACTGCGTAAAAATTTGCGTTGGGGTTTGTTGCTCAATGGGGTTGATATTTCCCTTAGTAGCGTGACTACGGCCGCACATTCAGCGGAAGATATTGAAAAAACCATTAGTGCATTCTCTCAGACAATTGAGTGGATGAAGGCTGATGGTTTCATTTGAATTAAAAAAACACAAACAAATTGAATTAAAAATTTATAATTCCTTATTGGACCTTCAATCAGGATTTTGTATGTAATTATTAAACGATAGAGGCTGAGATGGCAAAAGAAAAACGAACTGTTCTTACCCTAGTAACTGCTTTGCTCTTTGTAGCGATCGCCTGTCAATCAACTCCCCAAGCACCCAGAGAATCAGAAGCAAAAACCTCAGCAGGATTACCCGGTCGAGGGGTAAGCGTCCGTTCGGCTAATAGTGGCTTGCTAGAAGTACAATTCATAAACGAGATTGTCAATATTGGTTTAGAAAAGCTCGGTTACAAGATAGAAAAACCAAAAGCAGTTGACTACACTGTTATGCTGATAGCTATTGCCAATGGCGACCTAGATTACACCCCCGAGCATGTAGAAAAATTGCATAAAACATTCTTTGAAAAAGCTGGTGGCGAACAGAATTTACAGCGAGTTGGAACTGTTTATTCACCCTTTTTACAAGGGTATAAGATTGACAAAAAAACTGCCGATAAGTACAACATCACCAACCTCCAGCAACTCCAAGACCCAGAGATAGCCAAACTCTTTGACTCCGATGGCGATGGGAAGGCAAATTTAACTGGCTGCGATCCTGGTTGGGGTTGCGAGTTGGTCATCGAGCATCAATTGGATACTTACGGACTGCGGGATACCGTCGAACACGATCGAGGAAAGTACACAGCTTTAATTGCAGACACAATTGCTCGTTACAGACAGGGAGAATCCATCTTATATCACGCCTGGACTCCCTACTGGGTTGCTTCAGTGTTAAAAGAAGGTGAAGATGCAGTCTGGTTGGAAGTTCCCTTCACGTCTCTGCCCGAAGCTCAAGGAAAGACAACCAAAGAAGACACCTCAGTAGAGGGTAAAAATCTTGGGTTTGCTGTTGACCGGGTTCGTGTTGTGGCCAACGAGGCATTTCTGCAGGCTAATCCAGCCGCTAAACGCTGGTTTGAACTCTTTGAGATTCCGACTGAAGATATTAATGCTGAAAGCCTACGCATTCATAACGGTGAAGATCGCCCAGAAGAGATCCGCAGTCATGCTCTTGAGTGGGTTAAGAATAATCAAGAACAGTTCGATCGCTGGTTAGAGGAAGCGTCAAAAGCGGGAAAAGGCGACACTGGCTCGCGGGATTAATAAAATCAACTCAATCCCTCGCCAGTAAAAGCCTTGACTTATTTTCGTTCTAATATCAAGTCGCAATAAATAACCTTTATAAAATAAATAGATGAGAAAGGGGAATGCAAGGCAGAACAAAGATCCCAGACTTTTCCCTCAATTATTAATTATTAATTATTAATTGTTAATTGATATAAGTAGAACATTCTATAGCAATCCTAAATGGATTATGAAAATTTTGGGGCCAGAAACCCGGTTTCTTCAACAATACCAACGCCCTCAAGAAAAAATACCATTTGTAGGTTGGGTGCAGCGAAGCGAAACCCAACAAAATCGTTGGATTATGCTCCCGTTGATGTTGGGTTGCGCTACCCTTGACCCAACCTACGATCGGGCGCAGGCGTTGGTATTGTTCAAGAAACCGGGTTTCTAAAATCAATACCTTCGCCATTTTCTTGTAGGTTGGGTGTAGCTTCGCAGGGCGAACACGATTTTGTTGGGTTGCGCTGTCGCTCCACCCAACCTACGAATGGTATTTTTGCTGAAAGGCGAAGGTATTGTAAAATATAACGAACGATCTACGGCTTGCTATAGCTTCCATTTAACCAGACGCTCTCCAGTTTCATAACGTCCATCGTCCCCTAATTGTGCAACGCCATATTTTTTGTCGCGTAATTATTAGAGTTCCACGTTCGCGGTACATATATTCCCAAGAGTATTGTTCGAATTAAAAACAACATTGATATACTTAACCACAACAGGTGATTGCTCTGAAAATACCATGCAGCTACAGACAGAGGCGCAAATCCAATGACAATTGCGGCGAAACTAGCATTGCGAAGAATCTTCCCTTCGGTTAAACCAACCAAGTAACCTTTAAGGACCGTACTAATATTACCAAATATCAAAACCGGAAATAACCAACTTACATAAGTTTTTACAGTTTCAATAACTTCTGCGCGATCGGTTAGCAAGCCAAACACAGTCTGAGGAAAAAGCACGGTTACGGTAGAAAAAGTTGATGCCATTAACAAAGAAGCGATCGCTACTAAATTTACCAGAGGTCGCAAAGAATCAATTTTACCCGCTCCTTTAAAGCTTCCACCTAGGGCTTCTGCCGCAAGAGCCATTCCGTCATTAGCGTACATTGCTAAGAAAAATACTTGACCGATTAAAGCATTTTCTGTCAAAGTCATCGCGCCCATTGCCCCACTCAGCTCGAAAAAGAAGCCCAAGGAAAATACGGTGGTTAAAACAAAGACAAACAAGTGGCCATTGAGAGAAAAAGTGGATTTAAAAGCTGGCAAGTGCCATAAGTTTTTTGCCACGGATTTTAAATCTGCCCGCGAAACTACTTGGCAGCATAAAATCAAACCCACCAATAACATCATATATTGGCTCAAAGCCTGGGAAAAACCTGCTCCGGTACTTGCCCAGTTCCACCGGACAATTGTCAGATAGTTCAGCAGGATATTGGCAAGATTGCCAATGGCGGATATTGCGAAAACTTTGCCGCTCTCTTCTCGTCCGATGAACCAACCTATGAGTACATAGTTAAGTAAAACCCCAGGGGCTCCCAAAATGCAGGCGTTGAAATAGTCAATACCTGAAGCTTGGACTTCGGGGCTACCTTCAAGCACGGCAAATGCCAGTTCTCTTAAAGGGTACTGTAAAATCAGGAGGAGCAGACTTAGCCCTAAAGCAATTAAGCTATTGCGTATTAGTACCAGCACCATTTCCTCGCGATCGCCTCGTCCGACGCTCTGGGCAGTTATTCCAGAGGTACTCATTCTTAAAAAGTTAAAGATGAAGTAGATGCACTCAAAAATATTGGCAGCTAGGGCAACTCCTGCTAAGTGGCTGATTTCTGATAAATGGCCCAAGAAGGCAAGGCTGACCAAGATAGCCAGAGGGACCATTATCGTAGAAAGCATATTTATTAGCGTCAATCGGAAGAAGCGGTAATAAAGAGAGTTACTTTCTTTTAATGCTATTTGATTCATCTTGGCAATTAATAATTAACAATTAATAATTAACAATTGGTTGGTTTGTGTCTGAAACACCTTGGTTGGCAAGGGATAAGGCACGCGGATGTAACCTCGGGGGTTATTGGTGTGACAATTAAGTTTAGAACGGACAGGATGCCCGTTCTACGAAATGGGGCGAACAGGCATTCCTGCCCGTTCTACGTTACCACAATTTCTTTTAACTTTTCTTTACTAACTTTACCTTGAGAATTGCGCGGCATATCTGCAACTTCCACCCAAGATTTTGGCCGCTTACATTTACTCAATTTATCCTCCACTGCTGCCGCTAAAACTTCTGCCGAAACATTGGAATTATTAGCAACATAAACCGCCGTTACAATTTCTCCCCAAAGGCGATCGCTTTTACCAATTACGCAAACATCTTTCACCAAACCAGTCCCTAAAATTGCCGCTTCAACTTCCGCAGGAAAGACATTTTCTCCGCCGCTAATAATTTTATCGCTGCCCCGCCCG
>JAXHVR010000146.1:0-12159 GCA_034189005.1 Cyanobacteriota bacterium | reverse complement strand
AACATATTAGAATCGCTAAAGCGATTACTACGAACATATTAGAATCGCTAAAGCGATTACTACGAACATATTAGAATCGCTAAAGCGATTACTACGAACATATTAGAATCGCTAAAGCGATCGCTACGAACTTAGAAAACCATCCCATCAAAAATAATGACTAAAACATCAATTTCCAACAACTGCTGGCAATTCTGGATAGATCGCGGCGGCACCTTCACGGATATAGTCGCCAAACGTCCCGACGGCGAAATTGTCATCCATAAATTGCTGTCGGAAAACCCCGATCGCTACGAAGACGCGCCAGTGCAAGGCATCCGCGAAATATTAGAAATACCAGCCGAAAAACCCATCCCCGCCGATACCATTGAAGTCATCAAAATGGGTACCACCGTCGCCACCAATGCCCTGCTAGAAAGAAAAGGCGATCGCGCAATTTTAGTCATTACCAAAGGATTTAAAGATGCCCTCAGAATAGGCTATCAAAACCGCCCCAATATCTTCGCCCGCCAGATTATTTTACCCGAAATGCTTTACGAAAAAGTCGTCGAAGTAACGGAACGTTTCAGCGCCAGCGGGGAAGAATTAATCCCGCTAAACGAAACAGAATTAATACCCAAATTACAAGCAGCTTACGACGAGGGCATTCGCAGTTGTGCCATAGTCTTAACCCACGGTTATCGCTATCCGAAAAACGAACAAAAAATTAAACAAATTGCCGCCAAAATAGGCTTTACTCAAATCTCCGTTTCCCACGAAATTAGCCCTTTAATGAAACTGGTAAGTCGCGGCGATACTACCGTCGTCGATGCCTATTTATCTCCTATTTTAAAAAGATACATAAATAGAGTTAAAAACCAAACTATTAACGTTCCGAAATTAATGTTCATGCAATCCAACGGCGGCCTTACGGATGCGGAGAAATTTAAAGGAAAAGATAGCATTTTATCCGGTCCTGCGGGAGGAATTGTTGCGGCAGCAACTACGAGTCGGATGGCAGGTTTTCATAAAATAATTAGTTTCGATATGGGGGGCACTTCCACGGATGTTGCTCGTTACGCCGGGGAACCAAATACAACTATTGAATACGAACGAGAATTCGAGACGGAAATTGCTGGAGTCCGCCTTACAACTCCGACTATTTCTATTCATACGGTAGCTGCTGGTGGGGGTTCTATTTTGTTTTTTGACGGTTCCCGATACCGCGTCGGCCCGGAATCTGCGGGAGCAAATCCGGGTCCGGCTTGTTATTCTAAGGGCGGCCCTTTAACGGTAACTGATGCTAATGCGATGTTGGGAAAATTGCAGCCAGAATTTTTCCCGAAAGCGTTCGGTAAAGATGGGAATTTGCCTTTAAATTTGGATATCGTTCGAGAAAAGTTTAACCAATTGGCGGCGGAAATTGGAGATAAGAGAAAACCAGAGGAAGTGGCGGCGGGATTTTTGGCGATCGCTGTGGAAAAAATGGCAAATGCAATTAAAAAAATCTCTTTACAAAAAGGTTACGACCTTTCCGAATATACTCTTTGTTGTTTTGGCGGGGCCGGCGGACAGCACGCTTGTTCGATCGCGGATGCTTTGGGCATGAAAAAAATATTTATTCATCCCTACGCGGGGGTTTTGTCTGCTTATGGTATGGGTTTAGCGGACGTTCGGATATTAAAAGAAAGGGCGGTTGAGAAGGTGTTGAAGGAGGATTTAGTGCCGCAATTGCAGCAAGTATTGAGAGAATTAGAATTGGATGGAGTTAGAGAGTTAGGCGAAAAAGCAACATCGGTGTTGTGCAAAGTGCATCTCAAATATCTGGGGAGCGATTCTACTTTAATTGTTAATTTTGTTGGCAATCTCTCTGAGATGAAAGCGGAGTTTGAGGAACTGCACCAGCAGCGTTATGGGTTTATTATGGAGGGAAAGGAGTTAATAGTAGAAGCGGTTTCTTTAGAATTAGTTTTAGGGATGGAAACTCCAGAGGAAATGGATAAAATTCCTGAAGGAGAACGGGAAACTAAGTCGGTGAAAAATGTAGAGATGTACGCTGGTGGAAGCTGGCAGGAAGTGCCGGTTTATTTGCGGGAAAATTTGCAAGCTGGAGATTGTATTGAGGGTCCGGCTTTGATAATAGAACTAACTGGAACTAATATTATCGAACCTGGTTGGGAAGCGGAGATAACTGCTAAAAATTATTTGATTTTAAGCAAGGGGGAAAATGGGGAGAGTTTGTCGGTGATAGATGGCGATCGCTCCACTTTAGAAAGTTATCAAAAACCGGACCCGGTGATGTTAGAAATTTTTAACAATCTCTTTCGCGCCGTTGCGGAACAAATGGGAGTTAGCCTGCAAAATACCAGTTCTTCAGTTAACATCAAAGAACGGTTGGATTTTTCCTGCGCCATCTTCGATGCTACGGGTCAATTAGTAGCAAATGCCCCTCATATTCCCGTGCATTTAGGTTCTATGGGCGACAGCGTGGAATCTTTAATTGCGGCGAAAGGCGAGAGTCTTAAACCGGGAGATGTTTATATTCTTAATAATCCTTATAATGGCGGAACTCATTTGCCAGATATAACGGTTATTACTCCGGTTTTTGGTTCGTTAACGGGCGAGACGGGCGAGACGGGGGAAACAGGCGAGACGGGGGAAACAGAAACAGGCGAGACGCCTGTTCTACGGGATGAAAAATCTTTAACAGGCGAGACGCCTGTTCTACGGGGGACGGGGGAAACAGGCGAGACGCCTGTTCTACTCCCCCCTTTTCAAGGGGGGTTGGGGGGGATCTCCCCGATTTTTTATGTTGCCTCTCGCGGACACCACGCCGATGTCGGCGGCATCACTCCCGGTTCCATGCCTCCAGGGAGTAAAACAGTGGAAGAAGAAGGAATTTTATTCGATAATTTCCAACTGGTTAGGGAGGGAAAATTCCGAGAAAAAGAATTACTGGAAGTCTTAACTTCTGGCAAATATCCCGCCAGAAACCCCGGGCAAAATATCGCCGACTTACAAGCACAAATAGCGGCCAACGAAAAGGGGGCCCGGGAATTGCATAAAATGGTAGAAGATTACGGTTTAGAAACCGTACAAAGGTATATGGGTTACGTTCGAGAAAACGCCGAAGAAGCGGTGAGGAGAGTAATAGATAAAATGAGCCATAACCTCATCCACAGCGCGGCCACGAACGAGATGGACGACGGCAGCAAAATACAAGTGGCAGTCACCCTGGATAAAGCTACTCGCGCGGCAAAAATTGACTTCACCGGCACTTCCGCACAACTCCCCAGCAACTTCAACGCCCCGGCCGCCGTTTGCAAAGCTGCGGTTATCTACGTTTTCCGCACTTTAGTCTCCGACGATATTCCTTTAAATGCCGGCTGTCTCAAACCGTTGGATATTATTATCCCCGAAGGTTCCATGTTGAACCCCCGGCATCCAGCGGCGGTGGTTGCCGGTAACGTGGAGACTTCCCAGATAATAGTCGATACTCTCTATGCTGCTTTGGGAGTTCTTGCTGGTTCTCAAGGAACCATGAATAACTTCACCTTTGGCAGCGATCGCCATCAATATTACGAAACTATTTGCGGCGGATCGGGGGCGGGGCAAGGTTTCCACGGCACCGATGCGGTACACACCCACATGACCAACTCGCGCCTGACTGACCCGGAAGTATTGGAATGGCGGTTTCCCGTTTTGTTAGAAAGTTTTGAAATTCGCCCCAATAGCGGCGGGGAAGGTACTTACAAAGGCGGCAGGGGAGTTATTCGGCGGGTTCGTTTTCTGCAACCGATGACCGCCGGCATTTTGTCGAACCATCGCTTAGTTGCCCCAGGGGGTCTCAACGGCGGCGGCGACGGTTTGGTGGGGCGCAATTATGTGGAACGTTGCGATGGAAATATTGAGGAGTTGGGAAGTACCGCCACTGTGGAAATGAAGGCGGGGGATGTCTTTGTTATCGAAACTCCAGGCGGTGGGGGTTGCGATTAACTCGTTCGTAGCGATCGCTACGAACGGTCCGGAGACGACTAAAGTCGTTACTACGAACTATGCATCGCTACCTCAACCCTTGCTGTCGCAAAAGAGCATCCGCCCAAGGGGCATCTTTTTTTGACAATGGCGGGATCGCTTTGGTGGTATAATCTATTTTTAAATCGTAACCGCAAACGTCATAAATATTAGTTAATAAAGATCGTAAATCTATAATTGGTTCCGTATCTCCCGGACGCAACGGTAAAGGAAAAGGAGCGATTGGATTTTGGAGGTTAAAAGCATATAAATCTGCTTTGGGACGGTCTTTGCCGCGACTAACTAAAATTCGATAGTGACTGTCGAGTCCCTTATTTAAGATCGGCATCGGCTCTCCAAAACGCAACAAATCTATTTCTACAAAATTAGTCAAACTTCCCAATATTTCCTCCCGTTTGGCAAGATAAGCATCCCTTCCTTTTCCCGATCGCTTATTAACAGGAGATAATATTTCTATCGTAGTTACAACTTCCTTAGTCGCCGCTTCCTTAATTTCTAAATACCCTTGCCGAACGGTTATCGGCATCGGTAGCCTTACTGTTCTCGGTGTCGTTGTCGGCGTCGCCACTGCAACTTGAGACGTCGAAGTAGGAGTGCTAACTTGACCTCTTTTAGATAGCACCGACACGTCCGGGATACCCACCAACAGAGATTGTTCGTCCGTGGTTTCATACATTCTTACTTCTACTGACACCGAATAGACTGGACGCAGTTGGGGAGATAATGACTGAGCGAGAAAGCTAATTAAAAACAGATGTACTCCCGGCCAGAGTTCGGGATGTTCCAAATAAGGATCCATACCAGGAAATGGGGATGGCATTGGCTTTTCTCCTTTTCTACGGTTTGGTTAGAGCAACTATTCCATTATTTTACTGCTATATTCCGAGTTCGTCAACTTTCTTTAAAATTGGTGCGGTAAGTAGTCGCGGCCGGCGCAATTCAAACAAAAATTCGATCGCGGATGGCGCAATTATTAACGCCGAGTCGCCGAACATCCGACAATTATTAATTATTAATTATTAATTATTAATTATTTCTACAACTTTTCCCTTCAACAAAAAGGTCTTCATCTTCCCCTTACCCTTAACATCGATCGCCCCGCGTTGCACGAACAAAAACTTATCCTTTAAAATCTCGTAAGTCGCCTGGGTAACCTGAATTTCCCCCGCTACCCCATGAGACTCCATGCGAGAAGCAACATTCACCGTATCTCCCCAGAGATCGTAAATAAACTTTTTCCTACCGATAACCCCCGCCACCACCGGACCAGTATTAATACCAATGCGAATGCTCGTGCGTTCCCCCCAAATCTGACTAAAGCGCGTCACTTCCCTTTGCATATCTAGGGCCATATCGGCGATCGCCTCTCCGTGATTTGCCAAAGGCACGGGCAACCCGCCTACGACCATATAAGCATCCCCGATAGTCTTGATTTTCTCCAACCCGTGTTTCTCTGCCAACTCATCGAAGCTAGAAAAAATCTCATCCAGCAGCATTACTAACTCCCTAGGAGACTTCCGCGATGCCAACTTCGTAAAGCCGACAATATCGGCAAACAAGACTGTTACTTCCGCAAACCCCTCCGCAATGTTACTTTCATTTTCCTTTAAACGAGTAGCGATCGCTTCTGGTAAGATATTTAATAACAACTTCTCCGACTTTTCTTGCTCCAGACGCAAAGCCTCCTCCGATCGTTTGCGATCGGTAATATCCCGACAAAGAGCCAGAAACAACTTCCGATTTCCCGCTTCCAACAAACCCAAACGCACCTCCACCGGGAAAGTCGTACCGTCCTTGCGCCGTTGAATTCCTTCTATAGTAATAGGTTCTCCCGGAACCATCTGCTGCCACTGTTGCCAAATCCCCTGGGAGAAGAAATCATTTTCTATATCCCCTATGGATAGTTTTAATAATTCCTCCCGGGTATATCCCAAACTACTACAAGCAGACTGATTCGCATCGATTATTTTACCTTTAAGATCGTGAAGAATAAAAGCATCGGCCGCCTGCTGCATCACCGATCGAAATCGTTCTTCGCTTTCTCGCAAAGCCGCCTGGGATCTTTTGCGATCGCTAATATCTCGGATCGCCGTTACCCGCAACTTACGACCTCTAGCATCAAATACCCTCGCTTCCATTTCTATCGGAAAAGTCGAACCATCTTTTCTTAACCCTAAAGCCTCTAATGGTTTTTCCGAATTCGAGGCAATATGTTGCGAGACAATTTCCCGCGCTTCTGGTGCGATTAGATTCATTCCATCAATGCCAATTAAATCGGAAACTTCCCAACCAAACATTTTCGCCGCCGCCTGATTTGCATCGGCTATTTTGCCGCGATCGCGAACTATTATTCCCTCCAAAGTCGCTCCAGACAAACTTCTAAATCGCTCTTCGCTCTCCTTAATAGCTATCTCCGCTTGTTTGCGCTCTGTAATATCTCTAAACATTCCCGTATAAAAAAAACCATGATGCGATCGAACTTCCTTAATAGAAACTTCCATCGGAAACACAGAACCATCCACCCGAATTCCAATAACTTCATCTGAAGTACCGCCCTCTACTAATCTTGCTATTAAAACTTCCCGTGGTGACTTTGGTTTTCGCTTTTTTTTGGTAATATTTGCTTTGTTTTGCCTTTGTTTGGCTTCATTTTTTATAGCTAGAAAATCAGGAAACTGACCTTGCCAATCCGGTGTTTCGATATTTGAAGGCGAGGCAAATCTGTAAAAATAAGTAAAACGAAATAAAGGTAAATCCTGGGTATTTATCAGTTCTGGGTCCACCCAAAGCTTGAGTTTTTGCCAATCTGTATTTGAGTGCGTTTCAGAAATCAAACTCGTACCGTCCCCGGTCAAATTACTAAGCTCCAAAGCGATAATCTTCTCAATATTAATCCCAAGCAAATCTTCCCGTGCATAGCCAAAAATTTTCTCAGCACTGGGGTTGACATTAATAATCTCCAACCCCGGTTTAGTAAAAGTAATAATCGCATCCGTAGCCGTATTAACAACAGCTTCAGTCCGCGTCACCTCCTCCTCCAGAGCATCCATAACCTCATTATAGCGCTCGGCAATTTGACCGACTTCCGTGAAAGGTTCCACCGGCACCCGCAAGCTCAAATCTTGAGTTTTTGCCTGAGAATCCATTACTTTAAATAAATCCAAAATTTCCGTCTTAGCTCGATGTTCCGAAACGTTCAAACCAATGTCTTCGTCAGCAGGAGAAACTCGCAAAGAATAAAACTTATTGGCAATTAATAACACCGGGTAAGCCAGACCAAATGAAATCCCAAAAGCAGCCACCACCCCTAACAACTGAACTTCAAATTGAGCGATCGCGCTCAAACCGGTTCCCAACAACTCCGGTTGGCCAAATAAAGCCACCGCCAAAGTACCCCAAACACCCGCCCCCAGATGAACTGGTATGGCACCGACGGCATCATCGATCCGCAAGCGCTCTAAAGTAGCTTCTACTAGCATCATCACCAGACCGCCGATCCCCCCGATCGCCAAAGCCGCCCCCCCGCTCACCGCATGACATCCCGCAGTAATCGCCACCAAACCAGCCAAAGCACCATTGATTAAAAAATCCACATCGGGAATATGCTTTCTCGACCAGCCCACAGCCAAAGTAACAATCATCCCCGCCACGCCGGCAAGGACCGTATTGACAATAATAGAAGCAACTTGTCCGTTCAAAGCCAGAGTGCTGCCGCCGTTGAAACCAAACCAGCCAAACCACAACAACATCGCTCCGAGTACGGACAAAGGTATATTAGAACCGTGGATTTTTTGTGGCGGACCGTTTTTGGGGAATCTGCCCGCTCGCGGCCCCACCACGAGCAATATTGCCAGAGAAACCCAACCGCCAACGCTGTGAACCACGGTGGAACCGGCAAAATCGACAAAACCCAGTTTACCCAGCCAACCGGCAAAATTACCGATCTGGGCCCCGTTCCAAGCCCAGTGCCCGAAGATGGGATAAATTATGCCCGAAAGCAGGCTGGCGACGGCGATATAGGAAGAAAATTTGACCCGTTCGGCAACGGCACCGGAGACGATGGTGGTAGCGGTGCCGCAAAACATGGCTTGGAAAAAAAAGAAAGCTGCCAGAAAGGGTTCGAGCTCCGTGGGTAGAAAGAAACCGGTCAGACCGATCCATCCTTTATAACTCGCTCCAAACATGAAGGCAAATCCAAAAGCCCAAAATAAAGTGACCGAGATGCCGAAGTCGGTCAGGTTTTTGATAGCGACGTTGATACTATTTTTCGATCGCGTCAGCCCCGACTCCAGACACATAAACCCCGCTTGCATTATAAATACTAAGCCGGAGCAGACTAGCAGCCAGAGAATATCTATTACTTCGTAGGTGGGGTATGTTTCCCTTCCAAATTGCTCGCCGAAGCGATTCTCGTCTTGTTTGGCGATCGCGCTTTGAGGATTATCTGCTCTTTCTTGGAAGAACTGGAACATTTCTGGAGGCGGGACGATAGTTTTGTGAAACCCCGCCTCCACTGTCTTAAACTTCGGCGTCCGTCGCTGTAGTTGCGTACTATTATTCTCTATTTGCGAAATGAAGCGATCGCTCGACCGAGACATCTTCTGTGGGGCAAGTGGCGAAGGGACCAGAAGCACTAATCCCAAGGTCACTAAAAATAAGATTGTAACTAACCTCGATTTACGACCCATTGCTTTTATTCTTTGACCTCGTTTGCTTCCTTCAGTTGTCTCGGTATAGCGATCCCTGTTGGGGTTGCTATACTATGGTAGGACAGAAACCGGGTTTTTTCAAAAAACCTGGTCTCGTAAGCAATACCTTCGCCATTTTTTTGTAGGTTGGGTGGAGTGAAACGCAACCCAACGATTTTGTTGGGTTGCGCTGCGCTCCACCCAACCTACGAATGGTATTTTTTCTTGAGGGCGTTGGTATTGGTAAGATTAGCCACTTTCTTGTAGGTTGGGTGTAGCGAGCGCGAAACCCAACAAAGATGTTGGGTTTTGCTCCCGTTAATGTTGGGTTGCGCTGTCGCTCCACCCAAGCTACGAATGGTATTTTTTCTGCATGGCGAAGGTATTGTTCAAAAAACCCGGTCTCGTAAGATTAGCTTCGGACCAACGGATTGCTATAGGTAATTACTCATAGCAAGGTTAGCAATTACCCATTCCTTATTCCCTATTCTCTATTCTCCATTCCCCATTCAGAAATCAAAGCTTGATTCGAGGTTAAATTTATCATGTTTTTTAAGCCTTGGTCCAAAAGCAAAGCGATCGGCAACTGCCGATCGCTTTGTGAAAGTCTCCTCTGCACCCTCGAAATCTAACCCTAATTTCACTTTAATTCCGACCGAGAGCTTCCCAAGTTTTCTCATCCACCGCACCACTGGTACTTAAACTTTGGGCTTCTTGAAATTTCTTCACTGCAGCCGCAGTCTTCGCGCCAAAAACCCCATCTATGGGCCCCGGATCGTAGCCTTGCATTTCCAAACGCAACTGCAAAGTTTTCACCTTAGAGCCTTTATTGCCTTTATCCAAGAAGGATTCTTGGGAAACCGGCTGCCTTCGGGAGATCGGCTGCCTTCGGGAAACCGGCTGCCTTGGGGAGACCCGCCGCCTTGGGGAGACCCGCCGCCTTGGGGAGACCGACTGCCTTGGGGAGACCCGCCGCTCGTTTTGGGCCAAAGCCTTCCAGGTAGTTTCATCTACCACCCCATTTGCCGTTAAGCCCCGAGATTTTTGGAAAGCCTTGAGCGCTCGCGCGGTCTGGGAACCAAATACGCTGTCTATGGGGCCGGGCTCGAAGCCTCTGGCGAGCAAGCGACGTTGCAAGATCCATATATGAGAGCCACGGGTGCCCGCCGAGAAAGTTTTATCTTCGTATCGCCTTTGGGCCGCGTTTGGGTAGAAGGGTTCGGAAAAAAGTTTAGCTTGCGAGCCTTTCTGGGAAGGAAGAACCCCGGACTCCCTTCGAGGAAGCATAAAGTCTCGCTGGTCTTGTTTTTCTGAAAGTCTCGCTGGCAAGCTGTTATTTTCCCCAAAGTCCGCTGTTTCTCGTCTTTGGGTTGAATTTTCAGAATAGGGTTGGGCGATCGCCTCTGGCCCTAGAGCGATCGCCGCCACTATGCTCGTCAAAGCAGTAATAGTAGTCAGACGCATCATAAAGTTTTATTTTTTTGTTAAATTAGCGTGCTTTCTTCATCAGCCACAGCCACCCCAAACCGCGCCTTCCTCTGAAATAATCTCAAAAATATCTTAGATTTTATTTTTCCTACTGGGATTTCTTACTTTGGTACGAACCGAAAGGGGTATAAAGTTGCTGTTGCTAAATTATAACATCCTTTCTTTCCTTGTTTCTTTTACTTAGCAACATTTTTTTTCCTATCCGGATTATTTGAGAAAATCCCTTTTCAACATATTTTCGGTTCTCTGAAATTCGATCGTCTCTTGAGGCGATCGCTTTGCTTGCTCCCACTGGATTAATAAAACGCATAATTCCGGTCTTAATCCCTCAATAGCGATCGCCCCTTCTGCCTATTAACAACTAACAACTAACAATTCCCCTCTAAAGTTCGATCTGATAAATTGCCCCGTACTTATTGCGGATGTAATCTATGAAAGGATTCACGCTCAAAGGTGCCCCAGTAACTCTCTCCATTATTTCCTCAGCCGTATATTTGCGGCCGTGCTGATAAATATTTTCTTTCAACCAATGGTAGAGCATATTAAAATTACCCCGTTCTATTGCCACAGGTATTTCTGGATTAATTTTTATCGCCGTCTGGTAGAACTGGGCCCCCATCAAGTTGCCGAGAGTGTAGCTTTGGAACATTCCCCCAACAGTGCCGCAAAACCAATGTACGTCCTGCATCGCACCTTGGCTGTCATTAGCCGGCAAAATACCTAAATCGCTTTTATATCTTTCGTTCCAAGCCTCCGGCAAGTCCCGGACTTCCAGCTTACCCTCCAGCATAGCGAGTTCCAGGGAGAAACGAATGGCGACGTGGAGATTATAAGTCACTTCATCGGCATCGGTGCGGATGGGAGATTTAGCCACTTTATTAATAGCCCGATAGAATTTCTCAATGGAAACCGGACTCAGTTCTCTGAGGAACATTCCCTGCAACTGCGGATAGAAACACTCCCAAAACCCCCGACTCCGGCCGACGATATTTTCCCAAAGTCGAGATTGGCTTTCGTGGACGCCCCCCGATGTCCCCGCCGCCAAAGGCGTTCCTTCTAATTCTGGAGCAATACCTTGCTCGTACATGGCATGACCGGCTTCGTGGATGGTGCTGAAAAGAGCCTCAGTGAGATTGTTTTCGTCGATGCGGGTAGTGATGCGGACGTCATCTACGGAGAAACTGGTGCTAAAGGGGTGGGGACTTTCGTCTTGACGTCCCCGCTGGAAGTTGTAGCCGATCCGTTCCGCTACCATGCGGCCAAATACCACTTGTCGTTTTTTGGAGAAGTATTGGTAGAGGCAGGAGTCGTCTATGGGGGGACAAGAGGTAATGGCTTCGACGATGGGGACTAATTTTTCCCGCAGTTGTGCGAAGAGAGAACGCACCGTAGCGACGCTCATGCCATAGTCTTCTGAGTTGATGAGGGGATCGGCGACGTGTTCGTAGGGGAAGAAGCTGGCCATTTCTCGACTCAAATCGAGCATTTTTTCTAAATAGGGTCGCACCGCCCCAAAGTCGTTGGCTGGTTTGGCTTTAGTCCAGATTTCGTAACTAGCGGCCTGATGTTCCGATAATCGGGCCATGAATTCTGAAGGGATGCGGGAGGAGCGATCGTAGTCTCTGCGGGCGACGCGGACCATCGCCGCTTCTGGGGAGTCGTAGGGGAGGCTTTCTTCGTAGGGGCGCAGGTCTTCGAGTATTTGACCGATGGTTGGGTCGATTAATTTTTCGTGGGCAATTTGGGTGAGGGTAGCTATTTGTCGTCCTCTAGCAGCGACGCCGCCGGGGGGCATTAGAGTTGTTTGGTCCCAGTTCAGGACGGCGGCGGCAGCTTCTAGGTCTTTGATTTGACAAAGGCTGGTTTTGAGATAGGAATATTTAGCTTCAGGGGTAGTTAAGGTTGCGCTCATGGCAGGGTTGGTGTTAGTTTCAATGGGTTTAAGTGGAATTTTTCTGCCCGATTAGGA
>JAXHVR010000145.1:0-12367 GCA_034189005.1 Cyanobacteriota bacterium | reverse complement strand
TCTTTGGTGGCCTCGTGTTTTCACAGGCTCTTCCGCCGTGGCCTCGTTGGACCTCACTCATACCCCTCTAGTCTCTAAAGGCTCCTAGTGAGAGCGAGTCGCACCTTACATCTCCATGCCTCACGGAGATTTGATTGAGTTCTTTTGTATTGTTAAAACTTATCGCCCACTTTCCATTGGAACAGGCCAAAGCGCCTGTTCTACGGGGAAATCTTTATTGTTAATTGACAGCTCTACAATCGCCATGCTATAATCGAACGCCATAACTTATAATTATTGAAATAACTATGGCTGGAAAAGTCTTTAGAAATATATGGCGAGTTTTAAACACAGATATCGAACCGTCTCTATCGGGAACTGTCGCTGGGGGAGTTGAAGCAGCGAAGGCGGTTTTCGAGCTAGCCGATACCCTCCAAAAAAACAAAAGCGTCGAGGAACTAAAACCGATAATAGACAATATCGATTCCGTGCTGGACGTTCTCAACTCCCCTTTGGGACAAATTACCCAAAAGGCTTTACCGTTTCTCCCCATCGCTACTTCTATCCTTCAATATATAGTCAAACAAACTAGCAAAGAACCAACTTTAGCAGATTCCGTACAGTTGGTTGGTCAGGTTGCCTATATGGAGAGTTTGTCTGAATTTCTCCGAGACTATCCAGAAATCGAACTCCAGCAGATAGATGCATCCGACGAAGTTAAGAACAAGATTAAAAAATTGGGCGAAGGGATAGAGTTTGAAGATCGCCACGCCAGAGAAACTCTACTTTGTTTCCACGACTCGCCCTTGGCAAAGGCGTTTAATGAAATCTTGCAGGGGCGTTTGGAGGAGTCGGGGTTGGGCGTCGAGGTTGCGGCAACTGTTACCGAACGGGTTTCCCGCGGTACCCATCGCTATATGAAGGAAGCGGTGGCAAAGGTGAAAGATTCTGCGAAAGAATTGGCGGGAATTTATGGTGACGGGTGGCAGCGAGACCTCGAAGCTTACGCCAGCATCGATAAATATCTCAACGATGTCATTGCCGCCCAACCAGAACAACAGGTTTTTGATGAGGAGTTTGTTTTTCGACAAGTTTATGTGCGTCTGGAAGTGAAACCTGTTGATTCCAATGGGAATATCCCTCGCTCTGCCGAACCAGAAAATATAGAGGAGTGGGCAAAGAGAATTTTGCTCGATGAGAAGAAATTAGACCGGGTTTTGTTCGTTCAAGCAGGACCGGGACGGGGGAAGAGCGTGTTTTGTCGGATGTTTGGGGAGTTGGTGCGGCGGGAGTTGCATCCTATTTATACGCCGATTTTGATTCGGCTGCGGGACGTGACTGCTTTTGAGATGGATATCGATAAGACTCTCAGCGCGGCAGTGGCTAGGGATTTTGTTACCAACGATAGCGGTTGGTTGACCGATCGCAATACCCGGTTTCTGTTTTTGCTGGATGGTTTTGACGAGTTGCTGCTGGAGAGGGGTACTGGAGAGGATTTAAAGTTGTTTTTAAAGCAGGTGGCACAGTTCCAGGAACGGGCCGCCGAAAATAGCGAGCGCGGACATCGGGTTTTGATTACGGGGAGGCCCTTGGCGCTTTACGGTATCGAACGGTTGATGCCGCAAAATTTGGAGCGATCGAGTATTGCGCCGATGGCTGACGATATCCAAAACCGGTGGTTGGCAAAGTGGCTGGCGGTGGTGGATGCTAACCCCACGGAGGCCGCTGCTAAAACTGAGAAATTTAAAGAGTTTTTGCGGGGCGATACTTGTCCGGCGCAAGTCAACGAGTTGGCGCGAGAGCCTCTGTTGCTGTATTTGTTGGCGGCCATGCACCGAGACGGACAACTGAAGATGGAGATGTTTGCCGATGCTGGGTCTGGTCTAGGGAAGGTGTTAGTTTACGAGCAAGCGCTGGAGTGGGTCTTGGAGAAACAGCGAGCCCGAGGGGGGGAAAATCTTAACGAGCAAGTGGCACCAATAGACGATTTGCGATCGCTTCTGGCAGAAACAGGTTTGTGCGTGGTGCAGTCTGGGCGGGAGTATGCGGCGATTTCGACTATAGAAAGTCGGTTGCGGGAGAACGAAGACGAGGGAGCAATAGCGTCCATCGAAAAAGCTCGTCAAAGTGGTTCGGAGGATGCACTGCCAAAGATGTTAGCTACTTTTTATCTGAAGTCGGCGGCAGGGAAGGAAAATTCGGTGGAGTTTTTTCACAAGAGTTTCGGCGAGTTTCTCTGCGCGGAACGGATGGCGGAAACTATGGAGGAGTGGACCAGTACCAGCGGCAGGCGGCGCAAAACTTTTGCGGTAGGGACGAAGGAGTTGGAGTGGCAGGTTTACGATCTCTTTGGTTACGGGGCTCTGACTGCGGAGGTGGTGGAATATTTGATGGCCCTGTTGGTGAAGAATGAGGTTGACTTGGTGGTGTTGTTCGATCGCTTGCAGGATTTTTATCTATCTTGGTGCGATGGGGATTTTATCGAGCATTGGGAGCGATCGGAAGAAGAAGTCATACTGCCGTTGAAAAAGGCCAAGCAGTTGCAAAAAAGGCAAAAGGTAGATCGCGGGCAGCGACAGGTGGATATTTATACCGGGTTAAACGCGATGATTTTGTTATTTGAGTTGCATCGTTACGGTCAGTCTCGGGAGGAGTTGAAGGATAAAATTGCATTTCATCCTTGCGGCGAACCAGAGGATGAGAAGTTCGATCGGACGCGCTTGCTGCGGATTATTGGTTACAGTCAATGCCAGGGAGCAGGTACTTTTTGGCAAATAGTAGGTAAGTTTCTCAGTGGTGCCGACCTCAGAGGTGCGAACCTCAGAGGTGCCAACCTCAGTGGTGCCAACCTCAGTGGTGCCGACCTCAGTGGTGCCAACCTCAGTGGTGCCCATCTCATTCGTACCAACCTCAGAGGTGCCGACCTCAGTAGTGCCAACCTCAGTGGTGCCAACCTCAGTGGTGCCAACCTCAGTGGTGCCAACCTCAGTGGTGCCGACCTCAGACGTGCCGACCTCAGAGATGCCGACCTCAGACGTGCCAACCTCAGAGATGCCAACCTCAAAGGTGCCGACCTCAGTGGTGCCAACCTTAGTGGTGCCAACCTCAGTGGTGCCAACCTCAATGCCGCCAACCTCAGTGGTGCCAACCTCAGTGGTGTCGACCTCATATCTGCCGACCTCAGTGGTGCCTACCTCAGTGGTGCCTACCTCAGTGGTGCCTGCCTCAGCGATCTAAAATGGAATAACCAAACAGCATGGTCTCATGCTATCGGGTTACATGAAGCAACTCAAGCACCAGAAGCTCTCAAGCAACATCCAGAGTTTGCCGCAACGGTTGTGTTGAGTAGAGGATACAGTCAAGTTACGGAAAGAGAAGTAGAAGAGGCGATCGCCTCCTACCAAGAAGCCCAAACCATCAACCCGCAACTAGAAATTTCCGCTCGGTTTTGGAATCACCTTTGCTGGTATGGCTGCTTGAGCGATCGGGCAGCCGAGGTTCTGTTTGCAGGTGAAAAAGCAGTGGAACTTGAACCAGATGGCGGAGATTATAAAGACACTCGCGGACTGGCCAGGGCGCTAACTGGGGATATTGCCGGGGCGATAGAAGATTTTCAAGCCGCGTTAGATAGCGGACTTTTCCATGGCGACGAAGTACGCAAACAAAAGCGACAGCGTTGGTTAGAGACTTTGCAGGCGGGAGTCAATCCCTTTACCCCCGAGGAGTTGGCAGAGTTGCGCTATCGGTATTTCTAAATATTCTCTGGGGGATAGCATCCTATCTCCCTTCCCGCAACTTCTCCCTCACCTCCATTAAAATGACTCCCAATCGATTTTTCCCGCTGCCATCCTTGCCGCATCCCCAGTAATAATCGCTCGGAGAATTTTCCACAATTTCCTCATCCCCAGTAGATAATAAAACCTCTCGAATATCCCCATGAGTCTCGAACTTCCGCAAAACTCCCCGCCCCATAATCTCCTCCTTCACCTCTTCCCAATCTTTGCGCAAAGGACGAGAGCGGTCGCGCCCCATCTTCGCCGCATCTCTGGGAGCCTTCACCACCCGAATGGCATGGGCATGGGGCGTGCCGGCAAACTTTTGTGCCTGAAAAAAATGCTCGTTAGTCGGCCACCAAACGCCATCTAATTCAATACCGTGAGGGGAAAAGTTAGAAAAACAACCGTATTCGCTGCGAGTGCCGTAAAAATAAATTGTCATAATTCCTTGTTTCCCAAAATTTGTTGTTCGGCACCGGTTCGTAGTAATCGCTTTAGCATTTGTAGGTTGGGTGTAGCGCAGCGAAACCCAACATTAGGAGTGTTCGGTTTCGCTCGTTGATGTTGGGTGGAGTTTCGCTCTACTACTGCGAAGATGTTGGGTTGCGCTGTCGCTCCACCCAACCTACAAGATGCTACAAGATGCTCGTTGATGTTGGGTTGCGCTGTCGCTCCACCCAACCTACAAGATGCTACAAGATGCTCGTTGATGTTGGGTTGCGCTGTCGCTCCACCCAACCTACAAGATGCTACAAGATGCTCGTTGATGTTGGGTTGCGCTGTCGCTCCACCCAACCTACAAGATGCTTCTTTAACCCAATTATTAATTATTAATTGATATAACCCGCATCGATCGCTAAATTCTCATCTTGGGATGCCGCAACAGCCAACTCGTCGCAACGTTCGTTTTCCGCAATACCCGCATGACCCTTTACCCAGAGAAAATTTACTTGGTGGCGATCGCACAAATCCAACAATCTTCCCCATAGATCCGGGTTCATAGCCAAATCCTTCTTATTGCGCTTCCAACCGTTCGCCCGCCAGCGTCTGGCCCATCCTTGAGTAACCGCATCGACTACATATTTAGAATCCGAATAGACCGTCGCCGCGCATGGAAACTTAAGAGCTTCCAAACCAGCGATCGCCCCCATCATCTCCATTCGGTTATTAGTAGTTAATCGAAAACCCGCCGAGAGTTCCTTGCGGTGCTTCCCAGAAATAAGAACAACCCCGTAGCCTCCCGGCCCCGGGTTGCCGCTACAAGCTCCATCCGTATAGATGGTAACTTCCTTAAGCGCTTCCCTCGTCATTATTGTTCCTCATGCCAAAATCAAATTCAATTAATAAATAATGGGCAATATCAATTAATAATTAATAATTAATAATTAATAATTTGGTTATTAGCAAAAATCAAGTTCGTAGTAATCGCTTTAGCGATTGATATAGATAAATCGCTAAAGCGATTACTACGAACAGTCACTACATCTTTACCACTACCGTCGCCCAACGTTAGGGAGCAAGTCAGCGAGTGTAAATAAATTTTTTCTGCCAACTAACAACTAACAACTAACAACTAACAAAGAGCGTTTAATTCTTAGTTCGCTTCTAAAGTGACGTGCCGCCCCTAACTTCTCAACTTCAACATTTCCGCCGTCACCGCCAAACTCTCCTCATAGAGGACATCGCGGCCCCAACGCTGTAACTGTTGAGCCATGAGCGATTCCGCCTTCTGGTCCGTCAGGGCGCTGACCTGTTCCGTGCGGCAAGACTGAGCGCTGCCCCCAGCCTCCAGGCGCATGCAACCAGTAGTCTCAGAACAGAGAATAGTGCAACAATCCGCATTAGGATTGCTCGAAGTCAAGCGAACCCCCACCAAATCCCCAGGAATCTCGCCAAAATCCGCAGTAGGAATAGCCGCCAACTCAGCCACAATTTCCTTATCGTTGCGGCCTTTAAACTTAACGTGCTTCAATTCGTAATCGCCCCCCTCCTCAGTAAAAGAAATCGGCTTCCAATCCAGACGACTGGCAAACCAACCCAAATACAAAAGAGCCTGAGCCGCATTACCCTTCTCGTAATCCAGAGTAATTTTGTCAATTTCACCCAGAGACGCCCGACGTTCTGGAGGATCGTAAGCAGCAGCAGCCAACTCTTGCCATGCCGACAAACGATGCCAGTTGAGGTCCGCGATATAGATTTCCTTATCGATAGACTTCTGAATCTTCAGCAACTCCGACTCTGGGTCGCTAAAATAGCAAGAGTCAACAATAATGCAATTGCTGAAATCGCAGAGATGGCTAAACAATTCCTGCTCCGGGTTAGGAGTAGCCTTCCACCAGACAAACTTCGGCAGATCCGGTATCATCAGAGAAGTCACCACATCGCTAACCCGTTCCAGAGCCTCCTTCGTACCCCGCAGAGTGATATATTCGCAGCAAATCAGACTAGCAGAATTTTGTTTTTGAATCGGACAATAAGCAGAAACCTGAGCAGTTACCCCCGTATCCTCTCCCATTGTCGGACACAGAGTAATAATGCGACAGGGATTTTGAGTAGCGATCGCATCCGCAATACTAAACCCCCTGGCATTCATATTAGAAACTTCTTGGCGATCGGCCGGTTGCTTCGCAAACTCCTCTCGAAGTTTATCCAAAGTCTCCTGGTCCACTCTCCCCGTTATCGAGATTCCATAAGCTTTCTGAGCTTCTTTAATGCCATTTCTAGTGATAGGGCCGTGAACGCCATCAATTGCTCCGTCGTAGAAGCCCAAAGCTCCCAGAAGTTGTTGAAATTCTTCCGGTTCGTAAACCACCATGCTAAAAGTAGCCGCTCTGGTAGCTACAGGAGAAGTCTTCCCCCCATTTTGACTGAGCCAAATTTTACTCAATTCCCCTTCGATTTCGTCCAGAGAAATATCTTTCGGTTTTTGGAGAGCAACAATTGTAGTAGCCATGTCTATTTTTTATTTCTAAGTAATCAGTAATCTTCAACAATTAACAATTAACAATTAACAATTAACAATTATTAATTATTATAGCAATTTTTGAAACTATGAGGTACATCCCGAAGGATCCCCCCCAGCCCCCCTTGAAAAGGGGGGAGCCAGAGGAAGTCTAAGTCCCCCTTTTCAAGGGGGATTTAGGGGGATCCAGCCGATCTGCTTCACCGATTCAATAATCGCTATAATTGTTAATTATTAATTATTAATTATTAATTATTAATTATTAAAGTCTGCGCCAGCGACGACCGTCGCGGTTAATCAGCAACTCTGCTTCGATCGGTTCCCAAGTTCCCGCCTCATAGAGCGGCATTACCTCTGGTGGTGCCGGGGCATCCCATACCTCCAAGATCGGAGTTAGAACCCGCCAAGAAGCCTCCACCTCGTCCCCGCGAGTAAACAGAGTTTGGTCTCCTAACATACAGTCTATCAGCAACCGACTGTATGCATCCGTATTCGGTTTACCGAAGGCCGTATCGTAGCGGAAATTCATATCCACCGAACGAGTCCGCAGAGAATTCCCCGGAGTTTTCACCTCGAAGCGCATAGAGATCCCCTCATCCGGTTGAATGCGCAGAGCCAGAACGTTAGGATTAGCCTGTTTCGCCGCTGACTGGAACATTAAATAAGGAACTTCCTTAAACTGGATGGCGATTTCCGTCACCTTTTTCGGCATCCGCTTGCCGGTGCGCAAATAAAACGGAACCCCCTTCCAGCGCCAGTTATCGACATAAAGTTTCAAAGCGGCATAAGTAGGAGTCGTGGAATTAGGGTCTGCCCCTCCTTCTTCGCGATAAGCGGGAACGTTTTTACCCTTCATCGAACCGGAAGTATATTGCCCCCGCACGGCGCTTCTTTCCAAACGTTCTAAATCTGCCAGACGAGTTGCCTGTACTGCTTTCACCTTCTCCGTGCGGATGCTATCGGCATCGAGGGAGTTTGGGGGTTCCATGGCAGTTAGGGAGAACAACTGCATCAGGTGATTTTGGACCATATCCCGCAGGGCGCCGGCGGTTTCGTAATAACCTGCCCGCCCTTCCAAACCAACTGTTTCGGCAACGGTGATTTGAACGTGATCGACAAACTGGCGATTCCATAAGGGCTCGAAAATGGCATTGGCGAAGCGAAATACCATTAAATTCTGCACCGTCTCTTTGCCGAGATAGTGGTCGATGCGATATACTTGTTCTTCGGCGCAAACTTGACGCACCACTCTGTTGAGTCTTTGAGCGGAGCCTAAGTCTCGGCCGAAGGGTTTTTCGATTACCAATCGTTGCTTTTTGGGATCTTCGAGCATTCCCATGGCTCCTAGTTGCTGCGCTGCTTCCCCGAAGAAGCGAGGTGCGACGGATAGATAAAAAACCCGGTTGCCTCTGGTGCCGCGCTGTTCGTCTAGTTCTGCGAGAAAGTCTTTGAGCTTTTGGTAACTTTCTGCTTGGTCCATGTTACCGGAGCAGTAGAACAATCCTTTGGCGAAGTCGTTCCAGATTTCCTCTGATTGCAGTCCGCCGCCAAATTGTTCGACTCCTTCGCGCATGTGTTGGCGGAAGTAATCGTGACTCCAGTCGCGTCTGGCTACTCCCACTATGGTTAGTTCCGGGGGGATTTTGCGTTCTAGTCGCATCTGATAGAGTGCGGGAACTAATTTCCTTTGGGTTAAGTCTCCAGAGGCGCCGAAGATTGTGAGAATTTGGGGGTCTGGGATTTTGTCTTGTTGCAGCCCTACTCTTAAGGGGTTTTCTAGTATTGCTACCATTTATACTTATTTTCCTTTTTCTATAGTTTCTAGTCTTGCCAATACTGCTTCATATTTTTGTCCGCAATTGCAGACTTGTTTATAAGGCCCGCTACCCAGGGCAAACCCATCTTCTAAATTAAATGCTTACAGGGCAAAGGTTTGATGCGTTAGAGGATTTGTAGCGAGCAAATGCTCTAACGCTTACGGGAAAAGGCTTCTATAATTTAGGGGCGGCACGAAAAAGGCAGAGTGTGGGGAGGGTGGGAGGTGTGGGGGGTGTGGGGGGAAAGATTCGTACAGTAAAACTTACGGGTTCAACAAACTTTTTGGGAATCCCACACTCCCCACCCTCCCCACACTCCCCACACTCCCCACACTCCCCACACTCCCCACACTCCCCACCCTCGTCCGCTACCCAAGCGATCGCCTAATTAAACTGGGGCCAACCGCTTAACCTTATCTTCGAGAGAACCGAGCAAAGAAGTAAAAGGCTTAACAAACTTATCAATGCCCTCTGTCAAAAGTTCGTCCATCACTGCATCGATATCGATGTCAACATCGGCATCCTTCAAACTCTCCATCAGGTTGTAAGCTTCCTCAACATTGGTCTCGACGCGGTTGTCCACATCGCAGTGATCCGCACAAGCATCCATAGTATTCGGAGGCAAAGTATTAACGGTATTCGGTCCGATCAACTCATCCACATACATCACGTCGCTGTAAGCAGCATTTTTCGTACTGGTACTGGCCCACAGCAGGCGTTGGACATTTGCACCTTTGGCAGAAAGGGCCTTCCAACGATCGCTCTGAATAATCTTCTTGTATTCCTGGTAAGCAACCTTCGCATTAGCGATCGCCACTTTACCCTTAATTGCCTCTAATTTGGCCTTCTTATTCAGATCCGTAACGCCCTTAAGTTTTTCATCAATTAGATCGTCAACCTTGCTATCGATCCGGCTCAAGAAGAAACTTGCCACTGAAGCAATCTTACTAATATCTTCGCCCTTATCCGCCCGAGCTTCCAATCCTTCAATATAAGCCATGAAAGTATTAACGTAACTTTCTACTGAGAAAAGCAAAGTCACGTTAACATTAATCCCCTCGCTAATAACCTTAGTTACCGCAGGCAAACCTTCAGGAGTTCCCGGAATTTTTATCATTAAATTCTCGCGATCTACTGCCTTGTAATAGCGAAGAGCTTCCTTTATGGTACTTTCCGTATCCTGAGCGATATTAGGCGGTACTTCAATACTGATATAACCATCCAAACCTTTAGTCTGTTCGTAAACAGGCTTAAAAATATCGCAGGCATCCTGAATATCCTTAAATGCCAGAGATTCATAAATTTCCAGCACCGACTTACCTTCCTTAATGCCAGCTTCAATATCGGCATCGTAGATAGCATTACCGGCGATCGCCTTCTCAAAGATAGCCGGGTTTGAAGTAATGCCCCGAATACCTTTTTCTACTATTAAGTTCTTTAATTCTCCCGACTCAATAATATCGCGGCTCAAATTATCCATCCAGATACTTTGACCTAAATCTTCGATTTCTAACAAATGGTTAACAGTCATAATTGTCATCCAATAGGTTTACAATTTTCTAGTTTTTTTTTCTTAGTTTAGCTTAGATGCAAATAGCGCCTTTTTGAGGCTAATTTTCGGTTATTAAAAACCCTATCTGCTTCTAGTTAAACAGTTAAATTGTGTTTCGATTGGAGCGATCGCTACATTTTCACAATTTCTTAGTATTTAATTACCAAGCCTTATTTAATCCAATTAACTATTTGTCTCTTGGCGCGATCGCTCTTCAATAAACGACTCCACCAAAGCCACATCCTCCTTAGACCCAATAATTAAAGGAGTGCGTTGGTGTAGCTCTTCAGGCACCACGTCCATAATATCTTGAGTCCCCGTACTGGCCCGCCCCCCTGCTTGTTCGATCAAATAAGCCAAAGGCGCGGACTCGTAGAGCAGGCGTAACTTTCCTTCTGGTTTCTTAATAGTCCCCGGGTATAAAAACACCCCGCCAGTAAAAAGAATCCGATGAAAATCCCCCACCAAGGCCCCGCCATAGCGAGCAGTATAGCCCTCATGGCGATGAACGTAGCGGATATAATCCCGCAGAGAATCGTCCCACTGCCAAAAATTACCCTCATTAACGCTGTAAATAGGGCCCTTTTCTGGCACCGTAATATTTTCGTTAGCCAGAATAAACTCCCCCAAGCTAGGGTCCAAAGTAAAAGCGTGAACCCCCGTGCCCAAAGAATAGACCAGCATAGTGCTAGGGCCATAGAGTATATAACCCGCAGCAATTTGCTTGCGTCCGTGTTGGAGCAGGTCTTGAGCGGTACCATCCTCATCAGTACCTTCCTGCTGGCGGATCGAGAAAATCGACCCTACATTCAGGTTAGTATCCAGATTTGAAGAGCCATCGATGGGGTCGTAAACCAAGCTATAGCGTCCGATGGGGCAGTTTTCTGGGATGTAATAGGGCTTTTCCATCTCCTCGGAAGCCAAGCGACAGACGAGGCCGCTTTGCTTAAAGACAGAGATAAAGACATCGTTGGCAAAGATATCCATCTTTTTGACAGATTCTCCTTGGACGTTGACGCCTCCTGTAAATCCCAGGGCATCTTCGACTAACCCAGCGCGAGTCAGACGGCGCGCGATGAACTTGCCGGCTAAGGCTATGCGGTTCATTAAGGCGCTGATATCTTGGGCATCTGGTGAAAAGCTCTGGAGTTGTTGCAGAACGTGACGAGATAAAGTAGTACAGTCGCGGTCTAAGGCTTGGGCCTCGATCAAACGGTCTTGCAAGCTTTGGTCCTTCTCGGCATTAGCCATAAAATCTCCTTTTTCCTCTCTGCTAAAATTCCCCTGCACCACCGACAACCGTAAGAGCGATCGCCTCCTGTTCGTGCAAAAACAGGCAAGATGCCTGCGAAGATGCCCCTTCGTTTGGGGCCTCGGTCAACCCAGACATCTGTCTTTAAATTGACCTTTTCCTAGATTGCACTGATACTTTTATGTTAAAGAGGCTTTTGAGGAGAACCTCTAAACTTTAGATAAGTTTTATGTTTTGCCGTTTTTTGGGGCCTAATCCAGCTTCCCGTCCGTCTAGGGAGGCTTCGCGGACGGCCAAGGTCTCTTGAATCTTTATTTAGGCCAAATATTGTTTTATGAATCTTTTCCCCTCCGAGCATTCCATCGCAGATAGGTTTAACCCCGAGGCAAACCCGATCCTCTATCGGGGGGATGCGCGAGATTTTATCGAGACGGTACCGAGTAATTCTGTTGCCTTAATCGTTACTTCTCCGCCCTACAATATTGGCAAAGATTACGAGCAAAAAATTGCTTTAGAACAATACCTAGAAGCTCAAGAAAAGATCGTCGGCGAACTTTATCGAGTCTTAAGAGAAGATGGGAGTATTTGTTGGCAGGTGGGGAATTTTATTAAAAATGGCGAAGTTTATCCTTTAGATATTTTTTATTACGATATTTTTAAAAAGTTAAATATGTTTTTGCGCAACCGGATAGTCTGGCATTACGGTCACGGTTTGCACGCGAGAAAACGTTTTTCCGGTCGTTACGAAACTATTCTTTGGTTTAGCAAGAGCGATAATTATATTTTTAATTTAGACCCGGTTCGAGTTCCTTCTAAATACCCCGGAAAGCGACATTATAAAGGAGCTAAGAAGGGTCAGCTATCTGGGAATAAAAAGGGAAAAAATCCTTCCGATGTTTGGGAGATTGTAGTTAAAGATTGGGAAGATGGTATTTGGGATATTCCTAATGTCAAATCCAACCATCCAGAGAAGACAAACCATCCTTGTCAATATCCGGTGGAATTAGTGGAAAGGTGCGTTTTAGCTTT
>JAXHVR010000144.1:5946-12384 GCA_034189005.1 Cyanobacteriota bacterium | reverse complement strand
AGCCTACAGCGTTAAAATTTACCTATTGAAAAAATGGCGAAGGTATTGTCAAAGAAACCGGGTTTGTCTTCAATATCGCGAACGATCTACGGCTTGCTATAGTCTATTTTATTGTTTAAAGATTGCAATCCCGGGCCCGGCAGAAGAAACCCCACCATCCATGCCAATCTTCCCACCTGCCGCCTCCCACGCTAGAAGGTAGGTGGCCCTCTGGGGCAGTTAAGTCAAAAGTTAGGTCTGGATAGTACAACCATTTTCCTTGCGATCGCCAACCGAGGCGATCGCCCAACTCTTCCTCAGCCTCATCGCTAGTTCCCGCACCCAGACTCTCCCAAATCTGCTTTTGTACCGAGAAGCCAAATTTAGCATTAGAATATTTTAACCAGAGTCCATCAACAGTCCCTAGATCCGCACAAGGAAAATTGACTATATCCTCCTCTCTAAACCAAGACTGTTCCTTCTTTCGATTAGCCGCCTCCAACATCACCCTTCGAGTCTCCATATCAGCCTCTCGCCAGCGACCGGCAGCCAATAATTTCTCAAGTCCGCTATAATCCACTCCAGCATTCGATCGCAACTCTACCTTCTCTATCTTTTTCTCCCCCGAAGGAAACAACTTCAACCATTCCTCAATAGACTGAGGGCGGTCCTTCTGTTCCACCGCCATCCCCATTAAAATTGCTAAATTTAAGTCGTCACTAATACTCGAATTTATCTCCTTCGGCGCTACTAATTCCTGATTTTCTAACTTCCGCATAAAAGATGGCGTAGGTGTTTCACCAGTCACTAAATAATACAAAGAAGCTGCTAAAGCATAAATATCTAAAGTCGGCGATTTTTCTCCCTTCGTCTGTTGTTCCCAAGGAGAGAAAAGTCTATAAGCTGGCTTACTCGTGCTTTTTATTCCCAATTCTACAGCCAAGGCAAAATCAATTAAAACCGGTATTTCGCTACCATCGCGCACCACTATATTTCTGGGGCGAATATCTCGATGAATTATCCCTGCTTGGTGGCATTTTTTTAAAGCTTCGGCTATTGGTCGAATATAATTAATTGCCTTCTCTTCCGGAATTTTTCCTTCCTGAGACACTAATTCATATAAATTTTTTCCTTGAATATAATCCATAAGCGCCCAAGGAATTTTATCTTCTTCTAAAATCTCGCTAAAGCGGACTATATTTTGAGGATCTTCAACCGAAATTTCGACTAAAATTTCCCCTTCTTGTTTGAACTTCTGCACGTATTTAAAGAAATTTTGCTCCCCCTTAAAAGACGGATTAGGAGTTTTAAGGACTACGGGAAACTTGAAGTCTGAATGTCGCGCTTTGTAGGTTAGCCCGAAGCCACCTTGTCCTAAAATAGATTCTATTATTAAAGGGCGTGTTTTTAATTTTGTACCTGGACTGTACATAGCTTAATTTTTTTTATTTATATTGTTATTTTACGGTCGGTGCTGAGTTTATAGCCGCTCCATTCAGCACCAAATTACAACTACAATGAAGGGATGGATGAAAACATCGTTAATAAAGGATTATCCATATATGCCCAACATTCTATTGCTTTAAGATACTCTTTTTCTGCCTCTATTAAGCGTTTCTCCTCCTCAATTATTTTATGAGAAGTCGCCGAATTAAAATTATGCTGAGTTGCTAACTCCCTAAAAAACAATTCTGCCTGAATAGCATCTAAATTGTCGTGAGTATTCAACAAGCCAGCAACTTGATAATAACCCCAACCTTGGAAAGTTTCTGCATCAAACATTCCCCCAGTAGCAAAAACTTCATCTACTTTTTTGCTTATTTTCGTAAAATTTTGTTTCTCTATACTCTTTCTTAATTTACTACAATCTTCTTCGTGTTTTTGTTGGCATTCTATTTTAAAATCATGGTCTTTTTTAGCTTTTACCGTGTCAGATTCTATTTGTTTAATATGAAGCTTAATTTCATCAATACTGGGGATAGATTTTGCTTCAGTAGTCTTCGGCGGTGGGGTTTTACCTTGCTTGGCCCAATATTCTTTTCGTCGTTTTGCTTCTCCCATAATATTACACCTGGTATGGTTCGAGTCTATTTTCTTTAATTGTAGATTAGCTGGAGCTACCAACCTTCCTCAACAGAGAAAAGCTGATATTTGCATAGAGCCACTACATCCAACCTACAATTACTACAATAACTAATAATGCACTTTAAAGAGGCACTAAAGCCATGACTCCCAGTCCCGAGATTATTAAAGCCGTGGAAAAATTAGGCTACCGCGCGACCGTAGGAGATGTCGCCGCCACGGCAGGATTGGATCTTAAATATGCCGAACAAGGATTGTTGGCCCTGGCCTCCGATGCTGGTGGCCATCTCCAGGTGGCCGAGTCGGGGGATATTGCTTATTTATTTCCTAGAAATTTTCAAGGGATTTTACGCAATAAATATTTCGGTTTAAAATTCAAACAATGGTGGCAAAAAGTCTGGCGAGTTTTATTCTATTTAATTAGAATATCATTCGGAATCTTATTACTAGCTTCTATTGTTTTGATTTTTGTAAGCATAGCCATTATCGTCATTTCTCTTAATTCCGACCGCGATAACAATAATTCTGGCGGCAGTCGCGGTTATGGCGGTAGAGGATTTGGCTTTGGACCTGGCTTTTGGTTGTGGTTCGGCCCGGACTTGTTTTCGCCTTTTTATTGGGGTTATTACGATCGCCCCTACTATTCCCGCCGCCAACAACAAACCGCCTCTCCAAAAGCTCCAAAAAACCAGATGAATTTTTTAGAGGCAGTATTTTCTTTTCTCTTTGGCGATGGCAACCCCAACTACAATTTAGAAGAACGTCGCTGGCAAAATATCGCTACGGTTATTAAAAACAATAAAGGGGTAGCAGTCGCGGAACAAATTGCCCCCTACCTAGACGATCTTGGCAGCAATTCCCAACAGGAATACGAAGAATATATGCTGCCAGTTCTTACTCGCTTTAACGGTCGTCCAGAAGTAAGCCCCGAGGGACAAATTGTCTATCATTTTCCAGAATTACAAACTACTGCAAAAAAATCTAAAATTCAAACTGTTTCTGCTTATTTAAAAGAACAACGCTGGCGCTTTAGCGAGGCTACTTCCAGTCAGTTGATGTTCGCTGCCGGTTTGGGGGCAGTCAATCTCGTGGGCGGTTTAATGTTAGGTTCTTTATTATCCGACCCCGAAGTAGCATTAAAAATAGGAGGATTAGTAGCTTTTGTCGATGCTATTTATCCTATTCTATTGACTTACGGTATCGGCTTTTTAGTAGTACCTTTAGTTCGTTATTTCTGGATTCAATGGCGCAATCAAAAGGTGGAAAGCCGCAACCAAGAAAGACAAAATCGTGCAGTTACTTTAAACGGATCGAGTCAAGAGTTACGGAAAAAAATAGCTTATGCAAATCAATTTGCTGCTGAAAAAGTAATAGACAGCGAAGATTTAGCATATACGACGGAACGAGATCTGCTCGAACAAGAGGCAGAACGAGGGGATAAAATTGATGCCGAATGGCAGCGGCGCTTAAACAATTAATAATTAATAATTAATAATTAATAATTAATTATTATAGCATTTATCGAATCGGTGAAATACATTTTCGATCCCCCCCAGCCCCCCGCAGAATCGGGGGGAGCCGGAAAATTTCGCTCGTCCCCCTTTTTAAGGGCGATAATGGTGGATCGATCGGGGTGTAGCTCACCGATTCAATAATCGCTATAACAATTAGAGAACCAACAAAAATTAAGGGATTGACTATAGCAAATTAACAATTGTAAGGTGCGCGCCGCGCACCTTACTAGGCTAGCTTGTAGTAATCGCTTTAGCGATTGATATCTATGAATCGCTTTAGCGATTACTACGAACTTTTGCTTTACACACAATTTTAGCTGCGTGGCGATACTACTTTAAATATTAAATTGACCAGCAGTTTTGGTGGAAGTAAAGCGGAGAACAGGCAGGATGCCTGTTCTACTATCGTAATTCGATTTTTGCTAAAGTCGTACCTTGATAATAATGGAGTAGAATTTGGTGGTAATTGTAACCTTCTCTGGCGAGATGATAAGCTCCCCATTGACTCATACCAACTGCATGACCGAAACCTTTACCTTTTATCTCAAAAGCAGTAGGAATTCTTCCTTGCCCTGCCTTTTGAGGAGTCACGGTAAAGCGGGTACTTTTTAACCCCAAAGCTCTGGTAATGTCCGTGGCGCTAAATACCTTCATGCCGTCATCTCCTAATACCTGGACGGCGATCGCGCTGCCGTGGGGGGTACTCCGTTGCAGAGTCATAGAAAGAATATTTCCCACTCCAGAAATTCGCTGGCGCATTTGTGCTTGAGAGAAGCTTTCCGTCCATTGGTAAACCGGGGAACTTTGGTCGAAGTCGGGCACTGCCCGCAAATAAGGCAGAGGATAAGACCAGACATCTTCCACATTCTCCGTGTGTCCTCCACTGGAGGAGTGGTAAGCAGCTAAAATAATTTCGCCGTCGTAGGTTAGCACCTGCCCTGCCGTAGCATCCACCGCCGCATAAGTGCCCATAGACTCGCTTTGCACTCCTCTATAGACTTGGGATGCTTGAGTGTCGCTGAGATCGTAGAAGTCATTTTGATTGACTTGGCGTTCGTGGAGGGCGTAGGAACGAGCGGCTACGGCTTGGGCCTTTAAAGCTTCGTGGGGCCAGTTGCCGTTCATTTCTGCTCCCAAGACGCTGTAGAGATATTGTTCGAGATCGACGTAGTTAACGGCCGTGATGCCTCCTTTATGGGGCATGAGGTGGGTGCGGCCTCGATACCAGCGATCGCCTATCCAGACATAACCGTCTCCTTGGGGCTCGATCCACATTTGACCGGCTATCCATTGGCCCATAGAGACTTTGCCTGCTTGGAGTTTGGCGGGAAAGCCTGCACCGGGCTCTATTTCTGCTATGGATCTGCCGAGGCCGTCGCGGATAACTGCTGAGGTGGAACTGCCGACTTTGACTCGTTCGACACCTTCTTCGATCGCCACTCGCATAATTAAGGATGCTTGGGCGGGGGCGATCGCTACCAGCCACGTTAAGAGAGTCACCCACCAAAAGCTTTTTAAAAGTTTGGTGGTTCTAGCCAAAACTGAAGTAAAAAAGATTCCAGAAGTCATAGGGCTTTAGATTTTAGAGAGATTGCAGGTTGGCAGGGAAACCAGAACCGGGGAAAAAATGTAAAATGGAAGGTTAAAACTATCTTCACCGATATAATTACCACATTTTTTTATTAAATCGAGGTTATTTAAGTTTTGCAGATTACTTTTTTAGGAACCAGTTCGGGGATACCGACGCGATCGCGCAACGTCTCCAGCGTCGCCCTGCGCCTCCCCCAAAGATCCGAACTATGGCTCTTTGACTGCGGCGAAGGAACTCAGCATCAGTTTCTGCGCAGCGAGTTAAAGGTCAGCCAACTGACTCGCATCTTTGTTACCCACATGCACGGAGACCATACATTCGGTCTTATGGGTTTGTTGGCCAGTTGCGGTTTGGGGGGAAACGTTCAAAGCATGGATATTTACGGCCCCTCGGGACTGGACGAATATCTGCAAGCTTGCCGGCGCTATTCCCAAACTCATTTGGCCTACCCCGTCAAGGTTCATCAAAGTAGGCCCGGCATTGTTTATGAAGATGAAGAGTACGTCGTCAGTTGCCGCCCCCTCAAACATAAGGTTACGGCTTTTGGCTATCGGGTGGAGGAAAAGGACCGACCGGGACGTTTTAACGTGGAAAAGGCCAAGGCTTTGGGTATTCCTCCAGGACCGATCTACGGCAATCTCAAACGCGGAGAGTGGGTGACTCTGCCGGATGGGCGTAAAATTAACGGTGCCGAACTCTGCGGAGCGACCCAGACGGGACGCAAACTGGTTTATTGTACGGATACGGTTTTTTGCGATGAAGCGGTGGAACTTGCGGCGGGTGCAGATTTGTTGATTCACGAGGCGACTTTTGCCCATCAAGATTCTGAAATGGCGTTCCAAAGATTGCATTCGACTTCGACGATGGCAGCCCAGGTCGCCTTAGCGGCGGGGGTTAAGCAGTTGATGATGACTCATTTTAGCCCTAGATACGCTCCTGGAAATGCGATTCAGTTGCGGGATCTCTTGGAGGAGGCGAGGGCGATTTTTCCTAATACGGATATGGCTTACGATTTTCTCACTTGCGAGGTGCCCCGCAGCGGTAAAAAAGATTAAGCTTTTGTTTGTTTGTCCAGAATTTTCATGTTAGGCGTACAAAGTAGGCGATCGCGTTTTTATTCAAATTTTCTCAAGGCAGCGCGATCGCTTTTTGGGGTTGGTAGAGCTGCTGCTTTTCCTCAAGCAACTTAAAGCGATATTTACGGGTGCATCTCAATTTTGAAAAAAACCAAAAAATTAACGCTTTTTGGTAATGGGTAATAGGTAATAGGTA
>JAXHVR010000144.1:0-5846 GCA_034189005.1 Cyanobacteriota bacterium | reverse complement strand
GGGGTTGGTAGAGCTGCTGCTTTTCCTCAAGCAACTTAAAGCGATATTTACGGGTGCATCTCAATTTTGAAAAAAACCAAAAAATTAACGCTTTTTGGTAATGGGTAATAGGTAATAGGTAATAGGAAAATTTTATTTTTGCAACTATGAGATGCTCCCAAAAAATTTTGAGCTAACGGCGCAATTATTAACGGTTATTCGCCACCCTGACGATGAACCTCCGACAATAATTAATTATTAATTATTAATTATTAATTATTACACGCCTCCGACTCAATTTTAAGTTAATTGTTAATTGTTAATTGTTAATTGTTAATTGATATTAAGCACCTCGAAAATAAATTCTGCCCCATGTTTAAGCTAAAGCGGCGATTGTGGAAGTGGCGGGGGGTAATGCTCATCGCCTTTAGCGTAGGAGGAATAGTCCTTGCCGCAACCTCCGCTGGACTCTTCCAACTCCTAGAATGGGCCACCCTAGACCTATTTTTTCGCCTGCGGCCCCAAGAACCAGTAGATTCCCGCATTGCGATCGTCACTATCGACGAATCGGACATAGATATGCTCGGGACATGGCCGCTTTCTGATGCTATGCTGGCTCGATTAATCGGGAATATTAAAGCCCAAAATCCTAGAGCTATTGGTGTAGATATTTACCGCAATTTGCCCGTAGAACCAGGTCATCAAGAATTAGTAGAAATATTTCGATCTACCCCCTATCTCATCGGTATCGAAAAAGTAGCGGGCAGTCGGGTTAATCCTCCCCCAACTTTAAAGGAACTAGGACAATTAGGTTTCGCCGATGTGGTATTAGATGAAGATGGAAAAGTTAGGCGTGGTTTGCTCTCTATTAGAACCGCCGAGGGAACGACTAAATTAGGTATTAGCGCAAAACTGGCATTGATGTATTTGGCAGAGGAAGGCATTAATCTCGAAACTATAGATGCTTCTTCGCAAAAATTGGGCTTGGGTAAAGCTATATTTATTCCTTTTAAATCTAATGATGGCGCTTACATTGACGCCGATCCGGGTGGCTATCAAATATTGTTAAACTTTCGCGGTGGTATCGAGGCTTTTAAGACCATAAGTTTGACGGATGTTTTGGCCAATAACATTCCTCCAGATTTAATGGAAAATAAAATAGTTTTAGTGGGGGCGGTGGGCGAGAGTCTTAACGACTTTTTTTTGACTTCCTATTCTTCTCAGACTCCAGGGGTGGTCATTCATGCTAATTTACTCAGCCAAATATTGAGCGCCGCTATAGAAGGTCGGGATTTTATTCGGGTTTTACCAACAAAATATGAGTGGTTTTGGATATTGTTTTGGTCTTTCAATGGAGCTTCTCTCAGTTGGTTTTCTTTAGAAATTACTCGTGCCAACAGGCATATTTTGATTAAATGGACTGGAACAATTATCGGCATAGTTTTTACGGGTAATTTTTTGTTTTGGGGCAGTTATTTGGCTTTTCTTAAAAGTTGGTGGATTCCTGCTATTTCTCCGTTGTGTGGTTTTACTGTTGCCGCTGTTAGTGCTGCTATTTATCATAATTGGAGGCTCCATCGCGACAGCGAGAAAAAGCTGAATAAATTTTTAGAAGCAGTTCCCATAGGAGTTGCAGTATTGGATAGGAAAGGTAATCTTTATTATACTAATAAACAAATTCGCAGTCTCTTTAAGGAAGCGGGGAAAGACCTACTGAATGGGGAACAAATATTAGAGTTTAATCCTATTTATCAGGCGGGCACTAAGGAGTTATATCCTCCTAAAAAGTTGCCGATTATGCAGGCATTGAACGGGGAAAAAGTAATCGCTGACGATTTGGAAATTATCGATGAAGGTATGATGATTCCTCTAGAGAGCATGGGAACTCCAGTTCGAGATGAATTGGGTAATATTATTTACGCGATCGCAACTTTTCAAGATATTAGCGAACGTCGCAAAATTGAAGCCGAACGGGAAAAATACACTCAGGATTTACACGAACTCAATCAGGATTTAGAGGAATCTCTAGACAATGAATTTCAACTCAACGATGCCTGCGGGCGTTTTGTTCCCCATGAATTTCTCTCGTTTTTGGGTTATGAAAGTATTGTTGAGGTCAAGTTAGGGGATGCGATCGATAAGGAAATGTCGATTTTATTTTCGGATATTAGGAATTTTACCAGTTTGAGCGAAACTATGACACCAGATGATAATTTTAAGTTTATCAATGGTTATTTGCGACGGATGGAACCGGCGATCGAAAATAATAATGGTTTTATTGATAAATACATCGGCGATGCCATTATGGCTTTGTTTGGAGGCACTGCGGACGATGCCGTTAAAGCGGGTATTAGTATGCTTCAATTGCTGGCTGAATATAATACTACCAGACAGCGACCGGACCGACCTCCTATTTCTATCGGTATTGGCATTAATACTGGTTCTTTGATTTTGGGCATCGTCGGTGGTGCAAACCGTATGAGCGGTACTGTGATTAGCGATGCTGTTAATTTGGCTTCTCGCATCGAAAGTTTGACTAAATTTTATGGGGTTTCTTTCTTGATTTCTCATAATACTTTTTTACAGCTCAATAACCACGAAAATTATCAAATTCGCTTGATAGATAGAGCGCAGGTTAAGGGAAAATCGGAGTATGTAACTGTATTTGAAGTTTTTGATGCCGACCCCCCAGAAATTCTAGAGGGCAAGTTGGCTACCCGGAGTTTATTAGAACGCGCGATCGTGTGTTATAATATGAAAAAGCTCGGGGAAGCCGCTTTATTATTCCAACATTGTTTGAAAATCGCACCCTGGGATAAAGTTCCTCAAATTTATTTAGATCGCTGTAAAGATGGTTTGTAGTAATCGCTTTAGCGATTTTTATAAATATTATTGGAAATCGCTAAAGCGATTACTACGAACAGCTTCAGCGCTACCAAACTAACAACTAACAACTAACAACTAACAACTAACATTTTCCCAATTAATATGAGGAATTATTTATGGCTTCAACTTTTCCATTTGAAAACCGCACCAGTGCGGGGGAAGAATTGGCTATATCCATTTCTGAGGAAGTCGCCAACTTCCATCTCTCACCAGAAGAAGCGCTAAGTATCATTGTTTATGCCCTGCCGAGGGGCGGAGTGCCGGTGGCGGTACCTATTGCTCGCAGCCTCGCTTGTCCTTTGGATGCGATCGCCTGTAAAAAAATTACTCCCCCAAACAACCAGGAGTTGGCTATTGGCGCTGTAACTTCCGATGGTTGCGTCCTCTGGTCCGATAACAAGCCTCGCAATGAGGCGATGGAGAATAGTCTCGTCGATGAAGCGATCGCTAAAGCTAGAGAACAACTGGATGCTCTTTCTCCCGGACTTCCTGGAATTAGCCCCGCAGGCAGATTTGTTATTCTAGTAGATGATGGCATCGCTACGGGAATGACTGTGGCGGCGGCAGCTAAATCTATAAAGTCTCAAAAACCAACCAGAATTTGGATATGCGTACCAGTCGCCCCGCCGGAAAGTCTCCCTTTTCTCCAAGAATATTGCGATCGCCTTATCGTTTTGCAAACTCCCCAACCGTTTTTAAGCGTCAGTCGCTTTTATCAAGATTTCGCTCAAGTTGAGACTCAGGAGGTTGAGACTTGTCTGCAAGAACAGCGTCAGTGGTTGCAGTGCTAGGAATACTACCAGGGCTTTTTTACGCAACATACTCGTTATGAGTATGATTTATAAATGAGATGAACCCTACCGCTCTCAACGTACAATACTAATCGACAGTAAATTAGTAGTAGGTTCGCCGTGAAAGTTTTCATTTATCATACTCCCGAAGAAACTCCCAGCGAGAAACTGCCCGACTGCGCGATCGCCGTTGACGTTCTCAGGGCCACGACGACGATGGCCACTGCCCTCAATGCAGGGGCGGAAGGGGTCCAAGTCTTTAGCGACGTTAACGAATTAATGGAGGTCAGCGAAAAATGGCCTGCGGATAAACGCATTCGCGTGGGGGAACGCGGGGGCAAAAAAGTTGAAGGTTGCGACCAGGGCAACTCTCCTCTGAACTTTACCCCGGAGGTCGTCTCTGGCAAGCGTCTATTTATGACTACCACTAACGGCACTCGCTGTCTCCAGCGAATACAAGATTCGACCGTGGTTTTGGCGGCAGCTTTGGTCAACCGAAACTCGGTAGTTAAGTATCTCATAGAAAAACAACCGGAAACTATCTGGATACTCGGTTCCGGTTGGGAAGGCAGTTACTCTCTGGAGGATACGGTTTGTGCGGGGGCGATCGCTCATAGTCTGGTAACTGAGGCGGGTTATCCTCTTGATGACTGCGTTGGTAACGATGAAGTTTTTGGGGCGATATCTTTATATCTCCAGTGGCAGCAACAGCTTTTTGAGTTATTGAACTACGCCAGTCACGGCAAGCGTCTCAAAGGTCTCGAATGTTACGACGATCTCAAGTATTGCGCTCAAACCGACATTCTGGATGTCTTGCCAATACAGAAGGAACCGGGCCTGTTGGTAATTAATAATTAATAATTAATAATTAATAATTGATAATTGATAATTGATAATTAATAATTGATATAGCAATTATCGAATCGGTGAAGTACATTTTCGATCCCCCCCAACCCCCCTTAAAAAGGGGGGAGCCGGAAATTTTCAAAGTCCCCCTTTTTAAGGGGGATTTAGGGGGATCGATCGGGGTGTACTTCACCGATTCAATAATCGCTATAATTGTTAATTGTTAATTGATATAACGAAGCGATCGCTTCTCCTAGAGCATCGGTCAAGTATTCTCAGCAAACCCGGTTTCTGATGGAAAAAATGCCTATATTTCCTTGAATACTTGACAAAAACCCCGTTTTGCAGGGGGGCTCTCTAGCAACTAAGCGATCGCTTTTTTATTTAGGCGGCGATCGCTACATCTTTACCGCTACCTTCTTTTTCAATATCCAATTTTTGCGCGCAATTGCGCGCTTTTTTTTGGTCCTTATTTTTAAACGTCCAATTTTTGGGCCCAAAAATTGGCCTTTTTTTGACAAATGACTGTCAAATTCGCTTACCACTCCTACAGGTAAAACCATGAGTAGGAACAAGTTTTAATAGGAGTAAAAAGCGATCGCTATAAAGGTAACGTAGTTTCTACTTACATTTTTTAAGTGGAAGGTAGCTTCTACTTAGACTTTTATAAGTGGAAGTTAACGGGAACTTACCTTACCTTTAAAGCGGTTTTTGCCCTCGCTAAAGGTCACTTACCTTACCCTTACCTTCACCAAGGACTGGTAGAATCCTTATGGCAGAAGGTCCACAAGCCCAAAAATACCCCATTTCAAATGCGATATTTTTTTCTATTTTTTAGCAAATATTACAAAAACCTTAAAAAATATTAGCGAAACTTATAAAGGAGTTATAAAATAATTATTAACGAGATAGGACCGACCCATGTTAGAAGAAGCAAATTATCCCATACCTAATTCGGACCCATTCGAGACAGACATTTTGTCGTCCGTTCTGGTTCGCAACCCAAACCCAGTATCTTTCCAGTCTGGAGGTGGAGAAAATCACTCAAGTGATATCTACCCCCCCCACAAGCAAACGTTTCGTCTGACTTGGTTTTGCAGCCCAATCCTTCCGAAAAATTAACTTATAGTAACCGATATTTAGATACAGAAAGCGACATCCTCACCGGTTTGCAAGAGCGAAGAAGCGCAAGCACCACATCAGAAGAAGCAGAAGACCCCCCAGCCGACAACTTTTTTGATTCGGGATATTTCACAGTAGGAGAAACCGGAGAAATAGCGCTCGATTTTGTGTACGACGGCGGCTGGTATCGCCCGGAAGTAGGCATCTTTAGTCTAGAAGAAT
>JAXHVR010000143.1:0-12519 GCA_034189005.1 Cyanobacteriota bacterium | reverse complement strand
ATAATTAATAATTGACTCCTCGTCCCAAGGGCTTCTAGGCGTTAATACAGAGCCCGTACGCGAAAAAATTTTTGTTCGATTTCCGCCGGTCCCGACTGCTTATATGCCTATAGGAATCCTCCCCTGGGTGCTGTCAAAAACGCGAACGGATTGCTATGGCTTTTGGGAGCAAGTCTGCCCTCGTGTTTCTACTCCCTTATGCCGGACGAAGTTGTTTTATTAATACAATTTTTCTGTTTTGCCAAGTATCTTCGCAGAATCTTTACAATGAATCCTAATATATGAAATAAGAAGAAAAAATGGTTAAATGGTCCCATTAGTGTTGGCAATAAAAGTTTTTAAGGGTAAGCTAGATTCATAGTCATAAGAACAGCAGTAACCGGAGAAATGGTGAAATTATGGAAAACATAACTAATATTTATCCTAAAATTTCTGAGCTACCTCAAACTATTTTAAATGGATTGTTGCAGCCGATTCGCGAATACGTCGATAACATAGAAGTAGGCGATCGCGAACGAGCTAAGTGGCTCTGTCAATTAATACCCGCCCAATGTCCTTTCGAGCGCGACGTGACCTTATTCGGACGCAAATTGTTCCACATTCCCCCAATGTGCAAGATCAATCCTCTATATTACGAGCTAGTAGGTTTGCGCTTTAAAGCTCTAAGTTTTCTCGCAGATGAGTGCGGGGAAGACATAACCGCTTATTGCTAAAGGCGATCGCCCCAAAAGCACCTCTGAGGTGCAGCAATTTGGGGATCGTAAGTAAATACTCGCAACCTCCGATTATGCGATCCCGAATCAAAGGATGAGCCAACAGCTTTTAGTTAATATCAGAGAAGCTTTTTTCAACGCCCCCGGTTTTTGGCAAGGTAGCTTATCTCCAAAATCGGGAAATTGGTGTAAATTCGTAGAAAGTATCGATAAAACGCGAACGGACGGCTATTCCATAGACGGTCCCTTCGTCAGCCAAATAGACGAACTAGCCCAACAGCGATCGGGCATTTATCTCCACTGCGAAAAAAAGGGGCGCAAGCGCAAAGCCTCCGAAAGACTTTATACATTATTTGAATTAGAAGCCCACGGCGAGGTTCGAGTTATTAACGAGCTCAAAACCGCTAGCAAAGATTGGGCAGTTTTGTTATGGCCGGAAATAGAAGCCTATTTTGCCAGACAAAGCGACTCCGTGGAAGTTCGCCGCCAGCAATTACTCGCCCAGATACAATCCTTAGAATTCGAGTTAAATCAACGCAGGGCCGAACTGGCAGCTTTGGACTTTGATTTGGAATGGGGCGATCGCCAACAAGAAACAGACAACCAGTAGGGGCAAAGCTTATGGGAATTAATATTTTTGGCTACTCCCAGATATTTCATCCCATAAGCTTTGCCCCTCTAGGGAGCGATAATTGGCCATCTATCTGGGCAAAGCAATTATTAAAATATTGCGAAAGAATCCTCGGCCTCTTTAATTTCTCGTGCTAATCTCAAAATCGATAAGTCGTTCTACTCAGAGCGGCAAAGTCGGTTTATAAGAGGAGTTCTAATCCATGGTTTTAAAAGTAGGCATCAACGGCTTCGGCCGCATCGGACGTCTGGTATTCCGGGCAGGTATCCTCCATCCCGAAGAAATAGAATTCGTCGGCATCAACGATCTAGTCCCACCAGCAAACTTAGCCTATTTATTAAAATACGATTCGACCCACGGTCGGTTTAATGGCCAAGTCGAATCCAACGATGAAGGAATTATAGTCAATGGGAAATTGATTCCCTGTACGGCACTCAAAAATCCTGCCGAATTGCCCTGGAAAGATCTCGGGGCGGATTATGTAGTCGAGTCAACGGGGCTATTTACCACCTTCGATGGGGCCTCGAATCACCAAAAAGCCGGAGCAAAGCGGGTCATTATTTCCGCTCCCACGAAAGACCCCGATAAAGTCAAAACTCTGTTAATGGGAGTCAATCACGAACAGTACGATCCCGACAAAGATCTTGTAGTGTCTAACGCCAGTTGTACCACTAACTGTCTCGCTCCTATTGCTAAAGTCATCGACGATAATTTCGGTCTGGCAGAAGGTCTGATGACCACGATTCACGCCATGACTGCCACTCAACCCACGGTGGACGGTCCCAGTAAAAAAGACTTGCGCGGCGGTCGCGGGGCGCCTCAGAATATTATACCTGCTTCCACCGGTGCTGCTAAAGCTGTGGGTTTAGTCTTGCCCCAGCTAAAAGGTAAGCTAACTGGCATGGCTTTGCGGGTGCCGACTCCCGACGTGTCTGTGGTAGATTTGACTTTCAAAAGCGATAAGTCAACCAGTTATAAGGAGATCTGCGAGGCGATGAAGGCAGCCTCCGAAGGACCGATGCAGGGTATTTTGGGCTATACGGAAGACCCGGTGGTTTCGACAGACTTTACCAGCGACAATCGTTCGAGTATTTTTGATGCCGGTGCCGGGATGGAGCTTAATTCTAATTTCTTCAAGGTGGTTTCTTGGTACGATAACGAGTGGGGTTATTCTTACCGGGTGATTGACTTGATGCTGTATATGGCTGCTAAAGATGGCATTTTGAAGTAATAATTAGTTGTTTGTAGGGGCGCGATCGCGCCCCTCTCCCCTCTATCTTTTGTTTGAGAATAGGAGCTTTTGACGTTCTATGATGTCCGAATTACCGCCTTTGTCTGCTGAAACTATTTGGGATATTCTTAACGAGAAGATCGATGATGCCACTGTTAACCAGATGGTTTGGTATTATCTGGGCTATCGCTACGATCGCGATAATAACCAGTGGGACTCTTCCTCGGTCGATCCCCAGTGGCGCGAGGAATATCCCGAACCACCTGACTTTATCGAAAACCGTCCGCCCACAGTTAAGTTAACTCGTTCTATTCCTAAAGAGAATAAGCAATTGCTGAAAGAAAAGCTAGGTTTTAAGGGCTATAAAATTGGCGAGTTCGGTCCGAGGCAGACTCGCCGCGCTACTATGGCTAACTGGCTTTTGAGTCTTATGGAAACAAACAATTAGAAACCTTGCAAAACCCGGTTTCAATTAATAAGAAATCGGGCGAGTGTCTGGTGTTATTTTTCAGCTCGTACATTGGCCTAGGGAACGCATACCCCTAGTTGTTCGGGAGCTAAAAATTCAGAATTGTACGCCGTAAATAGCGGAATGGACGATGTTTTTATCCATCCTCTTTCCCCTGGTTCTAGCATAGTTCCAGATTGGGGATCGGGGGATGGCTGCCCGTCGGTTTGCGCTATTTTCGTGGAATTCTTTTGTAAGAGGAGTAGGAAATGATTTAGAGCTTTGGACGTGGTATTTTCCGAGCGATCGCTGCTAGCAAGAGAGCAAATTTGTAATTGCAACCACTCCCGTTCGGGTGAAATTTTGATTACCCGGACAATGCTGCTGGGTGGAATTACTCCTTTTGGAGTTTTCCTGTCCTCGTCTAATAAGATTAAAGGCTCGATTTCCTCAGAAAGAGCCTCTGCGTTACTGGCGATCGCTATAAACGCTCCCTCTTCAGGGGCATTATTTTCAGGAGTTACAGGTAGGGGTGAGGGTTCGACATTGCCATTACTTTCGCTGCCCAAAATTTCCCACAACAAAGGTTTAAAAATGAAAAAAAGCAAGGCCATTAATGGCAATAGCAGTAATAAATAGAATGCCTTACTTCGACCCCGGGAGGGGGACGCGCTTCTCACCGTTTTCTGTAGAGACTCTCTACCAGACCCCGCTGGGGTTGTGGTATTTTGCACGAAATTATTAGAAGGTGGAAGGGAGATTGTAGTAGGCGTTCCCGAGTCGTGTTTGGGATCGACTTGATAGTAAAGCAAGGCAATAGTGACGTTATCGTGTCCGTTTTTAGTATTGGCTATTTTTATCAGTCTCTCTTTCGCCGCGACCAAATCTCTTTCTCCCAGGAGAACTGGTAATATTTCTGCTTCCCAATATTGCTCCACTCGGTCCTTATCGCTCAGACCGTCCGAGCAGAGTAAAAAGATACAATCTTCGTCTATAGGAAAACGCTGTACTGTTGGGTGGAGATGGGTCGAGGAAGTGATGCCCAAAGCTTGAACTAAGGCACCGGATGCTATTTGTTCTACGGCATCGCGATAGATAGCATAGCCCAAGCGGACTTCTCTGGTGGCGACATCATCATCTAGGGTTACTTGGTTGCATCCCGAACGAGTAATTAAGTAAGCCCGACTGTCCCCGACGTGGGTGATGAAGACTTCGCTTTCGTAAGCGTTTGCCATTACCAGAGTAGTTCCCATGCGTTGGCGACCTTCACGATCTTCCCTGTCGTTGCGATCGCATATAGCATCGTTAGCCGCACAGGTGCAGCTTTCTAATTTTTCTTGTAGAGCGTTGGGGTGGCTGTTGAGTGGGGTTTGCTGTATTTGTATTCTTTTTCTTAGAGTATCTATCGCTAACCCCGAAGCCACCTCTCCCCCTTCTTGTCCCCCGATGCCATCGCAGACGATCGCTACTGCTTCCCTACCAGGCTCTATCCTAATACTGCTACCGCTAGGCGGGTAGCAGGCATCTTCGTTATTGCTTCTTGTCGGTCCCGACTCCGACCCCGTGGCTATGTAAATCGTGCGATCGTGCCCTCGTGCCGATGCTGTTAGAGATTTATCTAATCTATCTATCAACTGTTCGCCATTATGTACCTCGCCCTTAATCATTTGCTGGCACAACTGTTTCAATAACTTTTCGATTGGCGGACGGGCTGTTGGCAGCAATTTTTGCCATAACTTACCTAGCTGCTGCAAGCTAGGGGTTTTTTTATCTTGCTGGAGTTCTAATAATTTTAATATAGGCCCTTCCACTCGCAAGAGTTCCGAATTTAGCAGACTTGATGCCACCCCTTGTACTCTCAAAGGTTCCCATAGTTGCGCTATTTGCCACAGCCAATTTAGCTGTCGCATGGCTGGGGCCTCTTTCCATTCTCTAGCTAATTCTGGCAGCAAGCTTCTCCCATCCGGGGATATGGGCCCGTTCTCTAAAAGCCACATTTTTGGCGTTTGCTTATTTCCGGACGCAGATATTTCCGCATAAACCTCGGGGATATGCAGCCTATAGGGAAAAAGCTTTAAATACGCTTCTATCCGGTCAGAAATCTCTTCTAAGACTTCAGTCTGTTGGTCTGGTTTCGTATCTAGGAGTATCCTTGGGCTATGTACTTGATAGCGTTCTGCTATCATATCCCCTGGCCTATAGGCTTTTAGACCTTCACCCACAGCCCACAGGTAATGATTTGGCATGAAGTTGTCCATAACGGTCTTTATAACTCTCGGCCAGTCTATTTTAGATTTTAGAGTGGTTTTTTCATAGTTTTAGTGGCTGGGGTTAACCGAGAATTCCCCTAGATGATTTCTAGCATAGTAGCTTTAATCTCAGGAAGCCATTTAGTTATGTTAATATTGACATTTTGCCTCGATCGCTTGCTCTCTGGATAATAGAGACAAGCTGTTTTTCTGTAAATTTGAAGTTTTCTGGCTTTCTTGGCCATACCATCTCAGTTCGTGTTTTTAGAGGCCATTTCCCGATCTTAAGTCCGATCGCACCAAAGCCCTATCATAATGAGTACAGACCCAGAATCTCTCCCTGGCTTAGAAGTTGATGAACTGTTGGCTAAGATTAAACGTTCTCATACTTTATATTACAAAATGATTAATATTGAGATTTGGGCCTTGGTCGAGACTTTAGACCAGTTTTTTCCTGGCGCTTGGAATCGCTTTATGACCAATCGTCAAACTTCCATGAAACAGTTTTTGGAACGACAGCGAAACAAATCTAAAAAGCCAAAAAAGGAAGAATAACCGGATAATTAATCTTGAATTAATAATTAATTATTAATAATTAATTACTTAAAAAAGAGGGAGAGGAAAATGGTATTGGGTTCCATCTCCCGATCCTCTTGCTAGAAAATTGAGGACTCCGCCTATTTGGAGTCAACTGCTACTTGGGGTAAACCCATACTGTAGTTGTTAACGCGACAGCCGAGGTTGTAGCTAATTTGGCCTTTTTGTAAGAGCGATCGCACGAAATGCTCTAGATCCGAACAGATTAGGCGCAGGTTATATTCGATCAAATCCTCGCCGTTGTGGGATTCTACTAACTCATCAAATTTACCGTACACCGACTGCAAGGCCTCGTCGTTCCAGTTAAACTCGTTATCTGGGTCGATATCGAGGGTCAATGTTTTTTCGTCGGGAATTAGTTCGTTATCTTCAACAGTGGCCGCAAATATGCGGATATGCCTGGTGGTGGACTTTAGCAGCATGGGCAATAAAATTAGCGCGTTTCATTTTTTTTACGTTTTTCTATTCTATATCTTGGACTTTAATAATTCTCAATCCTAACTTGACATTTTTTCTTGACTTTCAATTACTTTTATGGTAAAGAAATGAATTAGTAGTTTTGTTTATATATAAAACTCGTTCGTAGTAATCGCTTTAGCGATTCTTAATTATAATTGCTCTTCGCGATCGCTACTCAAGAAGCGCTACCAATTATCCGCCGAAACAGCATCCACCTCGCATAAACGGGGCGCCATTGGCGAAGTTTACCGACAAATTATGTAAGAGTGTCCGTCCTACCGTTTTTCCCCGGTAAGTAAGTACCCGTGCAAAATTAATTGGACATCTGGAACAGGCGCTTTGGCCTGTTCGGAAGGGGAAATCAAGAATAATTTTATGTAAATATTTTTGCTTACCTACTTACGATCGCCACTCGCGCCAGAAAACTCTTGCTCCCACTGGCGATATTTCGCTACATCGACGATTTGCTCGAACTCTTGGAAATTCACTAGCTCTTTAAAACCGCTGGTGGTGCTTTTGTCTTTCAACTCCTCAAAACAATTCATCATTGCTTTGGTCGCGGCGAATAACCCGGAAAGGGCATAAACTAAGATTTTGTAGCCTAACTCTTCCAACTCTTGCGCCGACAAGATCGGTGTTTTGCCCCCTTCGATCGCGTTAGCAAATAAGGGCGCCTCGGGAAAAGCAGCAGCGATCGCCTTCAAATCCTCCACCGACTGGGGCGCTTCTACAAACACCACATCGGCCCCGGCTTCAAAATAAGCCCGCCCTCGCTCGATCGCTTCATCCAATCCCAGAGGGGCCAGGGCATCCGTGCGACCGATAATCACCAAACCGCTATCGCCCCTGGCGCGGACTGCGGCCTTGATTTTTTCCACCTGTTCCGCCATCGGAATTACCCGCTTGCCCTCAAAATGACCGCATTTCTTCGGCCACTCCTGGTCTTCGAGGATGACCCCCGCTACTCCCAAATTTACCGCATCGGTAACGGTACGAATGACGTTGAGGGGGTTGCCGTAGCCCGTGTCTAGATCCGCTACCAGAGGAATCTCGATGGACTGGGTAATCCGTCCGACGCTGTAGAGCATTTCCGTGGCAGTGAGAAAACCGTAGTCGGGACGACCCAGAGTGGAACCGGAGATGCCGAAGCCGCTGGTAAACACCGCTGAAAAGCCCACTTGTTCCGCGATTTTCGCCCCGATGCAGTCGTAAACTCCCGGAAGCGTGAGTATTCCTGGTTGTTTTAATATTTGACGTAGTTGATGACCGGGAGTCATGTTGTTCTCCTTGACTTGTATTTTTACTGTATCTATTTTTTATAGCTATAACGAGCGATATAAGCTTTCATTATAGTTAAAATCAACGGTGGTGGTAAAGATGTAGTGGCAGTTCGTAGTAATCGCTTTAGCGATTTATCTATATCAATCGCTAAAGCGATTACTACGAACTCGATCGATGGTTCTAGAACATGAATTGTGACCCACTACCAAATCAACAACCAACCGTTCGGGTTGCGGATGCAACATCGGCTCCCGCCAGAGATTTGTAACTTAACGACATGAAAAACAGCGGCTAGCGAATTATATCATAATTGCCTCAAAAAAAAGGCCGTTAAAACCGAACTATTAGTTTTAATATTCTGAACAATGGAATAAAATTTTTAAGAAAAACTTATGATTAAAAACTGTTAAGATATGTAAAGGAAAATAAAAAACAAGCAACCAAGACGGAGGTAATTCATGGTAGCCGTTGCCGAACCATTACAAAAAAGATTAACCATCGAAACGGGAGAAATAGTCCCAGACACTACAACCATACGTTCTCTGGACTGGGATAGAGACCGTTTCGACATCGAATTTGGCCTGCAAAACGGGACCACTTACAACTCTTTCATCATTCGGGGAGAAAAAACCGCCCTAGTTGACACCTCCCACGCAAAATTCCGCCAGTTGTACTTGGACGCCCTCGAAGGCTTAATCGATCCGACAGAAATTGATTATCTAATAATCAGTCACACCGAACCAGACCACAGCGGTTTGGTCAAAGACATCCTCGAACTCGCCCCGGAAATAACCGTGGTGGCTGCAAAAGTAGCAATTCAATTTTTAGAAAACCTAGTTCACGCGCCCTTTAAAAAACAACAAGTCAAAAACGGCGATACATTAGACCTGGGCAACGGTCACGTTTTACAATTCGTATCGGCGCCCAACTTACACTGGCCGGATACAATTTTCACCTACGATAACAAAACCCAAACTTTGTTTACCTGCGATGCTTTTGGGATGCACTATTGCTCCGACAAGACCTACGACGAAGACTTAAAAGCAATAGAAGCAGACTATCACTTTTATTACCAATGCTTGATGGCACCCAACGCCCGGTCGGTGTTAGGCGCAATGAAGCGGATGAAAGGCTTGGGAGAGATTACCACGATCGCGACAGGTCACGGCCCCCTGCTGCGCCATAATTTAGTAGAACTAACCGGTCGCTACGAAAAATGGAGCAAAGAACAAACTAAAGCCGGGAAACTGGTAGCGGTATTCTATACCTCGGACTACGGCTATAGCGATCGCCTCTCCCAAGCGATCGCCCAGGGCATAACCAAAACCGGCGTCGGCGTAGAAATGATGGATCTAAAATCAGCCGAGCCCCAAGAAGTGCGGGAACTGGTAGAAATAGCAGCAGCGATCGTCATCGGTGCCCCACCAGTAAGCGGTCCAGCAGCAGCAGTGCCAGAAGCCGCAGTCGATACCATCTTAGCTGCAGCTAAGAAAAAACAAGCCTTTGGTTTGTTCGAGTCCGGCGGTGGCGACGACCTATCCATCTATCCCGTCGCCAACCGACTAAGAGAGTTAGGACTCAAGCAAGGTTTCCCCAATATCTTAATCAAGGAAAGCCCGACAGAACAGACTTACAAGCTGTGCGAAGAGTCCGGCACCGACATGGGGCAACTGGTGGATATTAAAAAAGCGATCGAGCAGATGAAATCCCTCGATAGCGACTTGGATAAAGCTTTGGGACGTCTTAGCGGCGGTTTGTACATCATCACCGCCGCCAAAGGCGAAGTCAGCAGCGCCATGCTAGCATCTTGGGTATCCCAGGCAAGCTTCGAGCCCTTCGGAGTTTCCATCGCCGTGGCGAAAGACCGAGCCATCGAAGCTTTGATGCAAGTAGGCGATCGCTTTGTCCTCAACGTCCTGCGGGAAAACAACTACCAAGCCCTGATGAAGCACTTCTTAAAGCGCTTCCCACCTGGTGCCGATCGCTTTGCCGGCGTGAAAACTCAAACCGCCAAGAACGGTTCCCCCATTTTGGGAGATGCCCTCGCTTATCTGGAGTGCGAAGTAGGAAGTCGGATGGAATGCAGCGATCATTGGATTATTTACGCCACCGTCACCACCGGGCGCGTAAGCGATCCCGACGCCCTCCCCGCAGTTCACCACCGCAAAGTAGGAAATCACTATTAATTAATAATTAATAATTAATAATTAATAATTGGTTGTTGAGCGTAGTTACTGGTTGAAAAAGACAACTTTGATGGTAGGCAAATAACCAAATTGTTAATTATTAATTATTAATTGTTAATTGTCAATAACCCAATTAACAACCATTTATGTTAGCAACAACAACTCCCAGCACCACAACCAAAGCAAAAGACGTTCAAGTTTCCATCGTTGGCGAAGACACCAAAATTTTGCGTTCTCGCACTTGGGATAGGCTCAAATTTGAGGTCGAATATTCCTTGCAAAAAGGGACTACTGCCAACTCCTATTTAATAGAAGGGGAAAAAATGGCGCTCCTCGATCCTCCTGGAGAGTCCTTTACTAAAAATTATCTCAAGGCATTACAGGAGCGAATTGACTTAGAACGGTTGGATTACGTCATTCTGGGGCATTTTAATGCCAATCGCGGGGCTACTATTAAAGCATTACTGGATATCGCGCCAGAGATAACTTTTGTTTGTTCTAACCCGGCGGCTTTAGCCTTGCGAGAATCTTTTGAGGGGCAAGAGTTGAAAATTACCGTAGTGCGCGGGGAAGATACCCTAGACTTGGGTTCGGGACATGAGTTACAGTTTATTACCACGGCGACTCCCCGGTGGCCGGATGGTTTGATGACCTACGACCGCAAAACTCAAATCCTGTTTACAGATAAATTCTTCGGCGCCCACTTGTGCGGCGATCAGATCTTGGATGAGGGGTGGAGCATCTACAGCGAAGACCGACGTTTTTATTACGACTGCTTGCACGCCGCCCAGAGCAAACCAGTGTTATCCACTTTAGATAAAATTGCAGAATTGCCCGCCGTTAAGTTTTATGCAACCGGTCACGGTCCTTTGGTGCGCTACGGCATGAAGGAGTTAACTAATCTCTACCGGAAATGGAGCGAGGAACAGAATAATAAGGATTTGAAGGTTGCCTTGATTTATGCTTCCGCCTATGGCAATACTGCCACTGTAGCTCGGGCGATCGCTAAAGGCTTGACTAAATCTGGGGTAGCGGTAGAATCGATTAACTGCGAAGTTGCCCAAAGCGACGAGATTAAGGAAGCAGTGGAAAAGTGCGACGGGTTTATTATCGGTTCCCCCACTCTCGGCGGTCACGCGCCGACTCAAATTCAGACAGCTTTGGGAGTCGTACTCAAAAGTGCTTCTAAGAATAAGTTGGCAGCGGTATTTGGTTCTTTTGGTTGGAGTGGGGAGGCGATCGACTTTTTGGAGAGCAAATTAAAGGATGCGGGGTATAAGTTCGGCTTCGAACCGATCCGAGTGAAATTCACCCCTACCGATGCGACCCTGCAAGAAACGAAGGAAGCGGCCATCGATTTCGCTCAAACTCTGAGGAAGTCGCTCAAACTACGGACTCCCAAGGCTACGGCTAGCGGTTCGGCGAGCGATCGCACGGCCCAGGCCATGGGACGAGTCATCGGTTCCCTCAGCGTCATGTCTTCCAAACGGGGGGAAATCAGCAGCGGGATGTTAGCTTCTTGGGTCTCTCAAGCAACTTTCAATCCTCCAGGAATTACGGTGGCAGTTGCTAAAGATCGGGCTTTGGAATCTTTGACTCACACGGGAGATCAATTCGTGTTGAATATTTTGGCCGAGGGTAAGTCGATCCGGAAGCATTTTATGAAAAGTTTTGCCCCCGGTCAAGACCGTTTTGAGGGCTTAGATGTTGCCGAGGCGAATAACGGTTGTTATATCTTGAAGGATGCTCTGGCATACCTCGAATGTACGGTCCAAAACCGGATGGAATGCGGGGATCATTGGTTGATTTATGCGGCGATCGACAATGGTGCCGTGTTAAATGATGGGCTGACGGCGGTGCATTATCGCAAGTCTGGCAGTTATTATTAAGTGGGGAATTGTTAGTTGTTAGTTGTTAGTTTTCAATTAACAATTAGCAATTAACCAAAACCCAATTGTTAATTGTTATTAGGAGCAAATCTAATATTATGTCATCAGCAGCGATAGGCGATTTGGTGGAGATGGTAGAGGCTTTACCGAGTGAAGTACAAGAACAAGTGGTAGAGCATTTGCGCGAGTACATTGCCGATCTAGAGGACGAACGGCGGTGGGACGAGTCATATTCAAGAACCCAGTCAGCGTTAGTGGCGGCGGCGCGACAAGCTAAACGGGAACGGGCGGCAGGGAAAGCAACTGCTATGGATTGCGAGCAATTATGAAATCTGAAGTTCTTCCTTCGTTTTGGGCTGAGTATCGCAAGCTCAGTGATGATGTTCGGCAACGTGCCCGCAAGGCTTATCGGCTATGGAACGAGAATCCGTTTCATCCCTCTCTCCATTTTAAGCGCATTAACCGCCAAGAGGAGATTTGGTCAGTTCGAGTCACGCGGGGGTATCGAGCATTGGGATTCAAAGAAGAAGATACGCTAACGTGGTTTTGGATTGGTAGCCATGACGATTACGAGCATTTCTTTGGCTAAAGCGTGTAGCTTTCTGAGGGTTTCACTGTAATAATTAACAATTATTAACAATTAACAACTAACAATTAGCAATTATATAACGATTATTGAATCGGTGAGGTACACCCGGATCGATCCCCCGTTGGTCCCCCTTAAAAAGGGGGACTTTGAATTGTTCCGGCTCCCCCCTTTTCAAGGGGGGCTGGGGGGGATCGAAGATGTACTTCACCGATTCAATAATTGCTATAATTATTAATTATTAATTGT
>JAXHVR010000142.1:10522-12533 GCA_034189005.1 Cyanobacteriota bacterium | reverse complement strand
GAGTCCGATAGGTAAAAATTCGTATCGAATAAAGGATGGGGATCGCGGTCTTCAAATTGACCGACATCCAGAAAATGACCTACTGCTGTAGTTTCGCTAGCTTGCACCAACCCAGCTACATCGGTATTAGTTTGCAGATAAAAACTCGTATCAAATATAGGACTGGGGTCGCGGTCTTCAAATTGCCCGAAATTGATAAAATGCTCCAACCCGCTGTTTAAAACTCCAGCCTCAACAGCATCTCTTACTCCTGCATTTTGGGTCAGATAAAATTCTTCATCAAATAGCTGCTCGATAGTTAACATAACTTCAAATTAAACCCTCTTAATAAACAACTCAAACAATGGTATCTTAGTGGTTACATTTGCGCTAGTTCCATTCTTCAATTATGGCTAAATCTTCTTTATTCAAAATCCTGAATCGGGTCAACAAGGTTGCCAGGATGTCCAGAAAAACCGGCATTCCCGCAGACGAGCTGCTGGAAATGGCAGACCGACGCGGGGCCCAAGAATTTCGCATCCGCCGCCGCCGCTTCCTCCAAGGTGGTTTGGCCTTAACTGCAGCTATGGCGGCTAACGCTTTCCCGCGAGAAGGCCAGCGAGCAAGGGCTCAAACAACCCCGGTTTTAATAGTGGGGGCGGGAATTGCCGGCTTGACTGCTGCTTACCGTCTGAGTCAGGCGGGGGTGCCGGTGAATGTTATCGAAGCTAAAAACAGGGTAGGCGGTCGGATGCAAACTCTTCAGAAAGCTTTATCAACTCCTTCTATAGCAGAACTAGGAGCAGAATTCATCGATACAGATCATGTTTGCATGAGGGGTTTGGCAGAGGAACTGGGATTTGAACTGGTTGACTTACTGGCAGTGGAAGAAACATTAGCAGTGCAAGATAATTATTTCTTTGAAGGTCGCCGGGTACCGATCGCGGAAATTATTAGAGACTACGCTCCAGTAGCAGAGCAAATTGATGCAGACTTAGAGGCGATCGACGAATTTGAAGACTATACTACTCCCTTTCCGGCGGTAGTTGAGTTGGATAATACTTCGCTATCGGACTATTTAGACCGAATTCCGAATACGACTAATACGGTTCGCCAGATTATTAAAGTTGCTTACAGCACTGAGTACGGTTTGGACCCCGAAGAACAATCGGCTCTGAATCTGCTTTATCTTATCGGCACGGAACCAGAGGAGTTTGAAATTCTCGGGACTAGCGACGAACGCTTTCACGTTCGGGGGGGGAACCAGCAAATACTGGAACGACTGGCGCAGTTGGTGGCGGGTCCGGTGGAAACGGGAACTGTGCTAGAGGCGATCGACTCTCTGCCTGACGGTCGCTATCGGGTGGCGGTGCGTTCTGGAACTCAAAGGAGCGATCGCTTTTACGAACGGATACTGTTGACCCTGCCGTTTACGACTCTGCGGGAGGTGCGCTTGGATGTAGATTTACCGCCTTTGAAAGCTGCAGCTATTAACAACCTTCGCTATGCCACTAATGCTAAGATTATTACTGGCTACAACGAAAAAATCTGGCGCACTCGCTATAACTCAAGAGCAAATACTTACTCGGACTCATCGTCTTACACCAACATTTGGGAAAATGCTCCTAGTCGTTACGCTCTACCCGGTCAAGGTTTGATAACTAACTTCCTTGGAGGTACGAAAGGCGTTGCCGTTGGCAGCGCTACTCCACAAGCTCACGGCGATCGATTAAACTTTGAATTAGAACGGCTATTTCCAGGAATTAGCGCTGCGGCGATTCCATTTCAAGCACTGCGGGCCTACTGGCCGGGAGAACCTTTCACGCGCGGTTCTTATTTGTGTTATGCCCCCGGAGACTGGACTAGATTTTATGGCATTGAAGGGGAGCGGGTTGGTAATATCTTTTTTGCTGGGGAGCATACTTCTCTGGAATATCAGGGTTGGATGGAGGGCGGTTGCGAAAGTGGGGAACTGGCAGCAACGGAAATTTTGGAGGATCTAGGCTTGACTGCTAGCTCCCAAGCTTTGAGG
>JAXHVR010000142.1:0-10422 GCA_034189005.1 Cyanobacteriota bacterium | reverse complement strand
TGGGGAGCATACTTCTCTGGAATATCAGGGTTGGATGGAGGGCGGTTGCGAAAGTGGGGAACTGGCAGCAACGGAAATTTTGGAGGATCTAGGCTTGACTGCTAGCTCCCAAGCTTTGAGGGTAAAACGCTCTCTCAACGATGAAGCTCGCGGCGATCGCCGTCGCCCGCTTCCAGGGGCTCGCAATATTCGCAGAAAACGCGGTTTGCCTCTGAGATAAGAAGGAGTTTGGTAGTGGATCGCTCGTTCGTAGTAATCGCTTTAGCGATTTATCTATATTAATCGCTAAAGCGATTACTACGAACTGTCGCTACATTTTTACCGCTACCAACAATGTTAATTGGGAAAATGTTAAGTACCTTTGCAAAATTAATTAGAGATATGGAACAGGCGAGACGCCTGTTCTACGGGGGATACGGGGGAATAAGAAATAATTGTATGTAAATATTTTTGCATGACTGCTTAATTGATGAAACATTTATCTTTGGCTTTATTTGTTTTAATGCTATGGCTGCTGCGGTCCGCGAAAGCCGATCGCATTCTCGCTCAAAACTCTCCAGTTGCTCCACTTCTTTGTTATATGGAGACGGCAGATGGCAATACTATCGATTTAGGTAATCTCTGCGGTCAGGAATCGGACAATTCTACTTCTCAAGCTGCTTGCAGTTCGGATTTGGAAATAGTAGAAGCGGCAGATTTGCCGATTAGTAATGTTAACTATGACGGCAATTTGTTAAGCGGTAGAGTTAGGAATGAAAGCTGCCAAACTGTGACTTCGATTAGGGTAAATTATCAAGTTTCGGACGAGTTGGGGAATGCGATCGATAACGGTTATCTTGAGGCAGTACCAGGGGTGCTGGAACCGGGAAAAGTTGCTTCTTTTGAGGGCAGGGTGATTTCCGGTGCGAAGGTGGAGACAACTTATGTGGAATTTCAACAATTAACAATTAATAATTAATAATTAACAATTAACAATTAACAATTATAGCATTTATCGAATCGGTGAAGTACATCGAGCGATCCCCCCCAGCCCCCCTTGAGAAGGGGGGAGCCGGAACAATTCAAAGTCCCCCTTTTTAAGGGGGATTTAGGGGGATCGAATATTTAGTTGTACCTCACCGATTCGATAAATGCTATATCTCGGTTGCAAAGATGACGCTCTTTTTAAGGTTGAATTAAATTTGGTTTTTCTCGGCGATATCGAGCGATCGCTCTCCAGCGTTTGATGATTATCTTCGTCAACCTGAAACCACAATAGATGGGGGGAGCGATCGCTACTATTGCTACTAATATTTTTTCGGCGATCGTCAGGGATAAAGCATAAACTGGGTCGAAGACTTTTGGTAGTAAAAAATAAGCCAATACTCCGCTCGTAGCTAAACCTACACTAAGCAGCATAGATTTAAAACTATCTTGGTTTTTCAATCCAAATTTTTCCCCTGGATTAACTGATAAACTCCTAATGTTTTCGGCTACTATAGACGCGGGCAAACTCAATAATCCCCATATTGCTGTCGCTACAATTGTTGCGATTATTGGCTCCATCCACATTCCCGGGTTACTACAAACTAAAAGTATGCCAAACAAAACTATTAAATAAAAATAACAACGCTTTCTTTGATTGGGATTTAATTTAGCAAGCATCCATGTTACTATTTCTGCAAAAAGCAAACTGTGAACCACTGAATAAAGCAACTGTATTAAAGATACTTTTACTAGAGGACCGGAATAAAAATTTCCTATGCTCGCTAGCAGCCCGGAAGCTACCCATAAAAGCAAAGCTAATGAAGCCAAATTAGACACTACCATAATATCCGCATTTTTGGTAGTTATCCGACCCGCGATCGCTCGTTTGCTAACAATTAATCCTATTAAAATAGAGGGCAGGAAAAGGATTAAAACTGGGGAAGCAACCGCACCTATTATCCAATACAAATAAGTCCATCTTGCTTTTGGTAAAGGTGCCGTTTTCGCCGTTATCGGTATCTTTAACGGTTCCCCGTCAGAATTGCTATGCAACAAAAGTTCGCGATGGTAAGTTTTCCCCGCCAGCAACTTGCTGGTATCTACAGTAATTTTAGATTTAACCTTATTACCTTCAAACTTATAAGAATCAAACTCGACCCAACTATGGTCGTAAGGGGTATGGGGCGGATCCTTTGGATGGGGCGCTACTTCAAGGCGACCGGCTAAAATTGTCTCGGGAATTGGGTTGCTGATAGTTATTGTTTGGGTTGCTTTTTGGCCAAATTCCGAGGTCACAAATTCCAGACTGTTTCGGTCTATTCTGACCTTTGGCAAGCGATCGACATCAATAGAATGTAAAGCCGCCAAAGCCTCCCGGGCGCTGCCATAACGATCCTTTTGATTTGGTTGCGATATTTTCTCTAACCAACTAATTAAACCTCGCTTGAGGGGCGGTACTAAATGTTGGAATTGAATCTGATAATTTTCATCGATTAAATTGCCAATATCTCCCGATTTTATGCCGGTTAGCAAACAAATTAATGTCGCCCCCAAACCGTAAAGGTCGGAAGCTTCGGTTAATTGCCGGTTAAATAATTGTTCTGGGGGCATAAATCCCATGGTACCTTTTACTACGCTACTCGCAGCAATTTCTCCTCCCCCCAGACGGGCAAAACCAAAGTCAACTAAATAAATATTGAGGTTTTCATCTGCTAAGATATTTTCGGGTTTAATGTCGCGGTGGATGACTGGTGGACCCTGAGATTGGAGATAGACTAATATTTCTAAGGTAGCGATCGCCACTTGTTTTATTTCCTGCGGGGTCCAACTCCTTGAAACTGCTAAAGACTCCGCATTAATATACTCCTGAACCATACAAAAACCTGTCTCTGTTTGGAAGGAGTCGAGATAGCGGGGAATGCCGGGGCGATCGAGATGTTGCAGCATGGCTATCTCTTGGGAGTAGGCGTCGTATTCTGCCCAAGTTGCCCCCATTTTAGCAAATTGAAATTGTTTGATTACTACTTGCTGTTGGGTGTTGGTTTCTCGGGCGAGGTAGGTTACTCGACCGCCGATGCTATTGCGTCCGAGTTCCTTCGTTATTAGGAAGCCGTTTGGGCAGAAGTCCGGGTAGTCTGTCATGGTTTTAGATCGATTAACAATTAAGTAGGTAAGCAAAAATAAAGGATTTGCCCGTAGAACAGACCAAAGCGCCTGTTCGGAATTAATATAGCAAGCCGTAGATCGTTCGCGATATTTTAGAAACCCGGTTTCTCAAAGAAACCGGGTTTCTGGCCCCCAAATTTTTCATAATCCCTGCACGGATTGGTATAATTAAACTATTTATTTAAGGATTATTGTAACTAATTCAGACGGCATCCAGCGTTAGATTTTATTAAAAAACTAGATTTGACATGGGGATGATTTTGTGGTAATGTATGGACGATATTTGGCGATCGCACCATTAGAAATAAAAACGGACCTATTTATCTAGTAAAATAGGAAGTTACAAAACAAATTCCCCTTGAAAAAACCGCTATGGTCGAACAACGACAAGTCCCAGAAGGCTATTACGCCGCCAAAGAAGTTTACGGTCTCCTCGACTGGCGAATGGGTGGAGGCATTCTAGAGACAGTACCCCCCGCACCCCTGACTTTCTGGGACGCTCAGATCCAGTACAATCAATTAGAAGTCCACAAGATGTCTTGCACCATCTTTGCCGCTGCGGGTGCAATTTCCGACTTGACGGGGTATCGCTTTAATAATAACCAGTTTCGGGCTTTAGTGGAAGAAGCAAAAAAAGACGATTTTTCCGATTCCGACGGCTGGTACATCTATAAAGCAGTGGATCTTGTTCGCCACTGGTGGAAGAGAAACGAAGGAGATATTACTAGCTACCGACTGAATTTAGCCGGTGCCGACTTCGTGGAAGCGCTAAAAAAAGGTTACAGCATCGTCACCGGCTATCGCGGTAACTCCCAATACGACCGAGACGTGGCGGCAGACGGGGTATTGGATAAGATTACCATCGGCAATACGACTTACGGTCACGCCATCCGCATCAGTCGCGATCGCGAAAGCCCGGACTACGCGAGGTTGGTAATTGATAACTATCTAGATGCCCAACCGTTCAACACTTACCGAATTAAGATAGACGACTTGCCTAAAATGGTTAATAATGGTGTATTCTATTATTCTGGCTATATTTTCGTTAGTAATGTGGAGCGTATGTTTAAAGATGTAGTTCGCAATTCCCAGACCGAGTGGTACTATTCCCAACTGGAATGGGCAGTAAAAGAGGGTATGGTCAACGGCTATGAAGACGAAACTTTCCGTCCAGACCGGCCGGTCACCCGCGCCGAAATGGTTATTTTGCTCAAGCGCTTGCACGATAAATTGAATAAAGACTAACTACCGTTTTCGCTGGAACCAAGAAACCGGGTTTTTGCCAAAAACCCGGTTTCTGAGAATAGATAGCTCCCCAGTTACATCGGCCGCCGACAAACTTCCAACTCCTCCAACGCCTTTGGATGACTTCCAAAATAATACTTCAACCACTCGCACCCCCGCGCCAACAACTCCTCCAAATTCTCCACCGGCCACAAACTTGCTGTACGGTCATAACTTGCTGTTGCGAGCATTTTGCCGTCGGGGCTAAAATTTACGCTCCTTACCCTGCCCGTATGCCCCACCAACTTAGCCTTCTGCTTCCCCGACAGGTTCCACAAACTGGCTGTACGGTCATAACTTGCTGTTGCCAGCATTTTGCCGTCGGGGCTAAAACTGACGCTTAATACCGAGCCCCTATGCCCCACAAACTCCGCTATTTGTTTCCCCGAGAGGTTCCACAAACTTGCTGTACGGTCATAACTTGCTGTTGCGAGCATTTTGCCGTCGGGGCTAAAACTTACACTGTTTACCGAGCCCCTATGCCCCACAAACTCTGCTATCTGGTTGCCCGAGAAGTCCCACAAGCGGACGGTGCCCTCAGAACTTGCAGTTGCCAGCATTTCGCCGTGGGGGCTAAAACTTACGCTGTTTACCCAGCCTCTATACTCCACAAACTCGGCTATTTGTTTCCCCGAGAGGTTCCACAACCGGGCAGTGCCGTCATCACTGGCAGTTGCCAGCATTTTGCCGTCGGAGCTAAAACTTACGCTGTTGACCCAGCCCCTATGCCCCACCAACTTAGCCTTCTGCTTCCCTGACAAGTTCCACAACCGGGCGGTGCGGTCATTACTTGCAGTTGCCAGCATTCTGCCGTCAGGGCTAAAACTTACGCTCGTTACCGGGGCGGTATGCCCTACCAACTTTGCCATCTGGCTCCCCGACAGGTCCCACAACCGGGCGGTCTTGTCATTACTTGCTGTTGCCAGCATTTTGCCCTCGGGGCTAAAACTTACGCTCGTTACCGGGGCCGTATGCCCCACAAACTTTGCCATCTGGCTCCCCGAAAGGTTCCACAAACGGGCGGTCTTGTCATCACTTGCAGTTGCCAGCATTTTGCCGTCAGGGCTAAAACTGACGCTTCTTACCCAGCCCCTATGCTCCACAAACTCGGCAATTTGGTTCCCCGACAGGTTCCACAGCCTGGCGGTGCTGTCATCACTGGCAGTTGCCAGCACTTTGCCGTCGGGGCTAAAACTGACGCTCCATACCCAGCCAGTATGCCCCACAAACTTTGCCATCTGGTTCCCCGACACCCACAACCGGGCGGTCTGGTCATTACTTGCTGTTGCCAGCATTTTGCCATCGGGGCTAAAACTTACGCTCGTTACCGGGGCAGTATGCCCTACCAACTTTGCCATCTGGCTCCCCGACAGATCCCACAACCGGGCGGTCTTGTCAGAACTTGCTGTTGCCAGCATTTTGCCCTCGGGGCTAAAACTTACGCTCCATACCTCGTCTTTATGCCCCACAAACTTAACCTTCTGGTTCCCCGACAGATCCCACAACCGGGCGGTCTTGTCATCACTTGCAGTTGCCAGCATTTTGCCGTCGGGGCTAAAACTGACGCTCCTTACCCAGTCCCTATGCCCCACAAACTTAGCCTTCTGGTTCCCCGACAGGTCCCACAACCGGGCGGTCTTGTCAGAACTTGCTGTTGCCAACATTTTGCCCTCGGGGCTAAAACTTACGCTGGTTACCGGGGCCGTATGCCCCACAAACTGGGCTATTAGGTTCCCCGACAGATCCCACAACCGGGCGGTCTTGTCAGAACTTGCTGTTGCCAGCATTTTGCCCTCGGGGCTAAAACTGACGCTGTTTACCGAGTCATCGTGAGGATATGTATTGCGCTCTTTAATTTTAGTCAAGATTTGCTGGAGGGTCAATATGGGGCCTGTAATTAAATTTTCTTCCTCCAACACTTGGATCATCTTTTGCAAATACTGCCCTACTTTCATCGCTGAAAGTAGGGATTGTATTTGACTTGATTTAAACTCTTCTAAAGCATCCTCGCTAGCGCGTTCCAGCCCAACAATTTCTTGAGCATTTTTTATTAAAAATTTAGCGTCTTGGTTTGCCCGTTCAAGAATATCCCTTGCTTGCTGTTCAGCCTCTAATACCTTTTGTATTTCTTGTCTATCTAGTTCTTGACTGGCACTTACAAAATCATTGTCGTCCTTGCTCAAATTTTTATCCCTCCCCCACTCCAAAGCCTCCTCTAAGAATTCCCCCTGCAAAAGACGCGATTTATCCAAACGCCCGGACTTCAACCAACCATTAATAGACTCGGAATAGGGACGGAGTTTATCCAGTTCGGTTTCGATCCAATCTCGATTAAATATCTGCTCATAAATAGAGTTATAAACTGCCAAACAACTGTTTCTTTTCACCACCAAACCCGAAAGTCGGAGTTCCATTTGTTCTGGGGAGGCATCCGCCGACACTTCAGAATTTAAAACCCTGCCATACAACCCCAATAACCGACTGGTATTTTGTTCGTTTCTCAAGATTCTATCCCTAATTGTCCGCAAATGTTCCGGGTCATCTTGCCCCTCCCAATTGTTAATAACATACCTCTCCACCAACTGAGGAATATCGGGATTGGAATCCTCCGCATTATTAACAATAAGGTTGCACAATTTTTGGGTCAAAAACGGCTGCCCCCCAGTCAAATTTAAGACTTTTTTTAATACCGCTTTTGGGTTTTCAACTTTTCCCTCCAAACCAGGAATCAAAGGCTCCTCAGCTTCCTCGAAAGTAAAACCTGTCAGTTCAATAGCCCTACCGATATTAAAAGGAGTGCGAGTTTTATCCGCAATTAAATCCGACGGCGTGGCTACTCCCAAGAGACAGAAAGTCAGCTTTTCGTAATTATCGTTATCCACTCTTGCATTGTAACAGCTTCGGATAAAAGCAAAAAAATCATCCTTAATGCGATCGAGCTTAATCGTACTATCAATTTCATCAATAAAAATCGCCAAAGGACGGTCAGAATCTATCAGTAAAACCTCCTCAATTAATAGCCCCAAACGCTGGACCGGAGTAGCCGTATCTCGTTCTAACCACCAATCTTTTAGCTTCACCTTGCCACTCAAAGACAAAACTCGCAATAACTCATCTGCAAACCCCTTATACCAAGCTTCTGGAGAGAAATTATTGCCAATTTTAGTAATCTCGATCGGAGCGCATCTAAGCCCATCTTTTTTAAGCTCTTGCATCGCTCTTACCCGCAGGCTAGATTTACCCATTTGTCGCGAGTTCAGCACGTAACAAAACTCGCCTTCTTTCAAAGCATCGGTAAGAGCAGAATCCGCATCTCGTTTTACATAACTAGGTTGAGAACGATTCAAACTTCCCCCAACCTGATAATAAGAATTCAACATGGTTTATTAATAACTGATATATAGCAATCCTAAATGGATTATGAAAAATTTGGAGGCCAGAAACCCGGTTTCTCAAAGAAACCGGGTTTCTAAAATATCACGAATGATTTAGGCTTGCTATAGCAATCCTAAATTGGTTGCGAACAATAAAAAACTAGATAAAGTTAAACGCGAGGGTGGGGCAAAGCATTCGGATATCGATCTTAATTTGTTTTTAATACAGTTATAGCGATTATTGAATCGGTGAGCTACACCCCGATCGATCCCCCTAAATCCCCCTTAAAAAGGGGGACTTTGAAATTGTCCGGCTCCCCCCTTTTCAAGGGGGGCTGGGGGGGATCGAAAATGCATTTCACCGATTCGATAAATGCTATAACGCCCGAATGCTTTGCCCCTACAGATTTATGCGTCTATAAACGCTCCCGAAAATATTGTCGATACAACGGGCAGCGCGGCATCACCAAATTGCCCTGCTTAACGATCGCTCCCATACTGTACAACTTCCGAGATTGAAGGGAATCTATTTGCACCGCTTCCTCGCTAACAATTACTTGTTTAAAAGAAGCTTTCAGAGCGGAATTTCTATTTAAAATATCGAAATGTCGGAGCAAATGCTCCTGATAAATTCCCGCATCCGTCGCCGCATTTTCTAACAACATTTCCAGACTCATATCCCCACGGGCCAAACGATAAAAAGCCAACCGCACCAAATAGGGATGTCCGCCGATAAGTGCCCTTAAATCTTCCAACTGGGGACTGGTTAAATTAAGTTGATGTCGCCCTGCCAAATCCGCAATTTCTTCAGGGGACAAATCTCGCAATTCCACCGGAGAGCGAACGTTAAAAGGAGAGCGATTCAAATCTAATCGCCCGTAATCTTCAGTGGAATGAACCACAACCAAACGCAGATTTTCCCAAATTTCCAGACTATTTGCCTCTTCGTGCCAAGATCGTAACAAAGGCAAAAAATATTGATAAACATCTTCATAATCGAAGACTTTATCCACCTCATCCAATCCCAAAATTAATGGATTTTCTAAACCTTCTAAAACTGCTTGTAAATATCCAGTAGCGCTGGCACCGCCAATTTCGTCATCCCAAAGCTCGTCTATTTGTGGAAGATTTAGGGCAAGTTCTTTGCGGATTAAAGAGCAAAAACACCGCATAAAAGTATTAGTATCCGCAAACTTTTCTGCTGATATTTGACGCAAATTTAAGCGGACGGTTTGATATCCTTCTTGCCGACCGCGATCTAGAATTCGATCCAACAAAGAACTTTTGCCCATTTGCCTCGGCGCTTTAATTGGAATTAGCGCCCCTGGTTGAATAATAGTTTGATAACAAAAAGATTCTATAGGGGAACGCTCTACATAAAAATCAGATTTGAGGGGCACAGTTCCCTCGGTAGATTCTAACTTTAATTTGTCTTTAACACCGAGTTCATTCAAGCGATCGCGACAAACTAATTCTGGCTTATACCAGTAAAATACCTCTACCAATTTAGCATGATTTTGCTTATTTTCCTTCCCTAAAAAAAGAGTGCAAGCTTCTCCCAGATGGCGGCTGACCGTCGAATGACTATCGATCTTGAGACTTTGAGCCAGTTCGTTCATTGTTTGAACTTCTTTCAAATAGGCTTTTACAGTATTCTTAATTTTAAGCTTAAGTTTTTCATCATATAATTTTTCAAATTCTTCTCTGCTTATCATAGCCACCTCGCAATTAACAAATGAGTTTTACCGCTCGGTGCAATTTTCGCACCAACCGACAAACGGAAATTGTAGTTTGTGCAAAAAAAAGCACGAATTTATTTTGTTATAAATTTAGGACGATTTTGCAGACATTTGTAAGCCTCCTTAAAAAAACACGTTAACTTGATTATAGAAGAAAAAAAAAGGAGATTATCGACAATGACTGAGCAAAACAAATTACAAGGAACCCCAGAGACCAACTCTAAAATGGCCCAACCGCTAGAAAAGGAAATGGCCAGTGTAATTCAGCAACTCCGCAGGCTCAACCGCCGAATTGACAAGCTAAACCATCGCCTCGCAGAATTGCCAGAGACACAAGGAAAATCTTTGACTGTAGATGGGGGCGATCGCCAGGAAAAGAAAGGAGACAATTCCCTTTCAGTATTATATAGGCTGCCCCGTCCGATTAAGAAATTTAACTTCGATTTGCTCTTGGTAAAAGACGAAAAAGAGGGGGATTCTTACGGAATAACTTTGCTGTTTCCTAATTATAAAATGCTCTTACTTTCTTTAGTAATTGCTCTAGGATTAAACGCCTTTTTTATCCCCCCGGCGAGGTCTCCTGAAAATATCCTGCCCCAGGAGATCGATAGAGTAGAAAATATCGACCCAGGCGGCGGAGCCAAATCAGAGGAAAATTAAATCAAAAAAATAGGGGCGGCCCCAGCGAGGCCGCCCCTAATTCGTAAAACAGGCCGGAATGCCTGTGACTGGAACAAAGGTTCGTAGTAATCGCTTTAGCGATTTAGATAGATAAATCGCTAAAGCGATTACTACGAACTTTTTACTTCCAAGGGTTTCCAGCGATCCAGCGATTAGTAACCCGTTCGCTGAAGAGAACCCGATCGCCTTGTCTCGCCTCGAACTGGAACTCG
>JAXHVR010000141.1:2091-12783 GCA_034189005.1 Cyanobacteriota bacterium | reverse complement strand
ATCGAATTAACTGCCATCATCCAAACCGCTTTATGCGTAGGCGCTGGGGGTTCCTCCGGTTCCCTGGCGGACAAGGCGATCGCCCGGACGGCAACCGGTCAACTTCTCATCCCCGCCTCCCAAGTCAAGGGGCGCGTCCGCCACGAGTGCGAAAAAATCGCCCGGGGCCTCGGGTGGCCCGTTTGCGACTCCCCGAAGGCGGATACGATGTGCCCCCAAAGGGCGGGATTTCCCGAAGAGGAAGAAGAGAAGTTCCACCGGGAAGATTATCGAGTGGAGGCGGATGCAGAAACAGACAGACATCATTGTTTGATTTGTCAGATTTTCGGCAACACAGTTTTGCGATCGCGAGTAATCTTTGACGACCTAATTTGCCAGGAAGAACCGGAAAACTTGCCGGAGGTTTTGCGTCCTGGAGTCACAATTAATCGAGATTTGCGCGTTGCAGAAGACCAAAAATTATTTCTGCTGGAAACTTCTCCACCAAACCTCAACCTCAGATTTACGGGGGAGATGATTTTTCGCTCCAATTGTCCCAAATATGCCGAACTTTTAATCTTAGCGGCCTTGCGTCATATAAACGCTTTTGGCGGCAGTAAATCTAGCGGTTTGGGATGGTTGAAATGGGAATTACCAAGCGTTAGTAGCGATCGCTTTGGCGATTTAAAAGCAACTTCGTAGCGATCGCCTGGATTCCTTGGCTGGAGTGTGGGGAGTGTGGGGGGTGTGGGGAGTGTGGGAGGTGTGGGGAGTGTGGGAGGTGTGGGAAGTGTGGGGGGTGTGGGGAGTGTGGGAGGTGTGGGGAGTGTGGGGCATTCGTTATTAAAAACCTTCGTAGGACTAGATTTAACTTTTTGAAGTTCTCCGCACCCCTCCCTGCGTCTCCCCCTCCCCGCGTCTCCCCTTCCCCGCGTCCCCGCGTCTCCCCTCCCCCTCCCCGCGTCTCCCCTACAAACCTTTCAACTCCTCGGGTTTTACCGCTCCTTTTTCAGTAATAATAGCGGCTATTAATTCAGCAGGAGTCACGTCAAAAGCGGGATTAAAAAACTCAACTCCTTCGGGACATAACCGAGTTTTTCCTACTTGATAAATCTCCGCGCTATCTCGCTCTTCGATGGGAATGCCCCCGCCGTCGGCCAGTTCAAAATCCACAGTAGATAAAGGCGCCGCCACGAAGAAGGGAATATTATGAGCCTTCGCCACAATAGCCAAACTATAAGTACCGATTTTATTAGCAGCATCGCCATTGGCAGCTATGCGATCTGCTCCCACAACTACTGCATGAATTAAACCTTGTTTCATGCAGTGGGCCGCCATGTTATCGGATATTAATGTAACCGGTATGCCCTCTTGCACGCATTCCCAGGTTGTAAGTTTCGCTCCCTGGAGGCGGGGGCGAGTCTCGTCGGCATAAACTCGGGCTAACTTTCCCTCTCGCCAGGCGGAGCGAATTACTCCCAGGGCGGTACCGTATCCCGCCGTCGCTAAGGAACCGGCGTTGCAGTGGGTGAGGATGTTGAGTTTGTCTGGGGAATTGGGCAAGACGCGGAGGCCGTTATCCCCGATCGCCTCGCAGGTTTTTAGGTCTTCCTCTCTAATAGTTTGGGCGGTTTCTAGGAGAACGGTTTTTATTTGTTCCACGGAGGCGTCGGTCTCCCTGGCAGTTTTTAACATTCGAGCGATCGCCCAAAACAAATTAACTGCAGTGGGGCGAGTCGCCGCCAACATCTCCCCTATTTTCTCCAACTCGGCGAGGAATATAGAGCGATCGCTCGTCTGAATTTCCCGCGCCCCCAGATACATTCCATAACCTGCGGCAACCCCGATGGCCGGTGCCCCGCGAACTATCATTGTTTTAATCGCCTTTGCCATGGACGAGGCGGAGCTAATTTCCACAGTTTCATACTCGTTGGGCAGGCGAGTTTGGTCTATGAGAATAGCGCGATCGCTTTGCCAAACCACCGGATAAATTTTCGTCGTACTTGTCATAGTTTTTCTTTCCTAATAACGCAACCTGCTTTGCGAACGGCAAATATTGGTCTCCAGAGGGAAAATACCGGAAAATAGAAAATAGACTCTGGAGACCTGATTCGACATCAAAGAGTTTATCATAGCCCTTTATCTTTGCGCGGAAAATCGGTTAGAAAGCTTTCCCATCAATGTTTTAGCCTTGAATTGCCTTCCAATATCAAGTCGCAATAAATAACCATAAGAAAATAAAAAGAGGAATGCAAGGCGGAACAAGGAGCCCGCATCTTTCCCTCAATTATTAATTGATATAAATCGAGATTTCTCCCAAATAAAAAAATTCCCCCCTACAAGCTTTGTATTGTAGGGGGTAATTTTTGATGCTGGTAATAAATAACGGGTAGCAATTATGCAAGTTCGTAGTAATCGCTTCAGCGATTAATCTTTATAAATCGCTGAAGCGATTACTACGAACGCTATTAACTAACAACCGCAATTACTCCGGCAATAGCAGAAGCTATACCAGAAACCAAGGCAGTAGAGAACAACCACCAAGCTGCTGTAGCCGCCGCTTTGCGAGTTTCTTCAGCTTGTCGCTGGGCATCTTGCTTCATTTTTTCCATCTGCATCTTGGCTTGCATTTGCAAGCGTTCCGCGCGCTGGAGGGCTCGGTCGCGAGTGCGTTCGGCCCGAGCGATAATCATATCTGCATCCGCCTTAGAGATATCGTCGCGAGAGCTCAAAATCGCTACAACAGTATCGCGGTCGATACCCGAGAGGCGATCGCGCAGGGCTTCAAACCCGGCATTTGGGTCGTCAAACAAAGTCCGAAAGTCCCGCCCGATGCCGTCGTAATCTAGCTCCGGTCGGTCTAAAGTGTTGAGATAATCGCGAATTCGGGCAAAGATCCGCTTGACCTTTGTTTCCAGATAGCGTTTGACCCGCTGCAACTGCTCTATAACCTCGTCGCGAGCTTCGACAATGCGATCGACAATCTGATGGACATCTTCTTGGGTAATGTCTTCTCGCTGGGAGAGCAGTGCCACTAGAGTCTCGCGGTCGAAAGCGTGGAGGCGATCGCGCAAGCTTTCCATACCTGCATTCGGATCGTTGAGCAGCAACTTCACATCCCGCTTGATACCTGTGGGGCTGAGTTCTGCTTTATCAGTGGAGCGCAAATAATCGGCAACGGTACTCTTGAAATCTTGTACCTTTGCCTGAGTCCGCCTCGCGGCTCGTTGGGGCATTTTCGCAATACCGCGCAAATTGTCCAAGACTTCATCGATAGTCTGTTGGATTTCCGTTTCGTTCAGGTCTTGGCGCTGCGCTAGCAATTGCACTAGGGTATCGCGGTCCACCTGGGCCAACCTTCTTCTTAGCGCTCGGGCCCCTGCTTTAGGGTCATCAAACAGTTTGTTTAAATCGCGCTTAATGCCTGCGGGATTTAGTTCTGGTTTGCCGGTCTTGCGCAAGTAAGAGGTGAGGGCGAGCATCGCATCGTCGTACTGTTTCTTAGCTTTGCCAGCTAAGGCTTGGGACTTAGAAGAAACCTTCGTCCAGCTTTCTTCTACGCTATCGAGAACTTCTTCTACTTGCTCCTCGCTGAGATCGTTACGAGCAGTTACCAGTTTTACCGCCGTATCGCGATCGAAACTACTCGCTCGCTCTCGAAGAGCCGCCATTCCTGCTTGCGGGTCGTCTAAGAGAGTTTTTAGATCTCGTTCGACACCTTCCGGGTTGAGTTCGCCTTTACCGGTATCTCGCAGATAGGAAAGAACTTTCAGCCATTGGTTTTTTACTGCGGCCTTGGCTTTCTCCTGTTGGTCTTGGCTTTCTACTAATGCGCGATCGCGAGCGTTCTCTAACTCTTGAACTATAGTCGCTACATCCGTCGGACTAACATCTCCCCGTTTCTGCAAAAGCATTTCTAGGGTCAGGCTATCGAATTGAGATAGGCGATTTTTCAGTTGCTCGAAACTGGCTTCTGAGTCTTCGAGAATTGGCTTGAAGTTTAGCAGAATTTTCTCCTTTGTCAGATCCTCGGCGGGGGTAGTTGATAGATATTCCTCCACCTCTGCTTTGAGTTCGATTTTAGTTTCTTGCTCTGCTACTGCTTCTGCCTGGGAGATGGCCTGCAAGCGGAGGGTCTCTAAGCGGTTAGCCAGGTTTTTAATTCTCTCTTTCGTGAAGACGCCGCGATCTGCCAGCATTTGGGCAAAATCAGAGCGGCTCATTTGTCGCAACTCGTTGGCTAGCAGTACGGGATCTGCGTTGGGGTCGTAGATTATGCTGCGGAAATCTCGCTCTACTTTCTCTGGAGTCATTTTCCAGGGATAAGTGTTTGCCAGATAATTTTCTATATCCGTCTTTACTATACTCCCTGAGCTATCGTCGCTTGAGGGCGCAATCTTCTTGACTCCAACCCTTGCTTCTTCTGGAAGCCGCTTGAGTTCTTTGATAACTTTTTCTACATTGATGTCTGATAGGTCCGTGCGTCCCATCACCATTCCCACTAGACTATTAGAAGCCATAGTTAAGGCTTGGGATAGGGGGCCGGTGCTGTCTTCTCCCGAAGAGTTCTCTGCCTGGTTGCGATCGCGCAATTCCTTGACTAACTCATCGAGTTTTTGGCTCAATTGTTGCCCTCCTAGATCTGTTGGCGTCGCTTCGGAGATAAATTCTTTTAGCTGACTCATCGCATCCTTCTTCGAGGGCATGCTATCTAAGCTGGTTTTCCAAACTCTCTCTAGGCGATCTGCCAGTTTGTTTATTTCCCGTGGCGATAGATCGCTGCGACTGCTGACTAAATCGACAAAAGTTTGGCGATCGAGATTCCGCAAGCTTTCCTTATCCGCTAGTTCTGCTAAAGTGGGATCTTCTTTAATAATTTTCTCAAACTCGGAGGTAATTTCTTTGATATTTAGCTGGGGCGGGCGCAAACCTTCTAGGTAGTCTTCTACTTGTTCTCGCAAGCCTTGCGGATCGACTGCCGAACTGAACTCGCGACGCACGGCCCCCGCTGCCGCTTCCGCTGTTTTTACTACTTGGCGGCTGGCTGATTGTCCTGCAATAGCTGCAGTAGCCGTTCCCACCAAGGCTTGAAAGCCGGAAGTTGCCGAATTTACTATGGAACCCACCAGGGAACCTACCGTGGTAGAGCCCGCCCACATCAGCAGGGAGAAATAAGTCGCCCAAATTACTAAACCGAGAATTGCTCCAGATAGCGGTGAAAAATACAAGCTCAGTTTCACTGCCAACAAGCTTGCCACAAATAGGGCTATAGTTACGCTGATTAAGGTTGCAAGCCCCAGACCTAAACCGATCTTCTTAATAGTACCGCCCGCACTACCGGAATTGTCGCTATTCGAAGAAGAAGAAGAAGAAGAAGAAGAGGAATCGGATAAACCTCCTATGGCAGAAATTCCTGCAGCTACTCCTAGATTAGTTAGCAACATTTGCATAGCAAAGGCTAGCACTACTCCTGCAATTAAGGTGGTAAAAAACTGGGGGCCTTGATTGATTGCTTGTGCGTTTTGGGCTAGCTCTGCTCCAGTTTCTGGATCTATTTCTACTTGGGCGAGTAATAATGCTAGGTTTTTTATTCCTAACGGTATGTTTAAATTTGGCAACATGATTAATCCTTCTTTATTCTTTTATGGATTTGTACTATTAGTTTAGTTGGGCACAATTTGCAGATTTTAATCCAGACAAATTTTATTTCTTTACTCTAATCTTCATTAGGGTTACTTGTCAATTCATCTACCCCAAGGTAGAAAAATAGGTACTTTTCCTCGGTTTGCACGAAAATTCGGTTTTGTCGCTCGACAAAACCGAATTTTCGCATCTATCTAAGGGAATAACTTATATCAATATCTAGCCAAGCGATCTAGTTCGTAGTAATCGCTTTAGCGATTCATATTGATAAATCGCTAAAGCGATTACTACGAACTACCTACAAAATTGTCGCGATCGCCCTACTCCCCTGCGGACCAAGGTTCCATGAATTTAGGATAAAGAGTCAGACCCCCGTCAATAAATAAAGTTTGACCCGTAATATAACTAGCGTCGTCGGAGGCTAAAAATGCGGTAACTGCTGCCATTTCTTCGGGAGTGCCCACCCGTTTCATGGGAATATTGCTAGCAACTTTTTCTCGTTTTTTGGGGTCTTCGGCCCAGTCTTTATTAATATCGGTAGCCGTGGCTCCGGGCCCGATCGCGTTTACCCGAATTCCGCGATCGGCATATTCTAGAGCCAAGGTTTTGGTCATGTTTTCCATGCCCCCTTTGCTAATAGAATAGCTGATATATTCCGGTCGCGGAATAATTTCGTGAACGCTGGAGACGTTAATAATTATTCCGCCCTTTTCTTGTTTTAAAAACTCTTGAATTGCTTCCCTGGCACAGAGATAGGCTCCCCGAAGATTAACGTCAATTACTTTGTCGAAATCGTCAGTTTCTACCTCCTCCGAGTCGCTGTTAATTTGAATGCCTGCGTTGTTAATTAAGATATCGATGCTGCCAAATTCTTCTACAACTTTGGCTACCATCGCCACAATTTGTTCTTCTTTAGAAACATCGCAATCAACGAGAATATTTCGACCCTCGCAACCGTTAGATCCAGAGCAAACTTCTTTAATTTGTTGCAGGGTTTCATCTGCTTTTTCTGGCTTTTTGCGATAGTTAATCGCCACGTTTGCACCTTCCGCCGCCATCCGAACGGCGACGGCCCGACCGATACCAGAAGTTGCACCGGTTACTAACACATTTTTGCCTTTTAATCCTTTCATCAAAATCTCCTCAAGCAATTAACAACTAACAACTAACAATTAGCAATTAACAATTACTAATTTACCCGATCGCAATATTCGCTTCGCTGGCGAATCATTTTTGCTACCAAACCAGTCCAACCGGTTTGATGAGAAGCGCCCAAACCTGCGCCGTTATCGCCGTGGAAATATTCATAAAAAAGAATACTATCTTGCCAGTGGCGATCGCTCTGAAACATTTCCGTACCTCCATAAACAGGACGCCTGCCATTTTCATCTTTAAAGAATATCCTCAGCAGTCGTTTTTCTATCTCTAAAGACACCTCCCAAAGACTCAACATTTTCCCAGAACCTGTCGGACATTCTACCTTAAAATCCTCCCCATAATAACGACCGAATTTTTGGAGAGATTCCAGCAGCAAATAATTTATCGGAAACCACACCGGACCTCGCCAATTAGAATTCCCCCCAAACATTGCGCTAGTAGATTCTGCTGGTTGGTAATCTACTCGATATTCTTCGCCATTTCTGGCATGAAAAATATAGGGATTTTCCTCGTGAAAACTCGAAAGACTGCGAATGCCATAGTCGCTGAAAAATTCAGTTTCATCCAGCATTTTTTGGAGAATTTTAACGAGGCGATCGCCCCCTACAATTGCCAGCAAATTCCTCGACTCAATGCCGCTAGCTTCCATACAAGCTAGATTTTTGCTCAGGTCAGGGCGATTTTCTATAAACCAGTTTACTCGCTTTGAAAAATTCGGTAATTTCTCAAAAGTCTCTGCCTCGATAGTAGCAACTGCAAACAGGGGAATTAACCCCACTATGGAACGTACTTTCAAAGGTACGTCTTGCCCCTCTGGCAACTTCAGCACGTCGTAATAAAAACCATCAGTTTCATCCCACAATTGAGTACCCTCGGAACCCTGATGATTCATCGCATTAACTATATAGAGGAAATGCTCGAAAAACTTACTGGCGATATCTTCGTAAACCTCGTTATCCAGAGCTAATTCTAAAGCAATGCTCAACATATTTAAGCAAAACATTGCCATCCAACTGGTACTATCAGACTGTTCCAGCTTGCCCCCAGTCGGAAGCTCCGAACTGCGGTCGAACACCCCAATATTATCTAACCCTAAAAAGCCTCCTTCAAATACGTTATTGTCATCGGCATCTTTACGATTTATCCACCAGGTAAAGTTTAACAAAAGTTTTTGAAAAACCCGTTCCAAAAACTTTTTATCCGAACGACCGTACATTTTTTGCTCGATTTTATAAACCCTCCAAGTTGCCCAAGCATGAACCGGCGGATTTACGTCGTTAAAATTCCACTCGTAAGCTGGTAATTGACCGTTGGGATGCATGTACCATTCCCTAGTAATTAAGTCTAACTGGTGTTTGGCAAATTGGGGGTCGATTAGTACCAGAGGAATAGTATGGAATGCTAAATCCCAAACAGCATACCAGGGATATTCCCATTTATCCGGCATGGAAATAATGTCTTCATTGAATAAATGAATCCAATCGCTATTTCTGCCGTTTTTATGACCGGGCGGCGGTTCTGGTTGGGTCGGATCGCCCTTGAGCCATCGCTCGATAACGTAGTAATAATATTGTTTGGTCCACAACATTCCGGCAAATGCTTGTCGTTGAATGTTGCGGCATTCTTCGCTCATTTTCTTGGGGGTAACGCGCCGATAGAATTCATCTGCTTCCCTAATGCGCTTTTGAAAAATTTCTTCAAATTCTCGGTTAAATGGTTGTTGGATTTTTGGGGAGTCGCAGAGGCGCAATTTTATAGTTTTGCTTTCCCCTGGATCTATTTCTAAAATGTAATGGGGCGCGAATTTTGTACCTACTCGATCGGGATTAACTGCGTCTTTTTCGTCCTTTACTGTGTAGGCGTTTAAGCCATCTTTGACGTAGGGTGAGTTATTTTCTGCGCCGAATAAATAATTGTTATTGGTTTCGTTTTCTGTAAATAATAATGCTTCGGAGCCTTCCTGGCAATAAAACCATCGATCGCCCAAACTAGGATGAGAAACTTCTACCAGATTGGCTTTAGTTTTCTGGAGAATAGGTTTTTCCGTATCGTCGCCCCAAGACCAGGTGTTTCTAAACCAAAGGGTGGGTAATAAATGAAGAGTTTTGGTTTCCGGCCCTCTATTGACGGCGCTAATTTTAATAAGAATATCTTCGTCTGTGGCCTTGGCATATTCGACAAAAATATCGAAGTAGCGGTTTTCTTTAAATATTCCTGTATCTAGGAGTTCGTATTCTGGGGCGTGGCGATCGCGCTTTTGATTTTCTTTAATTAATTCTGCGTAGGGATAAGCGCTTTGGGGGTATTTATAGAGCGCTTTCATGTAGCTATGACTGGGAGTATTGTCTAGATAGAAGTAATATTCTTTGACATCTTCCCCGTGGTTTCCTTCCTTGCCAGTTAAGCCAAATAAACGTTCTTTGAGGGTAGGATCTTCTCCATTCCAAAGAGCGATCGCGAAACAAAGTCGCTGATGGTTATCAGAAATGCCGCAAATGCCATCTTCTCCCCACCGATAAGCCCGATAGTGGGATGGTTCGTAGGAGAAGTATTCCCAGGCAGAACCGTCCTCGCTGTAATCTTCTCGGACAGTTCCCCACTGGCGATCGCTCAAATAAGGTCCCCATCGGCGCCAATAGGCTTGGTGTTGGATATCCTCTTCTAGCCTTTTCTCTTCCTCAGTGGAAGTATTTGTTTCTTGTTGGTTATCGGTCATTTTTTACAATTAACAATTAACAATTAACAATTAACAATTAATAATTAATAATTTGGGGTTTAGTTGGGCGATCGTCCATATTTAACTATGCTGCCGCTTTCCATCCTTCGAGATAACGGCAGCATAGTTAAAAAGTTGGGAGCATCTCATATTTGTAAAAATAAAATATTCCTATTACCTATTACCTATTACCAAAAATCGTTCGGTTTTTGGGTTTCTACATTCTTGAGATGCTCCCAAAGAGTTTTATCTAGTCGTCTCCGAAGAAATCTTTAATAGAATCGATAAGATTTTCCGATTTGTCTTCCATTCCCTCGGAGACTTCCTCGAATTTCCCCTGGACAGTACCGATATCTTGTTGTGCTTTACCCTTAGCTTGTTTGAGGGCACCTTTTAGTTCTGCACTTGTGTTTCCAGATTCCTCTTGAACCGCGCCAGTAGCTCGATTTACCGTACCTTCGATTTTGCTGCTAGTTCCCGCCCCTGCTACTTCATCCAGAGCAGATTTTCCTTTTTGGTCTAGTTCTCGTACCGTCTCTTTCACGGAGTTGCCGAAACTATCGGCGTTGGCTGTAGAATTCCAGGAGCCAGTTGCCCAGGCAAATGTCATTAGCAATACTAAGCACAGACCGATGGCGAATTGACGTCCAGCGTTTAAAACAGTTTTCATTTTAGAACTCATAGCCATTTTTCTCCTAGTTTGTAAATTGGCTTCCAACCTTTTCGATATTACTGCTTTTTTGTCTGGGGCAACCATCCTCCTTATGGCAGTATTTTCAGTCTGGTCCCCTATTTTCTCTATCGAAAGGCATAAAACTTTAGAGGGATGCGTTCTACTAGCAAGTTATGTTATGATATAAAGGAGTAAAAAAAAATTTCCCTTAAAAATAGTTTTTCAAGGGAAAGCCCAAGTAATTTTGATTAGTAGAGGTTAATAGCATGAGTATTGAAAAGAGAATTGAAGCTACCGCCAAAAATATTGAAGGTAAAGTTCAAGAAACCATCGGGAACGTTACAGGCAACCCCGAAGATAAAGCACAAGGAAAAGCCAAACAAGCAGCAGCTAAAGTCCAACACACGGTCGAAAACGCTAAAGACAAGGTAAAAAAAGCGATCGACTAAAAATAATTAATAAAGGATCGGGATTTTAAACGCTCCCCATTGCCCCTGTCTGGTAGGCGGGGGCAACTTGGTAT
>JAXHVR010000141.1:0-1991 GCA_034189005.1 Cyanobacteriota bacterium | reverse complement strand
TATGGTAAGTAATTAATAATTAATAATTAATAATTAATAATTGTTGGACATTAATCCTCCAGGTGGCGAATAAGCGTTAATACCCGACCCGTCCGCGACCAAATTTTTGTTGAAATTCCGCTGTTCCCGACTACTTAGTTGCAAGAAGTAAGGAGAAAAAGTTATGGATAAAAAGAGAATAATTGAGACTATAGAAAATACAACCGCAGGAGAGGTCGCCCCCACAGGAGGGGATATCGATGCCGATCGCTATCAGGCGAAAGTAGCGGGAGAGGAGGCAATAGGCGGCACGACTCCGACCCCCGGCCAAAATAATGTGGACGATATAGCAGCCTCGACTGGGGTAGAATTCTCAGACTCCGAACCAATAGGAGTGAGGGCGGAATTAGAAGAGCGCGATCGCCAGCGCTGGGCTCTGGATCCGGCATCGGAAAATAGACCCGGTCCTGATGATTCGAGCTCCACTCAAGCCTAAAATCTAAAACAGAAAATAGTTATGAGTCTTTGGTTATGGTCGATAGGGGGTATTATCTTAGCTTTAGCCCTAGTAGTGCTAATCGTCCTCTATAGTTTTGGTTTTTTCCGGGGGAAAGTAAAATATCGGGCGAAGAATTTCCCCGCCCCATCAACGTCTAACTTTACCTTTACGGTAGCATTTTTGTCTAACTCCTTGATGACTCAGGGCGTTCTCACGGGATTTTGGTCGGAGGGACCAGACATTTTTCCAGTTAGATTAGATGCTATCCGCAGCGCCAAAGATTTTATTCAGTTTGAAACTTTTACGATGACTCCAGGGCATCGGGCAAATGAGTTTGCAGAAGCGATCGCCTCCAAAGCGCGATCGGGAGTCAGGGTACAATTCATTGTCGATCGCCACGGCGTAAAATCTCTCCCCAAATCTTACTGGGAGCAACTGCGCGCGGCGGGAGTCGAAATTGCTTTTTTTAACCCTTTTAATATTCGCAATCCCCTAGAATACCTCAACCGCAGCCATCGCAAGTTACTTCTAATTGACGATCGAGTAGCATACATAGGCGGCGCAGGAGTTTCCGATTACTGGGATGGCAAGGCCGGTGTGGGCGAAGAAGCCCCCTGGCTGGATTTGGAAATTCGTTTCGAGGGCCCCGTGGTAGCCGCATTAAAGGCAACTTTCCAACAGCATTGGTTGGACTTGGGCAAGACAGTAGATTTTAGCGAGGAGCCCCTAGTTGTTTCCGGGCCCCAAGGCGAAACAGCTTTAATCAGCGTTGGGGAAAATCCTAATTATAGAAATTCTCCCATTCGCACTCTTTTTAAGAATGCTATCCTTGCAGCGCGAAAGCGCTTTTGGATTGCTAGTCCTTATTTATTACCCAACGCGGACACTAGCAAACTCTTAATAGATGCCAAGCAACGGGGAGTTGACGTGCGGATCTTAACAATGGGAAAAGTAAGCGATAAAAAATACGTTCATTATACCTCCCGCGAACTTTACGGCAACTTGCTCGAAGGTGGAGTCGAGATTTACGAATACCAGCCTAGCATGATGCACGCTAAAACCATGTTGGTAGATGATGAGTGGATTAGTGTCGGCAGTTCTAATTTAGACCCCCGCAGTTTTTTCCGCAACGATGAATTGAATATTTCCATGAAAGATGGGCTGCTGTCCGAACAGCTTGAGAAGTTTTTTTTGTATGGTTTTTCCAGAAGTTTATTACTTACCAAGCACCAGTGGCGCAGGCGTTCTTTTAAGGAACGGATAATCGGGAGATTATGGCTTATTTTTTATTGGCAATTGTAGGGTTCTTAGTGGGTGGTTAGTTGTTAGTTGTTAGTTGTTAGTTGTTAGTTGTTAGTTGTTAGTTGTTAGTTGTTAGTTGTTAGTTGTTAAAGGGTCTCGAACCGGCCCATCGCGCTCGCCGAAGCAGCACTGGTCTTGACCGCCCGCCCGCCGACCAGGTGACGCATCACGGGATCGCGGCACAGGCGGTCGGCATCGTTGACATCCTCGT
>JAXHVR010000140.1:0-12799 GCA_034189005.1 Cyanobacteriota bacterium | reverse complement strand
TTGAGGTACAAGAAAGACGACCGCGATGCTTTTCCGTGACAATCTGATAGCTAATGGATAAGCCCAAACCAGTTCCTTGACCGATAGGTTTGGTGGTGAAAAAGGGGTCGAAGAGTTTGCCTTGGGTTTCTTGGCTAATTCCCGGTCCGTTGTCAGCGATCCGTATAGCGATGTTCTCGCCGGCAACTTGCGTCTGAATGCGAATCGTACTGGGTTCTTCCTGCATTTGGCTCCTGCTTCGGTGGCGATCGCGCTCTTCCAACGCATCGATGGCATTGCTTATAATATTCATAAAAACCTGATTTAGTTGTCCGGCATAACATTCAATGAGGGGTAATTCTGCGTATTCTTTAACGACTTGAATTTCCGGCCGCCAATCTTGCGCCCGCAGGCGAGAAAGCAGAATTGTCAGGGTACTATCGATGCCTTCGTGCAAATTCACCGATTTAATTTCCGCTTCATCCAGACGGGAGAAAGTCCGCAGAGATTTTACTATTTCCTTGATGCGACTGGTCCCTACTTCCATAGATTGAAAAAGTTTCTGCAAATCTTCTTTGAGAAACTCTAGCTCGATCGCTTCTATTTCCTCCTCAATTTCCGGGTGAGGTTGGGGATAGTGACGTTCGTAGAGTTCCAGCAAGCCCATTAAATTCTGCATATATTCTTTCGCATAAGTGATATTGCCGTGAATGAAACTGACGGGATTGTTGATCTCGTGGGCGACTCCCGCCACCATTTGCCCCAAACTAGACATTTTTTCGCTTTGGATGAGTTGGGTTTGGGTGCGTTGGAATTTAGTTAAAAGTTCTTCTAGTTCCTTCGCACGGGCTTTACTTTGGGCGAGAAGATCGGCTTGGTTGATAGCGATCGCCAATTGAGCGACAACGGCAGAAAGGAATTCTACTTCATAATCGCTCCAAGGCCGTACCTCTCGATTGTGGATGCAAGCAATAATACCGTAGCCCCCCCCAGTATTATTCCAAAGGGGGAGAACCAGCATGGAGCGATTGCCCAAAGCTCGAACAAAATCGCGGATTTCTGGGTTTTCAATTTCAGCGACATCATCGATCCGCACAGTTTCCCGGTCCAGCATAACTTCAGATAGAGGTCCAAAAGCGGTGACTGAATGTCGTCCGATAAAGCTGGGTAAATTCTCAGCCTGCACTTCCGCGACCACATCCCAGTAACTTTCCTCCCCTTCTTGGACGTACCAAGCAAAATGACAGCGATCCACTTTGAGGAAAGTCTGAATTTCTCGCACTGTAGTATTGAGAATGCGATCTAGATCTAGGGAAGTGCGAATGCGATCGGCTATTCGATTGAGCAGTTGCTCGCGCTCCGCTTGTTGGCGTATGCGGTCTGTAGATTCCATCAAAGCGATTTCTGCGTGTTTGCGCCGAGTATCGTTTAACACCGACCCCATCAAGCCGATCGCTTCTGCCTTATCGTCGCGCCAAATTCCTCCGCTTCCACGAACCCAGCAAATTTCTCCAGTGGGAAGAAGGAGTCGGTGTTCGGTGTTGTATTCTTCTTCGGTTTCGAGAGTTCCATGGATGGTTTGCTGGAACATCTCCCGGTCTTCTGGATGGATTAAAGATATGTAACTCTCAAACGAACCGTCAAAAGCTCCCGGTTTCAAACCGAGAATTCCTTCTACTCCGTCGGACCAAGTCACCTCATTGGTATGGCAATTCCAGTTCCAACAGCCCATTTTCGCAGTTTCGAGGGTCATTTGTAACAGGCTCTCTTTCTCCACTAAGGCTCGCTCGGCCTGCATTCGTTCGATTTCCGCCCCCGTCCTAGCTGCAAAAATCTCTAAAATCGAGGATTCTATTTTTAAATCCCCATCCATGGGCTCGGTATCGAGAACTGCAATTAAACCTAATACATTGCCTCGGGAATCTACAATCGGAATGCCGACGTAACTTTCTGCTTTTAGATTCGCGAGGTCGCGGTCTTCTGGAAAGAGGGATTGGAGGGTACGAGGATAACAACAGAGATTGTTGGCTGCTAAAACGTTTTCGCTGGGAGTTCCTGTAAGAGCGTATTCAAAGTTTTCGCCAAAGTTTTCTCCCGCCCAGAAAGCAAGAGTATGCACGACTTCGTTATTGACTTCGGCAATGAAGGCAAAACGAACCCCTAAAGCTAAAGCAAGGGATTGCACGCAAGCGCGGAAGAAGGCAACTCCTGTTTGGGCGGCGGTTCCTTTGACAATGGAACGGAGGGCTAGTTCTTGGCGCTTGCGATCGCTTATATCGCGATCGACCCCCCGATAGCCCTGCAAGTTCCCGAAGGCATCAAAAATGGGAACGCCGCTGGTTTCCAAAATGACGGGATGACCGTCTTTATGGAGGTTAATGTTTTCAATTTGTTCGATCGCTTCTCCTTTTGCTACTTTCAGGGCAAAAAGCCGACTAATTTTTTGGGCTTCTTCTGGGGGCATCAGCTCGAAGGGGGTTTTGCCGACGATTTCTGCGGCGGTGTAGCCTAAAATTGTCTCGACTTGAGGACTGACGTAGGTAAAAATGCTGTCGCTGTCGCACTCCCAAATCCAATCGTTGAGGGCTTCCACCAAGCCCCGGAAGCGCTCTTCGCTCTGGCGCATACTTTCTTCGGCGGCTTTGCGATCGCTTATATCGATAACTATGCCATCCCAAACAATTGCACCGTCTTCCTCTCGTTCCGGCTTAGAGATGACTTGCAACCATTTTAATACTCCGCTTGGGGTAACGATTCGGTGTTCCTGCTGAAATCTAGTTAGCGATCGCGCAGATTCTTGAATTGCTTCGTTTAAGGCTTCGCGATCGCTAACTAGCTCCCAGCTTTGTATAAAGTTAGCTGGTTCGACCTCGTAAAGTTCCCGGCTTCCCTCGGAAACGTAAGGAAAGGATTGCGTTCCGTCGGCATCGACGCGATATTGAAAAATTAATCCCGGAAGGTTATCTGTCAATCTTTGCAAGCGTGCTTCGGTGGCACGGAGTTTTTGGGTGTTTTCTTTGATTTTTTGTTCTAGTTCCTTATTTAATTGTTGCAGGACTTCTCCCGCTTTAACCCCTTCGGTAACATCGATAAAACTCCCCAAAATTCCAATGACTTTTCCTGACTCATCGTGCAAGGGAATTTTATTGGTTTCCAGCCAGCGATCGCTACCATCTGCTTGTCGTTGCGTTTCGATAATTTTCAATTCTGGGGTGTCAGAGTCCATTACCCGGCGATCGCATTCTCGATACCATTCTGCTTCTTCTGGTTTCCAAGGCAAGTCGCGATCGGTTTTGCCAATAATGTCTGAGGGAGAATCAAAGCCGGCCAGCCTGGCAAAATGTCGATTGCAACCGAGAAAAACCGAATTGAGGTCTTTCCAGAATAAAGCTTCGGGAAGATTATCGATGGCCAAGCGCCAAAATTGTTCTGACTGAGAAAGTCGAACCGGAAAATCTTTTAAGGTTTCTTTTCCCCTCTGGAGTTCCCGCGCCCTTTGCAGGCAAGATTGTTTGCATTCTGCCAACTGCTGTTGTAAAAGTCGATTGCTTTCCTCAAGTTCGGCAATTCTTTTTTGGTAATTTTTTAGTTTTTTTGACATAGTGTTCGTTGGAGATATTTAGGATTAAAATTAGATATTTATTGGAATAGTTTAGTGCAGTTCTTTATGAGTTTTTTATAACTTATGAAAAGGAGAGAGCAATGGCGATTTATTAAGTAATAAAGCCCAATAACTTTATAGTTTTCGCAAAGGAATGCTTGCCATCTAACATAACACAATTGTTGCAGAAGCAAGGGGTTCAAAGAGTGTCGTACATAAGAAATTGCTTATTGAAGTTGCATTTGTGATGTCGCAGAACTTTCAGACTGGATTGGTTGCCGATCGCTCGCGCCCCAGTCGCCCGAAGGTACGACTCCGACCGTAGGGGAAGTTGATTTCAAGATTACCAGCTAAGTGGAGCATTACCACCGCTTCGGCATAACCTCAAGCAGGAGAGAGTTTATTTCTTAGTCTATTATAAGGAAAATGGACTCAAAGGGACGATTGCCAGGAAGTCTAGTGAATTACAAGCTTGATTATTGAGAATGAAGTCAATAAGCAGTGTCGTATGTAATTTTACTCATTATTTTTTCTATCCTTCCTTAGAAGGTAAAGCTTTGAGCGATTAGATGTTGAAAATTCTTTATCGGAGTTTTACGAACTTGCATCGGTTAGCGATCGCGTACTTTATAGCAATCTGTGCGGAGGTTGTAAAAAATTCGGGGTCCAGAAACCAGGTTTCTCAAACAATACCTTCGCCATTTTCTTGTAGGTTGGGTGGAGCGATAGCGCAACCCAACATCTTCGAGCAAAATCCAACGATTTTGTTGGGTTTCGCTACGCGAGCGCGCTACCTACGAATGGCATTTTTTCTTTTTGGCGAAGGTATTGTCAAAGAAACCGGGTTTCTTAGATACCGCCAACGATCTATGGATTGCTATATCGCCCAAAAACTTTAGCCCAGACATTTGCAGATCGAATGCCTCAAAAAACCATCGCAGTCGTTTTAGTTCCTGCATTCCAACCTACATCATAATTTGCCAATTTCGTGCGTCCAGTAGGCGACCAAAACTTCTGGGGAGATTTAGCTTATAAGTAATTAATAATTAATAATTAATAATTAATAATTGTTGGACATTCATCCTCTGAATGCCGAATTACCGTTAATACCCGACCCGATCGCGACCAAATTTTTGTTGAAATTCCGCGCAAGCGCGACTACTTAGAAAAGGGATTGTAGTTCAACCTTTAGCGATCGCTAAAGCTACAATCGAGCAATTTTTAGAGCGTGTAGAGACTCTGTTAAAGAACGAGGAACTTTACGCGAATAGCAAGCTTATGGGTGAAAAAATTAAGGGCGAAAATGGAATGGACCGAGCTATTAAAATAATTACATAAATTGGTAATATCGATTAACAATTTCCCGCAAAACTAAGAAACCTGGTTTTTTTAAAAAACCAGGTTTCTTATAGCATCTTGTAGCATCTTGTAGGTTGGGTGTAGCGTAGCGAAACCCAACAAAGATGTTGAGTTTTGCTCTTGTTGATGTTGGGTTGCGCTGTCGCTCCACCCAACCTACAAATGGTATTTTTTCTTTTTGGCGAAGATATTGTTATAGCAATTATTGAATCTATCAGGTACGAATGGAGCGATCCCCCCCAGCCCCCCTTTTTAAGGGGGGAGCAACTCAAAGTCCCCCTTTTTAAGGGGGATTTAGGGGGATCGATCGGGGTCTGCTTCACCGATTCAATAATTGCTATAACGGCTATTTCTCCTCTGGATTAACCGCAGAAAATAACGAAGAATAATCCACATCTGCCAACCCCAACTCGATCGCTTTCTCCAAAACTTGACCCACTCCTTCTTGCAAGCTTACATCCAATCCCACGGACTCCGCTGCATTAATAAATAGTTTCGTATCCTTTAACATATGCTTGGTAGGGAAATTAGGATTCGCATAATTTCTATCCACCATTCGCTCTAATTTTTTATCAAAAGTGGGAGCGTATAAAGCGCTTTCCCTGACAATTTTCATAAAAGTTTCAATCTCGATACCGTGCCGCATTATTAACCCCAAACTGAGAGAAAATGCCGTAGTTAAAGAACCAATTAATTGATTCATAGCTAATTTCAAAGCCGCCGCCGCACCGACTTCTCCTATTAGTAAAGGTTCGGGGCTGAAGATGTTAAATAAAGATAAATAGCGATCGAATTGTTCCGCCGTAGCCCCTACCATTACGATTAAACTACCCGATTTTACCTGGGGAATGCTGCCCAAAACTGGAGCTTCTAAATATTCTCCTCCGGCGGCTACCACTTCATCTCTAATAGCTTTACTTTCTGCCGGGGCGATCGTTCCCATTTGCAGGATCGTACTGCCCGATAATTCTTTTTTTGCAGTTTCTGATAATAGCAAATTTTGAATAGTTGGAGCATCGGATAGCATTAAAATTACGCAATCTGAATTTTTAATAACTTCCGCTGGAGATTCTGCTATTTCCGCTCCTGCTTTTTTTATAGTTTCTAATTTAGATTTAGTGCGATTGTAGGCGATTACTTCACGATCGGCTTTTAATATTTTTGCAGCCATGGGCTCGCCCATTAACCCAGTTCCGATAAATCCAATTTTCATATTAATAGGTAATATCAATTAACAATTTACAATTTACAATTTACAATTTACAATTTAAAAGGTGCGCGGCGCGCACCTAAAAAGATGGATGGGTAAACTTCGTAGGCTCGCTTGTAGTAATCGCTTTAGCGATTCATAGATATCAATCGCTAAAGCGATTACTACGAACTTTTGCTTAACCCACTATTTTAGCTCTTAAGCACTACTACAAAAGCACTGCTGACCAAAGATTGGAAATTCTCAGCAATAGCAGTAGTAACTTGATGGGTGAAAGGCAAGCTATCAATTACTATTCCCAGACACAATAACATCAAGTAAAAGATGGAATATTTAAAGAGCGATCGCGCCACATCCCGATCGCTAGGTTGCTGCAACAAATCCCAAGCTTTTTGCAGAAAAATAACTCCCAGCCAAGTAGCAGCTACAGCATAAACAACACCGCTAGCGTGCAAAGGATAAACCAACAACAAAGTTACCGGCACCATCAGCAAGCTATAAATCCAAATTTGTCGCGCCGTCTCTTCGTCGCCTTTAATTACTGGCAGCATCGGCACGCCGACTTCCTTATATTCATCGCGAATCATAATTGCCAAAGCCCAGAAATGCGGAGGAGTCCAGACAAAGACGATCGCAAACAATACCCAAGCCGACCAACTCAAATCCCCCGTAACCGCAGCCCAACCAACCAAAGGCGGTATCGCCCCTGCCGCACCGCCAATAACAATATTTTGCACGCTATGGCGCTTCAGCCAGTGGGTGTAGATAGCAACATAAAAAACAATTCCAGACATTGCCAACATTGCAGCCAGCAGATTAGCAAAAACCGTCAGCAAGCTAAAAGATATCAGGGCAAGAGCCGAAGCAAAAATAATCGCATCGCGGCGCTTCACCCTACCAGAAGGAATCGGACGCCAGCGAGTGCGCTCCATGATATAGTCTATGTCGCTGTCATAAATGCAGTTAATAGTATTAGCAGAGCCCGCTGCCAGTGCGCCACCCGTTAGAGTTATCAGTAATAAAAGGGGATCTACTTGTCCCTTAGCTCCCAACCACATACCGGCTGTCGTGGTAATCAGCAACAATAGAATAATTCTCGGTTTAGTTAGTTGGTAGTAGCTTTTGAGTACTTGTAACAGATTTTCGTGATGTCTTTCGACATTTGTGTTAATTAGTTCTTGCATGGATTGTAATTTCGCTCTGTTTTTTACTTTAGAAAAGGTTTCTATCTGACTATTTGATTAATTGTGGCTGGGCGATCGCGCAAACCTAAAACCGCAAACGCCACCAAAGTTCCCAATAAAGCCGCTCCTACAGCTTGGTGAGAGACCGTCAGCACTTCTACTTGCAAGTGCAACCAAAAAGTCGTCACTCCCAATGCAATTTGAGCTACTAAAAACACCCCCGCCCAGATTGCCAGCTTTCGCAAAGTCGGCTCCAAGGCCGATCGCCGCCAAGCCATAACCACTAATGTCAGAGTTGCCAGGGTAGCCGGTACGACTCCCGCAATATGACTGTTCATCACCGTACAGAGTTGGGCGACCCCGAAGCATTGATGTAAAGCCCATTGGGAGGCTACTAATCCACCTAAAAGACTTTGTAGGTACACGAAGATTGCAGCCGTCGCCGCCACCCAGGGAAGCTTACCCGCAGCGCCCGTTCCTTTGTAGGGCATCATGGCACAGCCTATAACTAATAGAGTGCAGAAATAGAGCAAAGCGCTGCCTAAATGGGCGGTGACGATATCGAAGCGCAATAGTTCCGTTACTGTCAGTCCGCCTAATACGCCTTGAAAAACTATCAGCGCGAGGGCGAAGGTAGAGGCCCAGGGCAGCCAGCCCGGGAGTTCCTTGCGGTGCCACCAGGATAAACCCATTAGAGCTATGGAGCCGAAGCCTATTAACGATGCATCCAATCGGTGGAACCATTCTAGGAAGACCTGGAGGTTCATTTGAGCCATCGGCACTAATTTGCCGTAACATAAAGGCCAGTCCGGACAGGCTAAACCTGCATTCATTACCCTAGTTGCACTGCCGATCGCCATTAGTAGCAGAGTTGCCGCGCAGAGCTTCCAGACCAAGCGACGGATGCTTGAGGCTGGTTTTGACTCCGAAGATATTAATGAATTATTTAGGACAGAGTTGGCCATATCTTTTTACCGAATCTTTTCTTAACTAAATACTGAGCCGACGCTCAGTCCCTACCCTCAGATGTCATTCGAGGATAAAATCTTCTACTTCTTTAGGTTAGCGACTGGATCTAGTAGATGGGGAGACCTTTAGAAATTTTTCGGATTTTAATTTTTCTTTACAAAATATTGCGAATTTTTTAACAATTTTCAGAAAACTTCATATTTTTCTCTAACCGAATTACCTCCAGACTGGTGCGCACGCACAGAATTAAAATTCTGTCAAGGCGAAAAAGTCTATATAATGGGAATTTTGGACAAAAAAAGATTAAAAGATTATAAAGATTTGCCAGGCTCCATCGGCAAAACCTAAAAAATTGCTAAAAAGTAGCAGCGGTAGCGATTATTCCAAGTTTCTTGCACTAAGCTAATTAAAGAAAGGTATGACCATAATAAAGAAGGCTTCTCTAACCGGAAGGGGACGAGTACGCCTAAAGTAAGGGAGGAAGAGCATTTGTGTCAACCTTTGCTTAAGCAGAGGTAAAAGAACAAAAAATGCCTTAGAATAGAGGTAAAATATGGACAAAGAAAAAGTACCAGTTTCAGTCATAACCTTAGTGGTTGGTATAGCGATCGCTATAGTCAGCTTCTGGTACGGACAAAATAACGGTCTGTTGCCGGAGCAAGCATCGGAACAAGCCCCTCTGGTAGATGGCTTTTTCAATCTGATGGTAACTATAGCTACGGGCTTGTTTTTCGTAGTAGAGGGAACCATCATCTTTTGCGCGATCGCATTTCGCCAGCGCAAGGGAGACGACGCCGACGGACCGCCGATCGAGGGTAACGTTCCCTTAGAAATATTCTGGACGGCGATCCCGACCTTAATAGTTCTAGGTCTCGGAGTGTACAGCGTCCAGGTGTATAGAGAAATGGGAGGCTTCGAGCCGGCAGCAGCGATGGTGGCTCATCACCATGATGGCACATCCCATGGGAGCGAAATGGCTGCAATGCATTCGGGCGCGGCGATCGCTGCCCCTCTAATAGCAGACTCCGAAGGGATGGAGCCAGCAGAAGCAAAAGTAGCATCGAAACAATCGAAATACGGTTTTGGAGCAACTCCAGAAGAGGTAGGGAAACTCCCAGACCTAGCAGTAGAAGTTACTGGCATTCAGTATGCTTGGCTGTTTAACTATCCAGGAGACATAATCGCAGGGGAATTACACGTTCCCGTAGGCAAAGACGTGCTGCTAAATCTTTCCGCCCAAGACGTGATTCACTCTTTCTGGGTGCCTCAATTTCGCCTAAAGCAAGATGCAATACCGGGTAAAGACACCCAACTGCGGTTTGTAGCGACCAAAGTAGGCGAATATCCAGTCTATTGTGCCGAGCTCTGCGGTGCGTACCACGGAGCCATGAGGACTCAAGTCATCGTTCACACGGAGGAAGATTACGAAAGCTGGCTGGCAGAAAATGCAATTGCCCTGCAGGAAGAAAATGCAACTCAAACGGTAGCGCTTAACGTTGCCGAACTCTCAGAGTCGGAATATCTGACACCTTATGCTAAGGAAATAGGCATAGATTCACAAACCCTCAGTCAAATTGACTAAATTTAGGTAATAGGGAATAGGGAATGGATAATAGCTAATCTCGCTCTGGGATTACTACGAAACAATTCCCAATTCCCAATTGTTGTTAAAATAATTCGCAATGGCACAAGCACAAATTTCAGTAGAAGAAACTTCCAAACACTCCCACCCAGAAGCGTGGAAGTGGTACCACTACTTTATGTACAACATCGACCATAAAGTAATAGGCATCCAATATCTGGTAACAGCCTTTTTCTTTTACCTAATTGCCGGCATGATGGCAATGGGTATCCGCGTCGAACTTTACACCCCAGAGTCGGACTTCCTGGAGCCAAACCTCTATAACTCCTTCCTGACCAATCACGGAACCCTGATGATATTCTTCTGGATCGTCCCGGCAGCCATCGGCGGTTTCGGCAACTATCTGATACCGCTGATGATCGGAACTAGAGATTTGGCATTTCCCAACCTCAACGCGATCGCCTTTTGGCTCAACCCAATAGCAGGTATCCTGCTGATGGTCAGTCTCTATTTCGGCGGCGCCCAATCAGGTTGGACTTCCTATCCACCTTTAAGCGCCATCACCAATAACGCCGGACAGAGCTTTTGGATATTGGCCATCATCACGGTAGGAACTTCCTCTATTTTGGGTTCCCTGAACTTCGTCACCACCATCTTCAAGATGAAGTTGCCCAGCATGAAGTGGGACCAACTGCCCTTATTTGTTTGGGCGATTTTGGCTACTTCCTTACTGGCACTCTTGTCAACTCCAGTCTTGGCGATCGGTCTAACCCTGCTGTTGTTTGATATCAACTTCGGTACCGGCTTCTTCCGGCCGGAGATGGGAGGAGACGTAGTTATTTACCAGCACTTATTCTGGTTCTATTCCCACCCGGCAGTATATCTGATGATTTTGCCGATCTTCGGCATCATGTCGGAAGTGATTCCAGTACACGCCCGCAAGCCTATTTTTGGTTATAAGGCGATCGCCTACTCCAGTCTCGCCATCTGCTTTGTCGGTTTGTTCGTCTGGGTTCACCACATGTTCACCAGCGGCACCCCTGCCTGGATGCGGATGTTCTTCACCGTCTCGACTTTAATCGTCGCCGTGCCCACTGGCGTTAAAATATTTAGCTGGGTAGCCACCCTCTGGGACGGCAAAATTCGCTTGAACAGTCCCATGCTCTTTGCTCTGGGGTTATTAGCCATGTTTGTCATGGGCGGTTTGAGCGGCGTGACTTTGGGAACTGCTCCCTTCGACGTTCACGTTCACGACAGCTACTATGTCGTCGCCCACTTCCACTACGTCCTCTTCGGCGGATCGGTGTTCGGTCTCTATGCAGGCATTTACCACTGGTTCCCCAAAATGACCGGGCGGATGTACAACGAAACTTGGGGTCGCATTCACTTTGTCCTTACCTTGATCGGTACTAATTTGACCTTCTTGCCCATGCACGAACTCGGTCTAAAAGGAATGCCCCGACGGATCGCCATGTACGACCCCCGCTTTGAAACTATCAATCAAATTTGCACCTACGGCGCAATTTTGCTCGGGATCTCCGTGATTCCCTTTTTCATTAATATGGTTTACAGTTGGGCAAAAGGACCGAAAGCCAGCGGCAACCCTTGGGCTGCTCTGTCTTTAGAATGGACCACAGATTCTCCACCTATAATCGAAAACTGGGAAGTTTTGCCCGTGATTACTCACGGCCCTTACGATTACGGCAAGAAGAAAACTTTAGGCATTCGCCAGCGCTTGAAAAAAATGACCGGTTTTGTCGATCGCGTTACTAAAGAAAAAGGCGTGCCGGTATCGGAAGCTGAGTCTTCTTCCGTGTTGGGCAGTTCCAGTAAGAAAGAAGATTCTTAGGTAATTGGAACGTAGAACAGGCATCTTGCCTGTTCTCCGCTTAGTTCCCAATTAGCGTTTTCCAAATTAACATAATATTAAGTACAGGAAACTATGCAAGGTTCAACAGTTGAAACAAATGCTGCCATTGATGCTACTCATGGATCCGAGGCAGCCGAACACGGGGAACATCCAGATTTTCGTCTGTTTGGTTTATTAACTTTCCTCATTTCTGAATCTTTGATGTTTGGAGCTTTATTTGCTTGCTATTTAATGTATCGAGGACATTCAGAAGTTTGGCCGCCAGAAGGTACAGAAGTAGAACTATTACTGCCTGCAATTAACACCATTATTCTGATTTCAAGTAGCTTTATCATTCACAAAGGCGATAGTGCTGTTAAAAAGAACGATGTTGGCGGTTTGCGCTTGTGGTATCTTGTTACAGCAGCCATGGGATTGATTTTCCTTGCAGGTCAGGTTTACGAGTATGTAACTCTCGGTTACGGCCTGACTACTAATCTATTTTCCAACTGTTTTTATATAATGACCGGTTTCCACGGTCTTCACGTTTTTATTGGTGTTTTATTAATCCTGGGAGTAGTTTGGCGATCGCGTCGCGACGGTCATTATAGCGACTCCAAGCACACCGGCGTCGAAATGGCAGAAATTTACTGGCACTTCGTAGATGTCATCTGGATTGTTCTTTTCGGTTTGATCTACATTCTGACCATGTTTTAAATCAGTGATTTTTGTTGGTTTGTTAACCCCCATTAGGGGGTTTTTTCTTGTTAATTAATAATTAATAATTAACAATTAATAATTAACAGGCAAGATGCCTGTTCTACGTTTTAAATAATTAACAGGCAAGATGCCTGTTCTACGTTTTAAACAATTAACAGGCAAGATGCCTGTTCTACGTTTTAAACAATTATAGCATTTATCGAATCGGTGAAATACATTTTCGATCCCCCCCAGCCCCCCTTGAAAAGGGGGGAGCCGGAACAGTTCAAAGTCCCCCGTACATGAAAACCTTCTTCCTCTGGCCTCCCCCTTATCAAGGGGGACGGGAGGGGGATCCACAGGGGGA
>JAXHVR010000014.1:73994-87501 GCA_034189005.1 Cyanobacteriota bacterium | reverse complement strand
GTTACATTCCTAAGCTTTGGGCAAATAGCTTTTAATCGCAATTCTTGCCCTCCAACTCATCCACTGGATAATCCAGAGGAATAAAAGAATAACCAAAAGGAGAACACTTAGAAGGGACTATTCTAGCAAAATCAATTCTCGACTCCTTGCGATCGCCATTAACTAAAAAATGTATTTCCCCCGTAGCACCATAAGAACTAAAATTCTCATCTGCCAAGGCATTTTTTACCGCTATTCGTTTCGTCAATTCTTGTTGTTTTGGGAGAGACTCTAAAGCAGTAATTAAAACGCGAGTAGCATCGTAAGCAAAAGCAGTACGCCAACTAACAGAACCTCCCCATAAATTTTCAGCTTCTGTAGGAAAAGTCGGGTTCGGACTATTCAAACTAATCCAAGGTGTAGCGATCGCCAAATTATTAGCTGCTTCTGCCCCCCCAAACTTTAAAGTATATTCGTTATAGACGCTATCTCCAGCGACGATGGGGAAATTAAATTCGTCATTAGCTTTTACTACCTCTATTGCCTCCGCTCTGGTGAAACTATTAGGGAAAATAGCCAGGGCATTAACTTCTCGTTCCTTTGCCAGTTGTACGGCAGCGCTAGCATTAAAAGAAGTTCTAGAAAAATCAAACCTGCCATCATTATTTGTCAAAACAGTACCGCCTACTGCCGTCAAATTATTGATAAATTGATTTTGGATAGATTCGCTGTAAGCGCTATTGGGATTGTAAAATGTGGCAACTTTCTCAAGACCGCCAGGTCGATCCTGAAGGTAACTAGCCAAAGCTCTAGCGGTTACGGCATCAGAAGGAACCGTGCGAAAGAAGAAATTATTTCGCTCGGAAAGTAGGGCAGAGGTGCTAGTGGGAGAGACTGCTACTAATTCGTTTTCTTCGTAAACCGGGGCAACTATCAGGCTGACGTCGCTAGAAAAGTGACCGACGACTCCGAGGACTTGACCGATACTGCCTAAATATTCTGCTTTGCGAACTGCCTTGTCGGGATCGTTACCATCATCAGCGATAATGACGAGCAGACCTTTGCCGCCTATTTTAGCATCGCTTTTATTAATAGCATCTTGAGCTTGGGCGACACCTCGGAGTATTTCCATCCCGGAGTTGAGAGCTTGGGTATCGCCTTCGAGGGGGGCGACAACGGCGACGGTGTAGGCATCGGCGTTTTGGGCGGCTAGTTTGGCATTATTGAGGTAAATTAAAGTTTCCGGATCGTTGCCTTGCTGGAGGCGGGCGGTTTCTAATAAATCGACAGCATCGGCATAATTTCTCTCGGCAAAAGCTTTAACTGCTTGTTGTTTTGCCTCCAGTGCCGAACCAGGAATCAAAATTTCTTCCCCACAACTCAAATCGTCCTCAAACTTGACCGGACAAATAGTGCGGCCTTCTGGTAGGATAGCGAGTAAGGCTCCTATTACTGCCAGGATAGCTAGAGAATTTCTTTGTTGTCCGCCTTCTTGTACTTTTCTATTATTGGTAGATTTTTTCTTGAGAGAGGGAAGTTTGACCCGGCGGGGGAGGGATGGCAGCGATATGGCATCCCCAACGCTTCGCGACCGGTCTTGCTCTGCTGGAGTATCTTTTTTGGGTTCTGGTTTTTTGTCATCTGCTTCTGCGGATGGTGGAGGCTGTTCGGCTTGCAAAAGAGCCAGAATTTCCAAAATTTCCTCCGTAGTTTGAGGTCGCGACTGGGGTAACGAAGCCATCATCTCGTCGAGCAAATCTGCCAGGTCTCTCGATAGCTTGGGTCGGCGCTTTCGCCACATAACCCTGCCAGTTTGGGGGTCGTAGGGTAGATCCTGGGGGTGTTCTGCGGTGAGTAAATAGACGATGATGCGAGCGATCGCGAAAAAATCCGATTGTCGCACTGCTTTACCTTCGTACTGTTCTGGCGCGCTGTAATCTCGCGACATCATACCAGTAACATCTTTACCCTCTACTTCCCTTAAGTAAGTTTCTGTAACTTCCCGACAAGCTCCAAATTCGATTAAAGCTAGTTGACCCCATTTTTCCGCTCCTGCTTGCACTGTTGGGGTATTTTCTCCTTCCTCTACTGCCGATTCTGGTGGCTTAGGTTTGGACTCTTGTTGAGAGTGGCTGAGACCTGATTCTGCTGAGTTCTTAGTTTTTGGAGCGATCGCCTCTACGATCGCGAACTCGTTATCTTTCTGGTGGGGCGGGGAACTGCGCAAGATAATATTATCTGGTTTCAGGTCTCGGTGAATGTAATGAAACTGGTGGAGTTGACCGATAATTTGTACCAGTTGGGTTAACCAGGCGATCGCTCTTGCTTCCTCTATAGGTTTCTTATTATTTTCTTTGAGCCAACTCTCCAAATTACTGCCCGCAATCTTCTCCATTACCAGACACTGGTGGCGATCGCCCCCTTTTTCCGACAAACAGAAATATCCCGACTCTTCCACCTCGGGCAGTCCCGGTCCTTTTACCTGACTCAATACCTTAGCTTCCTCGGCAAATAGGCAGATAGCTTTCTCTATATGTTCGTTATCTAGGACTTTCGGCGTTTTTAACACCTTCATAATCTTTGGCATACCGCCGTCGGTTACTTCCCAAGTTTGACCGAAGCCTGTGTCATCGAGCAATTCAATGACTCGATAGCGATCGTGCAGTAACTCTCCTGGAATAATCATATTAAGTTTTTTATAAAGCTAAATAAATTATAAAGATTTGTTTTTTCTTACCAAGACAGCAGAATTGTCCCCCGGTATTAGTGCAATTTCTTTTGCTCCACTCCTACATTATTACATCTTATCGGAGAATGGGGAATGCTCCATGGGGAATTGTCTATTGACTTTGCTATTAAAAATAGAAAATAGATAAATTGCTAATTATCGAAAAAAGATCGTACTCATAACGACTACTAACAACGAGTTGTTTCAAAAAAAATGTATCGCTAATCATAATGGAGGAAAGAAGTAGCAAAAAAAAGAGCCAGTCTAACACAAATAAATCAATTAATCGAGGAGAGTAAGCTCTAAAAACTATAGCGTCCCTCCGGAGCGGGAAAAGCTATTTTTTCGTCAAACCCAGGATATTTCGCGTCAAAAGCTCCCAGGAAAGATATCGGCAGGGGGACATTGAAAAAAAAATCAACAACCGTGATAACCCAGAGATAAAAATTGGGTAAACTACTGCTAAAGTCTCCTGAAGTTATACAAAAACGCGAAAAAATGAACTCAGAAACTGGACTAGAAACTAGATCGGCAAAACTACCAACAAATCTAAACTTTCTGCGCCCCTTGGGGACTTATGAAACCGGGATATTTAATGAAAGTGCCGCCGAAATCCCGGCCTACGACCCCAAAAGCAAAAGAGTTTTTATAGCCAAGGGTACAGGGGCCGAGGTGGACGTACTGGACATTAGCGATCCTGAAAACCCGACATTGGATTTTACCATAGACCTGTCCCAGTACGGAGGAGGTGTCAATAGCGTCGCAGTCAACGAAGACGGGGTAGTAGCCCTAGCAGTAGAAAAGGAAGTAAAACAAAAAGGGGGCTCCGTTGTCTTCTTTAATCGAAACGGAACATTTCTCAGCCAAGTCAAGGTCGGTTCCTTGCCAGATATGCTGACCTTCACCCCCGATGGGGAAAAGGTATTAGTAGCCAACGAGGGAGAGCCCACGGATAACTACCAAAGCGACCCTCGCGGTACGATTAGTATTATTGACATATCCGATGGGGCGAAAAATGTAACTCAACAAGACGTTCGCACGGCGAATTTCGCCGACTTTAACCCCCGCAAGCAAGAACTAATCGCGAAAGGAGTCCGCATCTTCGGTCCTGGGGGTAACGTTCCCCGGGACTTAGAACCGGAATATATAGCAGTCTCCCCCGATGGAGAGACGGCATTTGCTACCCTGCAAGAAAATAACGCTTTTGCCGTCATAGATATAGAATCGGCAGAAGTGACCGATATCCTGCCTCTGGGTTACAAAGACCACAGTCGGGGGCCGACAACTCTGAGTAAGTTTAATTTCCGCCCCAGGCAACTGCCGATATTGGGGACGACAGAAGCAGGTCAAGAAATCAAACTCGGGGGTTTTTCCGGTCTCTCGTATGAAGGAACAGACGAAGAAACCGGCAACCTCAAATTTGTCACGGTACCCGATCGCGGCCCCAACGGCGCACCCACTGACGTTGACGAAGACGGCGACGAGGAACGACCCTTCGTATTGCCAGACTATCAAGCAAGGGTAGTCCGCTTCGAACTCAACGAAAACAACGGCAGGATAGCAAACATCAGCGAAGTTTTGCTGACTCAGCAAGACGGTACTACTCCCATCACGGGTCTGCCCAACATCGAGGGCATAGACGAAGTACCAGTAGATTTATCCGGCAATGCTTTAACATACGATCCCTTCGGTGCCGACCTGGAGGGAATAGTAATTAATGAGGACGGAAGTTTCTTGATGGTAGATGAATATCGCCCTTCTATCTACAAGTTCGATGCACAGGGCGTACTGATAGATCGCTTCGTCCCAGAGGGAACCGCAGAACTGGCAGGACAAGCAGAAGGCACCTTTGGCACGGAAACCCTGCCGGCCGAATATGCCAACAGGCGACCCAATCGGGGTTTTGAAGCTGTGGCCTTAGATACAGATAACGAAATTCTCTACAGTTTCATCCAAACGCCCCTGGCAAATCCCGATCGCCAGACCTCGGACAACTCCAACGTCATTCGCATACTCGGCATCGACCCACAAGATGGGACACCGATGAAGGAATACGTTTACCTGCTGGAAGGTTCGACCTTCGGCGATGGGAAAGTGGATAAAATCGGCGATGCCGTCTATGCCGGGGATGGCAAATTCTTAGTTACGGAACGGGACTCATCCACCAGCGAAGCAGCTAAGAAGTTTATCTTTGAAATCGACCTCAAGGATGCAACTAACTTGCTGGATGATAACGCGCCTACAGTTCCGAACAACTCAACCCTGGAACAACTAACTGCAAACGATCTAAAACAACGGGGCATTCAACCTGTCGATAAAATCAAAGTCACCAATTTACCCTCCATCGGTTATTCGGGGCTCGATAAACCCGAAGGTCTGACCGTGTTAGAGGACGGGCGGATAGCAGTTCTTAACGATAACGATTTTGGTTTGCTCGACGAGGAGATACCAGTGGATGGTACGGTGCCTCTAAATCCCGATCCAACGCCGATATCTTTGGGTCTTATCGAGTTTGCGGAGGGTAACACTCTCGATGCCAGCAACGAAGACGATGGCATCAACCTCGAAAACTGGCCGGTTTTTGGGATGTATCAACCGGATGCCATAGAGTCCTTCCCGATCGACGGTAAAACTTATTATATTACTGCCAACGAAGGGGACGCTCGGGATTATGAAGGTTTTAGCGAAGAAGCTCGGGTGGGGGATGTAGAAATAGAACTGGACCCGGATGTTTTCCCCGACGCGACAGAACTCAAGGCAGAAGATGCTCTGGGTCGCTTGAAGATTACCAACACTAAGGGGGATATCGACGGCGACGGGAAGTTCGATCGCTTATATGCCTTCGGCGGGCGTTCTTTCTCTATCTGGGACGAGTTTGGTAATTTAGTTTACGACAGCAGCGACGATTTCGAGAAACTGACGGCGGAACTGTTCCCAGATAACTTTAACTCCGATAACGACGACAACGATAGTTTTGATTCTCGCAGCGATGACAAGGGGCCGGAACCGGAAGGAGTGGCGGTCGGCGAAGTAGATGGCATTACTTACGCTTTTATCGGTTTAGAACGGGTTGGCGGGATAATGGTTTATAACATTACCAATCCCAAAAAGCCGAAATTCGTGGAATATTTCAACAACCGCGAGTTCGACGGCGATGCCTCGGAAGGAACTGCGGGGGACCTGGGGCCGGAAGGGTTAACATTTATCCCGGCAGAGGATAGTCCCGACGGTCGGGCATTGTTGGTGGCGGCGAACGAAGTTAGCGGCACCACTACTATTTATCAAGTAAGTAAAACCCGTCAAGTGGAAGGAAGCAACGACCCAGATACAATCGAAGGCAGCGTGGATGAAGGTCGCGTTAACGGTGGAGGTGGCGACGATCGCATTAGCGGTGGAGGTGGCCGGGATACTTTAATCGGCGGTAATGGCGACGACAATATTAACGGCAACCGGGGTAGCGATCGCCTCTTCGGTCAGAACGGCAACGATACCCTCAACGGCGGTTGGGGCAACGACAGGGTAATCGGCGGCAACGGCAAGGATACCGTTATCGGCCACCGGGGTAACGATCGCCTCTTCGGTAACAACGGCAGGGACGTTCTGGACGGTCGTACGGGTCGGGATTTCTTGAACGGAGGTTCTGGCAACGATACTCTGACCGGGGGTGTCAGCGAGGATACCTTTATATTTGCCTCAAATAAGAAATTTAGTAACGCTAATTTGGGGATAGATCGGATTACCGATTTTGAACTGGGAGAAGATCGAATCCTTCTTGATTTAACCACTTTCACTGCTTTAGAAAGCGGACCAGGAGGCAATATTGCCCCGGGGGATTTCGCAACAGTCACCAATAACAATGCCGCCCGGAGTAGCGATGCGGCGATCGTTTATAATTCTGCGACGGGACGCTTGCTGTACAATGCTAATGGCAGCGATCCTGGTTTTGGCGCCGGGGGTCAATTTGCGATTATCGGTCGCAACCTCGACGATCTCGGGGTAGAGGATTTCTCGATCAAATCGTAGTTTCTATCGCTAAAGCGATTACTACCAACGTTGGTAGCAATCGCTTTAGCGATATTATTTTTATGGAACCGAACAAATTAAGATCGAATGCCACCCATAACAGTAAAACAACTATTCACCTACCCAATAAAAGGACTAACGCCCCAGCAGAGCGATCGCCTTTCTCTGACAAAAGGACATGGGATTAAGGGCGATCGGGCCTTTGCCTTGATGTTTTTGGAGGAGGGCGACTCGCCGCCTCCAGATATCGTGCCTTGGATGTCTAAAAAACATTTTGCGGTCCAAAACGATTGGCCGGGACTGGCAGCTTTGGACTGCCATTACGAGCCCCAGAGTCGGTTATTAACGGTTTGCCATCGAGGGGCTGAGTTGCTAAAGGCCGATGCCATTTCTCAGGTAGGACGCGATCGCATTAGTGCCTTTTTCAGCGGCTATTTAGCGAACCTCAAACCAACTGAAGGGGCGCGACATCCAGAGAAAGGGCCCTTGCGCTTGGTGGGAGATAGCAGCGGGGAGACTCGCTATCCAGACAGACAACCGGTGCATATTTCTCTGTTGAGTCAGGCAACTTTGGACGAGTTGAGCGAAGTGGCGGGAGAAATGGTTGACGCGCGCAGGTTTCGTCCTAATATTTTGTTAGAAGGAATGGAAGCTTGGGAAGAGTTTAAGTTAGTGGGGAAGGAGTTTAAGTTAGGCACTGCCAAAATAGATGTTAGTGCGAGGATCGGTCGATGTATTAATATTGAAGTAAATCCAGAGACGGGCGATCGGGATTTGCCGTTGTTATCTATTTTGCGAGACAAATTCGGTCACGCCCAGACTGGAATTTTAGCAACGGTTGACACCGACGGCGTAGTGGCAGTGGGAGATGGAATGGAAGTTATTTAGTAGGACAGGCATCTTGCCTGTCAAAAGTATCTTGCCTCTCACCCGTAGGACAGGCATCTTGCCAGTCCAAAGTATCTTGCCCGTCACCCGTAGGACAGGCATCTTGCCTGTCCAAAGCATCTTGCCTGTCACCCGTAGGACAGGCATCTTGCCTGTCAAAAGCATCTTGCCTGTCACCCGTAGGACAGGCATCTTGCCTGTCAAAAGCATCTTGCCTGTCACCCGTAGGACAGGCATCTTGCCTGTCAAAAGTATCTTGCCTGTCAAAAGTTAATTGATATAGCAATCCTACTAAATGGATGGCGCGGACCGGAAACCGGGTTTTTTCAACAATACCTTCGCCTGATGGCGGAAAAATACCATTTGTAGGTTGGGCTCGGCGACAGCGAAACCCAACAAAATCGTTGGATTGTGCTCCCGTTGATGTTGGGTTGCGCTATCGCTTCACCCAACCTACGAGATGCAGGGAGAAGGTATTGTTCAAAAAACCCGGTTTCTCAGATATCGTTTCGGAGGAAAGGATTGCTATATTACAGAGGAAAACCATAAACTTCCACTTCATCTAAATGCAGGTAATTTTCTTCAGCTAACTGTAGGCGGACGTAACGGGCAGGTATGGAGTCAAGAGAAATGATGAGAGGTTGAGTATCAATTCCTCCTAATATGACATTATTATTATTGGCATAAACTAATTTCCAGTCGCTACCATCTAACGACACTAATATTGTCAGGGTTCGGCTGCGTTCCGCGCGATCGTTAACTCTGTTATAAACCCATATTTGAGTTAGTTTGTAAACATCTAATAAATCTACTTGCCACCAAGGATTGACTTCTTTAGCTGTATGAAAACCAAAATTTCCATTTTTAATACCTTTAACTGCTCCTAAAGCATCGTTTGGTTTTGACCATTTTGAAAAAGAGCTTTGCTTTGCCGGTTTCTTTAATGCTAAGTTTTTACCTGGAGGTTTGGGAAAAGTTTTTTTTCTGGCAGTGTTTTTTACATAAAGAGCATTTCCCCAATTTTTATAATTCATGGATAGGTCTTTTAGTCGGAAACCATAACTTTTGAGAAATGCCGTTACTTCTTCAAAGGTACAACCGCCTTCGTATAAACTTTCTTCGCTAACTTCTGCATAGACATACATCAAGCGATCGCTTAATAAACGGTCGGCTCCATTAAGCACTTTTAATTCTGCGCCTTGAACGTCCATTATTAAGGTATCAAAATTTTGGCTGGCAAATTTTTGTTTGATGATGCTGTCTAGGGTTATAGTTTTTATTTTTATAGAGTTAACGTATTTAATATTTGGATATAAAACAGAATGTTTTCCCAGGGCTAACATACTTGAAGATAGACTATTATTGGTGATGTTAAAAACTACTTCCTCATCATCTCTATCTGAAATTAAATATTGTAGTGGATAATGATTTGGTATGTTGGCTAAATTGGCTTTAAGCTTTTCAAAAACATCGGGTATGGGTTCAAAATACAAACAAATTTTAGCACCAGAGGAACGGTACGCAGAAATTTCTTGACCGATATTAGCTCCTACATGAATTATGCCTTTAGGAGGGGCTAATCTTAGAGATGAAAGAAGTTTGAGAGGATGAGACATAATAACAATTAGCAATTAATAATTAATAATTAACAATGTTTCCAATTGACTGGGAGGCGATGAGTTGACGATCGCTCTATGGGGACAAAAACTGCCAATGGCCCAATGCCCCATTCCCCATTCCCCACCCACGGAGTAGAATAAGGTAAGAATACGCAAAAATATGCTCTGGAGGACACAGAATGTGGACGAATTAAGAACAGCGCTGGAACTTGCAACGGAAGAAGAGTTGCAACAGTTGACACAACTGCTTTTCGGTCGGGGGATAAACCCGTTAGATTATTTCCAGACTCCCCAACCCATAGATATAGAAAGTCGCGATCGCGATGCTTGGTTGGATGCCATAGAACAGAGATTTCGCTATTTGGCCGCCGATGGGGTAACGGTATTGCGAGGTAATACTCAGCAAATCACCTACAGACAAGCTTTGATTAAGGTTTGTCGCTATCTCAAGATTCCCTACTCCCAGAAGCTTTCGACTACAGACCTAGAAGCAGAGGTATTTCTGCATTTACTCGGTCGCGCTTGCAAGCGGTTGCCTCCAAACGAGCGAGAAGCTTTAACGCTGGGAATGCAGCGATCGCTCTCTTGCTCTAAATTATCGGAAAATTTACCCATATCTGCTAAAGAAAATCCATTAGGTTTGCTGGTTAAAGGGGGCAGCGCTTTGGCCGTTACTTCTATTGTCAAACCGATACTTCTGCAACAGTTGGCCCGTCAATTTGCGGTTCAGTTTGCTAAATATCAAGTTGCCAAACAGGCATTAATTAAAGGTGGGGCCACGGCAGCTAGCCAATTTCAAAGTTATATGACGGTCAATATGGCCAAACGAGGCATGGCTTTAAGTGCCGCTCGTTATGGGACGGCGCGGAGCGTGTTAGGATTTTTGGGGCCGGCGATCTGGACTTGGTTTTTAGCCGATTTGGGTTGGAAAGCTATTTCTACTAATTACGGTCGAATTATTCCTACTATTTTTGCTTTAGCTCAAATTCGTCTCGTTCGTTATGAAGAATGCTGGGAATTAGCTTAATGTTTAATGGTATGGCGCGCGCTCAACTAAGCGCGCATCCCGCACCCCAATAATTTATTAAAAGCGGACTTTAGCAACTTATTAAAAACTTGAATTGACAGTTGAATCAATCGGAAAAAATATCTCAAAAAAGTTGGCATTACGCGCGAATAGGGTTATTAATATTTCCCTGTTTGCCTAGTTTCGGAGCGTTAGTTTTACTGGTTGCCACTATTGTCGCTTGGAAACAAAATCCCTCGGAAATTATTAGGAAACCGATAAATATCGGGCTAGGCGTTCTGTCTATTTGGTTAATATTTATTGCTTTATTTGCTAGCGATCGCCTCCAAGGATTCCTGGGATTGGCTAACTTCTTGCCTTTCTTTCTCTTTTTTGCTGCTTTTAACACTATTTTAAAAACAACTAAACAATTAAGAGAATTTTCTCGGACGATGGCGATCGCTTCGGTTCCAGTTCTAATCTTTGGTTTCGGACAGCAATTTTTCCGCTGGTCAACTCCGCCTCAATTGCAATTTTTATTAGGTTGGGTATTGGAAACGGGAGGCAACCCCCCGGGTCGGATGGCATCGGTATTTATGTATGCCAATATTTTAGCAATTTATTTAGCGATCGTCTTTATTTTAACTCTGGGATTGTGGCTGGAACAATGGCAATTATTTAAGTCAAAATTCCCAAAAAATCCTCAATTTATCTTTTTAACATTAACAGTATTAAGCAGCGCAATAGGCATCATTTTTACCAACTCTCGCAACGCCTGGGGATTAATAATATTTGCCATTGTTGCTTATGGGATTTATCTCGGTTGGCATCGGTTAATAGGTCTAGTCGGCATCGTCGTTGCCAGCGTTTTTGGGGCGGCATTCGGGCGATCGCCTTGGCGGGGATGGTTGCGGGCGATCGTTCCCGTTTACTTCTGGGGCCGTTTGAGCGATCGCTACTTTCCCAACCGACCCTTCGCCTCCTTAAGAACGACCCAGTGGCAGTTTGCCTGGGATCTAGCGCGAGAACGTCCCCTGACCGGTTGGGGATTGAGAAATTTTACCCCGCTATACGAGGCGAAGATGAATTTTTGGCTGGGTCATCCCCATAACTTGCCCTTGATGCTGGCCTGCGAAACCGGTCTTCCCGCAACCCTCTTTTTCTGCGGTTGGGTAGGCTGGATTTTGGCCCGAGGATTCTTATTGTTGGTGGCCTTCGATCCCCCCCGGCCCCCCTTGATAAGGGGGGAGGGAGAGAAGATTGTCTATTCGACATCGCCCCCGGCCTTCGATCCCCCCCGGCCCCCCTTGATAAGGGGGGAGAAGGAGGGGGAGGGGGAGGAAGAAGACAAGGGAGAAGGAAAAATTGTCTATTCCCCGACAAAAATTCATCCCTTACATCCCTTGCGAAATCCGCTGCAAAATTGCCAAGACCGCTTAATTTTCTTCAGTTATTTAGTAGCTTTTGGGGGTTGTAGTTTATTTAATTTGCTTGATGTTACTTTATTCGATCTGAGAATTAATGCTATGAGTTGGTTGCTTTTAGCGGCTATTTGTGGTATAAGCTGTCGGGAAAAAGCGATCGCTTCTCAATAAATTTTGCTTTAGAAAACTCCGAAATCTGAGGCAAAACTTATGAAGTTCTCGATATAGTAGAAAAAGGAGTTAAAGTGAATTTACGGGGGGCTAAGTGAAAGCGAAGAAACAAGGTAAATGGACTTGCGATGGAGTTCCGAAAAATAGCGATCGAGAATACAACGACACCGGCGAACATACCCCTTATGAAAATGACGGTCCAGATTGTTTGATCTGCGGTTTGCCCCGAGAGGCAATGATTCCCACTAGAACTTTGCCTTCCCCCGCCTCTGGGAGTTCTATTGGAAGAACCACTGCTACAAAATCGCCCTTGCTAGGAATAGTAGCGATCGCCCTTCTGCTACTTTTGGGCGGCGGCGGTGTTTGGTTTTTAGGCAGCAAAATTTTCAATTCCGAAACCGAAGAAACAGCTAGTAAAAACGGTAATAATTCAGTCATTATCGGCGAAACTGCTGTCAATTCTCAATTAATCAGTCAAGGGGAAAAAGTCCTATTTATCGGAGGCAAAAACGACGGGGAAAAAGCTACAGCCGCCGATGCCTTTGCCGCCAAAAATTGGGAGGAGGCAATTAGAGAATATCAACAAGCTTATAATACGGATCCTAACGACCCAGAAGCGAAAATTTATCTTAATAACGCCCAAGCTAGAAAAATAGGCAATCCTCTGACGATGGCGGTGGTGATTCCTATCAGCCAAAGCGTCAACGAAGCTAAGGAAGTTTTGCGGGGAGTAGCCCAATATCAAGACGAATTTAATGGGGGTTTGCCGACACGTTTTTTAGAAGTAGTAATAGTTGACGAAGCCCAAGCAGATATTGCCGAATCTTTGGCGAAAGATTTGATTAATTCTCCAGTTAACGTGTTGGGAGTAATGGGGCATGGAGTTGATAATAATAGTCGTAATGCTTTGGAACTATACGAGCAAAATAATGTGGCTGTTTTGTCGTCATTAAATACGGCAATTACTACTAATAACGGTAAGTCGGTGGTTAAAACTATTCCTTTGAGTAAAAGTTCGACTTTATTGGGAAGTTATTTGAAAAAAGTAGGAGAAACTTTAGCCGATTATGCAGTTAAGAATCGGCCGGGGGCTAGGGTAGCAGTTTTTTATAATTCCGACAGTCCTTATAGCTTGCAATTGAAACAAGAATTTGTCAATGCTATGGCAGCGACTGACGGACAAGTGGTAGAAGAAGTTGATATTATTGCTGGGGGTTTTAATGCGGATGCGGCTATGAGGGGTGCGAAAATTGTTAATGCTAATGTGGCTTTATTGGCGTTGAGTAAAAATAAGGTCGATACGGCGATCGCTTTGGCAAAGGCTGATGAAAATAGTAGCGATCGCTTGATGTTATTGGGGGCCGATGAATTATATAATCCGACGATTTTAAGTAAGGGAAACACGGCGATCGATGGTTTGGTATTAGCGGTGCCTTGGCAGTGGAATTCTCAAGATACTTTCGCCACTCAAGCGGCGGCTATTTGGAAAGGTAGAGTCAGTTGGCGCACTGCTACGAGTTACGATGCGACTCAGGCATTAGCGATCGCTTTTAACCAACATCCAGGCGATCGGCAGGCTATTTCCCAAGAATTAAATCGCGGAGTTAATGTTAATAAATCGGTGACTAATTTTAGTATTTTTAACGACATCCCTTTGGTAAGAGCAAAT
>JAXHVR010000014.1:16681-73894 GCA_034189005.1 Cyanobacteriota bacterium | reverse complement strand
TTTTAACCAACATCCAGGCGATCGGCAGGCTATTTCCCAAGAATTAAATCGCGGAGTTAATGTTAATAAATCGGTGACTAATTTTAGTATTTTTAACGACATCCCTTTGGTAAGAGCAAATAAGGGTAAAAAAGCAGGTTTTAATTATCAATTCGATCCAATTTAGGGCATGAGTAATGGGTAATGGGTAATTAACCATTCTCTATAGATTTGAAAAGAAATCAGAGCGCATCCCACTTAGGAGAAGCTAGGCTAATAGGGATTGCTCCCATAACTTATACAATTAGATGAGGGTAAAGTCCACTATGGCTAAAGGGAACAAAAAATATAAAATTTATCTTGATGTTTGTTGTTTAAATCGTCCCTTTGACGAGCAAACACAGTCGCGCATTCGTTTAGAAACCGAAGCGATCTTAGAGATCGTTACTAAATTTCAATCTGGAGATTGGGAATTAATCGGCAGTACCGTGCTAGAATCAGAAATTGAGCAAACACGATCGCCTACGAGGAAAGAAGAACTTAGGGCATCTTTGTTGATGGCTAAAACTAAAATTTTAGTTACTCAAGAAATTACGACAAGAGCCATTCAATTATGTGGTTTAGGCTTTAAACCTTATGATTCCCTGCATTTAGCTTGTGCAGAAAATAACGCTGACGCTTTCCTGACAACAGACGATCGATTGCTCGCAAAAGCCTTAACCTATCGAGATAACTTAAGAGTTGCGGTTTATAATCCGATAAGATGGTTCGTAGAAGTTACAACTAACTAATATTAAGGAGATAATTATGACTCCAGTTGAGTTAAATAGAAAAGGATTTGAAGCTTTAGTTGACTCTTTAGGATATGCTAATGCTATCCGGTTTATTCGTCAATTCGATAGCGGTAGTGGAGATTACACAAAAGAGCGAGATTCTTTGCTAGATAGTCTAACAATGGATGATATTCTCGCCGATATTAAAAAACGACAAAATAGGGGATAGTTATAGTTAATTGTCAAAAAAAAACGTTACCCATGACCTAATTAACATGATAAAAACTCGCCGACAATTATGGTTGTATCCGCTATTTCAAGTGCCATTAATGTTAATGGCGGCTTGCCTCATAATAGCCGCATTGGGTTGGTTGCTAAACTGGGGGCGACCCACCGTTGCAGTGGCGATCGCTCTCGATTTTAGCGACAGTACGTTAGGGGCTGTCCGACAACAAGAAATTAAAGCGGTCAATTCCTATCTCCAACAAAACCAAGAGCTAAATAAACCAAACCAAATCCAAATCTTCGGTTTTGCCAGCAAAGTTAAACCTTTAACTGATGATTTCAAAGCAGATAGCAAACAGGTCCGAAAAGAATTAGATAGGTCTTTGCAAAATAGCAATTTAGACAAAAACTTAGGGGGCGGAACTAATTTTAATTTAGCGATCGAACGAGGAAGTAACGCCCTGGGCTTAGTAGAAAAACGCTGTAGAGAATTGTTAATTGTTACCGATGGTATTGCCGATGTCAGCGAGAGTGTAATTAACCGGGCAGTTGACAGTCAAGTTAAAATAAATGCAGTAGTTCTAGGAGGGAAAGAATCCAAGGCAATTCAAAAGGCAACTCGCCAAACGGAAGGGATCTATTTACAAGACGAAGCTAGCAATTTAGAAATGTTATTTACCGACAAATTTTTTGCTAGATTTAATAGTAACATCAGATGGGTTATGTTTTGGCTTGCTGGAGCTTTCATTTCTTTCATGTGGATGCTAATATTACCATTAGACCGCTGGTTATTTCAAGGTTTAATGGGCTTGGATATGACTTTAGGCGGTCAATTGGCTTTGGCAAACGCCCTATTTTGGAGCATTTTAACTATTGTTATTGTAGGGAAATTTTGGGGATTGCCTTTTGGTGCGTCTTGTTAGTTGTTAAACTGTTATAATGAAACAAAAAGTTTATTGTGGAGGAAAAAATAGATGCCAATTGTTGTTAATCTCCCTCCTGAAGTAGAAGCACAACTTCAGGATAAAGCTGCCAGAGAAGGGCAACAGATCGATCTTGTGGCTGCCGAAATCTTAACAGAAGTTTTGGCTTATGAGGCTCAAGAATTGCAAGAGTCTATCGAGGGCATCCAGCGCGGGTTGGATGATTTTGAAGCTGGGAGATATCGCTCTTTTGGGGAGTTTGCAGAAGAAAAACGCCGTCAATATAATTTGGGTGTAGATTGATGAAATACCATATTGAAATATCTAGCGTAGCAGAGGCAGAGGCAGACAGTGCTTTCGTGTGGATATCTCAAGTTACATCCCAGGATAAGGCAAAAGAGTGGTATGAAGGCTTGTTAAAAACCATTGATTCTTTATTGCAAATGCCAAAACGTTGTCCCGTGGCCAGAGAGAACAAGTATTTCAGTCTGGAAGTTAGACAACTTCTCTATGGTCGAGGACGCAATTCATACCGTATTCTGTTTACTATTGTCGAGGGTCGAGAGGTATCCACAGTTCGCATTCTCCATGTTCGTCATGCTGCACAACAAACTCTTGGTAGCGATCGCGAATAAGCTGGCAATGGCTAAGTGTTCTCGATGTCCCGCACTTTAGTGCGGGACAAATGCTCTGGGGTTTGCCGACGGGGGATCTTGTTAACTCTCCGTCAGGAATTTCTTAAAAAAGGGGCATCGCATATTTCGTGGTAGTTATCAAACAAAAGGAAACTTATGTTATGAAAAGAACGCACAAAATACTGGGTATGGCATTATTTTGTATTGGATGTTTATCGATCGCCTTACCAGCTAAGGCGAATCAGGTAGGCGATCGCGTTTTAGGACAGTGGACCGATGAGATGTGGTATCCCGCCCGCATTCATAGTATCGAAGGCGATGCGATAGACCTCAATTTCGACGATGGCGACATCTCCGTTGTCGAACCGTCGCAAGTTCGCCCCATTGACTGGCAAGAAGGCACGAAAGTCGAATGTAACTGGCAAAATGGTGGAACCTACTACGAGGGAGTTATTGCCAAGATGGAAGGCGATCGCATTCACATTCAGTATGACGATGGCGATGAGGAAGATTCCACCATTAGCAGGTGTCGATCTAACTAGCAAAAGTTCGTAGTAATCGCTTTAGCGATTCATATAGATAAATCGCTAAAGCGATTACTACAAGCAAGCCTGCGAAGTCGGCCCACAATTTTAGGCTTTATGGCGCTACTATAGCAATCCGTGCAGGGATTATGAAAAATGTGGGGGCCAGAAACCCGGTTTCTTTGAGAAACCGGGTTTCTAAAATATCACGAACGATTTAGGCTTGCTATAGCTCGTTCGTAGTAATAGCTAATGGCTGGAAAATCTCTCCCAATACTTGACAAAAAATAGCGATCGCTTTAGCATGGAATTAATAACTTATTTTAAGGAACTAGGAGGAAAAAATGCCCGTAGAAGAAAAAAGTATGGTGCCGACAATCTTTGTCGGAGTAGGCGGTACCGGACATGAAGTATTGTCGCGAGTTCGCAGGTTAGTAGAAGAAACTTATGGTAGTTTGCGCAATTTTCCCATTATTAGTTTCTTAATTATTGACACCGATAAAGAATATAAAGTAACTAATCCCACCGCCGCTGGTTCCGCCTTTAAAGATAATGAAAAATATTGGGCGGCAGTCAGCGGCAAACAAGTCAGGGATATGACTACTAATATGCAGAATTATCCCTGGATCGAAAACTGGTTTCCTTCCGAATTAGAAAGAAATATTGGCGCCTTAGAAGCGGGGGCCGGACAAATTCGCGGTTGCGGTCGCTTTGCTTATTTTTGCAATTATCATAACATTAAAACAGCTTTTGACAATGCCCTAGACCGCGTAAAAGGTAACGAAAATTTTATGCTCGATCGATACGGCATCAAAGTCCCCACCAGCAGCATAAATGTCTTCCTAGTCGGTTCCCTTTCTGGGGGAACCGGCAGCGGAATGTTAATAGATATTGGCTATTCCGTCCGCCATTGGTTGAAGGCACAAGCGAGCCCTTTAATAACAGCAATAGTTCCCATGCCGGAAGCATTTTCTGGCATAAATGTAGGCGATCGCGTCTTAGCAAACGGCTATGCAGCCCTCATGGAATTAAACTATTTTTCTGACTACCGCACGGAATACATAACTCAATTCAGTCAATCCAATTTAGACGAAATCAGGGAAAAACGCCCCCCTTATGACTATACTTATTTAGTAGGAACTAAAAACGGCGAAAGCGAATTTACCCTCGACCAATTGCGGGAATTAATCGCTCAAAATATTTTCCTCGATTTAACCTCAGATTTCGCCCCCCACAAACGCTCTATTCGGGATAATATTAAAAGCGCTTGGGCCCAAGCCGACCCTGGAGGGCGCGGTTATCCTAAGAATTTTATGAGCTTTGGTTTATCGACGATGGAAGTTCCCATAGCTCAAATTCGCGCTTCTTTATCTAATCGTTTGGCGGCGGATTTTTTGAACTGGTGGTTAAACGAAGAAGTTCAGTTGCCCCCCCAAGTTTTTGAGTTAATTAATAAAGACATTTTCAAGCGGATGCGGCTGACAGATATGGAATTAATAACGGATTTATCCGCTGCTGGAGATAAGTCTTATTTGGCAGAACTTCAAGGTTTTGTTAACCGCATCCGCGACGAAATAGCTAAAGAAAAATTATTGCAATGCACCCAACAGGGAGTGGGTGGAGTAATTGGTGCGGAAAAAGGAAAAATTCTGGAATTGACCGATTTCTTAACTCAAACAGTTGACGAATATAAATCCAATCATTTGCGAGAATTAAGCCCAGACGAACGGTCCCACGGCGACTTTTTCTTGAAAATGTACGACAATCGCGATCGCATAGTTCGCCAAGGAAAAGTTGCTCTGGAGGAAGAATTTTATCGCATTATAGAAGACCGCAACCGAGGGCCGAAATTTGCCGATGCTTTTATTAGCAACGTCCGCCAAATACTTAACTCCTCCGCAGAAAGGTTTCGCCGGGAAATCGATAAAGTCTGGAGCCAAAACGAAGAAAAGCGGCGGAAACAATACGAAGATTCTCTCCAAGACATCGAACATTTTAAAAACAAATTTGGTCTGACCAAACAAGCGCAAATGGAGGAATATTGCGCGGAAGCTTTGAGGGGTTTGGAAGGGAGTTTAATCGCAACTATTCAACGCAAAGCGCGGTTTTTAGGATTGGACGTCGTCGCTCGCCTCTTGGAACATTTGGAAATATTAGAAAGGCGCTTTGTCCGGTTAAATCAAAAGTTGCGCCAGTGGCAGGGCGAGTTCCAGAAGCAAGCGGATAATAACGCCGATCGCGCCGATGCTTTAATTATTAATGGCATCAAACTTTACGAAAGGCAAGAGTTGAACGATTTATATTACGACCTCATAGAACAAAGCGCGGTCGCCAGCGAAGGGAATAAAAGCCAGTATCAGTTAGGTTTGGACGGCTTATGCAGGGTTTTATCGGAGAAAATTTTGACCGATGCCAGTCCCCTGTGGAAGCAAAACCGCGCCGCTAGCGAGGTGATGCAATTGTTCGACCTGCCGGAGTTGCCAGACGTGCAGGATGAGGATTTTAAGGAAATTGTGGCCATGAAGGCGCGCGGCGTTATTATCAATGCCCCCAACAGCAGCAAGTTAAAGCGGGAATTGGCCGCAAGCAATCGCATTTTTAAGCTATTCAACAACGACCAAACCGAGATACGCGATCGCATTCGCATCGCCTACAACAAGTCGCAACCGTTAATCTTGTTGGATCGGGCCGTCCTCTCCGGGAAGGATGCCGGGTTTACCCCCGCGACTAATAGCAAGGTAGCGATCGTTGGCGGGCGCGATGCCACGGACCCGGCGGCGAGGAAGTTGTTGCCGTTGTTGGAAGAAAGGGTAGGAAGCAGGGATGCGGTGACGCCTTTGGGAGAAGAAGAACGCCATCGAATCGTTTTCGTGCAAGAAAAGGGCGGTTTTTCTTTGCGGTGTCTCGACGGCATGGGGGAGTTGCGCAAGTCTTATCAGGATTGGAAGGGACAAACTATAGAAGCGAAGCGGGCCCGGTTGCGCGGGGAAAGTAAGGATTTGCCCATACCTGTTCACATCCAGAAGGAACCCCCATTCTGGGACGTGTTCCCGGATAACCCGGAGGTTTACGAGTTGGTGGTGAAGGGGCGATCGCTTGAGGTGTTGCGTCTGGATGAAAATCGCAGCACTAAGGAACAGGTTATTCGCTATACTCGACAGTCGGCGATCGGGGAGGAGAATGTTGACATCGCTTCGACTTGGGAAGAGGCGGTGCAAGTATTGGATGTGGACGCTTGTCGGGGCGATCGCGAGGAGATAGACCGCCAGGTAAGGCAGAAGTTGAATGGGGCAGAAACCCAGCAGCAAAAGCGACAGTTATACTCCAAGTTGATGGCTTATTTAGGGTCGCGGGAATTGGAGTTAGAAAAGCAGGGGGGAAAGGATAGTTTGATTTACAAGCGGGAGGCTAAAATAGTGGAGAAAGCGATCGAGGAGTATGAGCTTTTGGTGGGGGGAGAAGTTAAAGAGTCGGTTGAGAAAAAGCCGGAAGTCGCCCCAGAGGAAAAACCGATGGCGAAAAAGGCGAATGTGTCGCCGCGAGAGTCGATTTTTTGCACTAATTGTGGGGCGAAAAATCCGACTGTCTCTAATTTTTGTTATAAGTGCGGGACGAAGTTGACTAAGGTTGGTTAGATCGATTAACAATATGATGTATGATGAGTAGCGGGTAAACTCCGTAGGCTAGCTTGTAGTAATCGCTTTAGCGATTCTTATGGATGAATCGCTAAAGCGATTACTACGAACTTTCGATCTCTAATCAAATAAAAATCATGTTAAAACGTTTCCATCTCGTATTATGTTTGATGCTGTCGGGATTATTTCCCGCCAGCGTGGCAGCACAGAACGATGCTAATTTCACTCTTACCGTAACTGTGGAAGACATAGCAAGCGATCGCGGACATATTGCCTTCGGCATCTTCGACGATGCCAAAGGCTTTCTACAAGAAGGAAAGGAGCTACAAGGAGAGCGGGTGCAAGCCGAAAAAGGCAGCGTCAAGCTCCTTGTCAGCCTGCCCCCAGGACGTTATGCGATCGCCTGCTATCACGATGAAAACGATAATATGAAACTGGATACGGGTTTGCTTGGGGTTCCGGTGGAGGGTTTTTGCTTTTCCAATAATCCTAATTTGAGCGTGAGGCCGCCATCTTTTGATGAGGCAATGTTTGAGGTCAAGGAAAATACCGAGACCGAAATTAAGTTGCGCTATCTGATGCCGTAATCTTTGGTAGAACATAGTTCGTAGCGATCGCTTTAGCGATTCATATTTCTAAATCGCTAAAGCGATTACTACGAACCCCGATCTAGAGGGCGACAGTTTGCTCGTTTATATGCGATCGCTAAAAAGACGCTCCAACCTGTTGTAGTTTTGCAGTAGGTAACTTTATGACGGGGTTTGTGGGAAGCGATCGCTCCCCTTGGGCTGCTTTAGTAGTCTCTGCCGGGGAAGTAGAGAGAAAGGGCGATGGCCATCTCGTCGCTGGCACCGACTAGCTCGTGGATGGCGTAGGGTGCTGTTTGGAAGGCGCTTTTTAACCAGCCACCAGCAGCAATTTTCCGCCGACGGGTGGGTAAAACGCGATCGCGAGTCACCCGAAACCGCACTTCCTCGATACAGCCATAAATTACCCGACCCCGGTTGATGACATTTTGATGGTCGTGGGCGCCTGTTTTTGCATTTTTCGGAAGCCAGAACAGACAAGCCTCGAAAATTCGCCAGTTGAAAAGGTAGAATTCCACTAGGTAGATATATTTGTAGCCTAGTTCGTGTTTGCTTGCTTGTCGTTCCAGTTTGGATAGCCAGGATGGTGGTAGTGGAATTGAGAGGATGAGGGCGACGGCTACTGCTAGGAGTTTAATGTCGCGATCGATCGCTAGGAAGCGATCGGGCAGATTTGGAAAATAGATTTGGTTGCAATTAATAGATTTGCTCATTGCTTTGTCTCCAGTTGAGGATATTTGCTGCGGTGAAAGTGGCTATTGTTTGTAAGTACCTGTGCAAAATTAATTACATATCCGAACAGGCAAGATGCCTGTTCTACGGGGAAATCAGAAATAATTTTATGTAAATATTTTTGCCTACCTACTTAGTGCGGACACGGAATTAAACTATTACCCTCCTCGTCTTTGCAGCCTTCTTCCTGTTTGGCTAACAACTGGGGCGATGCTGAAGTGTAATTTTCGATGCTGCTGGTAACTATTACCAGAGCAGTTGTAAGGATGAGGCAATGTCGGGGAATTTTTGGCATACGATCTCCTTCCGGGTTGAAAAACCAGGCTTGTTGGGTAACCCAAGCGATCGCGGTTGTGAAGGGCGATCGCCTTTTGGTAGCTGACAAGTTTCTAAATATCGAACCCGTGCCAGGGAGGATCGTCTGGACTTGACAAAAAGCAGTTGCACATGGTAATTTTCCTTCAAGAATGTATTTCGACTGAGCGGCGATCTCTCCGGGGACGCCGCTTTCTTTTTTTTCGCAGAAATAGCCCATTTTTATGCGGTTAAGCATTTGGGGCGGCCTTCTGGTGGCTAGAATGGGCAAGAAAAGTTAATTCTTTTCTTGCTTGAACATACTTTAACATAACAAAAAGTGTTTTGCAGCCAAAGCAGAAATTTTTTTGCTGCCAAATTAATAAATGGACTTTAGTTGAGGTCGAATTCTAGACTTATTGGCCTTTTTTTCGTGTAGTGGTAAAGATGTAGTGACTGTTCGTAGTAATCGCTTTAGCGATTGATATAGATAAATCGCTAAAGCGATTACTACGAACTTGATTTTGAGGTTAGAACACTACTTCTGAGCCACTACCTTATTTCGTATATTGCACTTTTTGGGAGTTTTAGCATCCAGCAAAGATTTAGACTTTGACCTTGTTTAATCATGTGGTATGTTTAAATTGACCATGATAATACTAAATAAATCCTCCTAAGGCAGAAGCATTAAGACCAGGTATACTAATTTAGTTAAGGTTAAAAATGGGCATAAGACTGGGCCATATAGTAAAAGCATGAATTTTCAAGAAGCACGGAAGATTGTCAATAAAGCGATTTATGAGAAGGAAGGAAGAGGTCTTAGCGATGCTGAAGTAGTTGTGCTTAAAGGCTCCTGGGAGAATATGACCTACGAAGAAATGGCCGAAATTTCTCCCTACACGGCTAATTATCTCAAGGGGGATATGGGCCATAAATTCTGGAAACTTTTGTCGGAGGCCCTGGGGGAGTCTGTGGGCAAGAGAAATTTTAAGGCGGCACTGGAGAGGGCGCGATCGCGTTTTTTAGTAGAAGACCCTAGGCCTACTTGGTTGGAAGTTCCAGACGAGAAGCAGTGGCAAAAAAAGGAAAGTACAACTTGGAGAGGTCTTTTGGAGTCAGACGAAAGTCCTAAAGAAGTTCATTCTCAAATCGAGAGTTCCTCAACAAAGGAAAAACGTAAAATGTGGCAAATAGTCTTTGAATTAGATGACAAACGTAAAGTCTCGCCAATCATCTTTGAATTAGAGGATATTGATGATTTAGGTGAAATAGTTAAACAACTAGAAAAACTCGGAGAAGGCAGCATGACTGTTAAACGCATCGAAAAAGGTAGCATAGTGCTAACTGTGGAAACCGATCCAGAATGCTACGAGCGGATTAACTATTTGTTTAATTCGGGGCTACTCAAAGAGGTATTGGGAAATCGGCTCTTGCATATACTGCGTCCGTTTCCTGACGAACTCTGTTTAAAGTTCTCTGAGCTAGAACTAGATGGGGCATGGTCTTTAAAAAGTGACTATTCTAATGAAAGGGCCCGTCTTAATGCTTACTTCAATAAGCTGTGTTTTAATAAATTAGCTACTTGGCTAAACGTTTATAAGTTGCAAAATCGAGCTATTTTGCCTGCTATTTGGGAGGTGGCAAATGGTAGCGTCATTGAAATGGGTAAGAGACGATTGGTCTTAATTCCCTGCCAGGGAGCGAAGGCAGATGAGTTGTGCGTGCCCCAGGAATGGATAGATATACCAAACTGGACCGGAAATTATTATCTGGCAGTGCGGGTTTCCCTGGCTGAGATGCGAATTTGGGGATACGCCACTCATCGCCAGCTTAAGAACGAAGGAACGTACGACCCCAACGGACGCACCTACTCCCTCGGTGCCGACAATTTGGGAAAGTTAAGTCAGATTTGGGAAGTGCCGATAGTCCATACCAAGGCTGCGCTTGACCCACTCCCGAACTTGTCTGGTAAGGTGACAAACTTGAGCGGGTGGTTTCAAGGTTTGATTGAGGCTGGTTGGCAGACGATTGAAGAAATTATCGAAACATTCCGGCAGATGCCAGAGCCCTATGATTATGGTGTTCGCACTCCTGTGTCTGCTACGGCTCCGGGGACTGTCAGGAGAGGCAAAATAATTTATTTGGGAACCCCAACGGCAGGCACTCAGGTGGTATTGGTAATAACGCTGATGCCAGAAGCAAATGAAGAGACTAAGGTTCATTTGCGCTTATCTCCTGCGGGCCAGACTTATCTGCCGCCGAATTTACAGCTAGGGGTATTTATAGAAACGGGAGAGATCGTCCTGGAGGCGAGGTCGAGAAATGCGGATAATTGGATTCAATTGGAGTTTATTGGCGATCGCTCGGATGCTTTTAGCGTCAAAGTGGCTCTAGGAGAAGCTAGCGTTACGGAAAAGTTTGCAATTTAGTTGCCCATCGATACTTACCCAAACAACTGCCATGAGTAAATTAGCGATTCTCAAAATTAACGTGGGTGACTTCGACGACGGTTTTTCTGCTACAGCGCGCATTGAGGAAAACGACCTCTGCATCTACGAGGGAACCCACAGGCTGCCGCCCGCACCCCATCTGCCAGGACTGTATCAAAACTGGAAATCCATATCTAGGGATTTCCCCTTGAGGGCCAGTAGCGATCTGGTGGAGGCGCCTTCTTGGCATAAAAGCAATTTTCGAGCCCTCCGAGCCCTCCCTCAACAAACAACTAACTGTTCCATCGATCGACTGGCGGAAGAGTTAGAAAACGGTTTTAATGAATGGCTCAACTCTTTAAAGCTTGGAGTGCAGCAGATACGGGAAGGATTGTTAGACAATCTCAGCGAAACTGAGGATATTAGGTTTTTCATCGAAACAAAAAACGAGACTCTCTCTCGACTGCCTTGGGAGCGGTGGGACTTGTTGGAGCGCTACGAAAATAGCGATGTCATTTTAAGCTTTGCCGATCGCCCCATGTCCCGCACCCCCGTAAAACTAAAAGAAAAGGTCAAAAAAATCCTGGTAATTTTAGGGGAAAGCAGCGATATTAACGTCCAAGCAGATTTACAATTGCTCCAAGATCGGCTGCCGCCGGATGCAGAAATTCTGGAACCGTTAATCGCTACCAGCAGGGAAGAAGTATATCTGGCTTTGTGGGATGAGAAGTTTGACATCCTCTTTTTTGCCGGTCACGGTTCGACGGATTTCGGCAATGGTAGGGGGAAATTTCAGATTAACGACACGGAAAGCTTAACGGTAGCGGATTTAAAAGAAGGCTTAAAGCAAGCGATCGCCAACGGTTTAAAACTAGCAATCTTCAACTCTTGCGACGGCATTGGGTTAGCGCGGGATTTGATAGATTTGCAAATGGAGGCGATCGTGGTCATGCGCGAAAATACCCCCGACGAAGTGGCGCAAAGGTTTTTAGAGTTTTTTCTCCAAGCCTTTGCCACGGAAGGAAAAAGCTTATCTGCTGCGGTTACAGACGCAAAAAAAAGGCTCAAGCTTTTAGAAGATCGGTATCCTTGCGCCAGTTGGTTGCCGGTGTTGTGCCAGCATCCAGAGGCAGAGGTCTTGACCTGGGAGGGCTTGCGGGAGGTGAAAAAGAAGCGGCAAAAGCGCAAGGAGTTGTCTGCCCAAGCAAAACTCTATCTAACTTCAGTTTTACAAAGGTTTCAGCCTAAATCTTCGACAGAGCTGCTGTATTGCTCGGTTTCACTTTTGACACTCGTTTTTTTAACTTTAGCCTCAAGCTTGCCAAACCTTGCTGTTGTTGCCAACAATTACGGATTGAAAAGTTATCAAAAACGGGATTTATCCAAAGCAAGAGCGGCTTTGAATTTAGCAACTAAACTCGACGGGAATAATTCCGTCGCTCCGTACAATTTGGGCAGAATTTGCGAAAAATTACAAGATTTTGAATGCGCAGAACAAAAATATAAAATTTCGCTAGACTTACAATTCTATCCTGCTTACAGTCAATTAGGAAGCCTCTATATTAAGCAAAAACAATATAAAGAAGCTGTAGAACTACTCAATTACAGTTTAGTTAATTATATTGTTTCTAGCCAAAATTTTGAAGAAAAAAAAGATTATAATATAGAATACGCTTTACATAAAAACCTCGGTTGGGCTCTACTCAAACAAGGTCGTGATGAAGAAGCTTTATTCCACCTTCAGGAAGCAATTAAATTAGATAGCGATCGCGCACCTGCTCGCTGTCTCTCGGCACAAGTTCTCGATCGCCTCGGAGATGATAAAGCAGCAGTTGAAGAATGGGAAATGTGTTTGAAGAAAGCCAAAGTAGAAAACCCAGATGAGGCTATTTGGATCGGTATGGCACTTCAAAGGTTGCAGGCTGTAGATGAGCCCTGGGGTAATGAAAAAACCGTCCAACTGTGCAAGACGAAGAACGGGACATTTCTATGTCCATCTTAATCTGAAGATCGCTCCAGGTGCATCTTTGGAATTAACAATACCTTCGCGATTTTTTTGTAGGTTGGGTGGAGCGTAGCGAAACGAAAACTCCTAATGTTGGGTTGCGCTGTCGCTCCACCCAACCTACGAATGGTCTTTTTTCTGCATGGCGAAGGTATTGAATTAAGGAACCCGGTTTTTTGGGAAAACCGGGTTTCTTGGCGATTCTATAACAGTCATTTTTAATTAGCAATTCCAGGAACTTTGAGATAAATAGAATCGATGGGGCAGCGAAAATCTAAGCTTTTCAATTCAACTTCATCCCCCAAACCGTAAATTTGAGAAACCCAAATTCCCTCCTCGCCCTGTCGAAAACATTCGATCTGTTTCTGAGATTGATTCACCAATACATATTCTTGTAAATTCGGCGATGTTTGGTAGTCGGCAAATTTTTCTCCTCGGTCGAACTTGGCAGTAGAAGTGGATAAAACTTCCACAATTAAAGATGGGTAGAGAATGAAATCTGCCTTTGAATTTATATCCCTTTCGTCGCAGGTTACTGTCACGTCTGGATAGTAATAACAATCACTCTCTTCCAGTCGGACTTTAGTATCGGAACTCAGCACGATGCAGTTAGTATCCCGCAGATGATTGTTGAGGGCAGTTACTAAATTACCGGAAATAATAACATGGGCGTTTTTGGCCCCGGTCATAGCATAAACTTGCCCGCCCCTGTATTCGTGTTTGATGGGGCTGACTTTTTCTCCTTCTAAATAGTCTTCGCGGGAAATGTAGAATTTATTTTTATTAGCAATCATCGGGCCTTGTCTCCTTTGAGGTTGTTTTGCTATATTATATCAGATAAAACTCCCGCATCCACCAAGTTAAAATTATGAAATTACCCTTCCCCAACACCCGATCGCCCTTTTCTACTCCCCTAACTAACTACCACTCTCTCTCGCTTCCCCCCCACTGGCGCATCGCTTGGGGAGATATTGACGATCGCTTCGATGAGGTCGCTTGGCGCGATCGCCATTTTGCCATCTACCGCGCCCGACCTGCATTCAGTCCGAACCAACGGTTTGTCGTCGTCGGCGATATCTGGTTAAGCGACACGGCCGACGAGCCCCTGCAGTTTGTCGCCGAACTTTGGCAGCGTTTTGGCCCTGACTGCCTCCAGACGCTAACGGGGATGTTTGCCCTGGCGGTTTGGGACCGGGAAGGCCAGCAGTTATGGTTGGGGCGCGATCGCGTCGGGGCGCGGACTTTATATTATACTACCGTCGGTCCTACCCGCTGGATAGCCCCCAGATTGAAAAACCTCGCCCCTCACCATTCCAAGGAATTAGATTTAATTGCATTGCGGGACTATCTTTGCTGCGCTTTCGTGCCAGGAGAACGGACTTTTTGGCGAGAAGTTCGCGAGTTGCGACCGGGGAATTATCTCTGTTTTAAGGAAGAATTAAAATCCCCTTCCCCCGCGCCTTATTGGCAACCTCAAGAACAAATTAAAAACTCGGATAAATCTATCGGGTGGCACGGTCAAAAGTTGCGATCGCTCCTCGATTTAATAGTAGAAGAATATTTACCCGCCGACGAACCAGTGGGTGCTTATTTATCCGGCGGATTAGATTCTAGTTGCATCGTCGCCCTCGCCGCCAAATTTAATTCCCAACCAGTTCGTACTTATTCCATTCATTTCGGCGCAAAACTTCCCAACGAATTAGAATTTTCCAGCGCCGTTGCCGAACATTGCCAAACCCAACATCATGTCCTAGAAATTACCGCCGAGGATATGTGGGAAAAACTGCCGGTCGCCATGGCGCATTTAGACGAACCCATCGGCGATCCTTTGACCGTTCCTAATTATTTACTGGGGCAACTTGCTAAAGAAAATTGCCGAGTTATTCTTAACGGCGAAGGCGGCGATCCTTGTTTTGGCGGACCGAAAAATAAGCCGATGTTGTTAAATAATATTTATGGTTCTCTAGCAGGTTCGCCGCCAGATTTAGTTTCGAGCTATCTCAGTTCTTTTAAAAAGTGTTCCCAGCAGTTGCCGCAACTTTTCAAACCGGAGGTTTGGGAAGCTATTAGAACGGAAGAATCGGTTTTTGCACCAGACTTAAATGGAGAGGCGGATTATTTAAACAAGCTGATGTTGCTCAATATTAAATTTAAAGGGGCGGACCATATTTTAACTAAGGTAAATAATCTGACTCGGGCCGCTAATTTGGAGGGGCGATCGCCTTTATTCGACCAACGTATTGTGGAACTCAGCTTGGAAACTCCACCTCGATATAAACTTTCTGGGGCGGACGAAAAGGCAGTGTTAAAATCTGCTGTTTGGGATTTATTACCAGAGGCAATAATAACTCGCCCCAAAAGCGGGATGATGGTACCGGTTAATTATTGGTTTCGGGAGACTTGGCAGGAACAAACCAAGAGACTTTTGCTGGATAAAAAAGCAGCGATCGCTCCTTATTTAAACCAAGATTTAATTAAGAAATGGTCGAACTATCGCGGGGATACTTGGAACCGTTACGGCATCAAACTCTGGTTGTTAGTAAGTTTAGAAATTTGGCTCCAAATTAATAGCAAACCGTAGAACAGGCGTCTCGCCTGTTCCACAAGAAACCCGGTTTTTTGAAAAAACCGGGTTTCTGAATTGCCTGCGAACAGGCATTGCGGCTAATTATTTATTGCTCTTCGGAAGGGCCGACAATAGGGAACGGAGGGCATGGTTTACTGCTTCTGAAGTAGTAAATACTTCAGCAATATCGGCATCTAAAATTACTTTCAACGCCCTAGTTTTTTCCCCTTTATTAGCAAAGCGATTTGGTCTAGCTTTGTTGTAATCAAAGTCATATTCTGGCAGAAGATCGTCTTCGTTGGGTTGGGAATTAAAAGTCGGTGTATTCTTCATAGTCTGTGCGTTCTTTTTACAAATATGAGATGCTCCCTATCTAAGAAACCCGGTTTTTTCAAAAAACCGGGTTTCTGGGCCCCCGATTTAACTCAGCATCCGACTTACCGAAATTTTAATTTGAGGAAATGCCAAGGGCACAACTTCTCCCGCATTTAACTCCATTTTCAAAGAATAATCGTTATTAATTGGTTGGCGAAATACCGTCAATAAATTAGCTTTCAAATTCATAACCCAATATTCATTAATTCCCGCCCCAGCATAAATCCTTTTTTTCTCGTTTAAATCTTTACTTAAAGTTGCGTCGGCAACTTCAATTAACCAGAAGATATCTTCTGGTTGTGGATGGAGGCGCTCGTACTTCGATTCGGGAAGTTTGATAATAGCAATATCCGGTTCCGGTTCGGAAGTGGATAAAGTAATAGGATGAGCCTCGGAAACTAAAGCTAAATTTGCTAAAATATGACGCAAGTAATTAGCACCTTTTCTAATACGAGAAGCGTGCAAAGGGCCTTCTGGACTCATCTCAATAATATCTCCATCGATAAGTTCTAAATGGCGATCGGCGGTAATGCCTGCTGCTACCATTTGATGATAGTCTTTTATTGACCATTTTACTAGAGAAATCATGTTTTTTTATTAACTGTTAATTACCCGTGTAAGAGGCATTTTGCCTGTTATTAATTTTCAATTATTACCCGTAGAACAGGCCAAAGCGCCTGTTCCCGGCGTCTCGCCTGTTCCCGGCGTCTCGCCTGTTCTGGGCATCTCGCTTCCCAGAAAACAGGCGTCTCGCCTGTTCCCCAGAAAACAGGCGAGACGCCTGTTCTACGGGTTAACCAAAACTATCAGAAACAAAGAGATAATAATCGTCGCTACTAGCTAAAGTACCACCTTCATCCTCATCCCAACTTCCACCCCTAGAAATAGATTGACTGTTAGCAATTCCCCGAGAGACTACTTGCAACAACCGCCGAGGACTAAAAGACTCTAATTCCACATAATTTCCTGCCTCCAACCATGCTATTTCATCTGCCGATAAACTCTCTCGAACTGCTGCCGGCATTTCTTGGGCCGCCGCTGCCGACTCGGAGGATTTTAAAGCAAACATATTCTTACTAGAAAATATGTGGCGGGGCAACAATCCTAAATCGTAAATTACAACTTCGTTATTGACGAACCAATTACTACTGGTACGCAATCGATCTATTAAACTAACTCCACGGGGACTGGCATTATGAAAAGCATAAACTTTCAAATCCCGATTGCGGCGCAACATTTTCATAACTGTACTAAAAATACTTTCGGGATAACCAGTAATGCTCAACACGGCGCAATTATGCTCGAAATGGAAATTATTAGCTATTAAAAATTGAGCAATATCGGCGCTTTCGCAAACAAGAAGGCGATCGAAACTATAAGCGCTAATATCGGAACTAACCTCAATATTATTACTTTCTTCTCTCGGAGGCGGCAGCATTTTTTCGACGGAACCGTTAATGCCCGTCCAGCGACCTAACCAGTTATTAACTGCTTCTGGGGTGACAATCTTAAACTTTTGCGACCTATAGTTACTCCGATTTCTCTGTCTTTGTCCGAAATAGATTAAAAATAACCCGACACCAATGCCGATTAAAAATAACAAAAACTTCATTTGGTTAGAACCAGCTAAAGTTAGGCTATAAATTATGCTACCAACTACAGTTAAAAAACCCAAAAGTTGTACTATTGCGGCATAAAGTTTCCTGGTTTCAGAACTAAAGTCCTGGGTGACGCTTCCCGAAATAGCTCCCAAAATAGATAGCGGGATTCCTATTATCCACAACCTCCCAAAAACGGTTATAAATATTCCTATTATCACACAAGCACCAGGACTGTTTGACGAACTTTTACGTCTGAGTCTTTTTTCCAAGGAATAGACTAATTGTTTGCGCGTAAAAAACAAGGTATTGTCGTAAGCGATCGCTTTGAGAGAGCGATCGAAAAATACATCTGTAAATTTACTTCCAGCTTGAGGGTCGAAAGCAAAAACATGGTTGCAATTTTTACACCGACCGCTGTTGCTGGTTCGCTCTTTTAAAATGTTATCCGTGCCACAATTGACGCATTTCATGGTAAATTTCCTCTTAATTAAACAGTATAAAAAGCATTCCAGCCGGTTCTACAATTCGTACCAATCAACCAAAACTATCAAAAATAAAGAGAGCGTAATTGCCTCCAAAAGAGCGATCGCTTCCATCGGTCCAACCCAAACTTTCATCGCCAGAAATAAATTGACTCTTAGCAATTCCCCCAGATACTACTCGCAACAACCGCTGCGGACTAAAAGAGTCTAATTCCACATAATTTCCTGCCTCCAACCATGCTATTTCATCTGCGGATAAATTCTCTCGAACTGCTGTCGGCATTTCTTCGGCGGCCCCTGCCGACTCGGAAGAGTTTAGAATCCACATATTGCTACTAGAAAATATGTGGCGGGGGAACAATCCTAAGTCGTAAATCGCGACCTCGCTGTTGGCGAACCAATTACTACTGGTACGCAGGCGATGGAGCAAACTAACTCCAAAAGGACTGGCATTATGAAAAGCATAAACTTTTAAATCGCAATTGCGGCGCAACATTTCCATGACCGTATTAAAAATCTTTTGAGGATAACCAGTAATACTCAAAACCGCGCAATTATGCTCGAAGTGGAAATTATTAGCTATTAATAATTGGGTCATATCGGCGCTTTCGCAAACAACAAGTCGGTCAAAACTGTAAGCGCTAATATCCGAACTGACTTCAATATTACTACTTTCTTCTGTTGGAGGCGGCAGCAATTTTTCCACCGAACCATTAATCTCCGTCCAGCAACTTAACCAGTTATTAACTGCTTCTGGGGTAGCAAATTCACACTTTTTGAGGATGCGATCGCTCCTATTTCTTTGTATTTTGTCAAGATAGTTTAAAAATAAGCCTAAACTAATGCCCATATAAAAAAATACATACTTCATATTGTCGTTAACAATGGCTAATTTGTGGCTAATAATTATGCCTGCTATTCCGATTAAAATAACGAGCGGATTTGCAAAACGAACATATTGTTTTTGTGTTAGTTCGCTCAAATTAGTGGTAGTAATTCCTATAATAGAAGCAATAATAAATAAGAATATTCCATCTGGCAATTTTGCCAAACAGCCTATCCAAAAGCCCATTACTAAACAATCTCTAAAATAATTTTCTATTTTTCTATTTTTCAGCCGCTTTTCTAATAAATAAGCCAACTGCTTTTCCGTAAAAAACAAGGTATTTTCGCTAGAAACTGCTGCAACTGCGCGTTTAAAAAATACATCTGTAAACATATCTTCTGCTTGAGGCTCGAAAGCAAAAGGATGCTTGCAATATTTACACCTCCAAGCATTTTCGTATCGTTCTTTTAGATTGTTATCCTTGTCACAATTGACGCATTTCATGTTAACTTACTCCTTAATTAAATAGTAAAACAGGCCGGAATGCCTGTTTTACTATTTGTTCCAATCAACCGAAACTATCATCAACATCATAGCTCAAACTGTAGCTATCGTCATGGTCAATCGCAATAATTCCTCCACCTCCACCGCGACTAATACCCCGAGAGACTACTAGCAACAACCGCCGAGGACTAAAAGACTCTAATTCTACATAATTTCCTGCCTCCAACCACTCTATTTCATTTACCGACAAATTCTCTCGAACTTCTGTCGGTATTTCTCCTGCGGCCGCGACCGACTGGGGGGAGTTTAAAATAAACATATTGCGACTGGAGAATATGTGCCGGGGTAACAATCCTAAATCGCGAATATAAACGTCGCTATTGGCAAACCAACGATCGCTGGTTTGCAATTTATGAGCTAAAGCAACTCCACGGGGAGTAGCACTATGAAAAGCATAAACTATCAACTCCCGATTGCGACGTAACATTTCCATCACCGTACTAAAAACGCTTTGGGGATATCTATCTATACTCAAAACCGCGCAATTATGCTCGAAGTGGAAGTTATTAGCTATTAAAAATTGGGCAATTTCGCAAGTGTCGCAAACAAGAAGGCGATCGAAACTGTAAGCACTAATTTCGGGACTGACCTCAATATTACCGATCTCTACTCTCGGAGACGGCAGCAATTTTTCTACTGAATTAAATTCCGTCCAGCGATTTAACCAGGTATTAACTGCTCTAGGGGTGGCATAGTTAAACTTTTGAGGAATGTAGTAACTCTGGTTTACCCGTTCTATGCCAAAATAGATTGAAAATAGTCCGAAACCAACGCCGATTAAAAAGACCAAAAACTTCATCTCGTTAGACACTGCTAAAGTTAAGCTAGCGATTATGCTTAAACCGATGCATGAATAACCTAAAACTTGCATGAGTATGGCATGATTTTTTTTCTTTTTATAGCTATTACTTTGAGAACTACTTCCTCGCATATGTATTAAAAACAACAAGATGGCTGTTACTATAACACACATAGCACTTAAAAAAAAATTTTTAACTAAAGTTTGAAAAGATAATGCAAGCGTTGCCACAGATACAAAACTGAGTATTTCCAGAACACATAATGCAATAATATTGGAATATTCCTTAGGTTCTCGTCGTCTTTCCAAGAAATACAAAAACTGCTTGCGAGTAAAAAACAGGCTATTTTCGTTAGAAATTGCTTCAAGAGAACGTTTAAAAAAAACATCGGTAAACGCGCTTCCCGCTTTAGGATCGAAAGCAAAAGGATGGTTGCAATTTTTGCACCTTCCATCGTTTGCGGTTCGATCTTCGAGGTTGTTATCCGTGCCACAATTAACGCATTTCATGGTAATTTACTCCTTAACTAAAAACTTGATTGTTTAACAAAATATCGTAACCTTCTCGCTGCCGAATTAACCGATGTTTCCCCCCTTCTAATAATACTTCCGCCGGTCGCGGTCGGTGCAAGAAATGAGAAGACATGGCATAACCATAAGCCCCCGTATCTAAGATTAGCAAAATATCTCCGCTTTGTAAAGAAGGTAACTGGCAGTTGCGTCCCAAATAATCCCGAGAATAGGTCGTATTTCCACAAACATCGCTTTGGTGCAAGGGAGTTTTTTTAGTATCTTTAAAACTGACTATTTCTCGATAGCCTCCATGGACTGAAGGCACGGATAAATTAGCGACGGTGGTATCGACTCCGACTATTTGTTTTTCCTGTTTTTCTCCTTGCCATTTGACGGAAACTACTTTGGTAAGGATAGAACCGCAACGGGCGATCGCCGCCCTCCCCGGTTCGATAATTAAATCGATTTCCCGGTCTAATTTCTCCACTCGCCTAGTTAATTCTTCTCCGAATTTTTGCCAATCAAAAACCGCCCCACCCCCCTTATAAGCATAACCAAAACCGCCGCCAAAATCGAGATATTCCCAATCTGGAAGCAACCTGCAAGTTGCCAAAACTTTATCTATTACTTGAGTAAAAGCCTCCGTAGCATTAGTGCCGGTTCCCCGATAAAAATGCAATCCTTTTAGTTTTAAACCGAAGGACTTAGCAATAGTTATCGCTGCGGGGAATTCTTTCGGTCGAACGCCGATGCGACTCTCTCCAGTTAGTTCTGGTAAGTTCAATCTAAAGCCTAATTTGAGTTGTGGGTTATCGGCAAATTTCCCTCGATAAATCTTGCCGAATAGTTTTAATTGTTCGACGCTATCTAAATTAAATGTTGTCACTCCCCACTCCAGCATTTGTTCCATTTCTTCCGAATTCAAATTGCTGCCGCTATAGACGATGCGTTCGGGCAAAAAACCTGCTTTTAATCCTAAAAAAGCATCCCCGGGGGTATTGGCATGAAGTCCCCACCCGCCCTCGCGGAAGATTTGGAGTAAAGAAATGTTGCCGTTGGTGACGCTGGCGAAGTGAAATTTAGTGCGGGGATAGGGGATGGAGTTGCCGATAAAATCGATGGTTTGTCGGAGGCGATCGCCTTGATAGACGTAGAGGGGCGATCGGTAATTGGCAAGTAATTCTCGGGCTGTTTCCAGAGGAAAAGGTGTTTGCTGAGTTTGTATCATAGCTAGCATTGGTAGATTTGTTTTGATATTCTTTCTATCATAATAAGGAATTTTTAGGTTGTGCGGACCTCGGTGGAACCAAACATTTTTGTTGTTGATTTGTAGGTTTGGTGGAACGAAATGGAACCAAACATTTTTGTTAACAGGCAAGATGCCTGTTCTACGAACCTCAATAAATCGCTAAAGCGATTACTACGAACTAACTTTTAATTATTAATTATTAATTGTTAATTGCCACCAGCGAGGAGGCAACCATAAAGGATTGTAAAAAGACTCGCTGACGGCACTTTCTCCTAATACCCTAAGCCGCCAAATTTCCCACACCATCAACAACCATAAAATCTCTCCTATCCGGCGACTCCGTATTTGTCCGCCCAATTTTCCCCGGATAACTTTAATGGCAATATCGGAAATAAATCTCCCCTCATTCGCCAAAAGTCCTGGATTTAACCATCGCCTAATTTCCGAGTACAAACCGTTAAAACACCACCAATTTAAAGGCACTCCCATCCCCCGTTTTTCCCGCCAAACTACTTCTGGGGGCAACCAATTTTCTACCGCTTTTTTAAGCAAATACTTCTCGCACGAACCCCGCAAATAAAATTCCCCCGGCAAGCGAAAACTAAACTCCGCCAAAGCTAAATCGCAAAAGAGCGATCGCGCCCATAACCCATTAGCAAAAGCCAAATTAGTCGCCCTTGGATGAATATTCTGCGCCCCCTTTAACATTAAAGTCCCCCGCCGCAATTTATCCAACAAACTCGGACAATAGCGATCGTCCAAAGCCTCTTTTATCCAATCTCCAGCCTCTAAATTATGCACTATTTCCTCGCCAACAGACTGCGGAAAAACGGCATCTTCGTAACCCCAAAGACGATGGAAAGTCTGCAAATATTCCTCTACCAAATCGTAATTATTACCCCGATAAACAGCAGCAGCAATTAAAGGCTTATTCGTCCAGCCGGCAAATAATTGGTCGCCACCCTCCCCGTTAAAAATTACCGATGTTTCCTCTCTGGCAGCTTGACATAATAAATAAAGAGGAACCGTCACCCCGTCGCCGAAGGGTAAATCTAAAGCTTCCACTGTAGGTAAAAGTGCTTTTTTTACCCGCCTAGGCGTTACTGGAACTTTAATTAAAGGAATATCTAAATGTTTCGCAACCAGTTCCGCATATTCCCATTCAGGAAAACATTTTTCCCCAAAATCGAGGGTATAACCGCGAACTTTTACCCCTGCTTCTACTAATAACGCCGCCACGGTGGAAGAGTCGATGCCCCCAGAGAGAAAAACTCCCACTGGTTCGGCGGGTAAATCGACTATTTGCCTCCCTATAGCATCTTTTAGCAGCTTTTGCAATCGAGAAATTGCCTCGTTTTCGTCGTTAATTTTATCCCTACTTTCTCGCCACTGGTAATGTCTTTTTATTGCTCGTTTTCCCTCTGGATGCCAGCTAATTTCCGTTCCCGCTTCTACGGCAAAAATTCCTTCCACTGGAGTTAAAGGATTGGGAAAATAAGAAAAACAACTATAACCGTACAAACCGGCAATATTAACTTCCGGTTTGGCAATAATTGGCAATAATAATTGAATTTTGGAAGCGAACCAAATAACTCCTTCTATTTCCAGCCAATATAAAGGAACTCTGCCGAAAGGTTCTCGACCTAATATTAAACTGTCATTTTCCAGCTTCACCCAAACATCGGCAGAATTGTTAAACCCAGAAACAGATACAGAAGCAATAATGTTTTTAGCTGTTGGAGTCGATATTTCTTCCCTGCAAAAATAGCAAACTTGCCATGGTTTAGTCGCCGGCATTTTGCTTCGTTCTGTAGTAAACACTTTAGTGCTTTCTTTGGTCGTTACTTTCTTGAAAATAGCTGTCCAAATAGTCGTTTCAAGTTCCGGCGAAGAATGACGCCCCCAATAACCCACAAATCCATCCGCTTTCAGATTCTGACTTTTTTCCTTAACATCCACTTTCCGCATTCCCAATTCCCCTTACTTAACCAGAAATTGAGTTTTACTGAGGAGGCGATCGCCCAAAAACATCCGCACTTCCCAAGTTCCCACGGCCGAACCATTATTAAACCGATACCGACACCGGGTCGGCCAAACTTCTTTATCTACAGTTTTAGTTTCATAGCGATTTTGATGGGCAGTTTGACCTTGGGGGTTTATCCAGTCGCACCCCAGAGATAACTCTTGCCCCACTGGTGCGTCTTGCAAGGTGACGCGATAGGAAACCTGGGGATTTTCCAAGCGGTCAACGGTAGCGATCGCCTCTCTACCACCGCCACTTTCCACGGTCAAAACGCTTTGTTCGGAATTAGCATAAACCCCCGTAAGTGCTTGTTGGTTGCCAAAAAACCAAACGCTTCCCCCCACCAGGGCCGCCGCCGCTAACGCTAAGGCCCCGGCACCGATCCACTTTTTCCGTTTTTCCTCAGCTTCGAGGGCCTCTCGCCGCCGCAGTTGCATCATCGCCTCGTCAACGAGATCTGTTGGTAAATTTAATTCCTCCAAAATCTCTTCAACCTGTTCGCGATTTAATTCCTCGTTGCGTCGTTGGGAGAGTCTCTCGACTTCCCCCACCAGTCGCCTCATTTGTTCTTCGGTTAATTTATCTTCCATAATGTTTGCGTTTAATTTTGTTTGTAGTAGCGCTTAAGGGCTAAAATGGTGGGTAAAGCAAAAGTTCGTAGTAATCGCTTTAGCGATTTATATAGATAAATCGCTAAAGCGATTACTACAAGCAAGCGGGCGGAGTTTACCAACAATTTTAGGCGTTCTGGCGCTTGTAGGGTGCGCTGCGGCGCTACTAGAGCAATTGTTAATTATTAATTATTAATTATTAATTACTTATAAATCTTAGTTAGATGCACCCTAAAAGACCGAAAGGGGTGCATCTCATATTTGCTTAGAGACTTTTTCTGCCTACTAACAACTAACAACTAACAACTAACAGACATCAGTAAGTTATTGGTTTTCTTAATTATTGAAAGTCACCCGATAGACTTGCTCCCAGTATTTTTAACACCGATCGAGTAGGATTGTTACAGTCTCTAAGAATATCGAATTTGAAGCAACAATCGGTTGTGCGTGACAGGGGCCAGTAACTTATGGATGCAAGAGGGGTCTTGAAAAAAACCAAAACCAGCCTTACCGACTATTCTCATTTCATCTTCACGTCTATAATAGTTATAAACCTTCTCATCTGAATGACGTCCAGATAGAAGCAGCATCGACAAAGGTTTCTTTCGATGAGAATTGGGAATCATGACATGAGGACCAGAGTCTAAATCGACATCGGTAATATAGAAATAGCAAGTCACAAAATTGTACCCAGCAATATCATAGTGAAAATTAGTGGCCGGATAATTTTTTTTGACTTCTTCTACTGGCAAATGCGATGCTATGCTCCAAGTTAAATGCTGAGTAACCAGATTTGGATAATATCCTAAGTAACTCGAAGCGACCTTTAAGAGTATGGGATCTGTGGTTATTTGTTGTATTGCTTGACAATTACCTGAGTCCCATAGCAAACCACGGAAAACCTGACGTTCGTTTTTTAAGTATTCCTTTTCGAGCTGGTCAATTTTAAATTGCTCTGTGTATCCCGGTTCAAGACAAAAATTGTTGACGGCATACTCATAAATAGTCTTAGTCATTTCCGGGGCTAGCTGCAAACCAAATGCTACGCTTGTCTTACGCATTTCTCGGACAGTATTCTCAACAGAAAATCCTTTAAAAAGAGAGGGTTTAGATGAAACTTTGAGTATTTCTTGCTGTATATTTCTGTCGAACTTCTGGATTGTCTTTTGCGCTAAACTGTATCCCCGGCGAAACTGATGAAATCGACTAAATCTTTGTGTTAAATCTCCACTTAAGACACGTTGAATGATATTTTTAGAGGAGCTAGAACGATTTTTTAAACGAATCAGCGGATTCTTTGAAATAATTTTCATTTTTACTATTCTACTATTCTTCAAATACAACAATCTAATACCAATTTAATAAAGTTATGGAAGAGTAAGAAAACTCCTCGATCGCTTTTTGTTTTTAACAAAGAGCCTCATCATAAGTCTTTCACATCTTTATTAAAATGGTAGAAGTTTTACTTTGGTCGATAACCCTTACGCCACGGTTCCTAAATCGGTATTTTTCGAGAGAGGGTGCGCTGCGGCGCTACAAGAGCAATTGTTAATTATTAATTATTAATTATTAATTATTAATTACTCATCCATGTCGCCCTTGGTGCCACTGCCAGGCGTGGGAGACAATTTTGTTTAAGTCGGCGTATTGGGGAGACCAACCTAAAACCCTTTTCGCTTTCTCCCCGCTGCCGACCAATATCGGCGGGTCTCCGGGGCGGCGATCGCGTTCTTCTATTTTAAACTCTCTCCCAGTCACAGTTTTTACCGTTTCTATTACTTCCCTCACCGAAAAACCGTTGCCGTTGCCTAAATTAAACGCCTCGCTTTTCCCCCCTTCTAATAAATATTCCAATCCCAAAACATGAGCGTCTGCTAAATCGTTAACGTGGATATAATCCCGAATGCAAGTTCCGTCAGGGGTTTCGTAGTCGCTGCCGAAAATCGAGATCGAATCTCTCTTGCCCAAAGCAGCAAATAATACCAGGGGAATTAGATGAGTTTCCGGGTTGTGATCCTCTCCGGTTAACCCGCTGGGATCCGCACCAGCAGCATTAAAATAACGGAAACAAACCGATTGAAAATTGTAAGCATTATCAAAATCAGAAAGGATTTGTTCCACCATTAACTTACTGCTGCCGTAAGGATTTATTGGCTCTTTGGGATGGTCTTCGGGAATGGGACTCGCCTGCGGGATGCCGTAAATAGCCGCTGTGGAAGAAAAGACAAATTTCTTCACTGAAGCTGCTAGCATTGCTTCTAATAAAGTCAAAGTTCCTACTACGTTATTGTCGTAATATTTTTGCGGGTTTTCGACAGATTCCCCCACAAAAATATAAGCAGCAAAATGCATTACTGCGGCAATGTTGTAGTCGGAAAATATCCTATCTAATAGCGGGCGATCGGTCGTATTGCCCACAAATAATTTCACTTTGAGGACGTTTTCTACTATTTCTTTATGACCGTAAACTAGATTGTCCAAAATTACTACTTCATAGCCGGCTTTTTGGAGCGCCAGCACTGCATGGGAGCCGATATAACCCGCCCCGCCGGTTACTAGAATTGTAGGCTTGACTTTTGACACGGTTTGAGCTATCCTTTTCTTTTATAATTTTTTCATTTTTCCGTTTCTACCCTACACCATATTACTCAGCCTCACCGACAAAAATTATGAAAAAACCCGGCTTCTCTAGGAAACCGGGTTTTTTTATTTTTGGCAAAATATTCTCATTAAGATGCAAAATGCTTTTCGATTAGTTCGGGAACCTCTTCTGGGTCGATCTTACTGTAGCGCTCTTTGTCGGGCAGCATCACAATATTTGGCCCCGCTTTACACTTTTTCAGGCAGCCGGTTTTCTGTACGGTCACTTCCTCTTCCAAACCGCGATCGCTCAAAGCTGCCTCCAGGGCCTTACAAACTCCACCAGCACCCCGTTTGTTGCAGCCTGATTTCTGACAAACTAAAATTTTGGCCTTTTTCTTACTCTTCCGAGCCCGGAAGTCTCCTTCTACTACTACCCCGCCTTCCGCACTCGCCCCAGTCTCGTTCGCCAATACCAGGCTATAAGCTGTCAATTTCACTTGACCTTTTTTCTGATTTAACTCTTTCTCGCCCCTAACTCGTACCACCGAACCGGGTATGGCTACTGGTGGGAGGTTTTTTGTTAAGTCTTTGGAGAGTTTGACCAATTCTTCCCTTTCTGTCGTTGCTATTTTCAGGTATTTAAGCTTGCCCTCTTTGGCGATCGCCTCGCGAATTTCTCCTTCTAAGCTGAATTTGGATACCTGTTTTTTCAATTTACTCATTTTTTTTGTTCGTTCTTTAGAGTTTTAAACTTTTAACAATCAGTCTTGTAGAACAGACATCTTGTCTGTTGCGCTACTTAAACGCCAATAGTTCCTAACTTGCTAGCCAAGAATTTTCTAACAGCCCCACCAGTTCGTGACGCGGGGCCGTAAATTGCCTCAAAACGCTCCCCAGTTGAGTCGCTTCCACCGCATTGTCGATCTGGACTTGCAAGGGCTCGCCCAAACTGCACCAACAAGCAATATTCAATTCTTGTAGCCGTTGATACGCTTCCCAGCGGTGTACCCCCCTTACTTCGACAATTTGGCCTTTGGGTTCGAGATTGGATTGGCTCATTTTTTTTTAATTGCAATCTATTTGCAGTGATTTTTCCCCCTGGATCTGGGGCCCTCCGGTTAGTTTCTACCAGGGAACCCCATTTCTACTCTAGCGTAACTGCTAACTATTCTCAATAGTTTTATAAAAAAAATTTGCTTGTTCGCAATATCTTCTAGCTGGGGATGCCGCGCTGCTTGACTTCCAGCCCGAGCGTGCTAGACTGATCCTGTTAGCAATAACTTGCCTAATTAACTGGCAACAAACAAACTTATTGAGAAGAAAAAGATAACATCATGACGACAGCTACTCCAGTGCAAGCTTTTGGCCAGATTGCTGACAACCCAATTGGGTTAGAGAAGGAAGTCACAGCACCAGTTTGTGAGGGAATGAACGCCGCTTTGGCCAGTTTTCAGGCATTGTACCTACAATATCAAAAGCAGCATTTTGTAATAGAGGGAGCAGAATTCTACTCCGTCCACCAGTTTTTTGAAGACAGCTACGCAGAAGTCCAAGGTCACGTCCACGAGTTGGGCGAACGCTTAAACGGTTTGGGTGGCACTCCCGCCGCCAGTTTTAGCAAGCTAGCAGAGTTATGCTGCTTTACCCCGGAAGACGACAGCGTTTATTCCGGTCGGGCCATGCTAGAACACGATTTACAGGCAGAACAAGAGGTTATCAAACTACTTCGCCGTCTGGCATCGCAGGCAGAAAGTTTGGGCGATCGCGCCACTCGCTATCTCTACGAGCAAATTTTGCTCAAAACTGAGGAACGAGCCTATCACATCGACCACTTCTTGGCCAGCGATACTTTAGTCGTCTTTAACTAAAGCTTTTTGGTTATCTCCTTGCCTGTTACGCCAGAAGGGGCTAAACTGGTAATGGAAGCGGCAACCTTTGCTATTGCTTCAGTATCCCACCTGCCGATTTTAAGAAGAGAACATAATAAGAGAAGAGAACGCTAGACAGAGAGGAGCCATTGCTCCTCTCTGTTGTTTTTAATGTCCATTTTCAACATAAAACTAACATCTCTTAAATCATCATAAGCCTATTGCAAAACTTTAGCAACTGTTTGAGAAAAAAATTTTTCTAACTTTCAATCCAGATGGCCCGTCTCCGATCTTAGTTAAGCTAGCTTGTAGTAATCGCTTTAGCGATTGAAATAACTCTAATAAAAATCACATAAAGCTAGCTTGTAGTAATCGCTTTAGCGATTTATATAGATGAATCGCTAAAGCGATTACTACGAACTGATGAATCGCTAAAGCGATTACTACGAACTGATGAATCGCTAAAGCGATTACTACGAACAGATGAATCGCTAAAGCGATTACTACGAACTGATGAATCGCTAAAGCGATTACTACGAACTGATGAATCGCTAAAGCGATTACTACGAACGGCCACTACCCCAAATAATTGAAATTAACTCGCAAACTCTTCAACGGCAAACGCGAATTTGGGGAAGAACCGCAAACCAATCCTCGGTAATTTCCCCGGTCATGTCATCTATTTTCAGATGATGATAAATACTCTTAACAGTCACCTCCCCGGGCAAAAACTCAAACTGCTTAACCGCAATTCCCTTGTTTTTCAAATCCGCCGTTGCATTCTTAGATAAATTGCCAATCTCGACACCATCTTCGGTAAAAATTGCCCAACTATTTCCATAGCGATTTACTCTCAATTGAAGTCGGTCGCCCTCCCGTAAATTAATAATAACTTCTTGCTTGTTTGAAGTTGCAGGATAAGCTAGATAAATATCCCTGGGAGTCAAATCTAAATAAAGCGTCTTTGCCGGCAGCTTCCCAACATTCCCGCCAGCAATTTTTTCCGTGCTAACTCCAGTTTCCTGGGCAAACAAACTCTCCCCAGTCGAACACAAAACTAACTCCTCCTTCGCCCTAGTCATCGCCACATAAAACAAGCGACGTTCCGATTCTATTTCCCGAACATTGCTGTTAAAATTATCCGTCAATAAAACAACCTTTTTAAACTCCAAACCTTTCGCCCCGTGGCAGCTAGTAACTAAAACGGAATCATCTTCTACCAAAATTTCGCTATTATTAAATTCCAACAAAGCCCCAGCAACCTCGGCAGCAGTAATAGGCACTGCCAAATCTTCAAAACCATAACCCCTTTCCCTATCTAAATCTTCGGCAATTTTTAACAATACTTTCACCGTCAACTCTTCCTTACTGCGATGCCATTCTTCAAAGCGATTAACAAACCAATTCCTCACCGATTCTTCTGGGGACAAAACTAAATTTAATTGTCCGTTTAACTCATCAATTAAGCGAGAAGCAACGAGATTTCTAACTAATTTAATCTTCCCGGACTTGAGAGCATAAGTAGGAATTTCATTAGTTTCCAACAACAAGCGAATGGGGCTTAAATTATCCCACTGCCTGGCTATAACGGCAATTTCATTAGCAGCAACCCCTTCTCGGCGCCAAGAGATAATTTTCTCCGTCACCCAAGCTGCTTGGGCATCACTATTTTTGAAAGAAAAAGCCCCTACTGGCAAGCAATTCTTGCCCGGGCGATCGCTATTAATTTTAACCTGTTCTGCGGGGGTTGATTTGCAGCGCTTGGGGTTATTTTTAATAACATTATTGGCAGCATTAATAATTGCTTCCGTGGAGCGATAATTCTCGGTTAAAAGAAATCTTTTTGCTCGATATTCTTCTTCAAACTGTTGAATATATTTAGAGCTAGTGCCGCGAAATTCGTAGATATTCTGGTCGTCATCTCCAATAACGCAGAGATTAATTTGAACCGATCGCGACTCATCCTCGGAATCCCCCAAACCGGCAATTAGCTTAATTAATTTATACTCATCTTCGGCCACGTCTTGATATTCATCCACGAAAATATAATCGACATTTCCTAATAACTGAAGTCGCCTCGCTTGAGAGTCTTCTGCATCTAATTCGTCTCCTTCTTCCATTAAATCGCAAGCTTCTTTTAATAGCTGTTTAAATTCCCGATCGGTTGATAGCTGCTGCCCCGGTGCCCAGCCTAAAATCGCTAACCCCAAACCGTGAAAAGTAAACACCCGCAATCTAGCAGCGATCGCCCCGATTAATTCCTGCAATCTCAACCGCAATTCACCCACGGCATTGCGATTATAAGCTAATACTAAAATCCGACTCGGATCGACCCTTTTTACCTTAACTAAATAAGCAATTCTTCTAACTATAGTCCGCGTTTTTCCAGAACCGGGGCCGGCTATTACTAATAAAGCCGGATTTTCTGCTAAAACAATTTCTTTCTGGGCGGCATTAATATCTCCCATGATGCGATCGTAATCCGAGGGAATTATCGGCAATTTCGCGTCGGCTTTCGCCAAATCTGAGTAAACTTTATTAAACTGCTTCTCCGATAAATTAAAGTAATCTTCCACCAACTTTTGCCTTGCTTTAGAGTCGGCAGTTCGGCCGTATTTCATCATCAGATGAGTGCGGCGATTTTGTTCGGCATAATAATCCTTTAGCTCTTGATATCCTTTACCAATACTCGTCTCCCGCGCCCCTTTTATCACCTTAATTTTTAATGCTTGATGAAATAAATTAGAACCTTCAGTTAATCTGAGTAATTTGCGCTGGTGCAGCCAGAGCAAGATAGCCGATAATTCTTTCTCATCTATGGTCCTGGGATAGATTTTTTTATTAACATTTTCTAGCAATAATTCTAACTCATATCCAACCAGCAAGCGAGTGCCTTTTTTGGCGGACAATTTCTCGTAGAGAACCTCTATTACTGCTTCAGCTAATTCTTGCTGGTAGCCTAAATTGTCCGCTACAGCGTCGATGCCTTTAATGCCTGCAAAGTCGCGATTTACTGTTAATTGAATCCAACCCAAAGCTTTCCAGCCTTCTAATATATCTCTCAAGCTGCCGGCGCGAATTTTTTGCTTGCGTTGGGGGTCCAGGCGAGTAGCGAGAATGCGTAAATTAACCCGAACGCTTTCCTTTTTTTCCTGAATTTCTAGCAGCAATTCTAACAGTTGTTCTTGCCAGCCACGGATGCGATTGAAATTAGTCTTAGCATCTCCTTTTATTTCTTTATTCAATAAAAAACTCAAAGGAATTTTGGCGCTGGCAACCCCGGCTTTTTGCAAAGATCGAATGCTGCGGGGCAAGTCTTTGGGATTAATGCCCGACTCGTCGCTTAGGCGATCGAGAGGCACTGGTTCTTCTTTTTCCGTGTAATAAGCTTTAGTTAAATGCATCGCTTTAATAAGTTTGAAAAACGGCTTGACCTTACTTCGGGAAATATTTTTTTGCCGACAGTATTCTTTCAACCTTTTTTGCGACTCCTTTTCTGTTTCATCTACCAATTCAAAGCGAATGTAAGCAGATAAATTCTCCGCCCTTTCCAGCAAACCAAAATTTTCCAAATGTTGGAGAGCAACTTTAATTTTAATATCCCTATATTCTGGGGCGGAAGCAAACTCATTGTCGCCAAGTTCGCCAGTCTGAAAAATCTCGTTAACCGTCGCCCAAAACCATTCTCCAGACTGCTTTTTGTGGATGCATTTGCTGATGCTTCTTGCAGAGAGGAAAATATTTTTTAAATCCGCCTGGCTTAATTGCATTTGACTTTGGAGATAAAAGATAGTTTCGGCATCTTGTTCGTCAAATAAAAGAAGACAAGTTGCCTCGCTGCCATCCCTTCCCGCCCGGCCGGTTTCCTGCATATAAGCCTCTAAATTATGACTCATGCTATGATGAATTACCGCCCGGACGTCGGGACGATTAATTCCCATACCAAAAGCGCAGGTTGCGACTACTGCGTTGAGATTTCCGGCTTTGAATTCTTGCAATACTTCTTGTTTGTCGCCTTTGGGTAATTTGCCGTGATAATATCGCGCTTCTATATCTGCTTGGTTGAGTCTTTCTGACAATTTTTGCGCGTTTTTTCGCGTGGCGGTATAAACGATCGCGCTGCCTCCTTCCTGGAGATACTTTTCTACTTCTTGGAGAACAATTTGCTCTTTATTACGACCGTTACTAGAAATTACTTGATAGTCTAAATTAGGGCGGTTGCTAATATCGGAAATAATGTTATTTATCTCTAAATTATAGGAAGCAAAGAGTGTTTTTATGTCGGTTTGGACTTTAACTGTAGCGGTGGCGGTGGTTAATGCTAAAAGAGGCTGGGGGCGTTCTTCGTAGAGTTCTTGAAGGAATTTTGGCAGATAGCGATAGTCGGGTCGAAAATCGTGCCCCCACTCGCTGATACAGTGGGCTTCATCTATTACCCAAAATGCCGGTAGTTGCTGTTGTAATAGGAGGCGAATGGTGGGCGATCGCAACTGTTCTGGACTGATATAGAGCAATCCTTTATTACCTGCTTTTAATTCTTCCAAACGGGATGCCCTTTCGTTAACTGAAATATTGCCGTTGATGAAGGTAGCGAAGTTAATATTTTGCGTTTCTAAGTCTCGTACCTGGTCTGCCATTAAGGCTTGTAGGGGAGAAACTACTATAGTTAAAGCTTGTTTTTCCTCAAAAAGCATTAAGGCAATAAGTTGATAGCACAGAGATTTACCGCTACCGGTTGCCATAACAATCAAGGGTCGCTGGCGGCGGTAAATGGCAGCGATCGCTTCTTTTTGTTTGCCCCGAAAGTTCTCTATTTTAAATCTCTCTAAGTAACTATAAAAATTAGGCAATATCTGCAATTTTCCCAAGACATTTTCAAACCCAGGCAGATAGTTTAACCAGGCTGGATAATCGCTATTGGGTGCTGTAATATTTTTTTCGTAATTCCAAGAAATAAGGGCGGCTAAAGATAAGCGGCGATCGAAGTCTAAATCTTTAGCTTCAGAGCATAATTGTTCTAGTTCGGAAAGCTCAATTCCTGTTATTGCTGCTTCTGGGAGTTGGCTTATTTCTGGTTCTTCTCTGGAGGGGAATTCTAAATAATCAAAAAACTGCCGATATGCTTTATCGGCATCTGAATTCCCGCAAGTTAACAGCCAACTATAAACTTGTTGAAGGGATGGCAGCTTCCAGCGCAACTCGGCGATAATTTTATCTAGCAGTTGTTGAGTTTCTCTGGCATCTTCGAGGGGATTATTAGCAGCTTCTTCGCTTTCTTTATATTGTTTGTTTAACTTGTGGGAAAGTTCGAGGGGAAAGGTTAAAATAGACAGTTCTAAAGTATCGATCGCCTCCCAGGGTTCCAGTTCGGGATAGGCTTTAATTAAATAAGAATAATCGAAGCGTCGGAAGTTATGACCGCATATTTTTAAGCCCTTTTCTTTTAACTCTTTAAGCTGTTGGTAAGCTAAGTCTAAATTATTGGAATCAATATCTTCTTCAGTGGCCCCAGCAAGCCATCCGATGCGATAAATATTTTTAGTTTCGAGGCTGACTTCTAAATCTACAAATACATAAGGGGAATTTAAAGTAGTTTCGGGTTCTATTGATTCTTTTAACTTCAATTGTTTTTGCCAAACAGATTCTTTGCTGCCAGTTTGCCAACCGCAGACTTTAAGTTCTTCGAGAGATTCTATGCCTAAATCCTTAATCGTGTTGAAAATAAAATCAACTTCCGTCCCTGGTTTTGGAACCGGGTTAGACTCTAAAATTACTGCTATCTCGTTCCTGGAGAGGCTGATTTTGACGACGATGCCTTGGGGTTGAAGTCGAGTGTTTAATAAAGAAGCGATCGCCCAGACGTCGCACTGTTTGGCAAGTTCCAGTACCTTATTTTCTGTCATGGTTATAAAAGTTGGATTACTCTCGCTGTTACTATACCACTCCCGGACAACTTGCCAAACGTTGTTTAAGTACCCGTGCAAAATTAATTAGATGTATGGAACAGGCGAGACGCCTGTTCTACGGGGAAATCCTCTGAAACATTCCGGGTCCAGAAGGCGCGGTTTCTTAGATACTAAAATTGTGGGTAAACTTCGCAGGCTAGCTTGTAGTAATCGCTTTAGCGATTAATCTTTATAAATCGCTAAAGCGATTACTACGAACTTTTGCTTTACCCACTATTTTAGCCGTTCCACCAAACCTAGAGTCCTCAATTATTAATTATTAATTATTAATTATTAATTGCTATAAAGCTCAATCTCCAAATCCTTAAAAGTTTGTTCTACTTCTTGCTTGTTTCTAAACAAACCATCCACTCCTAATAATTCCGCAAAACCTTTCCTATTTTTATTGCCAGTTAGCCAACCATTACCGTTAATATTTTGCCTAAAATATTCATAAACTATAGGAGGAGAAAAACCCTTGCTCTTTTGAATTCCCAAGCGGACTTTCTCTTGGACGGTAGTTTCCTCAGCAGCAGCGATCGCCACCAAACCCGCCGCCGCCACCAAAGCTTCTCCACCTTTTAATGCTGTAACTCCTTCCAATACTCCCAAACCGCCTCCAGCTACAGAATTATAGGCCGCATTTGCCAGCATATTCATATTGACGGCGGTATCGGTAAAAATATGTTTGGCATTTTTATTATTGGCAGTATTTACCAACTCTTTGGTTTTCTTAAATGCGGTGGATGCTGCTTGAAAATGTTCCGTTGCCGGAACATCTTCATTAACTTCTAAAAGTCTCTCCTGCGCAAGTTTATAAACCATCAAACATAGACCCGGAATATCCGAATTAAATAGGGCCGCATCTAACCTTTCTAGTTTTGCTAATTCCGGTCGTTTTTTGCCCTGCCTTAACTGATGATAAACTGAAATATATTTGCGGCGATCGCCCTCTCTAATCTCCGGGCTGCCGCCGATGCCATCCACTATTTTCATATCCACTCTCAGGGCGATCGAATTAGCGCTGGCTAACAAATATTTTTGTTTCAGCAGTCTGGGAATATCGCCATTTAAAACTATAGAATTTAACTGCTCCCAAGCAACCAAATTAGGAACTGGTTCTCCCAGTTTAATATATTTATAAGTAATTTTTAACCACTGTCTTTCGGAGTTAGTTAAATTAGCAGTTTCTATTTTTTCTTCGACATATTTATCAGTTCCCAACCATCTCGAATTTTCGCTCGCAATTTTGTAGCGCAAACCGACGGCAGATTCTATATTTGATAAAGAAATCGCAAAATCTAGTAAATCTAAAGCTGCTAAATCTTCCGCGTACAAACCAGCATTAACCTTATTGTAAGCTTCCAAACATCTAGTTTTACTGCGGTCGTAGATAGGGGTGCGAACCACAATCTTATTAATGCGGCGATCGATATTAGTTTCTGGGTCGTACAAAGTATGCAAAACTAAATAAGCATCGTTACCTCGCAGCCCGGATTTTCTCAACCGCAAACTGGCTCCTTCCGTAGTATTCCTGCGAATGTTGACATCATAGCTTTTGCCAGATCGCAAAGTAACTTTTTGAGTTCCACCTTCCACCGCAGTTTGATAGCTAATAAAAACATGATAAATCTCTTCTTCTTCCTCTTCTTCTTCAACCTCTATCTCCTGGGAATTGCTCGTATTCCAATCATTTTCATCTGCTGTTTTTTCCGAATCGCTCCTATCCCAATCGTCTATTTCTGCTCCTTCTTTTCCTTCCGGTCGGACAGTAGTTTCCCAAGAATCTTTGACGCTATCCGTAACAGTTTTGCTGACATCGATAGTTTTGCTAGCGATCGTTTCTCTTACTTCCGATGTCTTTTTTTTAGCCGCTTCCGCAGCCTTTTCGATCGTTGTCTTCCCCGTTTCGGATGCTTTTTTGCCGATATTTTCTCCTACCTCCGTTGCTTTTTTACTAACGGAGTCCCAGAAAGAAGGTTGTTGTTTCTCGCTCATTGGTTTATACTCCCTTGACTGCACTAATTCAAAATTTTAGCGGTCCATCTTTAATTGGCTGCACCAAATCTATTATATCATACCCATACTCATACTGATACTCATACTCAAAACCCTCCCCGCAAGCGTCAGACACCCGCAGACATCGGATATTCATCGGTAGCCCAGAAACCCGGTTTTTATTAAAAACCGGGTTTCTTAATTTTAAATTGAGATGCCTCTCCATCCGGTGGGAGTAAATTTAACTATAAATTGGAAATTTACTCCCCGAAATGACAAAATATTAAAGGGGCTTACGGTCCCGCAGTGCGTCTAAAAAAGAAATAATGGCATCCAAAAATCTAATTCCAGTGGCAGGGATATTTGGGGGAAAAAGGGTTATCAACGGTGCAAGTTTGGAGCGATGAGAAGGAGTGGTTTGATTTGATAAGTAGGTAGGCAAAAATATTTACATAAAATGATTTTTTATTTCCCCGTAGAACAGGCGTCTCGCCTGCGAGCGTCTGTCCAATTAATTTTGCACGGGTACTTATTGTGTCAGTTGGAAGGGAGAGTTGGATAGTAAATAGATAAATTAAAAACCGCGCCTTCTGGGCTAGCGAAACCTAGCGAAGATGTTGGGTTTCGCGTGCCCGCTACCGACAAGAAGCTACAAAAAAATAAATGGCGAAGGTATTGCAATCAAAACCGCACCTTCTGGACGGACGCTGAAGATCGCCAACTGAATATCAACAGATAGGTAACTTCCCCGGTTTGACCGCATGAATATACTCGCTACCAGAAGCCGGCCATCCGCGACGATAGGCAGCCTCCTCCGGTTTTCCCCATCCCAACTGCAATAACATTTCTAAGAAATTGGACTTCTCCCACTTAAAAATATTTGCCCATTCCGTGCGACCAGCGATCGCCTCTATCTCCGAAGCGAGAATCTGACGATAATCCTTACCATTATTAACGCTCAAATATAAATCCATCCCCACCGTCGCCCGGGCCCAGAAATCTAAAATAGAAGCCTTCGCCCCCTTAAGAATATCCAAATCCCCAGACAAAGCAATTAACTGATCGTCCACCACCGGAAAGCGCAGAGTTTTTTGATTGACGCTCACCTCTCGCCAAACAATGCCAGAAACCAGATACTCTCTCTGGTAGCTATGAACGGCCAGACGAAAATCTTGATAAGCAGCGAACTTCTGGAAACCGTCCGGTTTGAGGAAACGGTCAACAACTGGATTGCCAATAAAAGGATTAGCAGCCAACTTATAGCGCTGCCCCTTGAGACAAGCTTGACGCTCTCGGGCTAAAATTTCGATCAATTCTGCCGTGTTATAGACCTTGGACATGGGAACAATTAACAATTAACAATTAATAATTAATAATTAATAATTAACAACAATTGCTTTTATTTTAAACACAAATGAAAAATGGGGCGGCAAAAAACCATTGCCCCCCATTCGTATCTTTATTAAGCCGACTGACTCTCGACTATCTGATTTTCCTGCCGCAAATAGGCCTCGATAAACTCCTCTAACTTTCCATTCATCACATCATCAACCGCAGGAGTTTCAACTCCAGTCCTTACATCCTTAACCATCTGGTAGGGATGGAAAACGTAATTGCGGATCTGGTTGCCCCAGGCAGCCTCCACCATATCCCCCCGAATGTCGCTAATCTCCCGAGCCCTTTGCTCCCTCGCCACCACCAACAACTTAGCCTTGAGCAAGGCCATGCCCTTTTCCTTATTTTGTAGCTGACTGCGTTCTTGGGTGCAGCGCACGGCAATGCCAGTAGGGAGGTGAACCAGGCGCACCGCCGTTTCCACCTTATTCACGTTTTGGCCCCCCTTACCCCCAGCGCGAGAAGTCGTAACTTCTAAATCCTTTTCTGGGATTTCCAGTTCTATTGAATCGTCCAGGATAGGCATCACTTCGATTCCAGCAAAACTGGTTTGCCGCTTGCCGTTGGCATTAAAAGGAGAAATTCTAACTAAGCGGTGGGTACCTTTTTCCGCCTTGAGATAACCGTAGGCATAGCGCCCTTCTATTTCTAGAGTTGCAGACTTGATACCCGCTTCGTCTCCCTCGGAAAGTTCTGCCAGGCGAACCTTGTAACCTCGTTCTTCCCCCCAACGGGTGTACATCCGCAGCAACATATCGGCCCAATCTTGAGCGTCAGTGCCCCCGGCACCTGCGTTAATGCTGAGAATTGCCCCGGTTTCGTCGTAGGGGCCCGATAGTAATTGTTGAAGTTCCCAGCGGTCTAATTCTTGGTTTAGTTGGGAAATGTTAGTTTCGGCTTCTTTGAGGAGAGATTCGTCCGTTTCTAGTTCCAGCAGTGAGGCGATCGCCTTCGTATCTTCGAGACAGCTTCGCCACTGGTGGTATTGCTGCAAGTTAGATTTACAGTCATTGAGTTGTTGGAGAGTTTTTTGAGCGGCGATCTGGTCCTCCCAAAATGCCGGTTGTGCGGCCAGTTGTTCTAGGTCGCGAATTTTAGCCTTCAGCGCGGGCAAGTCAAAGATAGTCCTGGGTTGCACCCAGACGATGGGACATGATTTCGATTTGACGTTTGATTTCTTGGGTGTCCATACAGGCTCTTTAGTCTTCTTTATTAATAGGTATAGAAATCGGAAACTTAGGGGATTCCAAAAAACAAATTACCCAACTCGTAGAGCAGGCGTCCCGCCTGCTATCGGCCCAGGTATCCCGCCCCAGACAGGCGGGACGCCCGTCCTACGGCAAAGCATTGGAAATCCCTTAATCGAAAAGGTAGTGCCGCCAGAGAAAGTCCAGAGGAATTTCTCGCAGCACTACCTTCTAATTTATCGTTTATTGGGATTTGGCGGTGAAGCCAAAGGCCTTAATCGCGATTCAGGGCAATCAAAAGCCGCAAGATAAAGACAAATAAGTTGATGTAAGTCAGGTACATGGAGAGGGCAGCCGGCAGGTATTGGTCGTCGCGGTAGCTGCGGGGCAGAATGTAAAAATCTACCACCGCCGCACCGGCAAAGAGAAACACGCCGACGCCAGAGATGCCTATTTCCAGCCAGTTAGGCGTACCGACGCCAAAAAAGGCAAAGATTACTTGTCCGACAACAGCCACCAGCAGGCCAATAATTCCCAAACTGACAGTTTTGGTTAAGGCCATGCCGTCTTCTTCCGACAGATTAGAGCCTATTTGGCGGGCGGCGATAAAAGCCACGCCGCAGCCGAGGGCAGCGAAGCCAATTCCTTCGATGCCGACGCCTTGGCTCCGCAAGGCCACGAATACTAAACCGCTGAGGGTGTAACCGGAGAGCAGGCTATAGGTTGCCAATAAAGGCAGGGCCGTGCTGTTGTTTCCTTTTTCCGCGATACCTCGGGCGACGAAGAATAGTATTAACTCCACTACGAGGGCAACCCAGAATGTGGTCATAAACATTCCTGGGTTGGTTTCGAGGACTCGCAGGCCGCCGAAGGTTCCCGCCGCAGTTAAGATCAGGCCGCCGCCGAGATAGGGCAGGGCGTTGGCAATGACGTTAGGGCCAACTAGGGACTGAGTTTTGGCCTGGCGCAATGCTTGACGAAAATTGCTGGTATTTGCCATGAGTTGTCCTCCTTTTGCAAAAGGTTATTTATCTCTATTTTATTGGTTTAGCCTGTTGATGTGGGATGGCGGTTTGTACGGCATCTTTCTACATAAGTAGCGATCGGCATTCCCCACTCGCCACTTTGGATGCCTTTCAAATTTTGTTTGTTACTTCATACTCATAGCCATACCACTCCTCAAAAAGGAGAGAAGAATACCAGTATCGACTAATACTTACCGGTCTAACTCTGTTTTTTACAATGAGAGATTCCCTAGAGCATGAGGTCTCGCGGACCGGATCGAGCTTGTGTGGAGCTTAAGTTCGACCGATCGATCGCTTTTACTTAACTATCGATCTATTTTTTCTTATTGTACGACAGATGTTGTGTTAAGTCAAGAGCAAATATTGATATCGTAGGTATTTTTTACACAACAGTGACTTTTATGAAGTTTCTGTAAAGATAGCAGTGCATCTGTTAAAGATTCTCAGTCAAGGGGTAAGATGGTAAGTAAGAACCGAGAGGAGTAGGGGAGAGGACAGAAAAAAAGTCCGCTTTAACCGAGTAAATACTCAAATAACTAATTCAGGAAGAACTTCCTGCCATAGTGATTCTAGCGTGGCTTTAAGGTTTAGACCCTCAAGTGAGTAAAATACCTACAAGAAACAGCTTACCCATTTTCTGTTGGTTTATTAATAACAGTCGATGGGATTTGAGAAGAAGCCCTAACAAAGCCCCTCCCCGAACAGTTCAAATACAATTAGACATCGATATAAGGAGACAACTACCATGTTTAAGTTAAACGCTAAAAACTTTTTCGCATCTACCGCAACCCTAGCAGTCGCCCTCGGAACAGTGGCGATCGCCCCTCAATCTGCTACTGCTCAAGCAACCTTCGACACTAGCGATGATAACAATCACAAGCTTTGCGACTATCGTGCGGATTGTTCCCTTGAAAGTCTATTAGACGGAATTATCACCAGCGGAGACATCGACACTGTCGGCGACCAATCCGCAGTCGAACTGTTCATGCCCAATGCCAGTTCTAGCTTTACCAGCAACTTAATGTTCGAGGTAGCGGGTAATGCAGACTTTAACGAGTTCGGTATCTACAAGAAAGGATCTCCAGGAACCAAAATTACCTTATTCGATGGCGCAGCTACTCCCAGCAGCGAAGCTCCCTTTCCCAATAGTGCTACGTTGCTGTTTGCTGGTAACGGTGTCGCAAAATATAATGACACGGTTTACAACGACTTCGGTAACGAGTTCGGCTTCTTCCTCAAGACCAAAAGCAATAAGTACTTCTACACGGAAGATGCCCTCAACGAAAATGGCAACAAACAGTCTGTCGTCTATCAGGGAGATGGCAGCGTAGATCTCCAAATTCCTTTTGGAGCGGGGCCTGGCAACTTTGATGGAGACGATTGGATTATTGGTTTCGAGGACTTGTCCCTAGATAATAGTATTAGCGACAGCGATTACAACGATTTCGTGATTCTAGTATCAGACCTCGAAGCGGCAGACATTCCCGAACCAGCTACACTTGCAGGTTTAGGCCTAGTAGCAGCGGCAATGGCAATCCTTCGCCGCCGTCAAAACAAGAAAAATAGCTAATTAAGGCTTGACATATTGCTTCATCAAAAATTGAGCGAAGAAAACGGGATGAGAAATACGATATTTCTCATCCCGTTTTCTTATGTCAAAACTTGACCCATAAGGGCCGATCGCCTCCTTATATCAAGTCGCAATAAAGAACCATAAAAAAATAAAGAGAGGCAAAAGGGAAATGCAAGGCGGAACAAGCTTACCGCACCAACACTCAATTATTAATTATTAATTGTTAATTAATATTATTCGGATCTAGCTAGTAATGCCGTCGCTACTCGTTGGGGACTACCACACCCAGTTCGCGATCGCCCTTCCTCTAAACTAAGGCTATTTAAGTTATTATTACTATCAATTAATTCCATCGGGGAAATACCAATCGTCTCCAGGAAGCCGCCTGTCGATAATTTCTTCTCGATTTTCCCTCAAAATCTCTTCCTTCCTTTCCGTAAAACGCTTGTTGTATTCGGCATCCGTTCGTTGAAGGCTAAAGGCTTTATCTGCGCGACGTTCGATAGATTCTTCCATGCAAGCCCCAGCGATGGCGGCGGCTTTTTTATTTCCTTTTATTGCTCGATAAAACCAATATGCAGCAGCCAAACGAACTGGAACCGCTTTAATATAGAGTTGCTCTTCTTCTTCGATGGTGGGGGCATCGATTAATTTATATCCTTTAAACGGCAAAGCTTGTTCCGATTTTCCATTAATAAAACGCAAGAGGTCTTTATTTTCTTGCGCGATCGCATCGGTAATCGATTCCATGTAGAGTTGATAGCTTCCATCTGGGAGTTGATAAACATCGATGGGGATATCTCCTAAATTAATAGTAGCTTTGACGGCTTTTTTAGTGGGGGTATAAGAGTCGGTCATCTTTGTCTGAAAGTCAATTTCATTTATTTTAGCACCAGGGAATCTGCTTTGAATTTCTATAAATCGAGTTAGCAAATACCGTTTCGACCCCTTCTTCGCTGGTAAAGTCAAAAGCGGTGGATTAATTTTATTGATTTTACCGCCAAATCTTGTCAATTCTCTTTTGCCGCAAGCGGATAAGAGAGGGAAAAGTTCTCCGGGCAGCGAAGCGATGTTGCATCAGCAACGCTGCGCCACATGAAACGGGCAGCGAAAAGCTCTTTCCCCTTTCGTAATTTCCAAGAGAAAAAGATCGTACCAGCCCCTAAAAAAAACAGGTTAAAAAAACAGGCTATTAAAAAATGGGCGTAACAGAACTCGAATCTGTGACCTCCACGATGTCAACGTGGCGCTCTAACCAACTGAGCTATACGCCCTTAACAGTCATTTAGCTTAACACGACTTTTCCCAAAATGACAACCCCCCAAACAAACTTTTTTTTATTTAGAATTTAGATAAAACCTCCAATCCCCGCTATCCGCCAAATACCAATACTTCCATCGCTACACCCCGCCGCTAAAATCTCTCCGTCACCGCTGAAGGCCACCCGAGCGACTGCGGTCCCCGGCTGCCCAATGGCCAATTTATCCCACAAAAAAGTAGGCCATCCCTTCTACTGGTAAAGTCTGACCGTCTGGAGCGATCGCCTTTTATTGCCGTAATAGTTATGGAAACAAGAGGAAGTAAATTCTTTCACTTTTTGGGTAGTGGTAAAGATGTAGTGACAGTTCGTAGTAATCGCTTTAGCGATTTATCTATATCAATCGCTAAAGCGATTACTACGAACTCGATCGATGGTTCTAGAAAGCGATCGGAGTTCTCCTCACTCTCGGAAGATTTTAGGAGTATTCTTGCTTGTTCGCGAGCATCGGAGTGCTTTGGCAATTAATAAAGATTTACGGACTTCTCGAACGATAAAGTCTGGAGAATTTTCTATTTCTAGAATTAATCGTTGTTTTGCATTCATGGTTTTTTCCTCTTTTTTAATGTGTAAATGGATTGACGGGGGATTGTTTTTGAAAGAAGAGCGATCGCAAAAATATAAATAGCTTTAATTAGATCGGTAACTGCCTAACTCGAATAGCATCATTACTAACAGAAATAATTGCGCCTGCTTCTAAAGCCTCCTCACAGTTAGACAAAACTTCAGCCAAACGTAGATTAATAGCTTCATAACTTTTATTGCCGAGCCTAAACAAAATAACGCTCGGCAATTCTGCCCCACTTATAGCCAACAAGTAACCAAAATCCAAATCTAATGTAACCACAATTCTGCCTTCATTGTTTGCCTTAACTAAAATTTCATCATCGGGTAGTTTTTTTAAACCCTCATCAGCTAAATGCACTGCATCATAACCATTAAATTTTAGCCAATTAACAGTGCGCGGAGAAATTCCCATATCTGCCAAAAATTTCATTAAACTTTCTCCGGCAATTTGGTAAATACTCGATCGCTGCTTAACCAAGCAGCATACATTAACGACTGGTGAATATCTTCTGGTTCCAAATAGGGATAATCTTCGATAATTTCTGCCGAACTTTTTCCGTTGGCAATTAAGTTTAAAATTAATGAAACCGGAACTCGCATTCCGCGAATGCAAGCTTGCCCTGCCATTATTTTGGAATCGAAAGTTATGCGTTCAAAACCTAACATTTATTTTTTTTCCTCTCGAAAACTATTTTTTGTATCTAGCAGCCCATTTCTCAACCACTTAATTTCCATCTTGCCACTTAGCAAATGCAGCTTCTACCTCTTCCTCGCTGGCAAAGTCTCCTGCGTCAGCTTCCACAAGAGCTTGTTTAATTTCCTCAACTTGCCAGTTATTAACTTACTCGTAGGCGGTTACTGCTTCGTTGAGGATGTGGTTTAAATCGGTGTTTGTAGTGGAGGCGATCGCCAATATCCGCTTTTTTTTGTCTCTATCTACTACAAATCTAATATTTTCTTCGTTCATTTTGACCTCCCAGTTATTTAGATACTCCAGATTAGATATTAGTGGATGCCATAGCAGAAAAAAACTTCCCTGTTTTTCACTCAATATTTTACTTGATTTTTCAAACTTTCTTCATATATTCTCCTATTGCCATTTTCGGGCCATCATCAAACTCAAACCATACCTCCCATCCCCGCAACCCGCCAAATACCAATACTTCCATCGCTACACCCCGCCGCTAATGTCTCCCCATCTGCGCTAAATGCCAAGCCATTCACCGTCGCCTCGCACTCCAAAACCGCCAACTCCTCCAAAGTAAAAAGATTCCACAAACAAACTCGACCGTCTCTGGTTCCCGCTGCCAAAGTCTGACCGTCGGGACTTATCGCCACCGCATTCACCCGATCGCCTCCATGCAAACTCCCCCACAACTGCGCCAATAGGGCTCGAAGCTATCTGGGACTATTCTCCAACACCTCAAGTTAGTATTTAGCCTTAAAATCCTTGAAATTACGTTGAAAAGAGTACCGCAAACGATTCACATTATTTGTGTTACCAGGAGCAATATTCAATTCCCAAATTAAACCGCGAGTTGCCAGCAACTTCCCAACCGACACTGAGGAACTATTAGATACAAAATAGCAATCTCCTTCTACTTGGAGTTCTGCTGCTAGTCCGATAAAAGAACGAGCTAAATCTAAATCTAATTCAGATTCGTAATGCTTGCATTCTATAGCAATTAATACCCGCGAACAATCTGGTTCGCATCTAATTTTTCGACAACGGTTAGCTTCTTCTCGATTTAACACAGCAATGTCGCACTCGTGGGCAATTTCAGATATTCCCCGAACCATTATGCCGACATGAACTTCTAATAAAGGTTTACCAGGAAATTCTAAAACAAGATGAGTAAAAGGTTCTGTTTTAGTATAAATTTGACCTGGACTTCGCCGAAATAGATAAGAGTTAGCCTCATCTCCATTAGCATCTTGACAATAAATTAATGCTCCTTCATTATTGGCAGCACTTAGCAAAATTTCCAAAATATATCTAACGTAAAGTTCTGACGTTTTACTTTCAGAGGTATATCCAGGTTCTATTTTGCCACCTATAAAGCTACTAATCGCTTGTTTTAATCTCGAATTAATTGACATTAGCTAAAGCATCCCGGCGCAACTCTTCTAATAAACCTTTTAAAACATCAGCATTTTGTTTTTTAACTGAGATTATTTCTGGGCGATAATCGTGAATGCTTTTACCGCTATCGTCTGCCCAAACAACTTTTGGAGCCATATTTTCTGCCCTTAAAGATTTAGCAATTTCCTCTTCCATCGCTACGGTTTCTATTAATGCTTTTTCAACAGCATCAATTAGTAGAAAAAGTTGCTCTCGCTGGCTGTATGGTTCAAAATACGGGTAAGATTTGCCGTTGGTTTCTTTAAATAAAGCTTTACCTCGCAGGAGAGTTGTTTCTACTCGTTCCACTAGCCAGCCTAAGTTTAATTCTCGGAGAATTTCTACTAATTCTTGATAAGCACTAGCGCATTCTTGTTGGGTCATAATTTTATCCTTAATTATAATTTTTTAGCAAATGCAGCTTCTACCTCTTCCTCGCTGGCAAAGTCTCCTGCGTCAGCTTCCACAAGAGCTTGTTTAATTTCCTCAACTTGCCAGTCATTAACTTCCAAATAGGCGGTTACTGCTTCGTTGAGGATGTGGTTTAAATCGCTGTTTGTGGTGGAGGCGATCGCCAATATCTGCTTTTTTTTGTCTCTATCTAGTAGAAAAGTCGTGCTTTCTTGGTTCATTTTTTACCTCCATTTTTATTTTGGCGATAATTGACGGAATTAAAAGTCAAATGCGGTTATGCTATTGGCAATTATAGCAGCGATCGCTTCTATTTTAGAGTAAAAAGAGCGATCGCCCCTCAAATTTCGAGTCTGCCTTTAGTTCCGTTTGCCATTTTCGGGCCATCATCAAACTCAAACCATACCTCCCATCCCCGCAACCCGCCAAATACCAATACTTCCATCGCTACACCCCGCCGCTAATGTCTCCCCATCTGCGCTAAATGCCAACCCATTCACCGTCGCCTCGCACTCCAAGACCGCCAACTCCTCCAAAGTAAAAAGATTCCACAAACAAACTCGACCATCTCTGGTTCCCGCCGCCAAAGTCTGACCGTCGGGACTTATCGCCACCGCATTCACCCGATCGCCTCCATCCAAATTCCCCAACCATTCCCCCGTCGCCAACCGCCACAACTTCACCGTCTTATCCCCGCTACCGCTTGCCAAAATCTGACCGTCGGGACTAATGGCGACGCTGCGAACTACATCCCCATGACCGCTAATAGTCGATATCTGCTTCCCCGTCGCCAACTCCCACAACTTAATCGTCTTATCCCCGCTACCGCTTGCCAAAAATTCCCCGTCGGCACTTATCGCCACCGACTCCACCCAGGCACTATGCCCCCTCAAAATTTCCCGCATTTTGCCGCTTGCCAGATACCAAACCTTAATCGTCTTATCCATATAAGCGCTTGCCAAAATCTGACCGTCGGGACTAATGGCGATCGCCTGAACCGCATCCCGATCGCCTCCAAACCAACCCCCCAGAGTCCTCACTAATTTACCCGTTCCCAAATTCCACACCTTAACCGTTCCATCCACGCTGCCGCTTGCCAAAGTTTGACCGTCGGGACTGAATGCTAGATCTTGCACCCATCCAGAATGACCGAAAACCCAACCCCCCAAAGTCTTCGGCGGGTTCCCCGTCGCCAAACTCCATATTTTAATACTGTTATCCTCCCCGCCGCTGACCAAAGTTTGACCGTCGGCGGCAAAAGCAACAGTTCTCACCTTATCCGCGTGACCCTTGAGAGTCTCCACCTCTTCCCAGGAACCGCCGTCCGTCTGCATCAAATCTCGCAACACTTCATCGGCCCACTGGTAGCGAGACTGGAGAGAAGTTTCTAACATTTTGTTCAAAACCTTACTCAAACTAACGCTGACCGGTCGCGGCAAGAACTCCTCCCAGACCCACTTTTCCCCCCGCCGCAAGTCAAAAGAGTTTGTCTGGGTCATCAATTCTATACAGATCGCCCCCAAACTATAGATGTCGCTGGCAAAGACCGCATGACCGACCAACTGTTCCGGGGCCGTATATTCTGGGGAACCGATGGCCGTTCCTCCCTTTATTGTCGGCGTGGTGGAGAGAACTTTCGCGGAACCGAAACCGACCAAACACAAATTGCCGTCCCACTGAGAACTAGAACTGCGACGGATAATATTTTCTGGTTTTAGATCGCGATGAATTATTTGGTTGTTATGAATAAACTGCAATACTGGCAGTAGGTCTTTGAGCAATTTTCTAATTTTTGTTTCGTCAAAGACACCTCCTTCTGCCAGTTCTTCTGCTAAATTTTTCCCTTGAATAAATTCTTGGACTAAATATCGATGGGGAGGGATTTCGAAGTAGGCTAATAAGCGGGGAATTTGGGGATGTTTTCCCAGGCGGTCTAGTTGCAGTGCTTCTCGCCGAAATAGTTCCGATGCTTTTTCTAAATCGCGGTTTTTTAAGGCGCTGCTGCCCGGCCCCGCTTCGGGGAAAAATTGCTTGATGGCGCAAGTTATTTTGGAGGGGATATCTTCATCTACTGCTAAAAAAGTTCTACTAAAAGTCCCCGTTCCCATAGGTTTAATAATGCGGTAATGCTCTCTTAGTACCAGGGTAGAACCGCAGTTTTGACAGAATTTGTTTGTGTCTGGATTTTGGGGTTTTTGACAGGTTGGGTTGATGCAGTAACTCATAGTTTTTTCTTCTAGCGATCGCCTTTTACTAATTAACAATTAATAATTAATAATTAATAATTAAGTTCCCAGGCGCAATTAACGGTTAATTGCCATTAGTACGGGACCGGGACTGTAGTGGCCGTTCGTAGTCATCGCTTTAGCTATTAATGGATATGAATCGCTAAAGCGATTACTACAAGCTCGATCTATACGTTAAAACAATACTTATGACCGACTACACAATTAATTATAACAGCTTTTGGAGTTGTTATAACAAAAAACTCAATTATTATTGAATGGAGGGTAAAATATCAATTAGGCTTAATTTTAACGTCTCGTAAATTAGCAAGCCGTAGATCGTTCGCGATCTTTTAGAAACCGGGTTTCTGGCCCCCTAATTTTTCATAATCCCTGCACGGATTGCTATAGCAATCCTAAACGATTTGTGACAAATTCAAAATTAATTGACCATCATAAAATTAGACGCGGGCGGCAGGGCAAACAGAACGGAAACGACATCTTCTACTTGTTATCAACATTTGCCGCCCGAATGCTGTTGCCCCTACATATCCATTTTTGGCGGAAGATTTTTTACACAACGGTTAGAGGATTGCTATATGTATAAAAAAACCACCAGCGAGCGACATTTTTCAGATTACAAATTCAATGGGATATCTGAAGTTAATTGCTGTTGGGTTCCACTACGTTCCACCCAACCTACAGGCTCAATTATTAATTATTAATTGTTAATTGTAAATTATCGCGATGTATTACTGTTTCTGGGGGGTCGCTGTAGCCTAATATCTTGGCGATCTGTTCCGATCGCGCTCCCCCAATCTTACGGAGTTCGGCGCTGCTGTAGTTGACCAGTCCTCGGGCGATTTCTTGGCCTTCGCTATCGCATAACTCCACCGCATCGGTGGAGTTGAATTCTCCTTCGATGTTGGCGATGCCAGCGGCTAATAAAGATTTGCCTTTTTTTGAAATAGCTTTAACCGCCCCGGCATCTAAGTATAGCTTCCCTGCTGGGACGAGGACGTTAGCGATCCAATGCTTGCGGGCGTTGACGGGGCGAGTTTGTGCTTCAAACTGAGTGCCAAGGGGTTCGCCGTTGAGGATTTTGAGAATGTTTGGGGGTTGCTTGCCTTCGGCGATGACGGTCCGCACCCCGGAACCGGTGGCGATGCGGGCGGCTTCTATTTTCGTAATCATGCCCCCAGTGCCCCAACCGCTGGCGGAGTCGGTGGTTTTGACTTGGAGTTCGGTCAGTTCGTCGATACCTTTTACTAGGTCGATGGGCATGGCGTTGGGGTTGCTGCGGGGGTCGCAGGAGTAGAGTTTATCTACGTCTGTCAGCAGGAACAGCCAGTCGGCTTCTACCAGACTGGCGACTAGGGCGGAGAGGGTGTCGTTGTCGCCGAATTTTAGTTCTTCGATGGCGGTGGTGTCGTTTTCGTTGACGATGGGGATGATGTCCAGACGGAGGAGTTGTTGGAAGGTGTTGCTGGCGTTGACGTAGCTGCTGCGTCTGGTTAGTTCGCTGCGGGTGAGGAGGACTTGGGCGATCGCTTGTCCTAGAGTGGTGAAGAGATCGTCGTAAACTCGCATCAGTCTGCCTTGTCCGACGGCGGCTATGGCTTGTTTCATGGCGATGTTGCGGGGTTTTTCGGCTATGCCGAGGCGATCGCACCCGACGCCGACGGCCCCAGAGGAGACTAGGATTATTTTATTTCCTTTTTCGCGCAGTTTGGTGAGGGTTTCTATGAGACTGGCGATGGTCGAGAGGGCGAGTTTGCCTGTTTGGCGGTTGGTGAGACTGGAGGTTCCGATTTTTACTACGATGGTTTGAGGCATGGGCTGTTCTGTTCTTTTGTTGGCTTGAGGTTTGGGGGTTTGGGTTTGGGGAATTGGTAGTGGGTCGCAAGTAGCGTTCTAGAACCATAAATCTTGTTTGTAGTAATCGCTTTAGCGATTTATCTATATCAATCGCTAAAGCGATTACTACAAACAGTTTTAATTCTGTCGGCTTAACTACTTATCCGCCCCTTTTAACACGGTCGTGGCAATTTGTCAACCTTTGGTTTTATTCAAAATTGCTATGCTAGGAATTGTTGTATGGAACTATTGACGCAGAGGCAGCCGCCGATGCCTCGCTAGCTAACGTTTTAGAAATTAAAAGGAATTGGAATTTACTATGAACGACAAACCCAGAATTCCCGACCCTCAAACCCGCGCCCGATCTGTTGCGAATATGCGGGAAACTTGCCGACAGTTAGACCTTTGGAACTTGGAATTAGACGAACTAATTGCTATGGTAGAAACAGACATACGGCAGCAGCGTAAAGCACGACTTTTAGGTAAGTATAAACGATCGGAAACGACAGTTTCTATGAAAGGACAATAACTATTATTAGACCTCTTGCAAAAATAAAGACGGGGCAAAGCATTTGGACATAAAAACCTCTGGTTTTCAACAAAAATTGTCTCCCAAATGCTTTGCCCCTACATAAAAATCGAATTATGCAAGAGGTCTATTGAAGCTAGGCGATCGCTTACCTTCTATTTTTCCAGGTGTCTCTACTCTCCCAACCTAGATTAAGAACTAGATAGCGATCGCGCGCCGCATCGACTCCCAGCCTCCACTGTAGTAGCACCACTAGGCTAACTAAAAGTATGGGTAAACTTCGTAGGGTCGCTTGTAGTAATCGCTTTAGCGATTAATCTTTATAAATCGCTAAAGCGATTACTACGAACCAGCTTGTTTCCCCACCACCAAGGCAATTGTTAATTGTTAATTCTCCAAATTTTAATAGATTTATCGCTGCTGCCGCTGGCTAAACTCTTACCATCTTTGCTAAAAGCAACGGATAAAACTTCGTCAGAATGACCGCTAATAACTTCTAATAAATTCCCCGTTTTCACCTCCCACAAACGAACCTTTCCATCCCGATATCCAGCAGCTAAAAAGTCTTCATTCCTGCTAAATACTAGAGACAACACATCGCTATTTTTAAACTTAAAAGTCTTTAGGGGCGGCGATACTTCCTGCCCGATATTATTCTGCCACAATTTAATCGTCCCGTCCCGACTACCAGTGGCAAAGGTCGCGCCGCTAGGACTAAAAGCTACTGTCCTAACCCAGTCTCCATGACCTTTTAGAGTAAATAATTCTCTACCTTTTTTGACGTTCCAAACTTTAACAGTCTTATCCCTACTGGCACTAGCTAAAACTTCTCCGTCGGGACTAAAAGCAATACCGTAAATTCGGTCTGAATGACCTACTAAACTATACCAGCGCTTGCCTTTTTTCAAATCCCAAATTTCAATACTTTTCTCCTTACCCGCGCTAGCTAATATTTCTTCGGCGGGACTAAAGGCGACGCTATAAACCCAGTCCCCATGACCGATAAGAGTGTACCATCTTTTACCTTTGTCTAAATCCCAAATCTCTACAGTCTTATCCCTACTGCCGCTAGCTAAAGCTTTGCCGTCTGGACTGTATGCGATCGCCTCCACTGCATCTTCGTGACCGGTTAGGGTGTACCATCTCCTACCCTGTTTGAGATCCCAAATTTCTATAGTCTTATCCCGACTGCCGCTAGCTAAAGTTTTGCCGTCTGGACTGAAGGCAACCGATGTCACTGAGTCGAAATGACCGGTTAGAGTTAAAGCGCATTTCCATTTAGATTGTTGGGGAGTAGGTAGAGATGCCCCCGCTTCTGGTGGAGGTAAGGTTGGGGAGGTTCTTCGCCGCCGAGGTGCCGGCGGGGGAGTTGGCGCGGGAGTGGGGGGCCGAGATGGAACTGGAGAGGGGATAGAAGAGGGGATAGAGGGCGATCGCTCTATTTTTTGTTTCGACAAACCTAAAGCACGCAACTCCTCGACAACCTCCACAGCAGACCCATAGCGAAGGTTGGGGTTACTTGCCAACATTTTATTGAGGACCAAACCTAATTTAGAACTAACGCGATCGCTCGCATAATCCCGCCACACCCAGCGATCGGAATTAATATCATATAGATCGAATGGCGATAGCTGAGTCAGCAGATAAATGCAGGTAACTCCCAAACTATATAAATCGCTCGCATAAATTGCCCGACCGCGAATTTGTTCCGGCGCAACGTATTCTGGAGAACCGATAATGGTTCCCGCCTCCAGCAGGGCACTATCGTTAAAAACCTTAGCCGCACCAAAATCCACCAGTACCAGTTCCCCGACATTCGTTCCCCATCCAGTCATCCTCGCCGGTCGGGAATTGCGCCGAATAATATTCTCCGGTTTGACATCCCGATGGATCACCTTATGCTGGTGGATAAAATCTAACACCGGCAAGAGATCGTCCAGTAACTTTTTAATCCCATCTTCGTTAAAAGGGCCCGTTAGGCTCAGTTGTTGGGCAAGATTTTGACCGTCCACATATTCTTGGACCAAATATTGATAGCTGTCTTGCTGAAAGTGGGCCAACAAATCCGGTATTTGGGGATGCTTGCCAAGTTCGTCGAGTCTTACGGCCTCTTGCTGAAACAACTCCGCCGCTTTCTGGGCGTTATTGCTGCCTTGGGGGAGAAACTGCTTGATGACGCAAGGGGGTTTTGAGGGTTTATCCTCATCCACCGCTAAAAAAGTTTTACCAAAACCGCCCCTACCGAGAGGTTTAATGGCCCGGTATCGTTCTCTGAGGAGCAATTTTGAACCGCAAGCTTCGCAAAATTGGACCCCATCGCGGTTTTGGGGGTTTTGACATTGGGGATTTAGGCAATAACTCATAATGAATTAAACAATAGAAGTCACTATTTCTATCTTATGGGGACTATTCCTTTAGATGGAATCTCGATCTTTTAAAAATCCCTCGACCTCTTGTAAAAATAAAGACGGGGCAAAGCTTATGGACATAAAGATTTCTAGTTTTCAATAAAATTGACCGCCATCATGCTTTGCCCCTACAAAACAATCGACATAATCAAATGGCAGAATTAACACCCACTGGCAAATACGAAACCCCAACAATTTCTCGCCAAGTTCCTTGGTGGGCAAAGCTAATTGCTTTAGCGGCGCTTTTCAATCTCATACTGGGACTTTTCAATCTCAGTTATGTACCTTTACGAGACATTTATTTGAGATATAGTCCCAGTTTAGTTCGGGTTTACGATCCGATTAAAGGTATCGAACCCCATCCCCAGACCCAAAACTATCTCAAAACTGCCGACGAACTGGCGGCACAATTACCTATAAGCGGTCTGGGATCTCCGACTACCAAAAAGTTATTAGCTTCTCTGCGCTACCAAAGCATTGCTTTAATCGAAGAAAATCCTTTTATGGTAGCTAGTAAGTTTGCTACTTTTGCTAAAGTTCAACGGCGGATGCGCGAACGTGTTGGTACTGATTCTGCAAAGGAGGCTTTTATTACTTTTTGGAGTAGGGATTATTTAAGCCTGCGGGACGTTAATGCAGAATTAGACTTTTTCAATAGCAAGATTGCTCCTTTACTTGCTACTAATTATTTTAGAAATACGGATTATACGGGGCAGTTTAGAGACGATTTTTGGCGGATTGATGTTTATTTTGCAATATTTTTTGCTATAGATATTCTGGTTAGAACTTTCGCGATGTCTCGCCAAAATCCTAATCTTAATTGGTTCGATGCTATTTTGCGTCGGTGGTACGATGTCTTTCTGTTGCTTCCTGTTTGGCGTTGGTTGCGAATAATTCCGGTTACTATTCGCCTGCATAAAGCTAAGTCGATCAATTTAGAGGGGATTTTGGCTCAAGTTACTTACGAACCTGCTGCTTATTTATCCGATCGCGTGGCGGAGTTTGTAACTTTACGCTTGATAAATAGCGCCCAAGAGTCGGTAGAAAATGGAGACCTCGCCCGGGCGCTTCTTTATCCTCAAGCAGGGGTTAAGGTTAACGATATTAACGAGGTTGAAGCGATCGCCGATCGCCTGATGCAATTAACTATTTATAAGGTTTTGCCGACAGTTCAACCCCAGATGGAAGCGGTACTTCATCACTCTCTAGAGAGTGCGGTTAAAGATTCTTCTTTTTACGATACTATCCGCAGCGTTCCTGCTTTTGGCGCTTTTCCTGAAGAGGCGATCGAGGAACTTGCAAATTGGATCGCTAAGGCGACTTATGATGTTTTGGCTAGTTCTTATTCGGATCTGGAAGGGCGAGTTTTATTCGATAGTTTGACCAAGCAATTCCAAGATTCTTTACGGGATGAACTTAGGGATGAGGAAACTTTAAGGGAGTTGCAATCTTTATTATCCGATCTCTTGGAGGAAATGAAGTTAAGTTACATCAAAAAATCTAAGGATGAAGACCCAGAAGAAACAATGGAAGAATTAGAACGCCTCCAGCTAGTGGTGGAAGAATCTGAAATAGAAAGTCCTTTGTAGCAAGCAGGAATAAAAAAAAGTCTTCTGTAGGGTGCGCAGCGCGCACCCTACTAGAGCAGCATATCTAAAAGTGTGGGTAAACTTCGTAGGCTCGCTTGTAGTAATCGCTTTAGCGATTCATATAGATCGATCGCTAAAGCGATTACTACGAACGTTTTTACTTATTCAATTCCTTTAGTTTATTATTCGCAAATTTCCGCAATTCTTGCGCTTCCGAACTTACAGTGGTTCCAGCTTTAACCAAATCTAGCTGGTTGATAATTTCCTGTAACTTGCTAGCTAAAACGCCAATATTAGGATTTTCGTTTAGAGCATATCTTTGCCAATCTGCAATTAAATTTTTAGCCCGTTTCATGGCAGCTTCCGCATCTTTTTCGTTTTGTAGGCGAATCTTGGCATTTCCCACATTTATTTGATATTGTGCCAGTTTAGTTTGAGCTTCCACATAAGCCGGGTTATCCACTCGAACTTGTTTTAGTCGGTTAACGGCTTCTTGCCATAAATCTGCTATTTGTTGCCATTGCCCTGCGGAGTGGGGCGGGTTTTGCGATGCCACAGCAGCAGCCATACCAAATTGTTTTGCTGCTTCTATTAAACTGCCGCTTAGTTGGTTGCCTGCAGTTAAGCCCGCTTCTTGTTTTAAGTCTCGTTTCGCGGCGGCTAATTTAGGACGGGCAGTTTTTCCTGCTAGAGTAGAAGGTGCTATTTCCTCTAATACATCTATAGCCGCTTGCCAATCGGCGATCGCTTGTTTTTTCTCTGGCGGCGTCACTCCAACGTTGTATTGTTGTTTGGCAATTTCGATAGATTTTTCCGCTTTCTTCAATAGATTTAAAGCATTTTTTTCTTGAAAAGTTTTAGCTTCGATCCGCCCTATTTGTTTTCTGGCACTTTCAAATTCATCTAAGGTAAACTGCCAAGAACAACTAAAAAAGGTACAGTATCGTTGGGGATAATATCCTAAAAACCAAACCGGTAAAGCATCAAGATGTGTTTGTGCTTTTTGAACTTTTTTAGCGCCTAAATTAATGTCGGCTGCGCTGGTAGCTTTATTTACTAATTGGTCCGCTTGTTCTACTAAAGCTGTTGCCTGTTTGTAGTTATGGTCCATACTGATATAGCTGGGCAACAATAACATTGGCGCTGTTTTGGCCACTGGCTTGCGAATCATCGGATAAGGCAAGTTCACCACCCACACCAGTCCTGCAGTTGCCAAAAGTGCTAAACCAGTCAACTCCAAGAATATCCCTGTCATTGAGGGGCGGTTTGCTTTTTCTGCATCTTGAAGGACTTTTTCGCTAAATTTGGGATATTGTTCCTTAACTATAGAACGGAATTCCCCCGCTGTAGCCGGTTCTCCAGATTGCGATCGCAGTTTTTTCAATTTTTTCATCACAATCTTTTTTGCCGCAGGACCGGCTAGATCCGCATTGGCGCATCTATCGACTTCAGTTTTGAGAATTTCAAAGGCGCGATTATACAGACGTGTCATAGGCCTTCCTCATTGGTTAACTCCTTTTATTCTAACTCCTCTGTTTCTCTTGCAAGAGCATCCACACGCACAAAAAGGTCGAAATGGGTCTTGGGCTTCTGGCCATCAGTCTCGGGAGTGCCTTTCTCCGTAAAAATGACTAAAATCGTTAAGGACTTGCCCGGGCCCGGAGTACCAGGATATAATTAGCTCCATCGAGCAGAAGGTAATTAATCGCGAAAACAATTAAGTTCAAAACCCGTGCGGATAGGGATGGGAAATTGACGGTACAATTGCCGCAAGAAATAGGAGATTTAGAATTAGAAATAGTTCTTGTTTATCAAGCAGTGGAGTTAGAAAAGTCTGCTAAAACTCCCGAACAATTGGGCTGGCCTCCCGGTTTTTTTGAACGAACAGCGGGTTGTTTGGCAGATGAAAATTTGTAAATAAATGTTTTCTGCAAACTAACAACTGAACGGATATAGCAATCCTCTAACCGTTGTGTAAAAAATCTTATGCCAAAAATGGATATGTAGGGGCAACAGCATTCGGGCGGCCAATGTTGATAACAAGCAGAAGATGTCGTTTCCGTTCTGTTTGCCCTGCCGCCCGCGTCTAATTTTATGATTGTCAATTAATTTTTAATTTGTCACAAATCGTTTAGGATTGCTATAACAGGCGAGACAAAAAGATAACAGGCGAGACAAAAAGATAACAGGCGAGACGCCTGTTCTACAAAAAGATAACAGGCGAGACGCCTGTTCTACAAAAAGCTTAAAAGGTGACGCGCTT